>NZ_JBDMGT010000026.1:0-33277 GCF_039752775.1 Collinsella aerofaciens | reverse complement strand
CTGCGACGCGGAAATCGCGCGCTGTTGACGCGCCCCCGCAGTGCCCGCTTCCCCCAAGGACAATTATCAGTGCAGGTAGATAGCCTGCCGTTTTTCAAAAAATGAGGGTATGGATGAGGGCCCCGACTTTTGCCCCGTAATCCGGCATAGTTTTGAAATGGCACCATACCCGTAACAGCTCCTGATCCCCCAAGGACGGAGGAAAGTGGGTCATTTTTGCCTGATGGCTCCGAGTCGCACCCGTTTTCCTGCGAAAACGCCGTGTCTCAACTTTGGTGAGACATTTGTCTCACGCTCAAAACCGAATCTGGAACATGTGTCACCTGCCCTAATTGTGTCTCATTCCGTAACTTTAGGCTGATGCAAGGTCTGAGACCGCGAGAAGGGAGACACGATGGGTAAGTACACGAGGGGTCTCTTGGCGGTGATACTGGCCGTAGTGCTGGTGTTGCCAGCCGCAGCATTCGCCATGCTGCCCGAGGCCAACGCCAGGTCCAGCACAGGAATGGACGGACCGATAATGACCGGAAAGGTCGCCGACCCCGACACCAGCGGTCGCTGGGAAATCTGGGCGGCAGGCCACGGTGGCAATAAGGTAACGACCCAAAACGTCGGTCGAATCTGGACCGACAAGACGGTCAAGGCAACCGAGGAAAACGAAGAGTCGGACTTTTTGACCACGCTTTCGGCGATGTCCTCGACGTCTAATTCAACCGTGACGGTCACCACGCCGCTTGACATCGTGATGGTGCTGGATGCCTCTGGCTCGATGGATGATCCTATGGGTGGCGGAGATTCCACCAAGCGTATCGATGCACTGAAGAGCGCTGCGAACAGCTTTATCAATACCATTGCCAAGCAAAACGAGGGTATCGAGGGTGTCGATAGGCAGCACAGGGTTGCCATTGTTAAGTTTGCGGGTGATAAGACCAATAAGGTCGGCAATGACCAGTACAAGAAAGGGCAATTTTGGTACAACAACTCGCAGGTGATGAAGGGTTTGACCGATTGCTCTGGCGGCAACGTGAAAGTTCTTGAGGATACAGTTGCTGGAATCAAACCAAGCGGTGCCACGCGTGCCGACTATGGTCTGGAACTGGCCGGGGATATCACTTCTGGCCGCGCAGATGCCAAGAAGATCGTTGTGTTCTTTACCGACGGCAAGCCAACGAGCTTCAGCGAGTTTGATTCTGACGTCGCCATGGGTGCCGTGACGGCTGCCAAGAAGATGAAGGATGGCAAAGCCACCGTTTATACCATCGGCATCTTTAGTGGAGCGGACCCCGCTGACGATCCCTCGAAAGAGGGGACAAGCGACGTCAACAAGTTTATGCACGCCGTGTCGAGTAATTATCCCGATGCCACGTCGTATGCGAGCGACAAGCTTGGCACACGCGCGGAAAACTCCGACTACTACAAGTCGGCGACCAACGCCGAAGAGCTCAAGAAGGTCTTCGACGACATCTCACAGGCCATCACATCGGAGGCGCCTTATCCGACCGAAATCCATAAGGGCTACGACGAGACCAAGTCTGGCTACATTACGTTTACCGACGAGCTGGGCGACTTTATGCAGGTCGACGGATTTACCGAAGTCGTCATCAACGGCACGCCGTTTACCGAGGCGAGCAAGACGTTCAACAAAGAAACCAATACCGACACATACGAGTTCACCGGCAAGGCAAAAGACCTGCTCATCACCGTGCAGCGTGCTGGCGCTGACAATCCCCAGAAGGGCGATATTGTAACGGTTAACATTCCTGCGTCGTTGATTCCGCTGAGCCACTTTAAGACCGTAGACGGCAAGCTTTCGGTCGACAACGTTAAGCCCATTCAGGTGAAGTATGCCTCGAGCGTGAAGAGCGCCGCACTTGACAACCTGTTTACGCCCGAGAAGGTCACGGGGCTCAAGGACTACATCGAGCATAATACGACTGTCGTTGACGGCACCAAGACCGTGAGCTTCTACGCGAACAAGTGGAGCGGTGGTGCGTTGGGTGATACGGTTGCGACCTTTGAGCCGGCCGACACCAACCGCTACTACTACTTCCAGAAGCAGACTCCCATTTACACGGACAAGGACTGCACACAGCCCGCAAAGAATTCACTGGCAGATACCGGCACCTATTACTACAAGGATGAGTTTGAGGAGCAGGGCGAGAACGGCGAGGCCAAGCCCGCCACCACCGTCATCGAGTTTATCGGCGGCGACGCTGCGAAGTTTGACGGCGCTATTGTTGCCGACGAGGGCGGCAACCTTTCGTTTAGCGTGGGAACCGCGCGCCTAGCCTTTATCGACGAGCTCCACACCACCAAGGAGAGTGTGGGCGACAACAACACTGGCACCGCGACCGACGTTCTCAACTTCAAGTGGAACAACATGTCCGCCAAGGCGGCCGCGACGCATGTCAATTCCTACCTGGGCAACAACGGCAAGATCAGCTTTGCGTATGACATGACGCCGGCAATGGTGAACACCAAAGCCAGCTTTGGTCTAACCAAGGTGCTCGAGGGCCGCGACTGGAGGGATACTGACGCGTTTGAGTTTGGCCTGACGTCCGAGAACGGCGCCCCGATGCCTGCGACTACGACTGCGATCGTGCGCAAGGCTGACCTGGACGACAAGGGCAAGGCTGTCATCGACTTCGGCACGGTCGAATACACCGAACCTGGCACGTACGTCTACAAGGTCAGTGAAAAGCACGCCGGGACCACGATTGACGGCATCGCCTACAGCGGTAACGTCGCGGAGATCACCGTGACGGTGAAGCCCAATAAGAAGGGCGAACTGAGCGCTGACGTGAAGGCGACCTCGGGTGAGACCGAGTTCAAGAACGCCTACGCTACGAATCCTGTTGAGTCCAGCGTAACCAGTCAGATTGCCGTGACCAAGTCTCTGACCGGGCGCGACCTTACGGTCGGTGAGTTCAGCTTTGAGCTGCGCGAGATTAAGGATGAGGACTCTGAGCTTATCGAGACCGTTAAGAACGCTGCCGACGGCAAGGTGACGTTCAGTGCCATCAAGTACACCGAGATCGGCCAGCACACCTACAAGCTGCATGAGGTTAAGGGCAACTCCGGCGGTATTGACTACGATGACGCGGTCTACACCATCGTGACGACCATCGCCGATAACGGCAAGGGCCAGCTGGTTGCCACGCACGAGCTGAAGGACGCCAAGGACGTCAAGAGCATCGAGTTCAAGAACGCCTACACCACGAATGCTACCGAGGCATCGCTTGCGGGTATCAAGAATCTGCAGGTTGACGACGCTCTGACCCCGGCTGATATCACCGGCAAGTTCACCTTTACCGTGACCGGTGAAGAGGGCGCACCTATGCCTGCGAGCACGAGCGTGCACAACGACGTTGACGGCAAGGTCGACTTTGGCAAGATTACCTTTACGCTCGACGACCTTAACAAGGCTGTGGGTGAGAAGCCCGAGAAGCGCGAGCACACCTTTACCTACACCGTGACCGAGTCCGGTGAGGTCGCTGGCGTGACCAACGACGCTAAGCCGTCGCGCGAGGTTTCCTTCACCGTGACCGATGACGGCAAGGGGAATCTGCGCGTATCCCGCAAGCCGGACGGTGATGCGGCCTTCACGTTCACCAATACCTATAACGTGACGCCTGTCGAGACGAGCGTCACCGACCAGATCACCGCGAACAAGGTCCTGACCGGGCGTGAGCTCAAGGAAGGCGAGTTCTCCTTCGAGCTCGTCGAGGGCGATAAGGTTGTCGCTACCGGCACTAACGCTGCCGACGGCGCGATCACGATGGGCAAGGTCGCATACGACAAGCCCGGCAAGCACGCCTACACGCTGCGCGAGATCAAGGGCGGAACCACCAGCAAGGGCATCACCTACAGTGACGCCAAGTACACCATCGAGACCACCATCACGGACAACGGCGACGGCACCCTCAAGGCCGAGCATGTCCTGAAGGACGCCACGGCTGCGACTTTCAAGAACACCTACAGCGTGGCCCCGCTCGATGCGGAGCTCGACTTTGACCTGAGCAAGGTCATCAGCGGCCGCGACTGGACGGATGGGGACGAGTTCAGCTTTACCATCACCGCCCCCGAAGACGCCCCACTGCCCGATCCCGCAACCGTAACCGTGAGCAAGAAGGACGCGAAGGACGGCATTGCCGCCATCAAGTTCGGCAAGATTCACTACGCTGCCGCCGGAACCTATAAGTACGAGATTCGCGAGAACGCGGGCAGCACGGTCGGCATGACGTATGACGCGCATGTCGCAACCGCCGAAGTGACCGTGACCGAGAACGGCGATGGCAGCCTGACCGCCAACGTCACCAAGAAGGAAAACGGACGCTTTACCAACACGTACCGCACTGAGCTTAACTACACCGCTGCCGGCGGTCTGTGGCTCAGCAAGTATCTGGATGGCCGCCCCATGACCGAGGGTCAGTTCACCTTTACCGTGACACCTGCTGACGACGCTTCGGCTCGCGCGCTCGGTCTGCTGCCCGGGGCTAATAGCTTCAAGTCCCCCGCAGCGGCAGAGGCAACGGTCGGACTGATCGACATTCTGGCTGGTCATGAGGTTATATTTACGCAGGCTGACGCCGGCAAGACCTTTACGTACACCGTGGCCGAGAAGAACGACGGCCAGCCCGGTTACACCTACGACGACGCCGTGCGCACGGTGACGATCGCCATCGCCGACGACACCGCCGGCACGCTCACTGCTACGACGACCGTTTCCGGCGGTCCCGAGGGCACGCATGAGACGGTCCACAAGAGTGGCGAGAACAAGGTCGAGAAGGCCCTGGTGCCGTTCCACAACAGTTACAGCGCTACGACCAACACGCCTGGTGGTACCGCTGCTCAGGTCGTTGCCACCAAGACTCTGACCGGTCGCCCGATGGCCGACGGCGAGTTCTGGTTCGGCATCGCCTATCAGGGTGAGCTTGTGGCATACGAAAACCTCAAGCCCAATATCGGCGGGCACGTGAGCTTTGATACGCTGCACTACGACACCAAGATGCTTGCTAATCTTGAGGCTGCTGGGCTTGCTTATCGTACCGATAAGGACGGCAAGCTTGCCTGGACCATTAACTACACGGCCTACGAAGATTTATTCGGGCTGCCGAATGGCGTTTCCGCTACAACGTGGAGCTTTGGCTTTAAGGTTATCGTCGTCGACAACGGTGACGGTACCCTGACGGCGACGGTCGACTACGGCGGCGTCGAGCCCTTGTTCGAGAACGTCTACGGCGCCGACGCCGTGGATGCTGCGCTCACCGGTACTAAGAAGCTCCAGGTTGCCGAGGGCCTGACCCCGGCCGACATCACGGGTAAGTTCACCTTTACCGTGACCGCCGACGAGGCAGGTGCCCCGATGCCCGAGCGCACGACCGTAACTAACGACGCAGTCGGTAACGTGGACTTTGGCAAGATCCACTTTACGCTCGAGGACCTCAACCGCGCTCTGGGCGTGACGGACGATGCGACCGATAAGGCCGAGGCAGACGAAGCTGACGACGTCGATGCTGACGAGGCAGAGGCCGACGCCGACGCTGATGCCAACGCTGACGAGCCCGGCGACGAGTCCGAGCCCGCAGCCCCCACCGCTCCGCGCTCGCACACCTTTACCTACACGGTGACCGAGTCCGGTAGCGCCCCTGGCGTGACCAATGACACCAACGCCACGCGCAAGGTTTCCTACACCGTGTCTGACGACGGTGCCGGGCATCTGAGCGTCAAGCGCGAAGGCGACGACGGTGCTGCCTTCACGTTTACCAACACCTACGGCGTGGCACCTACCGATTCGTCCGTGACCGATCAGGTCAAGACAGTCAAGCGTCTGACCGGCCGCGACCTTGCAGCCGGCGAGTTCACGTTTGAGCTACTCGAGGACGGCGCGGTTGTCGCCAGCGGTACCAACGACGCCAACGGCAACGTTACGCTGAGCCCGATCCGCTACAAGGCGCCCGGCACGCACACGTACACGCTGCGCGAGGCTTGCCCCAACGCGCTCGGCCTGTACAAGGGCGTCACCTATGACGGCACGACCTACACCGTCGTGACCACCGTCTCCGACAATGGTGATGGCACGCTGACCGCGGCGCACAAGCTCGAGGGAACTACCGAGTCGGCTGGCTTTACCAACAAGTATCACGCCATGCCTACGCAGGTTTCCATCGGCGCCATCAAGGTGCTCGAGGGACGCGAGCTCAAGAAGGACGAGTTTAGCTTTAAGCTCGTTGGCGAGGGCATCGAGTCCACCGTCACCAACGATGCCGACGGTAAGATCAGCTTCGATAAGTTCGAGTACAGCGAGCCCGGCACGCACGTCTACACCATCAGCGAGGTCAAGGGCGACGAGCCCGGTATGACCTATGACAAGTCCGTCTTTACCGCGACCGTCAACGTGGTCGACGACGGTGAGGGTAACCTCAAGGCGAGCGTTACCTATACTAAGGGCGACAAGAGCGTTGAGGGTATCGTGTTCAACAACGCGTACAAGAAGCCCGAGACGCCCGTGCCGATGCCCGATCCCGGCACGCCCAAGACCGTGACGAACATCGTCAAGACGGTTAAGGGTTTCCTGCCCACCACGGGTGACCAGCAGGCCGCCGCACTGCTCATGGCATTTGTTATCGCCATGGCCGGCGTCGGAGCCCTGGTCTGGGGTATCCGTAAGCGCTAGGCACGCTGGCAGCGCCCGGGGCCAAAAGGCCCCGGGCGGCCGGCAGGGCTAAATCCCGACCTACTCCTATCCCCAGCCGCCACGGAGGCATCTCCCTCCTCCGTGGCGGCACTTTTGTGTGCCGGGGGCGCCACGAAACCGGCCCATCTACTACGTTTAGTCCCTTACCCCCAACCATGCCAAAAACGCGAAAACAAAACCGCAGGTAGAACGCCTGTGGTTTTGTTCAAAACGAAGGTATGGTCATGGGTATCGCGTCAAACGTAGTAGATGGGCCGATTTCGTGGCGAGCGGTTCCGGCTGATCCCTTGGGGACGGAGGAAAACGGATCATTTTGGTCCCGCGAGGCTGGCGGAGGCACTCGTCCAGGGCCGCCCGAACAAAACTATGCCGGTTTACGGGGCTGAGTTACGAGTCTCCAACCATGCCGATATTCGTGAAAATAAAACCGCAGGTAGACGAGCCGTCATTTTGCAGAAAACGCGGGTATGGATGGGGGTCCTGAGTTTGGCCCCGTAAACCGGCATAGTTTTGAAATGGCCTTAAATCGGTAGCAGCCATTTTGCTATGCCGGAACGGTCGGTCTTCGGGCAACTACCCTCGCAGGTAGGCGATAGCGATCTGCGTGCGGTTGCGCAGGCCCATCTTTGCCAGGATTGAGCTGATGTGGTTGCGCACGGTGCCTTCGCCCATGTAGGCGGTGGCGGCGATCTCTTTGTTGTCGAGGCCGCGGGCGATGAGTTCGGCGACTTCGAACTCGCGGTCGGTCAGGCTGGCGAAGGCTGCGGGCCGGCGGGGCGTGCCCGCCTCGACGTCCGTTCCGTCAAAATCGATGTCCTCGATCGCCTTGCCCTCGAGCACGCGCTTGCCAGCCATGACCTGCGCCAACGCTGGTGGAATGGCGGCGACATCGGTTTTAATCAGGTAGCCGCGGGCGCCCAGTTTAAGCGCCGACACAATGTACTCGTCATCCGAGAATGTCGTCAAAAACACCACGCGTGCCGTGGGTTCGTGCTCAAGGATCTCGCGTGCCGCCGATAGGCCGTCGCGTTCCGGCATCTGAATGTCGAGCAGCGCGATATCGGGTGCGTGTTCGGCATAGAGCGAAACCGCGTCGTTGCCGTTGGCGCCGGTACCCACTACCTCGATCTGCGGCTGGGCGCCCAGGATAATCTTGAGCGAATCGACCACTAAGCGGTCGTCGTCGACAACGATGAGCCTCATCGGTCCTCATCTCCTTGCTGTTTGGGGACGGTGGCAAACACGCGCCAGCCGGGGGCGCCGGCGCGCAGGCCGGCGGTGAAGGTTCCGCCAAGCGCCTCGACGCGCTCGCGCATGGAGGCGAGCCCCATGCCTTCTACGACGTTGCTGCTGCTCGCCGGGGTCGCGTCCGCGCCATCATCGGTAACGATGAGCTGGTAAAACGACGGATGCTCCATGCATCGTACGGTGACGGTCTGGGCGCAAGCGTGGCGCATGGCGTTGGAAAGCGCCTCGCGCAGCACCGCCGCAAAGCAGTTGGCGACGTTGGCGGGTGCATGCTCGGCCAAAACTTCAAGCTCAATCTGCGGGCCGCCGTCCGAGCGCGCGCCTTCAACAATGCGTTCGAGCTGCACGGAAAGGTCGACGGCGTTGTCGTTGAGCGCGTGGACGCTGGTGCGCACAAGCTGGAGCGCCTCGTCAACCGTGCGTTTGACGTCGGCGAAATCGGCGGCGACGCCAGGCTCGTCGGCGTGGACCACGCGTAGGGCCTCGGCTTGAAGCGAAGCGCGCGTGAGCTGGTGGCCCACGTTATCGTGGATTTCGCGCGCGATGCGGGCGCGTTCGGCGAGCGTCGCGAGCTCGACTTCGTAGTCCTGGCGGTCGGCGAGGTCGCGGTTGCGTGCCTCGAGTGCCAGGGCGCGTTCTTGCAGCTTGTCGCGGGTGCGACGCATGCGTTCCTGTTCGCGCTCCAGCTGCGCGGTACGTAGCGATAGCAAGGTGGCGGCAACCGAAAGGATGGCGGTCAGCAGGAGCGTTCGGGTGGTGAGCGCGCCGCCGCGAAGGTCCGCGACAAGCGCGCAGACAAACACGGCGCCAATCGCCAGCGCGGGCCAGATGCGTTCACGGCGCACGCGTCGCGCGATGTCATAGAGGGCGAGGGGCGCAAACGGCACAAACGGCGGCACGACGACGGCCGCGATGATGTAAGCGCAGCTCGCGGCCTCGCTCGCGCGCCGGGTGCGTTTCCCCTGTGTGACCTCGGACAGCGAGGTGGCAATAATGCCAAGGCAAAACGCCACAACCAGACGAGCGTCCACGGCAAGACCCATGGCGGCCGCAATACAGCACGCCAGCACGATCGATTTGTCGAAAAGCCTGTTCATACGGGTATTGTACGCGATGCCGCGCATGGGGGAGGCGCCACCCGGAGCAACCGTGACATTCCTCCCACGCGGCAAAGCGGGGACGTCGGCAGACCGTGCGACCAAGCCCCACACTCGTGACAAAGCTCACTGGCGCGTGCCGGCGGCTCCTGCGATGATGCAATCGTACCGGGCCGCAATCAACGGAAGGGCCGCCTCATGACAGACATCGTCCACGTCGAAAACCTCGTCAAGCGCTACGACGACCTTATCGCGCTCGACCACTTTAGCCTGAGCATCGCCCCCGGCGAGATCTTTGGCCTGCTGGGCCCCAACGGCTCGGGCAAGACCACGTCCATCAACTGCATCCTGCAGCTGCTCGCCTACGACAAAGGCACCATCGAGCTGTTCGGCGAGCCCATGACGCCCGCCCGCTACGACCTCAAGCGCCGCATCGGTGTGGTGCCGCAGCAGGTGGCGGTGTTTGACGAGCTTACGGTGCGCGAGAACATCGACTATTTCTGCAGCCTTTACGTCAACGACCGCAAGCGCCGCCGCGCGCTGGTGGACGAGGCGATCGACTTTGTCGGGCTGGGCGACTTTGCCAAGTTTCGCCCCGGCAAGCTCTCGGGCGGCCTGGCGCGTCGCCTCAACATCGCCTGCGGTATCGCGCACAAGCCCGAGCTCATCTTCTTTGACGAGCCCACGGTGGCGGTCGACCCGCAGAGCCGCAACGCCATCCTGGAGGGCATCTGCCGCTTGCGCGACGAGGGCGCCACGGTGGTGTATACCAGCCATTACATGGAGGAAGTCGAGCAGATTTGCAGCCGCATCATGATCATGGACGGCGGACGTGTGCTGGCGCAGGGCACCAATGACGAGCTCAAACGCATGATTCAAATGGGCGAGCGCGTGACTGTCGAGGTCGGCGCCGTCGAGACCGCCACGGTCGAGCGGCTGCGCGCCCTCGAGCACGTGCTTTCGGTTGAGCTGTCCGGCGGCGAGCTCGTCTGCACCTGCGAAGCGAGCCCGCACAATTTGGTCGACATCCTCGACACGCTGCGCGCCGCCGATGTGGCGCTCGGCCGCGTGTGGAGCGAGCCGCCGACCCTCAACGACGTGTTCCTCGAGATCACCGGCCGCGAGCTGCGCGACTAGGGGGCAGTCATGTTCAACACCATCATCACTACGGTCAAGACGCTGCTGCGCCGGCCGAGCACGTGGGTCTGGGGCGCTCTCTTTCCCATCGCACTTTCCACGATGTTCATGTTTATGTTTGCGAATCTGAGCTCTGACGGCACGGTCGACCCGGTACCGGTTGCCGTCATAGCGGACGAGGCCTGGGACGCCTCGACCTTTAAGGACGTGGCGACGTCGCTTGCCAAGGAAGGCGGCGATCAGCTGCTCGAGATCCACGAGCTCGACGACGCAGCCGATGCGAACCGTGCGCTTAAGGCCGGCGAGGTCGCGGGCATCTATACGGTCGACGATGCGGGCACGCCCAAACTCACGTTGCTTTCGAGCTATGGCAGCTCGCGTGCGACGTCGGTGCTCACCGACCGCAGTATTCTGGAGACGGTGGCAAGCTCGTATACACAAAATGCCGAGCTCATGTCCCAGATTGCCCAGGACAACCCGGCGGCGCTCGCCGACCCGGAGGCGGTTGCGCGCGCTCTATCGCTCGAGGGCGGTACCCGCCGCGTAAGCCTGACACGCACCACGCCCGATGGCACGGTCATCTACTATTACGCGCTTTTTGGCCTGGTCGCGATGATGTCTGCGGAGTTTGCCGCCTTGAGCGTCGTCGACCTGCAGCCCAATCTGTCGGGCCTTGGCGCACGTCGCTGTGTGGGCGGTCTTTCCAAGACGGCATCGCTGACCGGCATCTTTGTCGGCTCGTGGCTGGTCTCCTTTGCCTCGATGACGATCGCGATCGGCTACGTGCGCCTGGTCGTGGGCGTCGACTTTGGCGGGCGCGAGGGGCTGTGTCTGGTGGGTGGCGCCGCTTCCGCGCTTGCCGCCACGGGCTTGGGCCTTTTTGTGGGCACGCTTCCCGTTAAGGGCGGCAAGGCGTCCAAGTCCGGCATCCTCACGGGCTTTGCTACCACGTGCGCCCTGTTCGCCGGCCTCTACGGCGAGCCGGCGATGGCGCTTGCCGACGACGTCGCCCGCGCCTGCCCGGCCGAGTGCTGGCTCAACCCCGTCAAGCTCATCTGCGACATGTTCAACCGCCTGTATTTCTTTGAGGACCTGGGCCCCTTTGTCGTTCGCGCCGGCGCGCTGGTCCTTATGGCGCTGCTGTTCGTTGCCGCCGCCACGCTGACCTTTGGAAGGAGCCGCTATGAGCACCTTTAAGACTGCGCTTCGCATGGCGCTGGCGCACCCGTTCTACCTGCTCATCTATACGGTGTTCATCTCGCTCATGGGCGTATTCATCGCGGCATCGGTGAGCTGGAACTCGTCGCAGCTCACCGAGTACGAGCCCTACGATGCCAACGTGATCGTGGTCGACCGCGACAATAGCGACCTTTCGCGGGCGCTTACCAAGCATCTGGGTTCTCGTTTTGAGCTGGTCACGGGCGTCGGCGACGACACCTACGATCTTGCGGACGCGCTTTCCAAGAGCAACAGCGCCAAGGGTAGCGCCGACTGCGTGTTCTTTATCCCGGAGGGGTTTGAGGACGACCTCGTTGCAGCCGCTCGCGCGGGGGAGTCTCTGCCCAAACTCGACGTGACCTATGGTTCCGGCACCATGGCGGCAGCGCTTTCGTCTGCCGAGGCCTCGCGCTGGATCTCGCTCGCGGGTGCTGCGGCCGCGCTTGAGCCCACTGCCTCCAACGGCGACGTCGCCAAGGCTGCCGAACATGCGGCCACCAAGCGTGCCGAGGTCGAGATCGAGCAGGTCAAGGTCGACTCGACAGCCGCCGCCACGCTCGAGTCGTACTTCAACTTTGGCGCGTACGCGATTATCTCGTCGGTCATCGTGTCGGTGGGACTGGTATTCTCGGGCATGAACGAGCCCGAGCGCGTGCGCCGCATGGAGGCCGGCCCGGTCTCCGAGCGCCAGCGTTCGCTCGCCGTGTTCGCGGCTGCCGCGGTGCTCACCGTCTGCATTTGGCTCGTGTCGAGCATGATGGGCGTCGTGGGCTTTGCCGGCGCGGTTGCCGAGGTCGGCGTGGGTCGAGTGTGCCTGGCGCTGGCGGCGACGTTTGCCCTGGCGTGCACGCCTCTGGCCGTTGGCTTTGCCCTTTCGAGCCTGGGTG
The DNA here is from genome assembly GCF_039752775.1 of Collinsella aerofaciens. GTDB lineage: Bacteria > Actinomycetota > Coriobacteriia > Coriobacteriales > Coriobacteriaceae > Collinsella > Collinsella aerofaciens_R. Next base: position 20,993 of record NZ_JBDMGT010000026.1, on the reverse strand, counting down.
CGCGTGAGGAGCTGCTCAACGGTGTGGGCAACCTGCTCGGCATGCTCATGACGTTTTTGGGCGGCGCCTGGATGCCGCTGTCGCTGATGGGCCCAGCCGTGCAGACCGCGGCGCATTTTGTGCCGACGTATTGGGTGAACGACGCGATTGGCAAGGCGCTCGCCGCGGACCTGACGTCCACCGTGCTGGGCGACATCGCTTGCGATCTGGGCGTCACAGTGCTCTTTGCCGCGGCCATCGCCGCCGTAGGCCTAGCCCTCGCCCACAACAAATCCCACGCCTAGACACCTACTCATTGGGGACAGACTTAAACGACCAAAAGTATTCATTGGGGACAGACTTAAATGACTAGCCATCGGGGGCAGATAAGGAGCGTCCCCAACTGCCGGGTGGCGAAAGAGCGTCCCTTGTGACTGGTCATTTAAGAACGTCCCCAATGACTAGTCTGAAACAAATCCCCACTCTCGCCCCAAAATAGTTCGCCAAGGTTTACTATTACGTTCATAAAGTAGTACGAGGCTAACAATGGGGGATGCCATGGCAACGCAGAAAGCCTATGTCCAGGTCAAAGGGCTCAAAAAGCACTACGGCGACGGTGATGCGCGCCTGACGGTACTCGATGGCATCGACACGTCCATCAACCGCGGCGAAATCTGCGTCATGCTGGGTCCCTCGGGCTCGGGCAAGTCGACCTTTCTCAACCTGATCGGCGGCCTGGAGGATGCCGACGCTGGCTCTATTTTGGTGGACAGCTGCGACCTCACGGTGCTCAAGCCCGCCGACCTGGGCGAGTATCGCCGCCGCGAGCTGGGCTTTGTCTTCCAGTTCTACAACCTGGTGCCTGATCTCACCATCAAGGAAAACATCGAGGTCACGGCGCACCTGTCCAAAAACCCGCTCAGCGTCGACGACCTGCTGCGCTCGCTGGGCCTCTACGAGCACCGCAACAAGTTCCCGCGCCAGGTCTCGGGTGGCCAGCAGCAGCGCTGCGCCATCGGCCGCGCACTCGTCAAAAACCCGGGCCTGCTGCTGTGCGACGAGCCCACGGGCGCGCTTGACTATAAGACGTCCAAGGAAATCTTGCAGCTCATGGAAGATGTCAATCACGAGTACGGCTGCACCATCATCATTGTCACCCACAATGCCGCCATCGCGCGCATGGCCGATCACGTGCTGCGCCTGCGCGACGGGCGCATCGTCGAGGATGAGCTCAACGAGTCGCCCGTCGCGGCCGCCGAGCTCGATTGGTAGGCGGCGCCATGACACCTCTCGCAAAACGTCTCCCGCGCGAGCTGCGCCGCAATATCGGCAAGTACCTGGGCATCTTTTTGCTTATGTGCGGAAGCATCGCTCTCACCTCGGGATTTTTGCTCGCAGCGCATTCCATCGGCTGCCTTATCGATGACATGCGCGATGCGTACGCGATTGAGGACGGCCGCGTGACCACCTCCTTCGAGGCTACCGACGATCAACTCAAGGCCGCCGAGGATGCAGCCGGCGACGTCGGCGGCGTCACGCTCTACAAGAATTTCTCCATCGACGCCATCATCAAAAAGACCGCCGGCGACGACGGCACCAAGCGCACGCTGCGCACCTATGCGCACCGCGCTAAGGTGGACATTGCGTCCTACTGTGAGGGCAAGGAACCCAAGGCGGATGACGAGGTGGCCATCGACCGTGTCTTTGCCACCAATAACAACCTGTCCGTGGGCGATAAAGTCGAGCTCGAGGGTCGCACCTACACCATTTGCGGCATCATGACCCAGCCCGATAGTCAGGCGCTGTTCCTCAACAATTCGGACTTTACGGTGAACACCATCACGTACGGCGTGGCCGAGGTCACCGATGGCGGCTTTGCTGCGCTCGAAGATGCCGGCGGCGCACCCGCCTACACCTACTCCTTTACCTTTAACGACCGCGACCTCTCCACCGCGGACCGCATCGACGCCGAGCAGGATATGGTCGAGGCGCTGACCGATGCCGATGCGCGCGTGGACGATCTGATCGATGCCGATTCCAACCAGGGCATTGGCTATGCGCGCGACGACGTAGACGGCGACTCCATGATGTGGATGACGCTACTCGACATCATCATCGTGATCATGGCGTTTGTCTTCGTGGTCCTTACCGACGCCACCATCGAGGAGGAGAGCGCCATCATCGGCACGTTGCTCGCCAGCGGCTATCGTCGACGCGAGATCGTGCTGCACTACCTGGCACTTCCCGCCATTGTGGGCGTGGTCGCGGCGCTTTTGGGCACTGCGCTCGGCGTTGTGTTCTTTACCGAGCCCATGCGCAGCCTCTATTACGGTTCGTACAGCCTGCCGCCCTTCCAGGTGTACTGGAGCTGGGAGATCTTTGTGAAGTGCGCCGTGGTTCCCGCCGCCGCACTCATCCTCATCACGCTGGTTGGTCTGCTTCGCAAGATGGGCAAGACGCCGTTGCAGTTCCTTCGTCACGAGGCGAGCGGCAAATCGGGCACCAAGCGCGGCCTGCAGCTGCCGGAGCGCATGGGTTTTGTTTCCCGCTTCCGCCTGCGCATTTTCCTGCGCAACCTGGGTAACTTCGCCACGCTCTTCGTGGGTATCGCGTTTGCGTCGCTGCTGCTGCTCTTTGGCCTAGCGATTCTGCCCACAATGACGCACTATGCGGATAACCTCGAGACGAGCCTGGTCGCCGAGCATCAGTACACGCTCAAGGCGCCGCTGGAGCTCGAGGGCACTGCCGAGGAGCGCGAGCAGTGGTCGGCACTCGAGCGTCTGCAGTCGGTTGACGGCGCGCTGCTTTCTGCCGCTCAGGATGCCGATGACGAGCTTGACGACGCGGCCGATGCGGCGCAGACGGCAGCCGATGCCGCGACCGCATCTCCGTCTGCCGAGAGCCTGGCCGCGGCGCAGGACGCGCTTGCCAAGGTCCAGGACAAGAAGGATGCGCTTTATGCGCGCCTCGATGATCTTGCCGATGCCCTCGGCTGCAACCGTGACGAGGCTATCGACCTGATTGACAAGGCCTCTAAGATCGACACTGACAACGACGATATCCACCCGGTCAACACGACCGACAACGGCGCGGGCGCAATCGCGCAGGCCGAGAAATATGCCGTTTACCAGCTGCAATACAACCGCGGCGATGGTAATGGCGAGGAGACGATTTCCGTCTACGGCATCTCGCCCGATTCGCGCTATTGGAAAGACCTCAACGTGGGCGATGGGCGCGTCGTCTTTGGCGGCGGTCTGCTCGATAAGTTTGGCTGGAGCGAGGGCCAGAAGGTCACGCTCAGCGACAAGTACGAGGGCGAGCATTATTCCCTTGAGTACGCGGGCAAGGATTGTGCCTGGGGCTCAAAGTCGGACATGAATATCTATATGAGTGTCGACGACTTTAACGAGCTGTTCGGCAACGACGCCGCCTATTTTAACGGCTATGTGAGCAACGAGAAGCTCGACCTCGACGCGCGCTACTTTGCCGGCGACACCACGCCCGACGACATGCGTGCCGTGGGCGACCAGTTCATCGGCATGATGAGCAAAATGATTGGCATGATGGTTGGGCTTGCGGTGTTCATCTTCTTGCTGTTTATGTATCTGCTGACCAAGGCTGTGATCGACCACAGCGCCCGCTCGATCAGCTACATGAAAGTCTTTGGCTATCGCGATAGCGAGATCTCGCATCTGTACATCCGCTCGATCACGCTGTGCGTGGCGGCGTCGCTCGTGCTGAGCCTGCCCGTGATCATCGGCTCGCTCACGGCCATCTTCCGCTCGATGCTGCTCGCCTACAACGGCAATATTGAGATCTACGTGCCCGCTTGGTCTATGGCTGCATGCGTCGGCATTGGCTTTGCGACCTACCTGGTCGTGGCGCTGCTGCACACGCGCTCCATCAAGCGCGTGAGCCTGGCCGAGGCCCTCAAGGTGCAGGAGTAGTCATCGGGGACAGTCTTTGCCGATTCGCCGGTTCGCCGGCCGTGCTGGCAAGGACTGTCCCCAGCTGCCGGCAGGAAAGGAACGTCCCTAGCTGCCAGGTGGCGAGGCACTCATTTAAGTCCGTCCCCAATGAGTGGTTTCAGTCATTTAAGACTGTCCCCAACGACTAGGTACTCCCGTTTCTGTGCTTGACTTCGACCCTACTTCAATGGGTACCATCCCTTATGTCTGTAACGCCATATAGACCGAGGGGATAGATCTATGACCGCAACTGCACCCGCAGCACCCGCTAAGGTGTACTTCACCAACCTGCGCACGCATGCTCGCGAGAGCCAGCTCGACAAGCTCAAGCGCCTCATCCGTCACGCCGGAATTGAGCAGATCGACTTTGAGAACAAGTTCGTCGCTATCAAGATTCACTTTGGCGAGTTGGGCAACCTGAGCTTTTTGCGCCCTAACTACGCCCGCGCCGTCGCAGATGTCGTTAAGGAGCTGGGCGGCAAGCCCTTCCTCACCGACTGCAACACGCTCTACGTCGGTAGCCGCAAAAACGCGCTCGAGCACATCGACACCGCCTACCAGAACGGTTTTACCCCGTATGCCACGGGTTGCCAGATCATCATCGCCGACGGTCTCAAAGGCACCGACGAGGCGCTTGTCCCGGTCGAGGGCGGCGAGTACGTGCACGAGGCCAAGATCGGCCAGGCACTCATGGATGCCGATATCGTGATCAGCCTCACCCACTTTAAGGGCCATGAACAGGCCGGTTTTGGCGGCGCCATGAAGAACCTGGGTATGGGTGGCGGCAGCCGTGCCGGCAAGATGGAGCAGCACGCCGCCGGCAAGCCGAACGTCTCGACCGAGCACTGCGTTGGCTGCCATGCCTGCGAAAAGATCTGCGCGCACAACGCTGTCTCGTTCGACGACACCCGCGAGCGCGAGCTTGCCAACGGCGCTACTCGCACGGTGCACGTGGCCACCATCGACCACGATCGCTGCGTGGGCTGCGGACGCTGCATTGCGGCATGCAACCAGGACTGCATCAAGCCCGGCTATGACGCCGCGGCCGACGTGCTCAACTGTAAGATCGCCGAGTACACCAAGGCCGTCGTCGATGGCCGCCCGAGTTTCCACATCTCGCTTGCCATGGATATCAGCCCCAACTGCGATTGCCATCCCGAAAACGACACGCCTATCGTCAACGATATCGGCATGTTCGCGAGCTTCGACCCGGTCGCCATCGACCAGGCCTGCGCCGATGCCGTCATGGCATCCGAGCCGCTGCCCAACACCGAGCTCACCGACAGCGCGGCCAAGATGGAGCACAACCACGAGCATCTGGAGGGCGAGCAGGCCAAGGACCCCTTCTGCATCACGCATCCCGACACCGATTGGCGCGCGTGCATCGCGCATGCCGAGAAGATCGGCCTGGGCACGAGCGAGTACGAGCTCATCGAGGTCAAGTAGCACCTTTCTATTGGACAAAATAAGCGCCTTTGTAGCGTAAGTTGAGCAAAAGCCGCCCGTGAGCACAGCGCCCACGGGCGGCTTTTTGGAAGTGCGAGGAAAATCGAATAGCGCCGACCACAAACCGATTTTTGGCAACAAAACCCCAGACGTTGCTTTTTGCCTAAAAATACTCGTCGAGGAAGTCGTCGACCGTGTTCCAGTAGAGTTCGGGGTCGACCTGCGCGCTCTTGGCGTGGGTGGCGCCATGGACGGTGAGCTTTTGCTTGACCTTGCTGGCGCACGCGTCGTAGTTTTGGTCGAGCATGCTGTACGGCACAAAGGTGTCTTGGTCACCGTGGATAAACAGCATGGGAACCGTCGCGCGCTTGAGCTGTTCCACGCTGCTCGCCTTATGAAAGTCGTAGCCCGCGCGCACGTTGCACACCAAGTTTGCTACATCGAGCAATGGAAAGCTGGGCAGGCCGAACACGTCCTTGAGCTGCAGAGAAAACTCGTCCCAAACACTCGTATAACCGCAGTCCTCGATAATGCATTTCACGTTTGCGGGCAGAGATTCCCCCGCGACGTTCATGGCGGTCGCCGCGCCCATGGATTCGCCAAAGACCAGGATGCGCGCCTTGGGGTCAGCCTGAACGATTCGCTCGATCCATGCGACGATGTCGAGGCGTTCGGGCCAGCCCATGCCGATATAGTCGCCGCCGGAGCGCTCGTGGGCGCGGGCGGCGGGTGCGAGTACGTTCATGCCGCGGTCGTGGAATCGCTTGACGTATCGGGCCATACCGATGGGCTCGTTGGTATATCCATGCAGGCAGACGGCGTAGTCGTGTGCGCTCTCCGACGCAGCAAAATACCAGGCGGCAAGCTCGGTCCCATCGTCCGCGGTGAGGCTGCTGCTCTCGCGGTTCTCCTTAAACCACGCCCGCGCCTCGGTATCCTCGGCATCCGGCTGCTCACCTTCTTTGTCGTTCTTGCTATCCTGCATCATCTTCATGGTGTATGGCGCGCGGGGATTCAGCGCGAAGTCAAACAGAAAGTTGCCGGCAAACCCCAGCAGCGCGACAACGAGCACCAGTGCAACGACGCCGGCTATCTTGAGCTTTCGATGGGAACGTGCGTTTTGAGACATAAGAAGCTTTCCTATAAGATGTTAATACATCAACATTTAATGCAAGCGCATTATGGACGTTCGCCGTTGATGCGTCAACAGGCAAAGAATGGGTAAACGAAAGGTCACGTATGGTGCAAATTTCGCACGTACCTAGACGCTTTGATATAGTGTTGAAAACTCTTTACGTTGGAGGATGTAACCGGCATGTCCGATTCGAGCGACAGTTCTAAGCCGCGACCCAAGACCGCGGCCGTTCCACACTACACGGTGGGTGAGGAGATCATGAACTCCGTCACCCATGGTGTCGGCTGCCTGCTGGGTATCGCGGGCCTGGTGCTCCTGATCGTATTCGCCGCCCTGCGCGGCGGAGGCCCGGCCCACATGGCCGCGGCGATTGTCTATGGCGTCAGCATTATCCTCGAATACCTAGCCTCCACGCTCTACCACGCGATTCAGCCCGCGCGCGCCAAGCGCGTGTTTCGCATCATCGATCACAGCTGCATCTACCTGCTCATAGCCGGCAGCTATACGCCGTTTTGCCTCATCACGCTCGCAAACGACGGCGGCGCTGTGCTGTTCTTTGCCGTATGGGCCATCGCCATCATCGGCATCGCCCTCGAGTGCTTCCTGCGCGAGCGCCAGCCGCATTGGGTAAGCGGCCTGGTCTATCTGCTGATGGGCTGGCTCGTTGTCTTTAAGCTGCCTGAACTTGTGGCGCTGCTCAACCCCGTGGCACTTGCCCTGCTCGCCGTCGGCGGCGTGTGCTACACCGCGGGCGTGCCGTTCTATATCGCCAAAAACGTGCGCTATCTTCACAGCGTGTTTCACCTGTGGGTACTCGCCGGCAGCATCTTCCAGTTCATGGCGGTGATTCTCTTCGTAATCTAGCGATCGCGCCTGTGCCCGCGGGCCCATCCAAGCGGCCGCCGGGCGCAACTGCCCTATCCGCCATCAACGTTTTAATCCGACGTCCCGAATCTTGGAGGTTCGAGAAACTCCCGATGGACATAACCATCTCCCTTATCACCACCCTCGTTTTGACCCTCATCAACGGCTACTTCTCTATGTCTGAGATGGCGCTCACCACGGCCAAGCGCGCCGTGCTGGAGCACGAGGCCGAGGAAGGCGACAAGCGCGCCGAGCGTGCCATTAAGCTGGCTGCCGACTCCGACCAGCTGCTCGCCACCATCCAGGTCGCCATCACGCTCGTGGGCTTCGCCTCGTCCGCCGTCGCCTCGACGAGTCTGTCCGACCCGCTCGCCACGTGGCTCATGAGCTTTGGCATCGCGCCGCTCTCCGCCATCGCACGCGGCCTGGCGCCGGTCATCATCACCGTCGCGGTCGCCTTCGTGTCCATCGTGATCGGCGAGCTCGTCCCCAAGCGCATCGGCCTGGCCAACGCCGAAGGCGTGTCCAAGCAGGTTGTGGGGCCGTTGTCGTTTTTCCAAAAGATCGCCCGTCCGCTCGTGTGGCTAACTGGTGCTTGCTCCGATGGCCTGGCCCGTATCCTGCGCATCAAGAGTGCCGACGACCGCCAGAACGTCTCGGAAGAAGAGATCAAGTACATGGTCTCGGAGCAGGACGACCTGCTCGACGAGGAAAAGCGCATGATCCACGAGATCTTCGACCTGGGCGACACCGTTGCCCGCGAGGTCATGGTGCCGCGCGTGGACACCACCATGTGCGAGGACGACGAGACGGTCGCCGACGTGCTGTCCACCATGCGCCAGACCGGCTTTAGCCGCATCCCCGTCTATCACGAGGATCCCGACAACGTCGCCGGCATCGCGCACATCAAGGACCTGATTCAGCCCGCGCTCGACGGCAAAGGCGACCAGCCCATCGCCGGCTTTTTGCGCGACGCCACCTTTGTGCCCGACACCAAGGACATCCTGCCGCTGCTGTCCGAGATGCAGACCTCGCACGACCAGATCGTGGTGGTCGTGGACGAGTACGGCGGCACGGCCGGCATTATCACTATCGAGGACATCGTCGAGGAGATCGTCGGCGAGATCGAGGACGAGTTCGACCCCGACAACAAGTATCTCACGCGCCTTTCGCGCCGCGAGTGGCTCGTTGATGGGCGTTTTTCGTGCGATGACGCGATTGAGCTTGGTTGGCCGCTTGAGGAAAGCGATGATTATGAGACCATCGCCGGCTGGATTTTGGAGCTTTGCGACTCGGTGCCCGACATCGGAGAGGTGTTTGAGGTTGCGGGGTACAAGTTTAAAGTTCAGTCGATGCGTGGCCAGCGCATCTCGCTCATTCGCGTGATCGCTCCGGCCGAAACCGATAAGAAGGATTCCGAGTCTTCGGCAGAGAAGCCGGCGGCGTCGGGTGCGGGCTCTGTGGATCCGCACGATGGCGACGAGTAGGGCAAGGAAGAGTAGGGGAGAGTTATGGCAGGCCTGTTCAACATCCTTAAGGTCACCGTCAGCGAGGACAAGATCTGCGCGCATGTGCTGGTGAACCCCGGCATGCCGCTCATGACCTCGGAGGATATCGAGGCCACGGCGCGCGTGTATTACCTGGTGCCGGCGATTGCCAAGCACCTGTGCCTGGGTGATTCCGGTCGCGAGTTCCAGGACTGCATGGGCCAGACCGAGCTCTGCCACCTGCTGGAGCACGTGACGGTTGAGCTCATGAACGAGACCGGTCTTGCCGGTAGCATCTCGTGCGGCCGCACGCGCGTAAGCGAGCACGACGAGCGCGTCTTTGAGGTTGAGCTTTCGTGCCCCGATGACGCACTGGCCATTGGTGCGCTGTCGTCGGCTACCTTTATGATGGACTGGGCGTACCTGCACGCCGACCAGCCTGCCCCCGACGTGGAAGGCACGGTCGCGGGTCTGCGCAACCTGGTGCTGGGCATGCGCGCCGAGGCCGAGGGCAAGGATCCTCACGGGGCCGTCGCCGCTGCGAACGGCGAAGATGCTGCCGAGGACGAGGGCGCTGACGAGGGCGATGTGCCGGTCGACGCCGAGCTCGTTGCCGATGCGACCGCCGAGCCCGTTCCCGCCGAGCCCCAGGGCGTCCCCAACTTTGACGACGAGCCCCAGGTGGCGATTGATACCGAGGGCGCGGTTGCCGAGAACCACGAGGCCTCCGCTGCCGTCTTTGGCGGTGCTGCGACGGTTCCGGCAGGACCTGCGCATGAGGGCGGCCTGCCGCTCGTGGACGGCGCCGGCGAGGACCCGGGTGCCACGGTGGCCATGCCGGCTATGCCCCAGGAGTAGGCCTACGCGTTTATCACCATCACGTACCTGCGCCTTTGCCGTACGCAGATGAGCGGAGCGGCAAGTGATGCGCTGCGGGTATAATGGACAGCATTCAAACGGTGGGCACCGACGTGCCCGCAGGAGAGGAATGATCATGGGTAAGACTTTCAGCTTTGTCTCCGGCGCACTTTTTGGTGCCGCTGCCGGCGCTATTGTCGGCGTTGCTCTGGCCCCGCGCTCGGGCGCCGAGACCCGCGCCATGGCTGCCGATATCGCCAACGACGCCTGGGACAATATGCGCGACACCTACGAGCACAGCGCCGAGGAGGCCCGTGCTGCGGTGAATGACTTTGGCCCGATGGTCGACGCCAAGACCGACGACCTGCGCGCCAAGGTCGACCTGGCCCGCGAGCGCATGGACCAGCTGCGCGAGCAGCTCAACGACGCCATTTCGGGCGGCAACGTGACGCCTGCCGCCGACGTCGTGGTCGAGAACGCCGTCGAGGCTGATACCGAGGCTGCGGAGCCCTCGACCGAGGCATAATGCGCGCCGGGGATTTTGTCGGCGCCAAGATCTATCGCAAGCCTACTGAGGACAAGCGTATCAAAAAGGACGGCACACCGCGCAGCCCTAAAAAGCTCGGAAAGATTCACTTTCCGGTCTTTACCCCGGGCGGTACGCGCGTGGTCGGCTTTATGGTCCGCCAGTCCGATATCGCGGGTATGATCGAGCGTCCCGACCGATTCGTAGCGCTCGACGCCATTGGTGTCTACGAGGGCGCCATCGCGGTTGACGACGTCAAGGGCACCTACGATACCGCTGCGGCCAAGCGCCTCGACATCAACCTGGACGATTGCATCATCTGGGTCGGTATGGACGTGCGCACGGAATCGGGCGACGTCGTGGGCTATTGCTCGGACGTTGAGTTCAAGCCACGCTCGGGCATCGTGCAGGCATTCTATGTGACCGCCGGTGCTGCTTCGAGTGTTTTGGTTGGTGACACGCAGGTGCCGCCGACGATGCTGCGCGGCTACGAGAACGGCGCGATGGTCGTCTCGGACGAGGTCAAGTCGCTCGGGTATTCGGGCGGTGCGGCTGCCAAGGCCGCCGAGGCCAGCGTCGTGGTGGGCGACAAGGTCAAAAAGGGCGCCAAGGTGCTCGACGACAAGGGATCGGTTGCCGTGGACAAGGGCAGTCGCGCACTGGGCAAGCAGCTCGGCAAGACGCGCGGCATGTTCAAGGCCTTTAAGGACGAATACCAAAAGGCGAGCGGAGGCTCGTCAAAAGCTACAAAATAGCGACGTACCAAATGATGGGAGGCAAGCCGGAGACCTGTTGCTCCGGCTTGCTGTGTTTATGGGGGAGGGCACATGCGCCAAAACGGATCCAACTTAAACGGGCGTTCGGGTGCGCGTCCGACGGCGCGCCGCGACCTGGGGCAGCTGCCCAGCGGTCAGCGCAAGCGTCACCGTAAGCCCGGCGCGATGTACCTCAACCATAGCCGCGGGTTTAGCGATCGCAGTGCGCGCATCGGCAACAGCCGTACGCCCCGTCGTTCGTCTCGCCTGCCCTACGCGCTCATCGCCGTGGGTTGCGCGCTCGTGCTGTTTATCGCCGCCGTCGTGGGTTACGTCAACCGCAGTGTGGACGTGGAGCTCAACGGCCAGAAGACCGCGGTGCGCGTGGGCTCTACGCTGCAGAATCTCATCGACGACCAGGAGTTGACTGACACCTACGACGCAGGCGACCTGCTGGCCGTCGATGACAGCGTGCTCAAGCGCCATGGGGGCGAAAAGCTGTCGGTGAAGGTCGACGGCAAGCGCGTGAAGCAGGGCAAATGGGATAGCCGCGAACTCGAGGGCGGCGAGAAGGTGACGGTCAAGGATGGCCGTAACACTTACGAGAAGCACGAGGTTCAGGCTACGGTTATCGAGCCCAAGCTCAAGGTCGAGGGCACGGGCGCTATCGAGTATGTGCAGACGTGGGGTGTCCAGGGCCGCTCCGAGGTGTGGGTTGGTGAGCAGTCGGGCAAGACGCAAGACCGCGGCGAGGTTGTGCCCGCCACCGATTGCGTTGTTGCGTGCGCCAGCGTGGCGCCCAAGGGCAACAAAAAGTACGTGGCGCTGACGTTTGACGAGGGTCCGAGCGGCGCCACCAAACAGATCTTGCAGGTGCTCAAGGAAAAGGGCGTCACCGCGACGTTCTTCCTTTCGGGCGATGCGGCCGAGGCCTCGCCTGCCACGGCCAAGGCGATTGTCGATGCCGGGTGCGAGATCGGATCCAACAGCTACAGCGACGATTCGCTCAAGGGTCAGGACCGTGAGGCGGTACGCGAACAGATCACGAAAGGCACCGATGCGATTAAGTCGGCGACCGGCGTGAAGACGATGCTGCTGCGTGCTCCCTACGCTGCCTTTGACGAGCAAAACTGGATTGATGCGATGGACCTGGTCTCCGCCGTGGTCTCGTGGAATATTGACTCGGGCGACTGGCTGCTCAACGGTGCCGACGAGCAGGTCTCGACGGTGCTCGATTCGGTGACGCCGGGCAATATCGTGCTGCTCACCGATAGAGACGAATGCGCCGAGCAGACGCTCGAGGCGCTGCCGCAGATTATCGACGGCCTTGTCGCCGACGGCTACAAGATCGTGACGCTCAGCGACCTGGTCAAGACGGACACGGCATTGAGCAAAAAGCTCGCCTCGCTGACGAAGGTCGCCATGCCCAAGGGCGCCGTGTTCCCCCAACTTGCCGAGGACGACGACGCCACAGAGTAGTCATTGGGCAGTCGTTTAAGAACGTCCCCAATGACTATGTCACGGATGCGTCAGCGTTTGGTATGCCTGCAATGTGCAGCGCATAAAATCGATGCCGCAGGGCGATGCTGATGCTATAGTTACTGCGGTTAATGAGGGTCAAGAGAAAGGTTACAGGTGAAATCCAAACCTCGACCATACAGTCGATGACCCCATGCAGGTGCTTTTTGCGCATGCACGGGGTGTAAGCGTCGAGCGGCGTGCCGCCCGCGCATGCGTATACATATCCAGAAGCCCCCGGACGTCGCACATGCGGCCGCGTTCGGAGGAATAATGATGGGGAGCACCATTGAATTATCTGAGTGAGATGCTCAAATTGCCGGTCTTGGACGTCGATGGCGAAAAGCTCGGCGTGGTCAACGATTTTGGCATTGCTACCGGCGAAGTTTTTCCGCACGTGACGTCGCTCGCGTTCCGCGGACCCGGCAAGACGCCGTTTATGATCAGCTGGCGCAAATGGGTCGACCGTATCGACGAGACGGGTGTACACCTTAAGACGTCGGCCACCGAAATCCGTTTTTCGTACCTGCAGCCGACCGAACTCTTGCTTGCCCGCGACGTGCTCAACAAGCAGATTGTCGACACGCAGGGCATGAAGGTCGTGCGCGTAAACGACATCAAGTTTTCCATGTCGGGCGAAAACCAGCTGCGCCTGCTGGGCGCCGAGGTCGGTGCTCGCGGTCTGCTACGCGCCATCAGCCCCGCGCTCGAGCATATCGTCGAAGGCTTTATGAAGCACCTGGGCAAGCCACTCAGTGAGGACATCATCGCTTGGTCCTACATGGACCTGCTCGACCGCTCGACCAAGAACATTCAACTCTCGGTGTCGCACAAGACGCTCGGCGAGCTGCACCCTGCCGACATCGCCGACATTATCGAGCAGCTCGACCCGCGCCTGCGTGCGCAGGTGTTTGCGCAGCTCGATACTGCCCAGGCCGCCGAGGCCATCTCGGAGTTCGATGACGACGAGCTTATGACCGAGATGCTCGAGGGCCTGTCCGATACCGACGCATCGTCGATGCTGGCCATGATGGACCCGGACGACGCTGCCGACCTGATCGACGAACTCGATTATGAGAAGGCCGAGAAGCTCCTGCGCCTGATGGGCGTCAAGGAGGAGAAGGCGATTCGTAATCTGCTGGGCTACGAGGACAACACCGCCGGCCGCATCATGACCTCGGAGTTTGTCTCGCTGCCCGCCACGGCGACGGTCGGCGACGCCATCGAGGCGATTCGCGAGCTCGACGAGGACTTCGAAAGCGTCTACTACGTCTATACCGAGGATCCGAGCGGCATGCTGACCGGCGTGCTTTCGCTGCGCACGCTGATCGTAGCCGACCGCGACGCCACGCTGGGTCAGCTGGCCTATCGCGACCTGGTCTATGTGTCGCCCGACGAGGACCAGGAAGACGTGACGGACGAGATGACCAAGTACGACCTGGTTGCCATCCCTGTCTGCGACGAGAACCGTCATATCCTGGGTATCGTAACCTTCGACGACGCCATGGACGTTATTGCCGAGGAGCATCAGGAGGACCTGCAGATCGCCGGTGTCGGCTCGGGCGATAGCGCGTCGGACGACTCGACGAACGTGCTCAGCTGGTTTGCGCATCGCCAGTACTGGGTTGTCGTGTGGGGCATTGCCTCGTGCATCATGGCAACGGTGCTGGGGACGGCGCTCGGCTCCGCGCATCTGGTGGTGTTCCCCATGTGCGCCATGCCGCTCGTGCTGCTGGCGGCCTCGCGCATGGTGTCGTTCGTCAAGAACTACTTTCTGGAGTATGACGGTCACGACGACGAGCCCAAGCCGTATCTGGGGTTCTTCTTCCAGAGCACGGGCATGGGCCTGATTCTGTCACTCGTGACCTACCTGTGCGCCCAGCTGGTGCGCACCGCTGCGTTCCCCGATGCGCCCATGTTTGAGGAGCAACTCTTTACCGGGTGCTTTAATATCGCTGCCATCATTTGCCTGGTTGGCAACATGAGCGCCGTGATTTACCTGATGGTGCTGTTCTGGCGTGACGAGCATGACCTCAACACGTCGGGCACCGCCATGAACGTTATTGCCGTCATGATCTCGTGCGTGGCGTACTGCGCCGCTGCGGTGCTGCTCACCATGTCGGTCATTGGTTAGGTGGTCGCGTGCAAAATACCAAGCAAAAGTCGGGCACCAAGCAAAAGTTGACCATCGCGGCCATCTTTGGCGCTATGGGTCCCGGTCTGCTGGCGGCGCTTTCGGGCAATGACGCCGGCGGCATTGCAACGTATTCCAGCGCGGGCGCCAGCTATGGCTACAAGATGCTCTGGATGCTTCCCGTCATGACCGTGCTGCTTATCGTGACGCAGGAGACCGCGGCGCGCTGCGGATGCGTCACGGGTAAGGGCCTGGCGTCGCTCATTCGCGAGCGCTTTGGCGTGCGCAAGAGCGTGTTGGCCATGGCGGCGCTGTTGATCGCCAACACGGCGGTGACCATCTCGGAGTTCGCGGGTATCGCGAGTGGCCTTGCTCTGTTTGGCGTGCCGGCGAGCATCTCGGTGCCGCTCGTGGCGCTGCTGGTGTGGATGCTTACCATGTCGGGCAGTTTCCAGCGCATCGAGAAGATTTTGCTGCTGGTAAGCTGCGTGTTCGTGACCTACGTCGTCGCCGCGTTTATGGCCGGCCCCAACTGGGGCGAGGTCGCGGTCGACCTGGTCGTGCCTAACATTCAAAATGATCCCAACTACGTGTCGCTCGTGGTCGCAACGATCGGTACCACCATCGCGCCGTGGATGATTTTCTTGGCGCAGAACAACGTGGTCGATAAGAACGCGGGCGAGGACGATATCGTGCTGCAGCGCATCGATACCGTGAGCGGCTCGCTTGCCGCCGATGTCATTGCCGGCTTTATTATCATCACGACCGGTACGGTGTTGTTCCCGGCGGGTATTCAGATTAGCGATGCCGCCGATGCTGCCCGCGCGTTGGAGCCTATTGCGGGTCAGTGGTCCACGGTACTGTTTGCCTCGGGCCTGGTCGCGGCGAGCTTCTTGGCTGCCTGCGTGCTGCCGGGCGTTACGTCGAGCGCTATCTGCGAGGCATTTGGCTGGGAGCGCGGTGCCGACCGCAGCTGGGACGAGGCCCCGGTCTATCGCGGCATCATTACGGCCATCATCGGTATCTCTGCCGTGCTGGTGCTTATGCCCGGCGTCGATCTGTTCCAGATTATGATGACCTCGCAGGTCATCAATGGCGTGCTACTGCCCGTGGTTCTGGTGTTCCAGGTGGTTATTGCCGCTGACCGTCACATTATGGGCGCTAACCGCAACGGCCGCGTGTGGAATGTGCTCACTTGGGCGACTATCGGTGTGATTACGGTGCTCACGGTCGTCATGTTTGTTCTGCAGGCGATGGGTTACAGCGCTTAGCGCCTCTTTTGGACTCCAAACAGGCCGCAGCGATGGGCTGCGGCCTGTTTTTTGTCTGCTATAGGGTGTTAGTTATATAGCAATGGACAAAAAATGCCAAATATGAGTACTGTTGCTAAGTGAATAGCATTTACATCCTAAAAGATAATGAACATAGCCTTTAGTATGTTCATTAAAATTGGCTCCAATACGCCTTAAACCAGTCAGGTTGGCTGCTTTAGGGGGTTGTAGGGGTCGCTCGGACGTCATTTTGGGTGGTTTTGCCTGCTACTAAAATGGTAACAGTACTCATATTTGCCCTTTTTTGCCCACAGACCTTTGAGGGTGCGGCGAAAAGGGCTTGTTTTGATTGTTTGGGGCAGGCACGAGGCGCGGAAACGATGTCTGGAGCGACGGAGCGGCCTGGAATTCATCCGTAGAGGTCTTCATTGGCTGCGCCAGGAGTGTCCCTAACTGCCGGAGGGGGTGTCTGCCGTGGCAGACACCCCCTCCGGATGTGGGAAGTTTGCGCTGCAGGTTACTTGTCGGTGCCCAGCTTGTGCGGCTTGAGAGCGAGCGCATTGACGAGTGCGTCGGTGGCAGACTTGACGGCTGCCGGCTGCGGATCGTTGACGTGATCCTCGGGGTGTACGGGCAGGTCCTTCTTGACGGCATCGTGGATCAAGTTGAGGTACTCAGTCACGCCAGTGGTCGATAGGTGCGTGCCATCGCCATCGAACAGGTCGTTGCGGTTGGCACTGTATCCGTACCAGTCGATAACGCGCACGTTCTTGTAGCGCGTAGCGGCGTTGGCGATGGCCTGGTTGGTAGAGCCAATCCACGGCTGCGGGCTGCGCGTGTTCACAAACACCACCATACGCTTATCTCCCGCATCGGCCATGATGGCGTCGATCTGGTCGTCGGTTACCAAGCCGTTGGTGCCCAGGGCAAAGACCACGATCTTGCCGGCAAGGTTCTGCTGGATATAGCCTTCAAATGTCGCGCGCCCCGCATCGAACTGGCGGCCCTTTTCGGCATCGATATGGCTGTGCGGGAACACGCCGTCAAAGGTGTCTACGGCACGCAGCGACACGGAGTCGCCGATCATAAGCAGATCGTAGGAGCCATCGGGGAAGCCGTCGTTGTCCTTGTCGGTGTCGTCGGCCGCCTGTTGGTCGGCGGGCGCGGTGTTCTTGGCTTCCTTGTTGAGGACTTCGGCGCCCTCACCGCTCAGTGCGGAGGTCTCCGGCACAAAGATCAGGCCGCCCAGTGCAACGACCAACACGACAGCACAGGCTGCGCAGACAGGGACGTGCGCGCGCACCCAGTTGGCGGGCGTGGCGGTGCCATCGCGGAATTCGGCGACGGTGCGCCCAAAGGCGCCCTTCCTAAACGGAGTCTCGATAAAGCGATAGCAGCACTCTGCCACGGCGACCACCAGCAGCACCTGCAAAATGTATTGCCACCAGGGCGTATCGTTGATGTTGGCGACCGGGTTCATGAGCAACAGCAGCGGATAGTGCCACAGGTAGATGCTGTACGAGCGCTTGCCAATCCACACGAGCGGCTCGGCGGACAGCGCGCGGGCAACCATTCCCTGGGGCTGCACGCAGGCCGCGATGACCATGAGCGTGAGGATCGAGCACAGCAGCGTGCCTCCGCGATACTGGAAGGCGGTGTAGCCGTTGGTGAGCGCGACCATGGCGGCAAGGCCAACCAGACCCACGACGCCCAGCACATCGATGGATGCGGGCGAGGACCAAAAGCGCACGAGGGCGCTCGGTTGTGCCGGGGCGGTCTCGGCTGATTCGTCGGCCTTCTCGCCAGGCTTGCCCTCGGCGTTCTTGCCGTGCTTGGCGGCGCCGGCCAGGCGATTGAGCCCCAAACGACGAGCGAGACGCACCGGCGCCAGGTCGCGATCGGGGATAAAGGCCATCCAGGCACCCAGCAGCAGCGAGAACACACGGGTGTCGGTGCCGTAGTACACGCGGCTGGGGTCGGCGGCGGGGTTATAGAGCACCATCATGGCGAGGGCAGATACCGCGGCAAGGCCCAGAACCACGCGGCGCGTGTTGGGCTTGCTCACATGCATGGATACCATGGCAAACAGCAGTGGCGGCCAAATTAGGTAGAACTGTTCCTCGATGGCAAGCGACCAAAAGTGCGTGAGCGGTGAGGGGTCGCCCAGGGCATTGAAGTACGAGACGTTTTGGGCAATCTGCCACCAGTTGTTGAAGAACAGCAGCGACGGCAGGATGTCGGGGCGCATCTTGGTGAGCATCACGTGGTTAAAGATGGTACACAGCGCGCAGGTCACGAACACTACCGTTACCACGGCGGGGACCAGGCGACGGATGCGGCGAATCCAGAAGCTCTTAAGGTCGATGCGGCCGGTCTTAGCGACTTCGTTGAGCAGCAAGCGCGTGATCAGATAGCCCGAAAGCACAAAGAAGATCGTGACGCCGAGCAGGCCGCCCTGAGCCCACGTGAGGTTGAGGTGATAGAGCACCACCGCGACGACGGCAAGCGTGCGCAGGCCGTCGAGCGCAGGAATGTAGCGGGACTTGGGACGAGCGGGTGCCTGCTTGTCGGTAGCGGACGAGTGTGTGGCGCCGGTGTTGGTCTTGGCTGCATGGGCGTCCTTGTTGGTGGGCGTTCGATGCGGGCTCGGGCCGCGTCGCGACTCGCCGGTGCGGCGGTCGGCGCGCGGGCGTTCGTGCGGCGCCTGGTTATCGGGCGCGCGGCGCGGTCCGCGTGGGCTCGATTGTGGGAATTGCTCCATAAAACATCATCCAATGACGAGAATACTCAGCACATATTCATTGTAGCTGCCTGCTCCTGTGAATGCTTGCTGCTGGCGCAACCTCAAGGGCGCGTTCACATCAAAGTGAACTAAAGTTATAAGGGGTGCGAAGGCGCGCAATCGACGGTCGACGGTGGGTGCAAGGCCCGCAGACGAGGAGGTTTCCATGGCAGACAACGGCATTGTTGCGGTGTTCGGCAGCATGAACATGGACCTTTCGGTGGCGTGCGAGCGCATGCCGCGCGCGGGCGAGACCGTCGGCGGCAGCGGTTTTATCACCAACGCTGGCGGCAAAGGCGCCAACCAGGCCGTCGCTGCCGCGCGCATGGGCGCGCGCACGAACATGATCGGCGCGGTCGGGCGCGATGCGTTTGGTGCATCGCTCGTGGCGGGGCTCCAAGATGCTGGCGTGGACTGTGACTTTGTGGCGCGGTGCAACGACGTGGAGACGGGCACGGCGACCATCATTCGCTGCGAGGGCGACAACCGCATCGTGCTGTCACCGGGTGCCAACCATGCGCTTGCGGGTGAGGACGTTGCCTGCGCGCTGAGACGTCTGGTGGCCGATGAGTTCGACGGCGACGCCAGCGATATTGCCCCGGCTGCCGGCAGCGTCTTTATCGCTCAGGGCGAATGTGACCTTGCAGCGACTGCCGAGGCGCTTGTTTGCGCTCATGAGCTGGGGTTCTATACGGTCTTTAACCCGGCTCCCGCCTGCGATCTGCCGGCGGGAGCGTGGCCTGCGGTCGACTTGGTCTGTCCCAACGAGACCGAGTGCCAGGTTCTGACGGGTATCCTGCCCAAGGACGATGAGAGCTGCGCCGCGGCGCTCAATGCCCTGCTCGCCAAGGGTGCCGGAGCTGCGGTCATCACGCTGGGCGGCGCCGGCTCGGTTGCGCTCGGCGATGACGGCGAGCCGCTGCGTCTGCCGGCACTTTCGAGCACGGTAGTCGATACCACGGCCGCCGGCGATACGTTTATCGGCGCGTTGGCGGCGGCTCGTCTGGAGGGCTTGCCGCTCTTTGAGTGCATGGCGGCGGGTGCACGCGCCTCGGCGGTGACGGTGTCGCGCTTGGGCGCGCAACAGTCGATTCCCACGCGCGCCGAAGTTGAGCACGTGTTTGATTTAGACGATTTAGTACAAGACGGAGAAGCGGAGTAGAACAATGGCAATCAAGAAGCTGATCCTTGATCTGGATATGGGCGTGGACGATGCGATGGCGCTTGCCTATGCCATCGCGAGCCCCGAGGTGGAGCTCGTGGGCATCACCACGTGCTTTGGCAACGTGCGCGTCGAGCAATCGGCGCACAACTGCCTGGCAGTGCTCGATCTGCTGGGTCGCCCCGAGATTCCGGTGTACCTGGGCGCCGATCGTCCCATTAAGGCGACTGAGCCCTATACACCGCCGGCGTCCACCACGCTCATCCACGGCAAGAACGGCATTGGCGGGGCGAGCGTGCCCGCGTCGCCGTACGAGCCGGTGGGGGCGACGTCGGCTGATGGCAACGCGGCGGTCGATTATCTGATCGATGCCGCGCGCACCTATGGCCCCGATCTGATCTACGTGGCGACCGGTCCGCTCTCCAACCTGGCACTTGCCTTGGAGCGCGATGCGGCGGCGATGATGTCTATCGGTCGCGTGGTCGTGATGGGCGGCGCCCTGACCGTGCCCGGAAACGTGAGTGCGGGCGCCGAGGCCAACATGGCAAGCGATCCCGAGGCGGCCGATGCCGTGCTACGTTCGGGCCGCAAGCTCACTATGGTGGGTCTGGATGTGACGCATCGCGTGGTGCTCACGCGTCGCGACATTGCCGGCTGGACGGGTTCGGGCACCATGACCGGTTGCGCGTTTGCGAGCATGGTGGAGCACTACATTGGCTCGTACGAGATGAACGCCCCCTACCTGGGTGGCTGCGCGCTGCACGATCCGCTTGCCGTCGCTGTGGCGATCGACCCCACGCTCGTGGGTGCGCTCGGCTGTAACCTGCGCGTCGACCTGCTCGGCGAGTATCGCGGCCGCACCATTTGCGACGAGCGCCGCCTATCCGATCCAGACAAGAGCGCGCTTGTGGCACTGACCGTGGATGCCCCGCGCTTCCTGTCCGAGTTCAAGGCGCGCATGGCCCGCATCCTAGGCTAGGCTCGGGATCGAAGCACGCCCATCTGCTCGATGTGGCCGCTGGCGGGCCGACGGTTGATTTCCGATCTCAGCCGAACACATTAAGCGAATAGGCCGTTCCCGCAGCTAGCCGAACGCCCCCGAGGTCCT
>NZ_JBDMGT010000025.1:0-37161 GCF_039752775.1 Collinsella aerofaciens | reverse complement strand
GAAGTACATCCGGGAGCAGGAGAAGGCCGACATCGCGATCGACCGGCTGAGCGTCAAGGAGTACGAGGACCCCTTCGGCAGGGGGCCGGGGCGTAAATAGCGCCGGTTTGACCGGCCCGTCACGGGTCAATCTGCAGTGCGGCCCGAACCCCGTGAGGGCCGGCGCCTTTAGACGCGTGCCGGAAATCCAAGGGTTATACCCTAAGAGCAAACCACCCCTTTTAGGGGTGGTTTTGATTGTGCAAAAAGGTACAGGTTTTTGTAGAGGCGTATGGAGATGCACCCATTCGCGGCGCATTTTGTGCAATCTGGGAAAACGCGAGCAGTTTGCTTGTATAATGAGCTTCGTCGAAAGATACAAAAACCTGTACTTTTGCGACTGCGCCTAGCTGCGAGCGAGAAGCCTGTTCTTAACGCCCCTGCATCCGCGTGCGTCGCGGAGATAAGAAAAGGGGGCGAGAACATGGAACAGACGATGCGGCGCCAAGAGCAGCTGCCCGGTGCCTTTAGTGGCTCCATCACCAATGGCCAGCACGGCCGCGTCCGCTGGTATCTGGTTCACACCCCCAATGGAAAAGAGCGCGAGACCTGCGAAAAGGTCCGCCGCATTATCCCGCACGAGCTGATGCAGGACGCTTTTGTGATGCAAAAGGAGTTCTGGTTTAAGCGGGACGGCGCTTGGTCGCTCCAAACCAAACCCATGTACAAGGAATACTTCTTCGTCGCCACGCGCGATGCCGCCCTGCTCGATAAGGCTTTGGCCCAGTTGAGCTTTGGCTGCCGCATTGCTGGCAGCAGGGAGCGGGCCTATGCGTCTATGCCGGACGATGCGCAGGACTGGTACCGCTCCGTACTCGATGACGACGGCGTGGTGCGCAACAGCGTAGCCCGCATAGAAGACGGCGTGCTGCATATAGAGCAAGGCCCGTTGGTGGGGCAAGAGGCCCGTGTAAAGAAGGTCGACCGTCATAAGCGCTGGTGCCTGGTAGACGTGGGCGAAGGCGACTCCGCATTTAGGGAGCTGCTTCCGTTGGACGTGCCCAGTAAGACGTAAGGGGACGTCGCACTGGCAATTCATTCGCAATTTGAATTCATCGATTGGGGGATCCCTGGGGACAGGGACGTGGATTTGAACTTGACTACTAAAGAAGCGACAGGGAAAAACGCGCCGGTGGGGGCCGCGCTTGTTGCCCAGGCCATGAATAGCGGCGACGTGAGCGTGCGCTACAAGGCCATGCAGGCCGTGAAGGACTGGGACCGCACACGCCTGGGCTACAGGGCCGTAAAGCGCGCCTTCGACCTCGTGTTCAGCGGCTGCGTGCTGGCCGTCATCGCCCTGCCGAGCCTGGTGCTCGCCGCGGCCATCCGCCTGGAGAGCGAGGGCAACCCGTTCTACAGCCAGATCCGCGTGGGTCAGACCCACCGCGACGGCAGCCTGTCCACCTTCCGCATGTGGAAGTTCCGCAGCATGTACAAGGACGCCGACGAGCGCCTCGCCGAGCTCAAGGAGCAGAACGAGATTGCTGGCGCCATGTTCAAGATGAAGGATGACCCGCGCGTCACCAAGATCGGCAAGTTCATCCGCAAGCACTCCATCGACGAGTTCCCGCAGTTCCTCAACGTGTTCCTTGGCCAGATGTCCGTCGTGGGCCCGCGCCCGCCGCTGCCCAACGAGGTGGCCGAGTACACGGAGTTCGACCTGCATCGTCTTGCCGTCAAGCCCGGCATCACGGGCCTCTGGCAGGTGATGGAGCGCAACAGCACCGGGTTCGACGGCATGGTTCGCCGCGACCTGGAATATATCGCAAAGAGGGGTGTCCTGTTGGATCTCAAAATTATCTGCCTCACCGTGCTTGAGGTGTTTACCGGGGATGGTGCGTGCTGATGCGCCAAGCTATTCATATCATTTTGCTATCAGGTGGTTCGGGTTCTCGGCTCTGGCCCCTTTCGAATGATGCGCGATCAAAACAGTTTCTTAAAGTGTTGCGCGATGCCAATGGTAACCATGTATCGATGGTGCAGAGAACTTTCGACCAGATTGAACGCGTTGTTCCCGGCGCGGATGTAACTGTGGCAACCTGTGCGACACAGGTTCGTGCTCTCGAGATGCAAGTTAAGGGTCACTATGCTGAGGTCGTGGAACCTGAGCGCCGTGATACCGCTCCTGCAATCATGCTTGCGTGCGAGCACCTACTGGCAAAGCAGGGTGCGGGTCTTGCCGACCCGGTTATCGTGATGCCCATCGATTCCTATGTCGAGGATGCCTACTTCCAAAAGGTTGCAGATGTCGCATCGGCAATCGAGGCGAATGCTGCAGACATCGTGCTACTGGGCGTTGAACCTGCCTACCCGAGCGAGAAGTACGGCTATATCGTTCCCTCTGAATCACAGGGCTCCCCGCGGATGGTGGAGTGCTTTACCGAGAAACCCAATGAGGCCAAGGCGAGCGAGCTCATAGGTCGTGGGGCTCTTTGGAACTGTGGCGTCTTTGGATTCCGCCTTGGTTATGTTCTCGACATCCTGTCTCAGTATGGATCGTATACAAGCTATGAGGACCTTCAGTCGCGTTATGCTGAGCTTCCAAAGAACTCGTTCGATTACGAGGTGGTGGAGACGGCGGAATCCGTTGCCGTTATTCCGTATGCTGGATCTTGGAAGGACCTTGGTACTTGGAACACGCTTACCGAGGAGATGGGCGAATCTGTAAGCGGACGGGTTTCCATTGACGAAGACAGTTGCTCTGATGTTCATGCCATCAATGAGCTAGGCATTCCCGTGGTGATCGCAGGGCTCCATGATTCCGTGGTGGTCGCAACGCCAGACGGAGTCCTGGTGTCCGGAAAAGAAGAATCCGCGCACATTAAATCGCTGGTGAAAGAGGCGGCCGAGGACCGTCCTATGCAAGGGGCCATGACATGGGGCTCGTACCGGGTTGTCGACTCAGGTTCCTATCGCGATGGCTCGCGAACGATTGTGAAGGAGATTTTCGTTCGGGCGGGTAGTCAGATTTGTGAGCAAAGCCATGTTAACCGTTCAGAGGTGTGGACCATCGTATCAGGTGAGGGTCTGTTTTCGCTCGCGGGCCGCGAGCGCCCCGTGGTCGCTGGAAGCGTTGTCGAGATTCCTGCCGGTGTTCGTCACGCTTTGCTAGCGCGTACCGACATCAACGCCATAGAAATCCAGCTGGGCGATATTTTGGTCGAGAGCGATAGCGTGCGGTATGGCAACCATTGGGGAGAGTCGAATTGAGTCGCTTGAAGTTCATGAATACCGAGGTCGACAACATCACCTTTGATGATGCGGTCGAGCGTTGCTGCGAATTGGCTTCTGGATCGCGACGGGGAAATTACGTCGTCACGCCTAACGTTGATCATATCGTGCAGCTCGAAAAGGACGATGAGCTGCGTGCCGTATACCGTGATGCGGACCTTATCCTGACGGATGGAAAGCCGCTCATCTGGATATCCAAGGGATACGGTAGCCCGATAAAAGAAAAGATTTCCGGATCCGATTTGTTTCCCGCCCTGTGCTCCGAGTGCTCCAAGCGTGGTCTCACGATGTACTTCTTCGGCGCGGCACCTGGTGTTGCTCAGAAGGCGGCGGACAACTTAACAGCTAAGTTCCCGGGATTGCGTGTTGTGGGCACGATGTCTCCCGATTATGGCTTCGAACGCGATTCCAAAAAAGTTGATGAGGCGATTAGCCAAATCAATGAGACTGCTCCCGACATTCTCATCGTGGGACTCGGTTGCCCTAAGCAAGAGAAGTTCATTCATCACTATCGGGATCGTATTCATGCGAAGCTGATGCTCGGATTGGGAGCGAGCTTGGATTTCGAGGCGGGTAACGTGACCCGAGCTCCCGAGTGGATGCAGCAGTGCGGGCTTGAGTGGCTTTATCGAATCACGCAGGATCCCGCGCGTTTGGCAAAGCGCTACCTGGTCGATGACCTTAAGATCGTTCCACTCATCTTCAAATACCGTAAGGCTGGGTGCTAGATGAAATCCAATGCCTCTCAAATACGGGTGCTGATGTGCTGCTCCTCTCTAGATGTGAAGGGTGGCATGGTCTCCGTTGTCAAAAACTATCTATTATACCCTGACTGGGACGAATTCAACATCGATTTTGTTCCAACCCACGTTCCGGGTAATAAGGTGCGTGTTGCAGTTCACTTTGCGCTGACGCTCCCGAAAATTCGTCATATGCTGAGGAAGCACGAAGTCGACCTGGTTCACCTTCATGTTGCCGAACGGGGCAGTTTTTGGCGGAAGGCAATGATCGCGGAAGAGGCAAAGAAGAACGGTATCCCCGTTGTGTTTCACCATCATGCAGCCGAGTTCGAACCGTTTTTTGCGGGTCTGAGTCCAGACGCGCAGGAAAAGGTCGAGAAGGTGTGTAACGATGTCGATGTGAACCTTGTGCTTTCCGACTCGATCAAGCACGCCATGGAACAGCATTTTCCGAATGCTTGCTTCAAGGTCCTCTACAATGCCGTTCCCACTTACGGGAGGAATCTCTACAACCCTGACGCAGATACCATTGTATTCATGGGCAGGCTTGGTGAGCGCAAGGGGACATTCGATCTGATCAAGGCGTTTAGCACCGTAGCCTTTCGAATCGACAGCAAATACCATGTCGCCCTTTGCGGCGACGGTGATATTGAGACAGCCCGCAACCAGATCGATGAGCTTGGGCTATCTGATCGCATCGCGTGCCTTGGCTGGGTCGATTCGGAGCAGCGCGAACGCATCTTGAACGACGCCGTCTTGAACGTCCTGCCGTCATACAATGAGGGGCTTCCCATGAGCATTCTTGAGGCGATGGCGCATGGTATTCCCACAGTCAGCACGAACATCGCGGCTATTCCCGAAGTGGTTCAATCGGGGGTTAACGGTGTGTTGATTGAGCCAGGTGATATCGATGCGCTTGGCGATGCCCTTACTTCTCTTTTGGACGATGCGGACGATCGGAAGCAGATGAGCGAAGCCGCTTTCGACCTTATCGAATCCACCTATTCTCTCGATGCTCACATGAAGCAGGTTAAGGAGTTGTATCAAAGCCTATGCTAGGTTTCATTCGAAACGCCTTTAAAGCCCTTTACCTTAAGCGACTGGTCAAACATGGGCTCGTTGTTGGTAGCGATTTTCAGATGGAAAAGGGTTGCAACATCGATGCCAACTTCCCATGGCTGATTGAAATCGGCAATAACGTCACCTTAGCATCCAATGTCTGCCTTCTTGCCCACGATGGCAGTACAAAGAAGCTCGTTGGGTACTCGAAGGTCGGCAAAGTTTCAGTCGGTGACAACGTGTTTATCGGTTACGGAAGCATCGTGATGCCGAACGTTCGTATCGGTGATGGATGCGTTGTGGGTGCCAATTCTGTCGTTACGCGCAGTCTGCCCAATGGGGTCGTTGCGGCTGGGTCTCCCGCTAAGGTCTTGATGACTGTGGAGGAGTTTGAAGAGCGGACGAAAAAGGTTACCAAATCCGGGGGAGGGGTCTATGGGTCAGAGTTCCTTCGTGCATCGATTACGTACGATCGAATGCAGCAAATGCGCGAAGAGCTCGACGGCGGTATGGGCTTGATTCTATAAAAACGATTGCTGTGGCTGCATCGATGGTATTCGCAGCGTTTAACAATTCACTAATCATAGGTCGTTAACATTCGGCTTAAAAACGAAATGAGGGAAGGGAATCTAATGCCCAAAAAGTCAGTTGCTATCATGACGTATCATCGTGCTTATAACTACGGAGCCGCGCTGCAAGCGTATGCGACTGTCCAGTATCTTAAGGATGCTGGTTTTGAGCCGATTATTATTGACTATTGCCCCAACAATATATTGGGTTATGGCACGTTCAGAAATCTGTTTAACGACGTGTCGAATATGAATTCGGCCTTTCCAATTCGGGTTGCCAAAGCATTCCTCAAGTCTCTGGGAAATCGTAAGAGGATTTCTACATTCGACAGGTTCATCGATAGAGAAATGCCTCTTACGAACAAAAGATACTTTTCGTGCCAGGAATTGAAGGATGATCTCCCGGAGGCGGATATCTATTGTTCGGGTAGCGATCAGGTTTGGAATAACTACTATACAAAGAAGTTCGATCCTTCGTATTTCCTTGCATTTGCACCTAGCGGTTCCACATGCATTTCGATTGCTTCGAGTTTTGGTAAATCATCCTTTAATGAGGAAGATTCAGCTTTCATTAACAATCAGCTCTCGAAATATACCTACTTGTCCGTAAGAGAGACGTCAGGAATCAAATTGCTTCGGGAAATGGGCTATTCAGACGTCGATTTGATGCTCGACCCGACGCTTCTTGTTTCGCCGGATACGTGGAGCCACTTTGCTAAGGATACTGACGAAGAGAACTATGTTCTTTTGTATCAGCTCCATGGAGATAGCGACACGGCGAATTGTGCTCGTGCATATGCAAAGCAACACGGCTTGAAGATCAAGTCGATTATTACGATGCCCTATCAGACTAAGCCCGGTTGCCAAAACATCATCGCTCCAGATGTCCATGAATGGGTTGGGCTCTTTAAGGGCGCAAACTGTGTGTTCACTGACTCCTTCCACGGAACCGTGTTTTCCCTCGTCTTTAATAAGCCGGTTGCTGTAACGCTTCCTTCTCACTTTAGTACCAGGATTACAACTCTGTTGAATGCTGTCGGTGCCAACGATCTTATTTGTTCTGATGTACAGGAATGGTCTTCCCGTGTGCGGAATATCGATTTCACTGATATTCAGCGTGAGCTTGCAAGTCTGTGTGCCGAAAAGCAGGCTTTGCTGAGGGATCGTCTGAGCCACATTGGCTAGCGTGATTCGCAATACGAATATGAATACGATGACAAGTATTATTCAGAGAGCTTTGAACACCCCGCTTCTTCCGAAGTCGGGGTTTAGGTTCCTGTTGTTCATTCTCTACAACCTGCTTTATGTTGCCTACATGCTGGGGTATGCGTCACAGGCCCTATATATGGCTACTTTGCTGCTCTTTTGTGCTGCCAACGGCATTATCTTTGTATATAGAGGCACCGCTAAAATACGCGGATTTCAGTATGCCGGTTACATACTTTTCTTTATCGTCGTTTTTGGAGCCATCTCAATTCCAATTCAGATTATGCATGATGGGTTACGAGGGTTCCTGTTCTCTGCGCTTGGACGCCTTGGTTTGCCGATTATCAATGCCCTGCTATTTGCTAATTCGGTCGATGAAGAGGATTGGAACTATTACTTCAACGTCCTCTTGGTCAGATTCTGCTGTCATTTTCTTTTTATGAATGCTGACAATCTGTCCTTAAGTAGCATTCTCTCAATAAACTGGTCTGATTCCGAGGCGGCGACCGAATCCTCTCTTGCTCATGACTTTCTAATCATGGAGATGCTCTTTCTGGCGATGAAGCAGAAAGGAAAGGCCTTTATTTGTTTTCTTTTCTGTATGCTTTCGATGAAGCGCCTTAGTTTCATTCTCGCCCCGGTTGCATTTGTCTTGTCGAGTCGCGTGCCTAAGGGTGATGTGAAACGCGTCTATCGCGTGCTCGTTATGGTTGCGATAGTTCTGAGCCCATTCGTGCTGATGTGGCTTTACAGGTATGACGTGATGGGATGGCTGTATAGCTCCTTTGGAATTGACCTTAACGCTGAGATGACTGGCCGTCCAACCATCTATCATCTTGCCATATCGGGTATGTCTGGCGACTTTAATGGCTATGGTTCGATTAATTACTATCTAGCCGGGTACGCTTCATCGCATTTCGGTACTGTGTGGAACGGTATTCTTCACAACGACACTATCGGCATCTACTTGGAAACGGGATTTCTGGGAATCGCATCTTTCGCCTTCGGCATTGTGGAATTCTCAAAGAAGAACTATTGGCATTTCTTTATGATGCTGTATCTCGTCTTCGTTGCCATTACATCGCATATTCTTGATTATTTCAGTGTTTGGGTAACCTTCTATCTTGCGGTTATGTGCATGAACGTTTCTCAAGAGAAGGCTATGGATGGCTCAGAGACCGTTGACATTCCTGAGGGTGCGGTAAATCGAAAACCCTATTTAAGCAAGCGATAAGGAGGCCGATGAGCTCATGAAGCATAACGTCGGAATCATTACAGTCATATATAGCACCAATTGCGGAAGCGTGCTTCAAGCGCTTGCGATGCAGGATGCGTACAGCAAACTTGGATGCAATGTGTCATTCATTTCTACGATCAATAAGCTCTCAGCGCTTTCTTACAAGAAGGAATTCAAGGACGTTATAAAGGCTTTGGTGTCTAGGTCAAGTCCAGGCGCCGTTATTAAAAGGTATCGAGATTCCCGGCAGTTCATTCGTGAACATTTTCACATCGTCGATCCTAGTGGAGCTGAACGCTTTGATTTGCTTTCCATTGGCAGCGATACCGTTTGGGATGTAACGTCGCCATATTTCTTGGAGTCCCAGGATGTCTTCTGGGGATTGCCATGGGATGGTTCTAAGATCGTCACCTATGCAGCCTCAATCGCGAATTCGCCCTATGAAACGTTGGATTCGCTGAAGTATCCATGTGAGTCCATAAAGAAGTACGCGAACATCAGCGTTAGGGATGACTATTCCTTCGAGTACATCACTTCTCGGACGGATCGGGTGCCGTGCAAGGTGTGCGACCCCACGCTGTTGAAGGATCGAAGTTTTTATCAGGGATTCTGTAGGTCAATGGAAGAAGCGGGCACCTATCTTCTACTGTATCTGTTCGATACGCCTTCAGCTGCGGTGGTCGACGAGATCAAACAGTATGCAGCCGATAACAGTTTGAAAATAGTGTCACTTGGTCGCCGTATGCCGTTCGCTGATATGCATTATGAATCGACCGTCGTTTCTTTTCTTTCCTGCTTTAATGGCGCATCAGCTGTTGTCACCAACACCTTCCACGGTACGGTGTTCTCGTTGATTTTCCATAAGCGGTTTGTCGTTCTTGACTATCAAAAGAAAAAGATTGAGAACTTGCTGCATGACCTTGCGTTGGATCAGCGAATTGTCGGTGCGGGAATCGAAGCCGTTCTCAACGAGGATATTGATTACACCTCGGTTGAAAGTAAATTTAGCGAGTTGAGAGCCAGCTCTATTGGCTATCTCGAGAAATGTGTTCAGGATTAGCTCTATGGCAGTAGGCACAAAAAAGAACTTTATCTATAACTCAGCGTATTCGATTCTGAATATGGGATTGCCGCTTGTGACGGCACCATACCTTGCTCGAATCATCGGCGCTGAGGGTACTGGAATCTACGCGTATTCGTTTTCCATCGCGCAATTCGTGATTCTTATTGCCAAGCTCGGGCTTACCAATTATGGAACGCGGGAAATCGCCAAAGTACGTGGCAATCAGGATGCGTTGAATCAGCTGTTCTCGCGTCTTTTTGGACTTCAGTGCTGCTCGACGGTTTTGATTTCGGTTTGCTATGCCATTTACGCATTCTGCTTTTCCTCTGAACATTTCATCATGGCCTTGGTGTTTCTGATTTGGGTGGTCGGCACCTTTTCAGATATCGATTGGTTTTGGTTTGGCCTCGAGGACTTTCGGCGTGTTTCCATCAGGAATATTACGGTCAAGCTGCTGAGCGTCGCCGGGATTTTCCTGTTCGTGAAAACGAAGAGCGACACGCCGCTGTACGCATTGATCATGGTGAGCGGATATGTGTGCGGCTATCTTACGAACTGGATAGGACTGAGGAAGCGTGTACGAATCCTTCCTCAGTATCTGTTGGACTTCAAAGAGCACCTCTTTCCCTGCTCGTTGTTGCTAATCCCAACGCTTGCTTTGAATGTATATCGGTCGTTGAACAGAGTGATGCTGGGTGCGATGAGCACCATGGTTCAGACGGGTATTTTTGATAATGGAGAGAAAATCGTCTACTGCCTGTCAGGCCTGATTGCTTCTTTCGGTTCAGTCATGATGCCGAAGATGTCGAAATTGGTGGCTGAGGGGGACTCGGCGAAAATCGAGCACTATATCTCCCTCTCCCTAAGGCTCATGGCAATAATGACCTCGATGATGGCGTTTTGCTTGTTCGCAGTTGCAGACAGTTTGATTGACCTCTTGTTTGGTGCTGAGTTCAGCCAAAGTGCCAACATCTTGCGTCTGTCCGGTTTTGCTCTAATTGCCATGGGGTTAGGCAATGTCATCAGAATGCAGTACATCATTCCGAGCAAAATTGATGACATCTATGTGAAGTCCACTCTTATCAGCAGTATTTTGAACGTGCTTATCAATGTATTGCTGATTCCTCGTTTGGCTGCGTTGGGTGCGGCTATAGCGTCCCTAGTGGCTGAAAGCTTCGTTCCGCTTTATCAATATTTCCGTTTGAGGTCACGATTCGATTACTCAAAGGCAGTGCTTGCCAGCGTGCCGTACTACCTGATTGGACTTGCAAGCGCACTTCCGGCATTACTAGTCCAACGGGTATTTGGTATCTCTGTTTTGACGTTGATCCTTCAGCTTTTTGTCGGTTCGATTCTGTTCATTCCTTTGACGGTGCTTTGGGCGCATGTATTTGACAAAACGCTATTCGAATTTGGCCTTTCAATCGTAAGGAGAAAAAAGAATGTCCGTTAAGGAGCAGCTGCAATCAATTGATGCCCTGCGTAGGGTTGTGAAGGCGCATAAGGTTCGCAGGGAGATGCGTACCGATGCGAATCGATTCGTCGCCAACTACGCGGAGTCGATGTCGGATCACGCGTGTGTTGATTATCACGTGCTTCTGATCGTTCACAGCTTAGAAAAGGGCATGTGCTCTCAGAGTCTTCGTCCCTTCGGCAAGAAGAAGGTGCGAGAGCTGATTGATTATTTGAAGACGTATTCCGAGAACCAGAAGGTATCGACGGCGTATGAGATGGGCGTCAGCATTCTTTTGGTTTGGAAAGACCTGTTTGATAAGCATGGCTGGCAGCAGGAAGACGGCTATAAAGCCGTGAACGAGTTCTTGAAGACGATTCCGGCCTCTTTCGAACCGGTCCCTGTCGGCGCTCATGAATACACGCTTCAAGATGCGACGGCGCATCGCATTGATGATTTCGCGACCGTTATCAAAGATCGTCATTCTGTTCGTGAATTTAAGCGCGTGCTCTTGAAGCGCGACGATGTTCTTGATTGCGTGGAAGCGGCTCGGTATGCGCCTACCGCCTGCAACAGGCAGATGATTAAGATTCTCGAGGTTACCGATCACGCAAAGGCGTCCAAGCTCAAAGATGCGCTCATGGGCCTTGGTGGGTTTGACAAGGACGCCGTCACGCTCTTTGTCGTGACGTTCGATCTCAACGCGTTCACCTTTTATGGAGAGCGCAATCAGGGCTATTTAAATGCGGGTCTTGTTGCCATGAGATTCGCCGACGCTCTTCACTTCAAGGGAATCGGGTCGTGTTTCCTACAGTGGGGGAATACCGGTGCCGAGGAGGCGGCTATTTCCAAGCTGCTGAACCTTAAGGACAGCGAGCGCATCGCGGTTGTCTTGGGTGCCGGTTACTACCCGGATTGCACGATGGTTCCGTATAGCCACCGCAAGGAAATCAGTGAGATTTTCATAGAGGTATAAGCTCTTCGCATCTTGTAAGCAATTAGGGTTATGGACTCGTCGACGGGGGAATGACGGTGAACGACGTATCTATCGAAAACGAATTTGATCGCTGGCTGGAAGCGATGGACGGTAATGAGGATCGGGAGGCTCTTAATGCCCTCGCGTCTAATCCTCAGCTTCTAAAGGACGCGTTCGCTCGTGACCTCCATTTCGGTACTGGTGGCTTGCGCGCTAAGATTGGTATGGGCCCTAACCGGTTGAATGTGTGGACGGTGGGTAAGGCTACTCAAGGTCTCGCCAATTGGCTCAACTCGCAGGTTGATGAACCGCTGGTTGTTATTGCACGGGATTCGCGCCACGGCGGCCCGGAATTCGTTCATCGTGCCGCTGAGGTGCTCGCTGCAAACGGAGTTCGCTCCGTGGTATTCGAGCATCCCTCTCCCACGCCGGTTCTGTCGTTCGCTGTTCGAGACCTCGGCTGCTCGGCGGGCATTATCGTTACCGCCTCGCATAATCCGGCTGAGTACAACGGATACAAGGTCTACGGGCCCGATGGCTGCCAGGCGACAACAGAGATGTGCCGGCAAATTCAGGCTGCCATCGATTCTGTTGATATTTTTGACGATGTTTGCGCGGAGCCTTTCGATGCGGCAATTGAATCTGGTTTGACTGCGTGGGCCAGTGGAGATGTCTTGGACCGTTATGTCAGCTCTACGCTCTCGTGCTCGCAGGGCATTGATTGCAGTGACCTATCAGTCGCGTATACTCCGCTCAACGGCGCCGGCCTTGTGTGTGTGCAGCGCGTGCTTGGCAATATGGGCATGGGTGCATTTCATGTCGTTGCGGAACAGGCCGAGCCGAACGGTGACTTCCCAACGTGTCCTAAGCCTAACCCCGAGGTTCCGCAGACCATGGAGGCTGTTATTGATCTCGCGAGCCGAGAGAGATGCGACCTTGCCTTGGCGACGGATCCCGATGCTGACCGAGTGGGGGTTGTTGTTCGCCATGGCGGTGAATATATAACGTTATCGGGTAATCAGGTTGGCGTGTTATTGCTGGACTGGCTTGCTCGACGGGCTGCTTCGAGGGAGGGGCTTGACCGAAAAGTTGCTGTCACCACGATTGTTTCAACGCCCATGGCAGATGATGTGGCAAATGGGTATGGCTTAGAGCTCAGACGCACGTTGACGGGTTTTAAGTTTACTGGTGAGCAGATCGGGCTCCTTGAGCAGGATGGTCGACGGGGAGATTTCCTGTTCGGCCTTGAAGAGAGCCTTGGGTATCTGTCTGGAACGCACGTGCGCGATAAAGACGGCATCGAAGCGTGTATGCTTGTGTGCGAGATGGCCGCGGATCTGAAGGCCGATGGGCTTGATCTGGTTGATGCCATGGCGCACTTGTATGACCGCTATGGCTGGTGGTCTGGCAAGCAGTTAACGAGAGCTTACGAGGGTGTCGACGGTGCCGAGCGAATGGCTGCGCTTATGGACAGATTTCGCGCGGGAGCTCCTACCGAGATCGCCAACTTGACAGTTGACCATGTGATTGACTACAAAGCGGGTGCGCCTATGCCAATAGTGAATTCGCTACCTGACGAGCCCGTTCAAACACTGCCGCCGAGCAACGTGCTTGAGTGGAGACTCTCGAACGGGTCTCGTGTACTTGTTCGTCCGAGTGGTACTGAGCCTAAGCTCAAGGTGTATCTCTTTGCGAAGGGCTTGACGAAAGAATCTGCTGATAACCTATTGGATGCTTTGTGGAGCTCTATGAATGCATTGCTTGATTGCTGAGATGGGGGCGCGGACAAATAGTTGGACCGAACCGGTCCGGTTAGGAGTTCGCAGATGACGAGCTACACGGAAGAGGAAAAGCGCAAGGCCGTTGAGATGGTCGAAGAATGCGTAGGGTCCGTCATGCGCACGACCCGCAAGTCGGGGTAACCCTTCGGCAGACTCTCTACCAATGGCTCGACGAGTGGGCGGCGTACTTCGCCACGGTGTTCCGGCTCGCGCGGAGCACTCGGGCGATCTCGGATCTCGAGTGCCCGGCGGCATCCATCGACCGTATATCATTCACTGTGTCCAGGGGCACGGTCATCTCCTCCACCCTTCACGGGCCGGTTCGCCAAAGTAACCGCCCCGGGAAACCATGCGGTGAGGGCCGCGCCCCCGGTCCCCGGGGCGCGGCCCTCTTGCTTAAACTGCTCAATTTTTCGTGCTCACGGTGCTCATTTTCCAGCGAACACTCGGACCACTTCTTAGTGAACATCTACAGCGCTTCTGTTCCCCGGCAGCGGCGACACCGTGCCGGGGCACGCAGACCTCTTGTGGAGCAGCAAGGTTCGAGTGAGCGCGTTATCATGCACCCCGGTTTCTCTCCTACGCATGAAACCGCTGCTCCACGCTTGGTTTGGATATGCTTGAGGCTGGTGTGATTGGTATTAGAATCAATTAGTTACAACGCGTGTTCTGTTTTGAATTATCACGCAACCGTTTGGCGAAAAATAGTTGGCGAGCACTATTTTTCTGTTTCAGACATAGAGTTAATTCTAGTCAACGGCTTTAAACACTAGAGGCCTAGTAATTCAATATAGATAAAACGTTTGCTCCTCGGGAGAGCTTCGATTTCATTTTCAATTATTGTTGGCTGATATGCTATCTGATTTTGACCGCATGCTTCAAATTCGCTTTGTCTGATTAAGTGATCATTTGGAACGGACTTAAAGCATGCAGCCGAATAATTCTATAGTTATTGAACTACTGTTAGATTGGCCTTTCGTTCGCAAACTTTTCTTGCGTGCGTTTTCCCACCTAGTACAACTTGCGCACTTGTTCCGGTAAGCAGCTGATAACACAACTCAAGGGGCAATGCGGTTTCATTGGTTGCCGTGCTAAGTTTTTGCGGCATTTTCAAGAGCAGATTAATGACCTGCTTATTTACCTCGGATTGTTCCGGAATTATCGCATTGGGCTCATCCGTTCTCCATCCTGCCGCGCTTAATTGCTTGAAAAGATTGTGATACTGCCAATCCGTGAGTAAGCCAATGTCGTGTGATCTAAAGATAAATGCTGCCACAGATACCTTCCATTGCTTTTTAAGGACTACTGCGTCCCGCAGGCTGAAGCTTCTGGGCGTATATTTCAGCATAGTTGATTTAGGCATTAGGAAGGCCGAGGCAAACCTGTTCGCCTCGGCTTCGATTTCTTTTGTAGTTGACGTCCCCATGTCGAGATTTCGATGCATTACTAGATGCCCGAGTTCGTGAGCCGCATCCATTCTGCGCCGCTCACCACTCTTTGAAGTCGTGAGAAACACATATGGACATTGGGTTTTTGGTTCCCAGTACGAAAAGGCGTCAACTTCGTTTCCAATCTCTCCGGCAAAGAAAATACGGATACCGTGGCTCTCAAGGAGGGCTAGCAAATTAGGGATAGCGCCGTCTCCCATTTTCCATTCTTTACGAAGCATTTCTGCGGCGAGAACGGGGTCTATGCCCTCTATGGTGGGGACGTTTGTTTTTGGTAGGTTGAACTTGGTGTTGCACCAGTCGGATAGTTCCGTTGCAAGCGTTGCCTCGGCGGTTGCAATGTCTTTTTGACTTCTTTTGAGCTTAGTTCTTGCTCTAAATGAAATAGCCTCTTCTGACATGGGCTCCGTTGTGTGCAAATTAAAAAATGCTTCGGGAAAACGCAGCGCCCGTATCAAGCGCTGCTCGATTTCGGTACTTGGATTAGTAATGTCGTTTTCGTAGTCGGCGATAGACTTGGGCGTGACCTCTACAAGCTCGGCTAGCTCTTTTTTCGAAAAGCCTCTCATTTTTCGCGCAAGAGTTAGGCGTGTGCCTTCCATTTACTTCCTC
Source organism: Collinsella aerofaciens (assembly GCF_039752775.1). GTDB lineage: Bacteria > Actinomycetota > Coriobacteriia > Coriobacteriales > Coriobacteriaceae > Collinsella > Collinsella aerofaciens_R. Next base: position 21,747 of record NZ_JBDMGT010000025.1, on the reverse strand, counting down.
ATTCGGATAGTGGGTTCAAAGCGGTTGTCATTTCTTATGGTATGGGGGTCCGCATGAACGCTTTGGCTATTATCTAACCGCTACATCGGGTTCACTTGGTTCAATGGGCGAAATGTTGATGGTCGGTATATCTTCGTCGGGCGGGAGTGAAATCTGAACGTTCTGCAGCGGAATGGGATTCATAATGATGCGTTTAATCCATCCACCGACCTGGTTGTTTTCGTCAAAATGTGGCTTAGAGAGTTCCATGCGAATCTCCTGGTGACAATAGTCCACATAGAATACCAAGTACCACAATTTCCCTTCTTGTTGATCGACGACATAATTATCTGGATCGAATAGGGTCATTTGACCGTCTACGACTGATGGCGTCTTGCCCTTCTCTTTTAGCTTTGGGCCAAAACCCCCATTTACGCCAGTTGAGGCGCTGCCTGTGGCGACGGTAATCTTGACGGACCCATCAGGCGAGATCGTATAGGGGAGATTTGTTACATTTTCTGACTTCCAACCCTTTTCTGCCATTAACTCACGAATTTCGGCAATTGAGATGTGATACATAAAGGTTCCGCGTGCCGTTGGGGCAAGAAAGCCGTTATCCAAAACCGTCGTGGAGTCCCGTGCATACTCCAGTGCCTTTCTGAACATATCTTCGGTAAGATCCGGATGCACATCAGAAGGGGTTGCAAAGCAGGGTCGGAGGTGACCCTTTGGCGTTAAACTGTCAAGCTGTCGAGCAAACATCTATCTCCAATCAACTACATTTTCTAAACCTAATTCTAGGTCTAGAAAATGTAGTTAGCAAGTAGCTTTACGGTTTGGATTAATGACCTCTATTCGGCGATCCTGTTTTGGCGTTCGGTGGCTTTTGGGTTTCGGTCGATAGCGCCCCCTCCTCTTCTGTGAATGATTCCAACTTCACTTTGCTTGTTTGGGGCGTTCAAATGGCAATCTGCTGCCTGATGAAGCTTTTTGATAGTGGTGAATTGTTGGCATATATGCTGCGCTTACAATTGCTTTCTGTGGGCGTATTCTTTGGCTGCATATTGGTGCTTTTCGCGGCATCCTATTTTCTATCGGGAGGCAAGATGAAGGAAGGCTTTAAGAAACGGCTAGGCAAAACCTTTGCCTTTAGTAAGAAGGCTGCCAATCTATTTATAGCTAGTCTGGTCATTATCTTTCTTCCACCACTTGTTATAGCGTTCCTGTATTCAGTTGACGCGCAACAAGTCGTTATTAGAACACCGTGGAGTGCCGGCGAGATGCTTGGCTACTGTGGGACCATGGGGGCAGCGTTTATTGCCCTTTTGGGCATTGTTTACGGTATCGTTGATGCTTGGGACCAACAACGGACGCAGAGCAGGATGAGCGCTGCACCTTATTTCTCAATGATTATGCTCACGCAGAAAAATAAAATAGGCTGGGCATTTATGCTTCCGCAATATGAAGGAGATCCTGAAGAATCTGCCTCTTCTGATGCGGTGTCAAATAGTGATTCCAAAGGGTATTACGAGGGTGAAGAACGTGATACCTACGTGCTAATTGGAAATGCAATTGAGTATAAAGACGGTCTTACCAACGAACAGCGAAAACGTGTTACACATAGTTATCTATCTGAATCAATAGAGGGTCTTAGCCTCGCAACGCCCAATCCGACAATTTATGTTCCATTGAGGTTCAAGAACGTTGGCCCTGGTTGCGCCAACAATGTAAAGGTCGGCGTTAATCGCAAAGGCGCGGTTTGGCGAGGTGTTAGATCCTTGACGCTTGATCATGGGGAGAGTTTTTACCTTGGTATTTTCATAGATACGCAAACTGATTCTGCGATCGGGGAGTATGAGCTTGGAATTGCTTTCTATGACTGCTTAGGTTTCAGATACATGCAATTCTTCGAGCTGAAAGTAGTGAAGGATGAAGATGGGGGACATGTTGCGGAGCTGGAATGCTTGGGTAGAAAGACCATAATCGACGATCAGTCTTATACAAATTAGTCCTTTGATGCTGACACGAAATAATCAGCGTCGTTGAGCGCTGTCGCAGGCGCGGTTGGCTCACTGTGATTATTGAAGGGCTGCGCTCGCATACGGTTCGAGAAAACTAAAGTAGAATTATTATACGTTCATTGTCTGGTGCATGACGTTTTATCAATGTTGATTAATTGGCTTCATGTAGAGGCGTCTAATTGATGGGAAACGCTGTGCTTCAGGAATTATTTGGACCTTTGTCGAACGACTTGAACGCATTGGCAGATCTTGCGACTGCTGTCGCTCTTTTTGCTGCAATCGGTTCTTATCGGCTTGCTGTTAAGCAGATGCGTAACGATAGCTATATAAAAGCCTCTGAATGGTCCATTAATTTTGCCGATACTTTTAGGGCCGAAGTTCTGCCCAGGATGAAGCTATTCAGCTTCGTCTCTTCCGAAGTCTCCATTTATGCTCAAGCCGTTATGAGCCTATCGGTTCATTCTTTAAAGTCGTTTTCCGAAAAAGAATTCATCTCCATAGCCGGTACGTCAAGTTCGAACGTTAAACAAGGTTTGCTATCTTACTTGGCAAACAGTGAAAACCTTGAAAAGGCTGCCAGTAAGTATGCAGAGCTCGCAGAATTACATCCAACTATTTTTACGCCTATCGATCGAGCCTCCATTGATAACGAAACGTTTGCTTTACTTTTTAATAAAACGCTTACGGAGTTATCGAATTATCTGGAACAGCTGTCATTAATGGTTAATAGTGGGTTGGCTAATGAGGAGGTTCTATACCCGTCGTTTCATCGGCCTTTTTTCAGGGCCGTTAATTACGTCTTTCCCTTTTTGTGCTCCGTGAACAATGGCAGGGAAGTTGGGAATTACAGCTACACCCATATTGTTAAACTGATGGAAATATGGGGCGAGCGTGAACGTGAGATCGATCGTGGGGTTCAGACTTATCAGTTAAAAATTGATAGGGGCTATGAAATAAACAAAGAGATCGGACTAAAGGTTCAGGAGCCGTCAGCTGTTTCTAAACTGAGCTCAATAATCTTCGGTATATTCAAGAACAGCAATTAGCAATGGGTGGATAAAAATAGCTCCAGTTCATGACTGGAGCTGAAACTGAAAACATATTGTGTGGCCTGATTCACGAACTTTAACGTCTGCTAACTAATGGTTATATGGAATACCCTCGACTTCTTCTTCCATATTTTCCTCCACTATTTATCTATAGCGTGTGCGAGTGATAACTGCGTACATGATCATCCTTTCTAGTAGTGGGCCATTTGCTGGGCTGCCTTCTTGGCTTTCTCTTATACGCCCAGCGAGTTTTCTATTGAATAGGATTCGATGTGCTGTTGGCAAATAGCTAACCGTTCTCGGATACTCTCATGTTTGATATCTAGCCAGCGCTTGAGGCAATAATAAAGGTTGTATGTCGCTTTTTGTGCTGAAAAAGGTTCAATTGCTTTGAGTAAATCGGCGGACAGCATCTATCAACCGCTGGTGGATTTTCTTTGGTAAAAGCGTTGACAGTCTTAAGAAACCGGCTTTGCTTTCTATTGGTCAGCATGGGTTCAGTCTAGCGTTTCTGTTAAGTTAGATTCTCGTGAAGGATCTTGGCCATCTACTGCCTGATCGCACCGGTGCCGCCTTACTGCTATCGGTCCATTCTTTATAAAGGCGCCTATGCTCGCCCGCTGAGAGCAGCGGTAATATTGCTGCTATGCGTACAGAAAGGACTGTGTCGTAAAGCAGAGAGGGGCTTACGATGGCGAAGATTACCAGTATTACGTGCAACCACGTTAAGGGGATTAACCATCTTGACGTGCCATGCGATTTTTACCCGAACAAGCCTAACTTTCTTGTGGCGCCTAACGGGTCGGGTAAGTCTTCGCTTGCGACGGCGTTCGCATCCCTTAACACCAGGCGGCTAAAATTGGCAGACGCGGATCGTTATAACGGGGAGGACTGGGACGACACCTCCTTGTCCGTGACTTTTGACGATGACGTGACATTAAGTGCTAATGCTGATTCGAATGAAATTGCGAGTAGGGTAGACGTGCAGGTCGTCCGCTCGGGATTGTACGCAAATATGACGAACCGCCGGGTGGGGCCAAGGGTTCTCAGTCAAACGAAGATGAGCGTTCAACAGTGCGTTCTGTACGAGAAGGTGCCAGCCACTGTCCGCTTGAACTATTCAGTCACTGCGGAGCGACAGAAATATGCGTCGATCTTACGCGGGAGAATGGATAACCTTGCCGAGGCATTCAAGAGCTATGAGTTCCTTAGCGAGCTACTCAGCTGCGATGCCGCTTTTAAAACGACTGAGGGTTCCCGATACGCTGCAGCAATCAATAATTTCTTCAAGGGCGTTATTTCGCTCGAAACGGGCATGGGCGGGGATATTAGTGAGGATGAAGTTCTCAGTTATATTTCTTCTGTAAAGCCACTGAGTTCAATCAAGGAAATCCTTGATCGTTGGTATCCCGAGAAGGGGGATATCTCGAACTACCTGAATGCGATACAGGTCAATAGGTTTATCGAGAAGAGGCGTGGCGATATAAAGGGAGCCGTTTCATACCTTCGATTCCGCAAGATAAAGGATGATATCAATGAGATGCTTCCATTGCTGAACAGAACTAGGTATGGGGTCGAGGCTAAAGTCAGGAACCATCAGCTCGTCGTTGATTTTCCCGATTGGGATGAGGCCTCTAACGGCGAGATTGACGTACTCCAGCTGTGTGTTGCACTATTTCGAGCAAGGACGAAGTTTGGTGAGAAAGAAAACGCTCTATTGCTTATCGATGAGGTTTTCGATTACCTTGACGATGCCAATCTGATTGTCGCCCAGCACTTCCTGCTGGAGATGATGAAGCAGTTCAAGAATTCCGGGAAGAACCTCTATGTCATCATCTTGACGCATCTTGACCCAGGTCTCTTTAAGAGTTTTCGTTTCAAAAGCTTCCATACCTCATACATTCCCAATTCAGGGGGCGACTCTGTAAATGGGTGTTTGAATGCGTTGCTCGTTGACAGAAAAAGGTGCCAAAAGGAACTCCCTGATATCTATAAGTCGGTTTCCTCCCATTACCTTCATTTCTCGGACGGTGACAAAGCCTCCGAAGATGTCTTGGAGTATATCGCCAAGCAGGGGATTAAAGGTGAGCTGAAGAGCCCCTCATCGTTTCGGTGTGGTATGGAGGCAAAGCTCGGCGATTATTTCTCTGGAAAGCCCTTTGCCCCATCGGAAGTGTGCTGTGGCATCAGGTTGGCTGTCGAGAGGCTCAGTTATGAGAGGCTGGCGGCAGATGATAAGTCTGGATTTCTGAAAATTAATACAGGGACCGAGGACAGGCTCCGTTATGCGAATGAGCATGGAGTTGAGGTGCCAGAGACATTTCACCTGTTGGGCTCCATATACAACAGCTGCATGCATCTCTCCGGAAGGCCAGGCGAAACAGAGTTCGTCCAAAGAGAGCTAGGGAATAACATCATCAGACACATGATTGAGGCGTCGTTGAAGGAATTCGGCTGGGCATAGGCGGTCCTTCGGCAGGTCGTTTCGGGAGTTACATTGCGAGACGGCTCTTCCCGTTGTTGGCTGTGTCAATGTGGGCGTTGTATATCATGGACTTGATGTCGGTATGAATTGAGGGAGATTGAATGGACGAGCTTTCCAAAGAAGTTGCATCTCAGTCATCCATTGTATTGGGTAAAGCTTATGACGATGTCGCGCATCCTGCGCTCTCGTCGCTCGGAGACACTCTGAGCTTGGTTCCTAGAACGGTCGCTGTGATACTTGGCCCCTGGAAGAAATGGGTGGTTAACGGCGAGAACAATATCGAGGAGGCGATTCGGCAAGTTGATCGAAAGATGGGAGACGTCCCGGAGGACTGTTTTTGCGAGCCTGCACCTAATGTTGTGGTACCGGCTATTCAGCAGCTGTCGTATTCGTATGACAGTCAGGATTTAAGGGACCTGTACGTTAATTTACTCGCGTCCTCTATGGATAAAAGGGTTTCTTATCTGGTTCATCCGAGCTTTGTTAGCATAATCGGACAGTTGACTCCCGATGAAGCCAAAATGATGTCATTTCTTTCTAAAGAGCCTGGTAAGGATCATGTTCCAGTTATTGATTTGCGCGTTGTTGAAGATGATGACATGCCAATTAAAGCTCGGTGGAGATTGCTTTGCGAAAACTATACGAACGTATTCGATGCCATCGTCCAATGCCCTGAGAACGTGTCCTTGTATTTGAATAACTTGGAGCGACTGAAACTGCTAAGCGGAGAAACGTACTGTTATGAGGGAGAAGACGATTATCTTGGTATTGAGGATTCTGAAAGGATCCGAAATATAAAGAAGGACATTACGCCTTCTGATGGATGGCGGTTTGATTGCGTACATCATGTTTTTAGGCTAACACCATTCGGGAAGCTATTCATCAAGTGCTGTGTTTAGTCTTCTCGGCTGCGTTGATGCGATTCGATTCAAGGTTCACCCTCGCTTTAGTCTTCGATGATGGTTCCAAATGATAAGGAGTGCATATGAACGAAGCGGTTTCAAAGGTTTTAGCCAACTTGGGTCTCGACGCCGATCCGTTTAAGCAGGAGAAGGTAATCGAACTGGTTAAGAATCCTCTTTCCGGAGCATGGGTTACTGTCTATTCGCACCATGATGCTGCTGATGGAAGGCCTTCTGTTTTCGCCTGTTTTGCCGATCTTACAAAAAAAGAGGAGATTCTTGCAGGTGATGATTGGCTAAAGAACGCCTTAAGCTTCTCACCAGGCTTCTGCATGTATAGAGACGACGTCACTTATCATAACGGGCGTGACGAAGGCTATGACTTTATTGTTGCCGAGCAGTATTTCTATCCGCTCGACCAAGCGCAGATTCTGATCAACCAGGAATTTATCATGCTGTTTGAACTCTACCGCGGCGAAGACGGTTGCTACTATAGCGTCGACAGGTGTGGCGAGAGAGAAAAAGTCGTCGACTTTGCTGAAGACGAGGTGCGCGTCAGGACCAAATATATGCTGCGCTTTATTGCGGCTAAGCAATGTCTCTTCGTCCACTTTGTGGACGCGAGATTCGCATCTGCGCCCAGCTTTCCTTTGGGGAGCACTAAGTGCATTTCAGAGAGTGATGAGGTCGGGGGGAATTACCATATCGGGCAATGGTACACGAGCGATGCTGATGAAAGCTACCTGCTATCGATGCTTTACGCTCGAAGCTTTATCGAGCCCGGCGACGTCGAGACTTGCGGCGTATGGCCGTACGATGAGAAGAAAGAACGGTACCCTGAGTTCATCATCGATGAACGACCTGACGGTTCGCTCGTTCGATACACATGCGACCCGAATAAGCTTGGCACCCACTTTGAAAAGGAGCCTTGCGCTCCACATTACTTAACCCCCGTTTTCTTTAAGCCCGCTGTACTCGATAAGTACAGGAGCAACCCTCTCTTCGATGTTAGCGAGCACCACATTTCATGTGGGAGCCAGTGGAGGTGCGAGATTGACAATGTCAACCCGGACAGAGTCATGGTGTATCTCGGCGATTTGGGACGCGATCTTCCCGAGAGCGAGCGCACCCACTTCCTCTCCTTCGAGATGTCACCCGTTGACCAGCGCATTTCTGATGAGGTGTTCAAGACGGATTTGTTCAACATGTGGGTTAAGGATCCGACAGGCCCCGTTTCCATGCTTATGAGGGCGCGCATGGAGCTTGATAAAGCGTGGGAAAAGCGGTTTGGCCTGGCGCTGTTCAGGCCTTTCCACCGTGCTGACGAAGGCATTCTTGAACAAATCCACATTCCATCTGGTAATGGCGAGCCTGAATTTGAGGCCGTGATTATGGCCCTCACGAGAGCTCTTGTCGACTACATCGATGAAAGTTCTCTAAAGGGCGCTGATGCGAAGGGTAGTATTAACAAGCTGGAGGCCTTTCTTAGCGGGTATGACATCGTGACGGACCTAAAGCCTCTCCGTGACCTTCAGAACCTTCGGTCGGCGGGGGCGGCGCACGGCAAGGGCTCAAAATACGATAGGCTTTACGGCGATGTGGTCACCGAAGACCATAGAGAAGATGCGAAAAGACTCATTGCTCGACTTACGACCATGCTGAACGAGTTGACTGAGGCTTTAAAACCTGCCGACGATCGGAAAGAATAGTTGCAGGGTGATGGGCTGTCATGCGCTGGGGAAACAAGGCTGTTGCAGTTGGCGGATTTAGATATTCTTGTATCAAGACCTTCCGATTTCCTATAGATAGAGGCAGGTCCAATTAACTTTCAATGTGTATCCCCCTTGTTTTCTGAGTTTATGTAGCACTAGCTTCGTTTATAGGAATGGCTATGAGCGATACGGCGGCTTCAGTATGAGGCCGGCTTGCGCTTCTTCGGGATCCCACACTGACACCTTCCAAGTCCGATTTATGTCCGCGCCGGTATTTATGCTTTAAGCAAAGCGGCACGAGTGAACTTGCTACAAGCCTCATGCTGTGAGCACGTTAACCAATCGGTCGTGAAGGCGAGGTGAGTATGAAAGGTAGAAACCAGCACGTTACGAAGCGGGCGGATGGCAAATGGCAGGTTAAGGGTGAGGGGGCGCGTCGCGCTTCCTTTGTTACGACGACCCAGGGCGAAGCTATAAAGCGCGGTCGTCAAATTAGTTCTAATCAGCACTCTGAGCTAATCACCCATCGTCCCGATGGCAGAATCCGCGCAAAGGATTCCCATGGGCACGATCCCTTCCCGCCGAGAGGATAGGGGCTTGACGCCATTGTGGCTGCGGGCATGGATTAGCGTGTCCGCAGCCGCAAGCGCCTTCCGGAAGTATGTGGCAAATTCTGGAATCCCCGAGCACAACGGCTTTTCCACATATAGGATCCGCAGGTAGAAGCATTGCGGTATTCCGGAGCGCTCGGCACGCCAGGGATTTGCTGCATACTTCCGAGTTTTTGGCCTTGTGCCCTTTGTTCTAGATGCTGCAAACACTTGATTGATGCTATTTAAGGTCTATAATCAAATAAAAACTCTGAAATATCTTTTCAAAACAATGAAAGGAATTTTGAGGACGATGCTTTGCCAGTTTACCTTCAGGAACTATAGATCCTATCGCGACGAAACTGAGCTTTCCATGCAGGCAACATCGATGAGGGAGTTCGAGCGCTCCCTTATAGAGTGCCCTGACGGGCAGAGCTTCCTTCCGGTGGCTGCGGTTTACGGGCCTAACGCTGGCGGCAAGTCTAACCTGCTCGAGGCTCTTGACTATATTCGTTCGGCGGTGGCAAGGCCGATCAGATTGTTGTCTGCCAGCACTGATGCGCCAGAAGGTAACCGATCTTCAATACCCCGTTGCTCTGCGTTCGAGTTCGATGACGTGTCGGCTGCTAAGCCCACCGAGTTCGAGCTCTACTATCGCGCGGGTGAGCATGAGTACCGCTATGTCCTGTCCGTGCATGCGGACGAGATCGTGTCCGAGGGACTGTGGCGGCGCAAATTGGGAGCTTCGCGTACGGCAATGTTGTTCGAGCGCGAGGGTGCTGAGGTCGAGCTCGGTCCCACGCTGCGCAAACTTGTTACGGCTGCGAGATTCAACCCGAGTCTGCCGTACCTGTCGTTCCTCTGTATCAACTTTGACGCGCCGGTGATCAAGGAGGCTGCCAGCTGGTTTCTTGATGGCGTGTTCCTGAACTACAACAGCTCTTACCTGGAGCGGATGCTCGAACAGTTGCTCGACGAGGATGACTCACTCGAGATCACGCGTTTTCTGCGTGCCGTTGACGTACGTATCGATGGCTTTAGGGTTGAGAAAGCTCCGGAATGGCGCGGCCAGCGCGTCTTCGTAAAGCATGAGGTGGACGGCAAGGGCTATGAGCTGCGCCTGTCCGAGGAGTCGGCCGGTACTCAGAAGCTCATGGGGTTGGCGTCGTTTCTGCTGGCGGCGCTCGAACGCGGCGGTACCGTCGTTGTCGACGAGCTCGACGCCAAGTTGCATCCGAAGCTCCTGCGCTACGTGATTCTGCTGTTCAAAGATCCCGAAGTCAACAAGAGCGGCGCGCAGCTCATCTTTTCGTCTCAGGACGTGTCCACTATGCGAAACGATGTTTTTCGCCGCGACGAGATATGGTTTGCCGCACGCGGCGAGGGGGAGGCGAGCCAGCTATGGTCGCTCGCCGACATCCACGAGGCAAATGGTAACTTGGTCAGCAAGAACGCGGCATTCGACAAGCAGTACCTGTCCGGCCGCTATGGTGCTGACCCGTATCTCACGTGCATTGAGGAGTGGGATTAATATGGCCGCGAAAAAGTCGAGGGACTGGCGCAGCGGCAAGCGCGAGGGACGCTCTCGCATGGTACAGATGACGCGCCATCTCGTGGTGACCGAGGGCAAGGAGACTGAGCCTCGCTACTTCGAGGGCGTGCGCGCCGCGTTGGGCGCAGCAAACGAGCGGAAGGTTGCCGTAGTCGTTAAGGGGACTGGCAAACATACGCTCGACCTGCTCGACTTCGCCGTCGAACACTGCCTCTATGCGCCCGAGACGTTCGACCACGTGTGGCTCGTGTATGACAAGGATGACTTCCCTGCGTCCGACTTCGACGCGATGGAGCGTAAGTGCAACGAGCTCTCTGGTGGTTCGAGGACCTTCCACGCGTTGTGGTCCAACCCCTGTTTCGAGCTGTGGCCGCTTCTGCACTTTCGCTACACGACCGCGCATATGTCCGCGTCCGACTGCCAGCATGCCCTCGCGCAGGAGATGTCGAAGAATTTGGGCATCGAGTACCGCAAGAACCTTGACGGGATGTTTGGGGCAGTGGATGATAGGCGAGGCGAAGCATTGCAGCGTGCTGGGCGCCTCGTCGCGTACCATAGGGAACTGGGTAACATTAAGCCATCTGCGCAAAACCCTTTAACTAAGGTTGGCGAGATATTTGATGTGATTGGGCCGTATCTGGTTTGACGGTCAAGTTCGATCGGGCTTGATGGGACTGGAGATTCATGAAAGATGTTGTTTCGGGCTGCCTGCCGTCTTTAACTGGATTGACCTTTTGGGACCCGATAGGATACTAGGCCGAATCTAGCGGTATTGACGCAGTCAACCTACGGGCCTGCGTCCTGCGGGGGCGGCTTTTCTTTTGAATTGCCGCCCCTTTTCATCATTTGTATGGATGTAAGATTCGGCCTGTCAAAATTTACATCTCAATAAAGAAAAGGCGAAATTGCGTGCGATTTTCTGCTCGTATGTAACTTTACTGACGTGTTGTTGCTCAGTCTTAATTCGCTGTGGTTGCCGGTAAGGGATTGACCGGAATTGGGCTTTTCCCTATCCGCTCCGTCGCGAGTTCTACATCGAGTGCATCTGCAACATGATGCGCCCGTGGACCATCGTGAACTATGAGCGTGAGCCGTGGGTGATGGACGAAGGTACCGTGCGCATTACGTTTGACATAAACATGCACGCGGCGGTGGATCGCTGGCGTTTGCTCGACCTGGGCGGTTGAAATGATCCGCTGAGACCTTTCCAGTCGAATATTTTTCGGGCGAGGGTTGGGTATCATGGTGAAAGCGATTTCAATGACAGGGGTGCTTGTGGTAAAGATGAAAGATGTGGCCGAGCTGGCGGGCGTTTCGAGCGCCGCCGTCTCGCGCTACCTCAACGGTGGATATATCTCGGCTGACAAGGCCGAGCGCATTAAGCAGGCGATTGAGCTGACCGGATACGTGCGGTCCAGTCAGGCTCGCGCGCTGCGCACCGGCTCTACCAAGCTCATCGGCGTCATCGTGCCCAAGATCAACTCGGAATCCGTGAGCCGCATTACCGCCGGCATCGGCCAGGTGCTCGGTCGTCGTGGCTACCAGATGTTGCTTGCCAATACCGACAATGCCCCCGATCGCGAGCTCGAATACCTCGATTTATTCCAAAACCACCCGGTCGATGGCATTGTGCTGGTAGCAACCATGATTACCGACGAGCACCGTCGGGCGATTGAATCGTGCCGTGTGCCCATCGTGCTGATCGGTCAGAATGTTGAGGGCGTGGCGTGCGTCTATCACGACGATTACGAGGCTGCCTTTGAGCTGGGCCAGGCGCTCGCTGGTCGGGTAGATGGCAAGATCGCCTACATTGGAGTTACCGAAGAAGACCGCGCGGCCGGTTATGACCGCCGTCGCGGTTTTGAGGCCGGCTTGCGCGCCGCGGGTAACCCGCTCGATGCCGCCTTGATTCGCCTGGGCTCGTTTACGCTCGACTCGGGCTATGGTGCGGCGCGTGAACTGCTTTCCGTCGACCCCGATGTTTCGTTTATCGCGTGCGCGACCGACACCATGGCGGCGGGCGCGCTGCGTGCCATCGATGAGGTTCGCGGCATGGGCGAGGGTATACACCGCGTGAGCGGTTTTGGCGACAACGCGTTTTTGCGCGCGCTGACGGGCGGCATTCCCACCGTGCATTATGGCTACCTGACCAGTGGCGTCGAGGCGACCAATATGTTGCTCAACACGCTCGATGGCGTGGAGGGGGAGAGCGGTCTCAAGACGCTCAAACTCGGCCATCAACTTATGAATGTCTAGGCTTTGGGCATGTCTGCCTGCCTTTGAGGCCCCTGTTTTTGCGGTAAAACTACCATTCGCCGGCTCTTTCCTACCGTTCACCCTACTATGAAAACGATTACAGACATATGAAACTGAAAACGATTACAGTGTAAGTGTCAAAGGTAGTCGGGTGCGCATGCACCCGTTGGAGGAAAGGGAAGTCATGGACTACCGCAAATCAGCCCAAGAGGTGCTCGACAACATCGGTGGCGCCGGCAACGTTGTTTCGGCCGCACACTGCGCCACGCGTCTGCGCCTGGTGATTGCCGATAACGCGAAGGTTGACAAGGAGGCCCTCGAGAATATCGACGGCGCTAAGGGCGTCTTTGAAGCCCAGGGCCAGCTCCAGATTATTTTTGGCACTGGCACCGTCAATAAGGTCTACGAGGAGTTCATCGCGCTCAGTGGCGTCGAGGCTGCCACCAAGGCCGAGGTCAAGGAGGCCGCGGCGCAGCAGCAGAACATCTTTATGCGCGCCATTAAGGTGCTCGGCGACGTCTTTGTCCCCATCATCCCTGCCATCGTGGCCTCGGGTCTGCTGCTGGGCATTATGAGCGCCCTCAACTTTATGGCCTCCAACGGCTTTATCGCGCTCGACACCAATAACTTTATCTACAAGATTGCCGACCTGGTCTCGGGCACGTCCTTTGGCATTCTGCAGATCCTGATCGGTTACTCCGCCGCTAAGGCCTTTGGCGCCAACCCGTATCTGGGCGCCGTTGTCGGCGGTGCGTTCATCAACTCCTCGCTACAGAGCGCCTACACGGTTGCCTCCGAGGGCGTGCAGACCATGGTCAACGTCATCCCCGGTGTGTACAGCTTTGAGTGGGTCGGTTATCAAGGCCACGTTATCCCCATCGTCATCGCCTGCGCTATTCTGGCCTTCCTCGAGAAGCGCCTGCACAAGATCGTTCCCGAGATGTTCGACCTCTTTGTGACCCCGCTCGTCTCGGTGTTCGTGACCGTGCTCGTGACCCTCGTTGCCGTCGGCCCCATCTTCGTGTGGGCCGAGAACGCCATTCTCGGTCTGATTCAGGCCCTGCTCACCCTGCCCTTTGGCATCGGTTCCTTTATCGTCGGCCTGTTCTATGCCCCCACGGTCGTTACCGGTATCCACCAGATGTACACCGCCATCGATCTGGGCCAGCTCGCTCAGTACGGTGTGACCTATTGGCTGCCCATCGCCAGCGCTGCCAACATCGCCCAGGGTGGTGCCGCGCTCGCCGTTGCCTTTAAGACCCGCGATGCCAAGATCAAGGGTCTGGCGCTTCCTTCGGCCCTGTCCGCCTTCATGGGCATTACCGAGCCTGCCATCTTTGGTGTGAACCTGCGCTTCTTTAAGCCCTTCATCGCCGGCTGCATCGGCGGCGGTTGCGGTGCCCTGGTCTGCGCGCTCACTTCGCTGGCTGCCTCCGGCACGGGTGTTACGGGTATCTTCGGTATCCTGCTGTGCCTGGCCCAGCCCGTGCAGTACGCGATCATGTTTGCGGTTGCCGCGGTCGTGTCCTTTGCCATCTCGTTTGTCCTGTACAAGGACGAGCCCAAGGCTTCCGAGCAGGCCTAAGAGCTTTTGATTGAGGAACGCCCGCGGGCTGTATGCTCGCGGGTGTTCCCCGCATCTGGCGCCGATCTTTGGCACCTTGTAACTTTCGATCCGTTAGGACTTTGATATGTCTAATGCACTCGGTCGCGACCTTGCAAAGCTGGTCGCCGCTGTTGACGCCGCCGCCTCTGAGTGCGGTCATGGCGCGTATGGCCAGCGCTTTCATATTATGCCGCCCACGGGCTGGCTCAACGACCCCAACGGTCTTTGCCAGGCGGGCGGCGTGTTCCACGCTTATTTTCAATATGCTCCGTTTGATGTTGAGGGCGGCGTTAAGGCCTGGGGTCATGCCACGAGCCGCGACCTTATGAACTGGGAGTATGTTGGCGCGCCGCTGCTGCCCGATGAGCCGTTCGACTGCCATGGCGTGTATTCGGGCTCCGCGCTTGCCGAGGACGGTCGCATTCGCGTGCTCTATACCGGCAACGTTAAGCTCCCCGATGCGGACGGCGTCTTTGACTATGTCAACTCCGGCCGTCGCGCCGATACCGTGTATGTCGAGAGCGCCGATGGGCAGACGTTTAGCCAAAAGCGCGTCGTGCTGGCTTCGGAGGACTATCCCGAGGACCTGACGTGCCACGTGCGTGACCCCAAGGTGTGGCGCGATGAGGCAGGTCGCTATCACATGGTGCTGGGCGCGCGTCGTCGCGTTGACGGGCCGCACGTCGAGAGCCGTTTTTGCGCCATGCATGGCGAGGGTGCCGGGCGCGATGTGGGCGAGATCCTGGTGTATGGCTCGGCCGATATGCTGAGCTGGGAGCTCGAGAGCCGTGTGTCTACGCCCGAGCGTTTTGGTTTTATGTGGGAGTGCCCGGGTTACTTTGAGCTTGAGGCCGATGACGGTGTGCCGGCGAAGTGGCTGTCCTTCTCCCCTCAGGGGCTCGAGGGCGGTCGTTGGGACCGCGGCAACGTATACGCTGCTGGCTACATGTCTGTAACGGGCGACATTGCAGGTGGTGACGGTGCCTATGAGCTGGGCGAGTTCCGCCTGTGGGACGCTGGTTTTGACTTCTATGCGCCGCAGGAGTTTACGTCCGAGGATGGTCGCCACATTCTGATCGGCTGGATGGGCATGCCCGATGAGCCGACCTATGACAACGCACCCACCGTGGTGTGCGGCTGGCAGCACTGCATGACGGTGCCGCGCGAGCTTACAGCCGGTGCCGGCGGCGTGGTGCTGCAGCAGCCGGTGCGCGAGATCGAGCACCATTATGCCTCGGTGCGTGTGGGGGAGGGCTCGTTGGAGGTTGCCGACGATACCTGCTTTGACGTTGTTGTCGACGGTGTCGACGGAGCGTTTACCGCGATCGTTGATGGCGAGCTGAAGCTGGCGTTTATGCCCGCCGAGGGCGAACTGCCTTCGCGCTTTGAGATGCGATTTACCGATGAGGGTCGCGCTTCTGCCGGCTGCGGTCGTACTGTGCGCTGGGAGCCCGTCGACGAGGTGCGCAACGTGCGCATTGTCGGCGATGTCTCGTCGGTCGAGGTGTTTGTGAACGATGGCGCGCTCGTGTTTTCGACGCGCATCTATCCCGAGGCCTATGGCGTGACCGTTGACGCCCCGGGTGCGAGCGTGACCTATCACACGCTCAACATCTAGGCGATTCGTCGCATATCGGCGCTATACTGCAGCCGTTGCCCACGATGCGGGGAACACCCGCATCGTGGGTTTTTGTTTGTGAAGGGACGGTGCCTTGTGGATGTACAGCAGCTAGAAGAGGCCTGGGCTGTAAGGGCCGGCGCGCGTGAGGCGCGTCTTGTTGCGGCCTCGCATGTGCCGGCGGCGCTGTCTCTGTTGGGGATTGTGCGCCCCGGTGACCGCCTGGTTGCGTTTGCCGATGACTTTGCCGATGCGTTTGCTCGTGGCTTTGATGGCTGCGATGTTGTGCTGGTTGGGGAGCCGTCGGCTGCAGTGTTTTCTGCTGCGTCCGAGGGCTTTGATGCTTCGTTTGATGCTGAGGGGCCGCACCTGTGGTGGTTTGTGAACACGATCGGTGGCTTTGGCCTGCGCGTGCCCGATCTGCGCGCTCTGGGTCGTGCGGCTCGCGAGGCCCGTGCGCTGCTCGTGGTGGATAACACCGTGGCAAGCGTCTTTGGCTGCGATCCACTGCGTTTGGGTGCCGTCCTGTCGCTTGAGGCACTCGACCGTGCGTGCGCCGGTAAGGCTCCGCGTAAGCTCGTTGCCGCTTCGGTGGCGCGCTCGCAGCTCAAACGCCATCGTGTGGATGCCGCTGCCGAGTGCGCGCATGCGCTGCTTGAGGGCTGTGGCTTGGCCAAGCTTGATTTGCCTGTTAACGAGGCTGACGTGCTGGAGCGCGGGCTCGATACGCTCGACGTTCGCATGCAGGCCCACTTCGACCGCGCCCGTGCGCTGGCCGAGTATCTGGCGGCTAACGAGATGGTGCGCAACGTGCGCTATCCCGGGTTGAATTCGCATCCCGACCATTCGGTTGCAACGGGAATCCTCGAGCACGGCTTTGGCCCGGCAGTTGAGTTTGATCTGATTGACTGCACCGCGTGCGAATTCTTCAGCATACTGTCGGACGAATTCCGAACATCGCCCGCCGGCGGCGCAACGACGCGCCTTTCGGCCCCACGCGGCAAACAGGGGAGCACCATCCGCCTCTTTGCCGGCACCGACAACCCCCTGGTCGTAGCGTCCACCCTAGACAACGCCCTCCGCAAATAGCTAATCGGGGCCTGTGCCACGAAAACGGCCTATTTACTACGTTTAAGCCATAGGGGTCGACCATACCCGCCTATTTTGAAAATTACCAAGCTGTCTACCAGCGGTTTTAATTTCATAATGTCCAGTATGGTCGAGGGTATTCAACTAAACGTAGTAGATGGGCCCGTTTTGTGGCGCGAGCCTCAATCCGAGGGCGCGGTGGACAACATTTCAGCCCAAAAGGACTACTCTGCATTGATGCTGGCGATGAGGTCGTTGGCTTTGGTGGCGATGACGTTGTTGATGTCGGCCTGGAGGGATTCGTAGACTTCGATGGCTCGCTCGCCGGCTTGGGTGAGCGATGATCCGCGGGCTCCGTCGCGCTCGATGAGCTTGCAGCCCAGCTGACCTTCGGCCTCGTTCACAATGCGCCAGGCCTTGGAATACGCCATGCCCATGCTCTTGGCGGCGCGGTTGAGCGAGTGCTCGCGGGCAATACCCTGCAGCAGCAAGACGCAGCCGTGGCCGAACACGCCCGGCAAATCCTTGTCGCACGCTTGAATGACCAACTTTGCCGTCGTCTTGTACTTCATACGCTCCACGTCTTCCCGCTAAAGTGTTTGCTGGGCAAACGCAAAGCCTGCGTCAAACCCTCGTGTGCTCTTCTTAAATCATGCATTGTAGCAGTCAAAGTGCGTTAAGATACTTCCCCAGTATTGGGCGCCCAAGGTTGGGCTGGGTCCTACGAGG
Source organism: Collinsella aerofaciens (assembly GCF_039752775.1). Taxonomy (GTDB): domain Bacteria; phylum Actinomycetota; class Coriobacteriia; order Coriobacteriales; family Coriobacteriaceae; genus Collinsella; species Collinsella aerofaciens_R. The sequence continues at coordinate 4,159 of NZ_JBDMGT010000025.1, read as the reverse complement.
CCTGCAGCCGACCGGTCGCATGGAAAAAGGAGAAACATGGCTACGTTCTTTCCCGGTGAGTCCCACACGTTTTCGGAGTATCTGCTGGTCCCTGGCTACTCGTCCTCGCAGTGCATCCCCAACAACGTCTCTCTTAAGACGCCGCTGACCCGCTTCAAGCGCGGTGAGAAGCCGGCAATCACCCTGAACATCCCCATGGTTTCCGCCATCATGCAGTCCGTCTCGGGCGTCGACATGGGTGTCGCGCTCGCTACCGAGGGTGGCCTGTCCTTCATCTACGGTTCCCAGAGCGCCGAGTCCGAGGCCGCTATGGTCAAGGCCGTCAAGGATCACAAGGCCGGCTTCGTTCAGTCCGATTCCACGCTGACCCCCGATATGACCATGGAACAGGTCATCGAGCTCAAGGAGAAGACCGGTCACTCCACTATGCCGGTCACCGACGACGGCACTCCCAAGGGTAAGCTCCTGGGCATCGTCACCAGCCGTGACTATCGTCCCAGTCGCGATGACCACCAGACGAAGGTCTCCGAGTTCATGACCCCGCGTGAGCAGCTCATCGTGGGCGACAAGAACATTAGCCTCAAGGTTGCCAACGACGTCATCTGGGACAACAAGCTCAACGCCCTGCCCATCGTCGACGACAATGATCACCTTATGGGCATCGTCTTCCGCAAGGACTACGACAGCCACAAGACCAACCCCAACGAGCTGCTCGACGGCGATAAGCGCTACATGGTCGGCGCCGGTATCAACACCCGCGACTATGCCGAGCGTGTGCCGCTGCTCATCGAGGCCGGCGCCGACGTCCTGTGCATCGACTCTTCCGAGGGCTTCAGCGAGTGGCAGAAGCGCACCATCGAGTGGATTCGCGCCAACTATGGCGAGGACGTCAAGGTCGGTGCCGGTAACGTCGTCGACGCCGAGGGCTTCCGCTTCCTTGCCGACTGCGGTGCCGACTTCATCAAGGTCGGTATCGGCGGCGGTTCCATCTGCATCACCCGTGAGACCAAGGGTATCGGTCGTGGCCAGGCCACCGCGCTGATCGACGTCTGCCGCGCTCGCGACGAGTATTACGAGGAGACCGGCGTCTACGTGCCCGTGTGCTCTGACGGCGGCATCGTCTACGACTACCACATGACGCTCGCTCTTGCCATGGGTGCCGACTTTATGATGCTGGGCCGCTACTTCGCCCGCTTCGACGAGAGCCCGACCGAGCGCGTCAATGTGAACGGTCAGTACATGAAGGAGTACTGGGGCGAGGGTTCCGCGCGTGCCCGCAACTGGCAGCGCTACGACCTGGGCGGCGCCGCGAAGCTCAGCTTCGTCGAGGGCGTCGACTCCTATGTTCCCTATGCCGGCTCCCTCAAGGACGGCGTGGGCGGCACGCTCTACAAGGTCAAGTCCACGATGTGCAACTGCGGTGCCCTCTCGATCCCCGAGCTCCAGGAAAAGGCACGCCTGACCCTGGTGAGCTCGACCTCGATCGTCGAAGGCGGAGCCCACGATGTTGTCGTGAAGGATTCTCAGCAGAGCGTTTCCTATCGATAAGGTAAGAGCTGCATATCAAAGGTTGATTCCCAACCACGTTATTTAGATAAAGCGAGATGCCTGCAAGTCGCAGGCATCTCGCTTGTCGTATTTGCTATCATCAGTCAAGTTAACCTTAGGGTCGGTCGGCTTAGCTTTGTTTGCTACAAGTTCCGCACGCAAAGAAGAGCACTTAATGTGCTCTTCGTCTTGCGCAGGACTGTCCGCAGTAGCGAATAAAGCTAAGCCGACCGACCCCAGCTAAGATTAAAGGAGCTGATATGTGCGATTGCACAGATCATAAGGATGAGATTCCTGCCTACGACGCGCAGGCCATTGAGTCCCGGTGGATGAAGGCCTGGGAGGACTCCAACCTCTTTGCCGTCGACACCGACGACAGCAAGCCCAAGAAGTACGTGCTCGAGATGTTCCCGTATCCGTCGGGCGACCTGCACATGGGCCATGCGCGTAACTATACCATCGGCGATGCCATGGCCCGTCAGGCCCGCATGCGCGGCTACGACGTGCTGCATCCCATCGGCTTTGACGCCTTTGGCCTGCCCGCCGAGAACGCCGCCATCAAGCACAACACGCAGGCTGCCGCCTGGACGTATAAGAACATGGACCAGGCGCTCGCCACGATGAAGCGCATGGGCTTCTCCTACGATCTGGATCGCATGGTCAAGACCTGCAGCCCCGATTATTACCGCTGGGGCCAGTGGATCTTTGAGAAGATGTGGGAAAAGGGCCTGGTCTACCGCAAGAAGAATCCGGTCAACTGGTGCCCCACCTGCAAGACCGTTCTGGCCAACGAGCAGGTTACCGAGGGCAAGTGCTGGCGCTGCGGCACCGAGCCCGAGAAACGCGACCTTGAGCAGTGGTACTACAAGATTACCGAGTACTCTCAGGAGCTGCTCGACGACCTGGAGAAGCTCCCCGGCTGGCCCGAGCGCGTCAAGCAGATGCAGGCCAACTGGATCGGTCGCTCCGAGGGCGCCGAGGTCGACTTTACCCTGTGCGACAAGGACGGCGAGCCCATCGAGGGCGACGAGGGCAAGATCACCGTCTTCACCACGCGAGCCGATACCCTTTTTGGTGTCTCCTTCTTTGTCCTGGCTCCCGAGTACGCCGGCCTGCTCGAGCTCGTCGAGGGCACGGAGTACGAGGAGGCCGTCACCAAGATCGTCGAGGACTCCAAGCATATCTCTGCCGTCGAGCGTGCCCAGGGCACCCTCGAGAAGCACGGTGCCTTCACGGGCCGCTATGTGGTAAACCCCGTCAACGGCGAGAAGGTCCCCGTGTGGGTTGCCGATTATGTCGTTGCCGACTACGGTACCGGTGCCGTCATGGCCGTTCCCTGTGGCGACCAGCGCGACTTTGAGTTCGCCCGCAAGTATGACCTGCCGATCGTGCCGATTATCCTGGACGATGACGACCGCGCCGCCGTCGAGGCCAGCGGCGAGACCATCGATACCTTCCATGCCGAGACCGTCGACTGGGATTGTGCCCACGCTGCCGAGGGCACGCTCGTCCAGTCCGGCAAATACACCGGCATGCGTGGCGGCAAGCACTCCGAGGGCGAGGCTGCGATCGTGGCCGACCTCGAGGCCATGGGCTGCGGTCGTCGCAAGGTCGAGTTCCGTCTGCGCGACTGGCTCATTTCCCGTCAGCGTTATTGGGGCAACCCCATCCCGGCCATCCACTGCGAGCACTGCGGCATCGTGCCCGTGCCCGAGGATCAGTTGCCGGTGACGCTGCCTGAGAACCTGGACCTGGGTGCCGGCGAGACCCTCGCCGAGTGCAAGGAGTTCTACGAGACTACCTGCCCGGTCTGCGGCCGCCCGGCCAAGCGTGAGACCGATACCATGGACACCTTCACCTGCTCCAGCTGGTATTACCTGCGCTATACCGACCCGCACAACACTGAGCTGCCCTTCTCCAAGGAGGCCGCCGACCGTTGGATGCCCGTCGATAACTACATTGGCGGCATCGAGCACGCCATTCTGCACCTGCTCTACAGTCGCTTCTTTACCAAGGCGCTGCGCGACCTGGGCCTGCTGAGCGTGGACGAGCCCTTCACTAACCTACTGTGCCAGGGCATGGTCAAGGACGAGAACGGCGACACCATGTCCAAGTCCAAGGGCAATGTCGTGCCCCCGAGCTCGGTCATCGAACCTTACGGCGCCGACACCATGCGTTTGGCGATCCTGTTTATCGCCCCGCCCGAGAAGGACTTCGACTGGGATCCCAAGGCCGTCGAGGGCGCCAACCGCTTTATCAAGCGCGCCTGGCGTATCGTTTGGCAGCTCGTCCAGTCCGGCGATGCCAACGTGGCCTTCGACAAGTCCGCGCTCGATGAGGTTGCGATGAAGCTCTATCGCGAGCGTCACCGCACCATCGCCAAGTGCACCGAGGACTTCGATCGCGGCCAGTTCAACACCGCCATCTCGGCCGTCATGGAGCTCGTCAACGCGGCGAGCGCCTACCTCAACGCCACCGAGGGTACCGCCCGCGACAAGGCGCTGTGCTACGGCGTGGCCAAGGACATCGTGAGCGTCCTTGCCCCCATCTGCCCGTTCTGGGCCGACGAGCTGTGGCACGAGGCGCTCGGCTGCGAGGGCAACGCCTATAC
>NZ_JBDMGT010000024.1:0-37706 GCF_039752775.1 Collinsella aerofaciens | reverse complement strand
ACGGGAAACGAAAAAGCCCGGTTTAAAACCGGGCTCGAACAAACACGCCTATTGACAATGGCTTTCTCATATTAAAGATCAAGGGAAAGGGGGTGCGCGTCGCAGCCGGCAAGCGAAAGACGCGCACCGCAACGGTTCACTTCCGAACCGAGACCAGTGTAACACCCGAGCAGCGCCGCGAGAGGCTGCAGGCCGTTTTCGCCGCCCTGTTCGTCTGCGCGTGCATCGCCGCCACATGGGCGCTGGAGGCAACAGTATGGCCGAGGTAGACGCCAAGGCCCAGGCCCTCGTGGCCAAGGCGTGCGGCTGGGTTGCCTCGAACCCCGATACATGGGCGAAGCTGCGCCGCATCTGCTACCGCCTGATGCTGGAGGGCCACGTCATCCAGCGCGACAACGTGTACACCCTGGCGTGCCAGAACGGCATGACCGTGAGCGAGGCCAGCGAGTTCAAGCGCGACCACAACCTGTGGAGCGTGCTGTCCCGCTACATGGTGCTGCAGCGCCCCTCCATGCTGGCCGCCGTGAGCTTCCGCCGCACGCCGGTGGACTCCGTGGACCTGGTGGGCACGTGGGAGGCCATCGTGGGCCCAGCCGTTTTCGCCGCCTCCACGCTAACCGAGGCGCAGGGCATCTACGACAGGGGCGCGCAATGAGGTGCACCGTCACGGTCGAGGGCCGAATGCCGAGCCTGAACGACTACATCAGCGCCGAGCGCGCCAACCGCTACAAGGCGGCGGCCATGAAGAAGCGCGAGACGGCGCGCGTGAGGGCGGCGGCCATGCAGCAGCGCGCGCCGCGCTTCGAGCGCCGGGTGACCGTGCGCACCACGTTCTACGAGCCCGACATGCGCCGCGACGCCGACAACGTGGGCTTCGCGCGCAAGTTCGTGCTCGACGGCCTGGTGGCGGCGGGCGTAATCAAGGACGACTCCCGCAAGTACGTGGAGCAGTGCCCCGACAGGGTGCTCACCGACAGGGCGCGCCCCCGCGTGGTCGTGGAGGTGAGCGACGAGTGACCCGCCGAGACAAGGGCAGGCCGCACAGGGCGTGGCGCAAGGCCGACCTCGACCGCATAGCCGAGCTGGCGGGAAAGGTGCCCGCCCGCGAGATTCGCCGCGAGCTGCGGCTGTCCAAGAACCAGTTGGATAACGCGCGGCGCGTGATCAACGCCAGCGGCGGCCACGTGTCCCTGCGCTGCTACCGCCACCGCCTGGAGCTGTGCCCGTCGTGCGGGTGCCGCAGGGCGACCCTCGGCAAGGACGGCATCTGCGAACCGTGCAGACGCCAGCAGCAGCTTGAGGCCATAGAGGCCCGCATAGCCGAGCTGCTGCCGAGGCTGACCGCAGAGGAGCGCCGCACCTACGAGCGCACCGAGTGCGGCCGAGAGAGCCGCGCCGACCCCATGCCGCAGGCCCCGGACACCTCGGGCATGAGCCGCTACGCCGCCGACAAGGCAGCAGAGGCGCACGACGAGGCCATGGAGCGGTGGCTGTGCCGTTACCTGTACCGCAGGGTCAAGGCGGCGCAGAAGCGCAAGGAGCGCATAGAGAAAAAAGTTCCGAAATCCTGAAAAGTTTTTATCACTTTTAGTTTTCCCAGTTAGGAGACCCAAATGCTCACGGAAATCATCAGCAAGACCGTCGCGGACAAGACGGTGGACAGCATCCTGAAGCGCATCGAGCGCGCCGTCCCCGTGCCCGAGCCGGGCGACGGCGGCTTCGACGCCGCCATGCGCCAGGCGTTCAACATGGGGGCCGCCTGCATGGCCGCGCAAATCAAGAACGGCCCCGTGCCCACCAAGCGCATCGCGCTCATGGGCGAGGTGGCCCGCGTGGCGTGCCGCGCCCGCCTGGTGGGCATGGAGTGCCGCGTGGTCGTAGACGAGGAGGCCCGCGCATGCAATCGCTAGAGGAGGTCGCGATCTGCGACGTGTACCCCTACGAGCGCGCCGACGGCGAGCCGATGAACCCGCGCGACTTCACCACCAGGGAGAGCGCCGAGCACATCGCGGGCCTGGCCGCGCAGTTCAAGGCCAACCGCCTCAACCCCGGCCAGCCCGTCATGAAGCCCATCCTGTACAAGGAGGGCGGCATCTACTGGATCATCGACGGCGAGTGCCGCGTGCGCGCCATGAGGGCCATCGGCACCGAGCGTTTCCTCGCCGAGGTCTACGACGACCTGGACGACGCCGAGCTGGCGCGCGTGGAGGCCGCCAAGGCCATGGTGGAGACCGACGCCAAGCTGGGGCTGACCGCCGAGGAGAAGTCGCGCGGCGTGCAGACCATGCTGGCGCTCGACATTCCCGACGAGGAGGTGGCCGTGGCCGCCCGCACCGACGCGGGCACCGTGGCCAAGGCGCGCCGCGCCGCCCGCAGGGTGCAGGACGCCGCCTACGACATGACGCTCGACCGCCTGGCGGCCATCGCCGAGTTCGAGGGCGACGACGATGCCGTGGCCGAGCTGCGCGACTGCAAGCAGTCCGACTGGCAGCGCGTGTACGCCGGCCTGAAGGCCAAGGCCGAGCAGAGGCGCAACCGCGCCGAGGTGGTGGCGGTGCTTGCCGACGCGGGCGTCGAGTTCGTCGACGAATGCCCCGAGGGCTTCGCCGCATGCCGCACGTTTTCCGACTACCGCCCCGACCTGGCGGCGCTGGACGCCTACGTGGCCGACAACGCGGGCGCGGGGCTTCTGGCCGAGGAGACGCCGTTCGGCGTGACCCTGCTGGCGCCGGTGGCCGAGGGGGCCGACGAGGCCGCACAGGCCGCAGCCCAGCGCAAGGCCGACTTCCAGGCCGCCTACGAGGACGGCGCGAAGGCCCGCCGCGAGTGGCTTGCCGCCCACGCGGGCGACCTCAAGTCGATGCGCCGCACGGCTCTGGCGCTGGCCGCGTTCGCCATGGAGGCCGAGGCCGTGGAATCGTTCGAGGAGCTGCTGGGCCGACCCATCGACCGCACGCCCACCGAGCTGGCCGTGGCCATGGGCTGGCGGGCAGCGTGGAGCATGAGCGGCTGGACGGCCTGGAGCCTCATGGAAGGCGGCAGCTCCGTGTACTTCAACCGAGCGACGGTCGAGAGCGTGACCATCATCTACGAGGCCATGAAGGCCGACGGCTACGAGCCGAACGCGGCCGAGACGGAAACCTACGAGGCGTGCATGGCGCGCCTGGGAAGCGAGGAGTAAATGAGCGAAGCAGTCGAGGCCGAGATCATCGAGCCCGAGGAGGCGTCAGAGCTGACCGTGGCGTACTCCCCCGCCGTGATCGAGGCCAACTTCGACGCCCTGGAGGCGCACGTGCGCAGGCTGGTGGCCGACTACGAGGGCGCGACCTACGACATGGGCAAGGACGAGAACGTGAAGGCCGCCAAGCGCGACCGCGCCTACCTCAACGGCATCGCCAAGGAGATAGACGAGCGCCGCAAGGCCGTGAGCCGCGAGTACACGAAGCCCCTGGCCGCGTTCGAGGACAGGTGCAAGGCCGTGGCGGGCATCGCGAAGCAGGCCGCCGACGGCATCAAGGCGCAGCTGGACGAGGCCGAGGAGGAGCGCCAGCTGCGCGCGTACGCCAAGCTGCGGGAGCACTACGAGGAGTTCGCCGGGCTGCTGGCCCCCGTCGTGCCCTATGAGCGTTTCCACGAGAAGCAGTGGACCAACAAGACCTTCGGCGAGGTGAAGGCATTCAAGGCCCTGGAGGCCAAGGTGGAGCGCCTGGCCCAGGACTGGGAAACCCTCAAGGCGCAGTTCCAGGGCGAGCCGTTCTACGACGAGGCCGAGCGCGAGCTGTTCGCCACCCTGGACCTGGGCGCGGCCATAACGGCGGCGCACAAGGCCGACGAGGAGCGCCGGCGCATCGCCGAGCTGAAGGCGGCCATGGAGCCGGAACCCGTGGAAGAGCCCGAACCCGAACCCGAAGCGGTGCCCGAGCCCTCGGAATGCCAGCCCGCAGAGTTCCCGCAGCCGCTTGAGCAGATGCCCGAGCCGCAGCCCGCGCCCATGCCCGCCCCGGTGCCGCCAGCGCCGCCCGCACCGGCACCCGTGGCCATGGCGGGCGACCCGTGGACGGTCGTGGTGCCGTGCGCCACGCGCGAGCAGATGCAGGGCGTCGCGGCGGCCCTCAAGGCGCAGGGCGTCGTGGGCACCATCATGCACGGCACGGTGGGCCAGGTTTACGAGCGAATGAACGGAGGCTACTAGCATGACCCAGGAACAGCAGCCCATCGACCTCATGGCGGCCGTTGCCCGCGTGCAGCGCGCCGTGGTGGTGCCCAAGGCCAAGTACAACGCTTTCGGCAAGTTCAGCTACCGCAGCTACGAGGACATAGTGGCCGCGCTGAAGGAGCCGTGCGCCAAGGAGGGCCTGGCGTTCTTCATGACCGACGAGCTGGTGCAGATAGGCGACCGCTACTACGTGAAGTCCACGGCGTGCGTGTTCCCCGCCGAGGGCGGCGAGGGCCTGCTGCAGGTGAGCGCCTACGCCCGCGAGGACGAGCACAAGAAGGGCTCGGACGACGCCCAGGTGACCGGCATGGCGTCGAGCTACGCCCGCAAGTACGCGCTGTGCGGCGCGTTCGCCATCGACGGGCAGAGCGATCCCGACGCCATGGAGGAGCAGCCCGCGCCCGAGGAGAAGCAGCCGCCCGCAGACGGCCCCTTCACGGCCCACTGCCGCAGCTGCGGGGCGCGCTACCAGTTCGCCAGCATGCCGCAGTACATGGAGTTCGTGGCCAACAGCCCGTGCTGCCCGCGCCCCGACTGGCAGGTGGAGTAGATGCAGGCGCTCACCGAGGAGCTGGACGAGCTGACCGACAGGCTGGAGGCCGAGCTGAAGACCTGCAAGGAGTCGGGCTGCCAGTACGCCGAGAACGAGGCCGAGTACCGCAAGGCCCTGCGCATCGCCATCCTGAACGAGCGCCAGAAGGGCACGCCCGTCACCATCATCGGCGACGTGTGCCGGGGCCAGGAGCAGATAGCGGAGGCCAAGCGCCGCCGCGACTGCTCCGAGGCCATCTACAAGGCCTCGCAGGAGGCCATCAACGTAATCAAGTTGCGTATCCGCATGGTAGACGCGCAGATCACCCGCATCTGGAACAGCGGGGACGTAACCCAAGGAGGGTATCTATGAGCATCAACCGCGTGTGCATATCCGGCAACCTGACCCGCGACCCCGTGCTGCGCTCCACGTCTGGCGGCATGTCCGTGCTGTCCATGGGCGTGGCCGTCAACGACCGCCGCAAGAACCAGCAGACCGGGCAGTGGGAGGACTACCCGAACTTCGTGGACTGCACGCTGTTCGGCACCCGCGGCGAGAAGCTGGCGCAGTACCTCGCCAAAGGCAGCAAGGTGGCCATCGAGGGCAAGCTGCGCTACCGCAGCTGGAACGACCAGCAGACCGGCCAGAAGCGCAGCGCGCTGGAGGTCGTAGTGGACGAGCTGGAGTTCATGAGCGGCCAGCAACAGCAGCAGGGCTACGCGCCGCAGCAGTACGCGCCCCAGGCGGCCCCGCAAGCGCCGCAGGCCCGCACGTACGGCCAGGGACGCCCCGCCCCGGCACCTGCGCCGCAGCAGCACGCCTACGCGCCGCAGCCGGCCACTCAGCAGGCGTACGCGCCACAGCAGCCCGCGCCGCAGCAGCAGGCCATGCCCGATCTGTACGACGAGGATATCCCGTTTTAGGGAAGGCGACGGCGACACTATGGGCATGGTTATACACGACGACTTCTGGGCGGCCGCGCAGGCCATGCCCGAGAAGCAGCGCGCGCCGTTCATCTACGCCATCGTCGAGTACCGGTTCACGGGCAAGGAGCCGCAGGGCAGCCCCGCGTGGCTGCCTACCTTCCTGGTGCTCAAGGGCAGGCTCGACATGGGCGACGAGAAGAGCGAGCGCGCAAGGAAGGCGGCCAACGCCCGCTGGGGCAACAGGCCGGGGAAGGAAGACGCGGTGGACGATGCGGCGGCACGGGCGCAAGCCGATGCGCAAGCACATGCGGGAGCATGTGCGGATACAGATGCAGTCGCACATGCGCAAGCAGATGCGGATGCATATGCGGATGCACATGCAGGCGCATCGAGTTGCGGCAATGCAGAGGTTGAGGTTGAGGTTGAGTATATAGATAACCCCTTAATCCCCTTTGACGAAATCGTGCATGCGCTCAACGAGGCAGCCGGCACCCGCTACCGCTCAAGCAGCGCCAAGACCCGCAGGCTGATACACGCCCGCTGGGCCGAGGGCTACCGCCTCCCCGACTTCCTGGCCGTCATCGACACGATGGCAGCCGAGTGGGCGGGCGACCCGAAGATGGCCAAGTACCTGCGGCCCTCCACGCTGTTCTCGCCGAAGTTCGAGGACTACGTGAACCGCGGCCCGAGGACCCGGAAGGAGGCCGACGGCTATGCCGAGTACGACTGAGTGCCCCCACTGCGGGGCGCAGCTGGAGGTCCGCTACGTGGTGCTGGCTGGCCGCCGCACCTTCTGCGGCTGGAAGCCGTGCGGCTGCCCGGGTGCCGTGGCGGAGCGCGACGAGCGTTCGCGCCTTGAGGCCAGGGCCAAGGCCGAGGAGGCCGCAGCCAAACGCCGCCGGGCCTACGAGCGGGCCGGAATCAAGCCCCGCTTCATGACAGCCGCCTCCCCCATGGCCGAGGGCATTGCCGCGAAGGTTGAGCAAGGGCGCGGGGCGTACATCTGCGGCCCCGTGGGAACCGGCAAGACCCACCTGGCGAGCGCCGTGGCGCGGCTCCTGGTGGACGGCGGCACCAGCGTGAGGGTGACCGACATGCTGGGCGTGCTGGCCGCCATCAAGGGCACCTACGGCGGCGACGGCACCGAGGACGGCGTGCTGTCCAGACTCTCCCGCGTGGGGTGCCTGGTGCTGGACGACCTGGGCAAGGAGTCCCCCACCGACTGGACACTGGGGCAGGTGTTCCGCGTCGTGAACGACAGGTACGAGAACATGAGGCCCGTGGTCGTGACCACGCAGTACGGCAAGAGCGACCTCATACGCCGCCTGGCCAAGAACGGCGACGAGGAGACGGCGGTGGCCATCGTGAGCCGCCTGTCGGAGATGTGCGACAAGTACGAGCTGCAAGGCAAGGACAGGAGGCTATCGAATGGCAAACGTTGACACGCTGCCCGAGATCCTGCGCCCCCTCATGGAGGGGCCGAGCATCGAGACGCCCAGGTGCGCCGTGTGCGGCGCGCCGTGGCCGCTCAACCGCCACCACATCGTGAGGCGCGGGGCGGGCAAGCTGTTCCGCGACGGGCGCGAGGTTCCCAAGCCCACGGTGATGCTGTGCGGCAGCGGCAACGGCAGCGGCTGCCACGGGCTGGCGCACGCCAACCGGCTGCACTTCCGCTGGGTCAGGGCCGAGCAGAGGTTCAACCGCCCCGCCCCGCCGGGCTCGGGGCACTGGGAGTACCTGCTGCTGCCGGAACCGACCAAGTACGCGGATGCCCTGGCCATGGACGGCTGGGGGCGGCTGCCGAGGGGCAGGCGGTGCATGTGAGCGGGTACGAGCCTTCAAGCGGGTGGAACCTCCCGCCCGGGTGCTTCGAGTCCGACCCCAGGGCACCGTGGAACCGGCCCGACCCGTGGGAGGGCCGCACGTGCCGGGAGTGCCGCTTCTGCGGCCGCGTGCAGGGCGCTGGCGGCGAGGCCGTGTGCGCCTGCGACGCCATGACGGGCGGCGGCCCCGACGTGGAAGCGGTAGACGAGACAAGCGAGGCATGCGAGTGCTTCGAGTTCGAAGAGGAGACGAAACGATGAAGAAGATCTACGCGGTGGCCACGGAGAGCGACGTGGTGCTGGCGTTCGAGAGCAGATCGGACGCAGACGAGTACGCAGGCGAGCACGACGGCATGGCGGTGCTGCCGGTGCCGTGCGTGGGGGCCTACGAGTACCCCAGCGAGAAGTCGGCCACCGACTGGGACCGAATCGCCGACGCTCTGCCGAAGGGAGGCGAGCAGGCATGAGGCTGTACATGTGCGCATGCGAACGCTGCGGCAAGGAGGTGCCGGCGACCCTGGCGGGTTACGCCAAGATGGTGCTGAGGAACAGCGCGCGAATCGACGGCGAGGCAAGGGCCTTGTGTCCGGAGTGCGCCGAGAGCCTGCGGGCGTGGTTCCTCGCAGGCGCGGTGAAGCCGGAAGGAAGGGAGTAGCCATGGGAATCATCTGCGATACCTGCGGGCGCGATATCGACGCCCTGGGGCAGGACAACATGGGCGTAGACGCGCCGCTGTGCGAGGACTGCTGGGGCGAGCAGCAAAGCCATACGGTAGCAGTGCCGCGCCGCGAGGCTCGCAACCTGAGGTTCGAGAACGCCCGACTGCGCGAAAAGCTGGACGCCGGAACCGAAGAGACGGCCGTGCAGAACCTGCGCAAGGGCATCGAGACGGCCTACGAGGCGAGCCGCGAGCGCGCCCTGGCGCTCACGAAGCTGGACGAGTGCGAGCTGTGGCTGGGGCGCTGCGAGCCGAGGGTGACAGCGTCACCGACGCTCAAGGGCGCGGCCCAGGACGCCGCCATGCCTTGCCTCAAGGCCGAAGAGGCGCACGGTTTCGCGATGCCCGACGTGAACGTGGAGGTGAAGGCCGAGGTAACGGCCGAGAAGCTGGCCAAGAGCCTGCGCGAGGCCATGAAGCCGGCCATGCGGATGGCGGTGGAGTAGCCATGGAGCAGCAGACCGAGAAGCCGAAGCGCCGACCCAGTATCGAGGTGCGCTGCCCGAAGTGCGGCACGCGCGAGACCTGGCACCACCTGCCCAAGGGCGGCGACCGCTGCCGCTGGTGCGGTCACCTGTTCGAGGACTTCACCTACCGCAAGGTCGGGCCGAGCGCGAAGGAGGGGGCGCGATGACGAACTGGGAGCACCTTTTCGGCACGCCCGAGCGGGCCATCCACACGGAGATGGAGTTCCACTCGTGGCCCTTCTTCATCGCCGTGTATGAGACGAGCCGCATGAGCAGCTGCACTACCAGCAAGCGGCTGCTGGCCAGCTTCTGCGAGGAGGCCGACTACCTGGAATGGCTCAAGGCCGAGTACGGCGACGTCACCGTCGAGTGGGAGGAGCGATGAACCGCCCGGGATGCAACTGGGGGTGCCTGCTGTTCATAGCGGCGGCAATCGCCATAGACGCGGCGGCCATCTACGCCATAAGGGCGCTGGCGCTCGGGCTCATGGCCATGGCCGTGGCGGCGTGCGGATAGGGGCAACCGAATACGGAAACAGGCAGAGGGCCGTCCTTCGGGGCGGCCTTTTCCGTGCCCGGCGACACGCTTGCGACCATATGGGCCGAGAGATAGGAGACGCATGGCGAGAGGCGAGACATACGAGGAGTTCACGGCAAAGTTCGAGCCGAAGAGGACGACGGACGACTGCTACACCCCGCCCGAGGTGTACGACTGCGTGCTGCGGTGGGCGCACCGGGAGTACGGGTTCGACCTGGCGAAGGTGGCGCGCCCGTTCTATCCGGGCGGCGACTACGAGCGCGAGGAGTACCCGCAGGGCTGCACGGTGGTGGACAACCCGCCGTTCTCCATCCTGAGCAAGATCGTCAAGCACTACCAGGAGCGCGGCGTGGGCTTCTTCCTGTTCGCCCCCACCCTGACGTGCATGGGCATCCGCAACTGCTGCAAGGTCGTGACGGGCGTCGGCGTGACGTACGCCAACGGCGCGAGCGTCAACACGTCGTTCGTGACCAACCTCGACCCCGCCCAGGCTCGCAGCGCGCCCGACCTGCGCTCCGAGCTGGATGCCGCGATAGAGCGCCTGCGCCGCGAGAAGGCCAAGGCGCTGCCGAAGTACGAGTACCCGGACGAGGTGCTGACCGCGCCCATGCTGGCACGCTACTCCAAGTACGGCATCGACTTCCGCGTGGGGCCGCAGGAGTGCAGCTTCACGAGGGCGCTCGACGCGCAGCGCGTGCAGAACAAGGCGATATACGGCAGCGGCTACCTCATATCAGAGCGTGCAGCCGCAGAGCGTGCAGCCGCAGAGCGTGCAGCCGCAGAGCGTGCAGCCGCAGAGCGTGCAGCCGCAGAGCGTTTCGCGCTTTCGCCGCGCGAGCGCGATGTGATCGCGTCGCTTGGCTAGCGCGAAACTAATCAGGAAGGAGGCCGCAGGTGCCCAAGAAGGACAAGCCGCTCACGGCGAAGCAGGAGGCGTTCGCCCGCGAGATGGCCAAGCCCCGCGCCAAGCAGCAGGACGCGTACCGCGCGGCCTACGACTGCAAGCGCATGAACTACAACTCGATAAGCTGCGCCGCCTCCAAGCTGATGCGCGACCCACGAATCGCGCACAGAATCCAGGAAATCCGCGACGCGGCCGCCAAGGACTGCCGCTGGGAGCTGCAGGACGCGGCCGCCCCGCTGTTCGAGGTGCTGGACGGCGCGCTGCCCATCTTCCGCCGCCAGGCGGCCGAGGGCAGCATCAACGGCGACGCGCGCCTGGCCATAACCGAGAGCGTGAAGCTGCTCAACGACATGTTCGGCGTGGACGGCGCGAAGGCCGCCATGGCGGAGGCGGGGGTGACCATCGTTGACGACCTCGGTTAGGCTCTCGGACGTCGTGGCCTCCGTGTTCGCCGGCGTGTGGCGCTCCATCAAGGCGCACGAGTTCACGCACTACTGGTTCAAGGGCGGGCGCAACTCCACCAAGTCGTCGTTCATATCCATCGCCATCGTGCTGCTGATCATGCTCAACCCGGAGGCCAACGCCGTCGTGCTGCGCAAGGTCGGCAACACGCTGCGCACGTCCGTGTACGAGCAGATAGGCTGGGCGTGCGACGTGCTGGGCGTGGCGCACCTGTTCGACTTCGGCCTGTCCCCCATGGAGGTGACGTACCGCCCCACCGGGCAGGTCATACGCTTTGTGGGATGCGACAAGCCGAAGAAGCTGAAGTCCGCGAAGTTCCGCACCGGCTACTGCGCCGTGGTGTGGTTCGAGGAGGTAGACGAGTTCGACGGCATGGACGAGGTGCGCAGCGTGCTGGCCACGTTCCTGCGCGGCGGCGACATGTTCTGGGTGTTCTACAGCTACAACCCTCCCCGCTCGGCTCGCAACTGGGTGAACAAGGAGGCGCGCGACCTGGAGGCCCACCCGGGCGAGGACGGGCGCTTCATATGCCACACCACGTACCTGGACGTCATAGACGAGCACCCCGAGTGGATAAGCGCCGCGGCGCTGGCGGAGGCCGAGCGCAGCCACCGCAAGACGCCCGACTCCTACCGCTGGCAATGGCTCGGCGAGGTCATCGGCACGGGCTCCGAGGTGTTCCCCGACGAACTGCTGGACATACGCCCCATCACCGCGGAGGAGCGCGCGTCCATCGCCCTGCGCTCGTTCGGCGTGGACGCGGGCAGCGTGCACCCCTGGGTGTTCATGGAGGCGGGCTACGACGAGAACGAGCGCGTGCTGTACCTGCTGGACGAGGAGAGCCGCCAGGGAACCGAGGCCATCGACGTCAAGACCGCCGAGCTAGTGGCGGCCAAGCTGCAGGCGGCCGAGGACCCCGCCGCCGACGTGTGGTGCGACAGCGCGGCGCGCGGCATGATCCTCTACTACCAGGAGCAGGGCATCGGCGCGCAGAAGTCGCTCAAGCAGGGCCTGAACGCACCCAAGAGCCGCATCAGGTGGATGCAGAACCTTACGCGCATAGTCATCGACCCCGACCGCTGCCCGCTCGCCGCCAAGGAGTTCCCCGAGTTCGAGTACGTGTCGAACGGGCAGGGCGACATAACCGAGACACTGCCGAAGGTGAACGACGACGCGATAGACGCGGCGGGCTACGCCGCAGGACTGTGGATAAGGAGCAACCTCTGATGGAGAAGCGAGGCAACACGGGCTACGCCGAGGCGTGGCTGCGCCGCATGGGATACCAGCCGGACACCCGCATGCAGGGCATGGTGGGCGTCTGGTTCGGCTGGTTCGCGGCGAACAACGGCTGGTACCACTACAGCGAGCGGCGCGGCTTCCGCGTGTACAAGCGCGAGCGCGCCAGCCTGCACCCGGCGGCGCTCGTGGCCGACGAGTGGGCCAGTCTGCTCATGAACGAGAGCACGATCATCTCCAGCACGAGCGACGAGCGCCGCGCCTGGATGGCGCGCTACTTCGCCAACCCCAAGGCGACGGGCGGCGTCGGCGACGAGGGGCACGAGGACGGCCAGGCCGCGCCGCAGCCGACAGAGGACGGCGACGCGCCCACATCGTTCGCCATGGACAACGCCGACTTCATAGCCCGCGCGTTCGCCATGGGCACGGGCGCGTGGGTCATCGAGCCGCGAGGCGTGACCGACAGCGCCTACACGCCCGACGCCGAGCTGCGCATCGTGCGCTACGACGCCACGCAGATAGTCCCGCTCACGTGGAGCGCCGACGACTGCACGCAGTGCGCGTTCGTGGGCCGCGTGGAGGTCGCCGGGCGCGACTACGACCAGTGCCAGGCCCACGTGCTCAAGGGCGGCACCTACCACATCCTCACGCAGCTGTTCGACACCAAGACGCACAAGCAGGTGGCGGTCGAGGGCATCAGCGCCGACATGGACACGCGCTGCACCCGCCCGCTTTTCGCGCTGGTGCGCCCCGCCGTGTCAAACCGCTTCTACGACTACTGCGCGATGGGCGCGAGCGTGTACTGCAACGCCGTGGGGGCCATGAAGGTGGTCGACGAGGCCGCCACCTCCCTGCTCGACCACATTCGCGTGGGCCGCCCGCGCACGTTCGTGGACAAGACCCTCATAGAGTCCAAGACCGACAAGGGGCCGGACGGCAGCCTCACGAAGACCTACTACGCCTTCGGCGAGGCCGACGACACCATCTTCAGCATGAACCCCGGCGACGAGGGGTCGGCCAAGATTCAGACCGTTCAGAGCGACCTCAAGGCCGACGAGAACGCCAGCGCCATCAACACGGGCCTGCGCCTGCTGTCGGTGGCGTGCGGCTTCGGCAACGGCTACTTCTCCTGGGAGTCGCACACGGGCCTGAAGACCGCCAAGGAGGTGGCGGCCGACAACTCGCAGCTGATGCGATCCATCCACCGGCACGAGAACGCCCTGCGCAAGTCCATCGTGCGCCTCGTGAACGGCATGGCCGACGCGTGCCGCAGCATCAAGGGCGAGGCCGTGCCCTACGGCGACGTCACCGTGGACTTCGACGACTCCATCATCAGCGACACGCAGAGCGCGCGCGAGATGGCCATGAGCGAGGTCGGCGCGGGCATCATGGCCCCGTGGGAGTACCGCCGCCGCTTCTACGGCGAGACTAGCAACGAGGCCAAGGCCAACGTGCCCGAGCAGCAGGGCGGCGCGTTCGACATGCTGGGCGACGGGCTCGCCTGATGCTGGGGCCGGACTACATAGAGCACTTCACCGACGCAGCGCAGGGGGCCATGGACGAATACACCCTGCGCCTGGTGTGCATCTACGCCGCGCTCATAGGCTCCATCGACTTCGAGGGCGACAGCGCCTACTCGCAGGCCGCCCGCAAGGCGGCGCTTGCCGCCAAGGACGTGCAGAAGGCCATGAACGAGGAGGGCCGCAGAGCCGCGCGCGAGGCTGCCAAGGCTGCGGCCGAGGCCGTGGCCAAGAGCGCCGAGGCCGACCTGGCCACGCTGGGCACGGCCA
This sequence comes from Collinsella aerofaciens, assembly GCF_039752775.1. Taxonomy (GTDB): domain Bacteria; phylum Actinomycetota; class Coriobacteriia; order Coriobacteriales; family Coriobacteriaceae; genus Collinsella; species Collinsella aerofaciens_R. The sequence goes on along the minus strand of NZ_JBDMGT010000024.1, from coordinate 24,095 downwards.
TGGGCGCGCTGTCCAAGACGATGCAGTGGAGGCTGCACAACTCAGCGCGGGCCACGGCGGCGGGAGTGCAGGACGTCGTGAGCCGCGACAACCTGAAGATGCCCGCCAACGTGCAGCGCGCCTACCTCGAAGTCGTGGCGCAGGCCGTGGCTCGGGTAAACTCGGGCACGGCGGGCTACGAGCAGGCCACCCGCGAGGCCGTGCTGAAGCTGGCGCGGCGCGGCGTGTCCGTCGTGGACTACAAGAGCGGGGCGTGGGCGCAGGCGGACGTGGCCATGCGCCGCCACATTCGCACGCAGGCGGTGCAGGCCGGCAGCCGTAACACGCTGGAGCTGCTTGAAGAGACTGGGCACGACCTCGTGCAGACCTCCTCGCACGGCGGGGCGCGCGAGAGCCACGCCAAGTGGCAGGGCCGCGTGTTCAGTCTGTCGGGCAAGTCCAAGAAGTACCCGCCGTTCTACCGCGAGACGGGCTACGGCTCTGTCGATGGCCTGTGCGGCGCGAACTGCAAGCACGACTTCGGCATCTACGTGGAGGGCCAGCAGCTGCGGTACGAGCGCGATCCAGATGGCGGCGACGAGAAGCGCGAGGAGCGATACCAGGCAGAGCAGAAGCAGCGCGAGCTTGAGCGCGGCATACGCGCTGCCAAGCGCGAGGCAACGGCCCTGGAGGCCGCCGGGCTCGACAACACCAAGGAGCGCCTGCGCCTGGGCAAGCTGCAGAAGCGCCAGCGCGAGCACATAGCCGCCCATCCCTACCTGTCCCGCGAGCGCACGCGCGAGGCCGCCGTGGAATCGAAGGAGCGCATCTACCCGCTTGCCACGGACAAGACCTGGGTGCGCGAGAAGTTCATGCCGGGCAAGGGCGCGGGCACCGCCGCAGACGTGAGCCGCCGCGCCGTGAACGGCAGGGCCTACCACGACAAGGTGGCGTCCCTTCCCATCCCGAAGCGCGCAAGCGAGGCCGTGTACGCCGAAAGCCGCCGCATCCTGCGCGACCGCGACGGCACGGGCTACGAACGCATGTCCGTCGTGTCGTGGAAGAAGGGCGAGCGCGTCACCGACACCTTCGGGCACGGCCTGAAGAGCCAGGCATGCGGCCTGACCGCCAAGCAGGTGGAGGCGTGCAGGCGCACCAAGGGCGGCGTGGTGCTGATCCACAACCACCCCATGAGCTCGCCGCCGTCGTGGACCGACATTCGAACGGTGGCGGAAAACGACTGGGTGCGCAGCTCGGTGGTGGCGTGCCACGATGGTACAATCTACGAAATCAAGGTGAACGACCGCAGCGTCGTACAAGCGTACGAGGAGCTGCGAGAGCTGGCGAAAAGAGAGTGCCCGAACGTGGGCGGCGACGTTATCGACCAGCTTGCCACCGAAATGCTCTACGAGCGAAACGAGGAAGCGAAATGGTTCAGGCTGACAAAAAAGAAGTGACGCCAGAGGACTGGGTGCTCGTCATAGATGACAGCGCCTCCGAGTCGAAAGCCGCCGAAAAGCTGACCAAAGAAGAGCGCGAGGAGCTTTTTGCCAAGTCCCGCAAGGTTCTGCGCGACGCGGGGCTGATGAAGTAGACCAAGCGACAACCGAGTAGACGCACGGCATCAAGGCCGCCCATCACGGGCGGCCTTTTCTTTTGCCTGGCGACACCTCGGGGAAGATGCGGTCACGCGATGGGGCGGCGACAACGGCCCCGCACGCGACCGCGGCGACAACGGCGGGCCATCCAAGCGCGCAGGGAAGCGCGAAAACCAAACACGGAAGGAGCAAGCGATGGCGGACGACAACAAGCCCCAGGGCAACGAGGGCGGCGACAACGGCCAGCAGACCGAACCGGTGAAGGAGGTCGTGTCCTACGCGAAGTACAAGCGCGAGACCGACGAGTACCAGGAGCAGGTGAAGGCCCTCAAGGCCGAGCTGGAGCAGCGCGACAAGCAGATCGAGGAGTTCACCTCCAAGGCGGGCAACGCCGAGGAGCTGCAGGCCGCGCTCGACAAGGCCAAGGCCGACAACGAGGCGTACAAGGCCGACGCCGAGAAGCGCGAGGCCGACATGCGCCGCGACTTCGCCATCGACACCAAGCTGGCGCAGATGGGGGTGCGCAACGCCAAGGCGGCGCGCGCGATCATCCCGAACATCGCTGACGCGAAGCTGGACGAGCAGGGCAACCTCACGGGCATCGACTTCGAGGCCCTGAAGAAGGATAACGCCTACATGTTCACCGACCAGCCCCGCGAGAGCGCGGGCGGCGACCCCAAGGGCGGCGCAGGCTCCGACGGCCTGGCCGACTTCCGCGCAGCTTTCGGACTCACCGACGAATCTTCAAAGGAGTAAATCATGCCAAACAGCATCGAACTGCCCAAGGGCTACGAGAACGTGCTCATGGAGGCGTACCGCAAGGAATCCCTGACCGCAGTGCTTGAGAGCGCCGCGCCGCAGGGCAACATCGCGCAGATGGAGCAGCTGGGCGAGTTCTACTATCCCGTCTACTCCATGGGCGGCCTGGGCGACGTGCAGGCCAACGGGCGACTGCCGCAGAACAGCGGCGCGTCCCTGACTTGGAAGCCCATCAGCGCCAACTACGACCGCGGCACCATCCTGGAAATCGACCAGAAAGTGGACGCCCAGTCCTTCAATCTGGCGTTCGGCAACGCCGCCGCGCACTTCAACCGCACCAAGGTGGTGCCCGAGGGAGACGCGTTCGTGTTCTCCACGCTGTGCGCAGGCACCGGCATCACCAAGGAGCAGAAGACCTACGCCGACGGCGCGGACATGCTCAAGGGCCTGAACGCCGCCATGTGCGACATGGACGAGAAGGAGGTGCCGGAAGAGGGCCGCGTGCTGTTCATCACCCCCACCCTGCTGGGTATGGTGAAGGACCTGGACACCACCAAGTCCCGAGAGGCGCTGGACGGCTTCTCCTCCATCGTGAAGGTGCCGCAGTCCCGCTTCTACAGCGCCATCGACCTTTTGGACGGCACCACCAAGGACGAGGAGATCGGCCACTACAAGAAGGGCACCGGCGCGGTGGACATGAACTTCCTCATCGTCCACAAGGACGCCGTGGTGCTGCGCTGGAACTTCGCGCACGGCAAGGTCATCGACGCCGAAGACAACCAGCAGGGCTTCGGCCACCTGTTCAAGTACCGCAAGTACGGCGTGTGCGGCGTCCGCGAGAACCTGGCGCACTACATCACCGCAGACATGAAGGCCGCGTAGGAAGGAGGCGCGACATGCGCACCGTTGGACTGGCCTTCGAGAAGGAGGCCCCGAAGAAGGCCAAGCCCGCCAAGGGCAAGGCGGAAAAGCCCGAAGCGAAGGCCGCAGACGAGCAGCCCGCCAAGGGCAAGGCGGAAAAGCCCGAGGCGGCCGAGGACGATGGAAACTAGAGCCCCGACCCACGAGGACTACCTGGCAGCCGGGCGCGGGGAGCTGTCCGCCGAGGAGTTCAAGGCGGCGCTCCCCCACGCCACGGCAGCCGTGCGCGACCTGATCTTCCCCAACGAGCCGGACGGCTCCGAGGAGTGGGCGCGCGCGGTCATGGCGGCCTGCGAGGTCGACGCCGCATACGGATGCTCGGGCGGCATCATGGAGGGCGGCGGCTTTACCGTCGGCTCGTTCTCGTGGAACCCCGGTACCGAAGGGGCCAGCACCTACCGCAGCGACATGGAGGCCGCCGTCCGCCGCGAGCTGCTTGGAACGCCGCTGCTCTACGCGGGCATCGGGGGTACCAGATGATGCGGGTGCCGCGCTCGGCGCGGCCCTCCACCATGTCCGTCAAGGTGCCCAGGGAGGGCGGCTACGGCGGCGAGTTCGAGCAGCCCGTCGAGGTGCGCCGCGTGCGCTTCGAGCCCGTCTCGGCGTGGCTCGTGCGCGAGTACGCCCTGGGCGACGGCGCGCAGGGCCTCGTGATAGCGGACGGCGCGGACAGCCCCGGCATGTTCGACGTGCCAGTGGGCAGCCGCGTGAGCATCGACGGGGGCGAGTGGATGAACGTGGCGAGGTGCACGCCCCGCCGCGCGTTCGGCACCCGTCCCCACCACTGGGAACTGGAGGTGAGGTAGCCATGCCCGCAGCAGTTACGGTCGACCTGACCAAGCTCATGAAGCGTTTCAGCGCGAAGGAGCTGGAGGCCAAGCAGGTGAAGTTCGCCATGAGCGTGGCCGAGGACATGAACGCGTTCACGCCAGAGGACACCAAGCGCATGCACAACTCCATGCAGGCCGCCTCCGACTTCAGGCAGGGCCTCGTCATATGGGACGCCGACTACGCCGCCTACGTGCGCGACCTGCCCGACAGCTCCATCAAGCACGGCAAGAACCCGAGGGCCAAGGCCGACTGGCCGAAGGCCGCGAAGGAAGCGCACGGCGAGGACTGGGAGCGCCTGGCCGTCGACCTCCTGACCGAGGGGGCGTGACATGGCCCCGGACGTGATGGAGGCGGCGAAGGCCGCCATAGAGGCCCTGGGCTACGGCCCGGTGCTCCTCACCCGCCTGGCAGCATCGCGCGGCCACGACGACGCGGTGGTGCTGAGGCCCATGCCCACGGCCGACGCGGTGCGCCACATGGACGGCACCCGCCGTGTCGGATACGTGCTGCAGGTCATCGTGAAGGACACCTCCGAGGCCAAGGCCATGGGCGACGCCTACGACCTGGCCGACGCGTTGGACGGGGCCGACCTGTCCTCGCCCACCGGCTCCTACGGCTTCACCAGCGCGGCGCTGTACACAGAGCCGCAGGAGATAACGCCGCCGGAGGGCGGGCCGTACCTGTGGGAGTTCCGAATCAAAGCGACCATAACCATAGAGAAGGGATAACGATGGCAAAGAACCAAGACCTGGGCTTCGCGCCCAACTACATGAGCGCGCTGGAGATCGACACCACGCCAGACGCGGCCAGCCCCACGTGGGCCATCTTCTCGCGCGGCATCACCGAGGTGAAGCCGACCACCAACGAGACCACCGAGACCAAGGACTACTACGACGGCTACGGCACTCCCACCGACAAGGTGAAGAGCGTGCAGCCGCAGTACGAGATCACAGGCGACCGCTGCTACGGCGACCCCGCGCAGGACTTCGTTGCCAGCCTGGCGCTTGAGACCGGCGAGGGCCGCACGGGCCACTTCCGCCACACCGACCCCAACGGCGACGTGGTGGAGGGCGACTGCACCTACCTGGGCCTGACCGTCGGCTCGCAGCAGGGCGCGGCGTCCGACCCCGGCGCGTTCTCCTGCACAATCTCGGGCGCTGGCGCTATGCGCTACATCCCCGCCAACAAGCTCAAGCAGCCCACGGGCGTCACCTGCACCGCGCCGACCGGCCCGGCCGTGGGCAAGTCCATGAAGCTCGCGCCGACCGTCACGCCCGCCGAGGCGAACGCCAAGTGCTTCTTCGCATCGGGCAACACCGACGTGGCCACCGTCGACAGCGACGGCAACGTGACGGGCGTGGCCGCAGGCGAGGCGGTCATCACCGTGCGCTGCGCGTCCAAGCCGAGCATCTGCACGCAGGTGAAGGTCACCGTGGCGGCGAAGTAGCCGCAGGCGACACCAGACATAACCTCCTGGACATGGGGGCGCGGGCTAGTGAGCGGCCCGCGCCCCTTTTCTATGCCCGACGCTCACCGCTCACGAAAGGGGCAACAAATGGAACTTCTGAAAAACATCCGCGCGTACGAGGACGTGTTCTTCGAGGACCCCGAGGAGAACCCCGACACGCCGCGCTTCCGCGTGTGGTTCGACGACAAGCACATCGAGGAGTACCTGGCCAAGGTCGGCAACGCCATCGACCGCGCGCAGGCCAACGAGCAGATGGCCCGCGAGGCCGACACCCCCGAGAAGGCGGCCGAGGCCAACGCCGCGCAGGCCCGCCTCATGAAGCGCACCATCTCGGCGTTCATCGGCACCGAGGGCTGGGAGCAGCTGCTCGCGTGGATGGGCGGCGACGAGGGCCCCATCGCGCCCGAGGAGAACATCCGCATCCTGGGCGAGGTCTTCGCCACGTTCCTCAACATGTTGGCGCGCCACGCGACCAGCGAGCAGCTGATGGCGTGCGGCCTTGCATACAGCGAGCGCGCCGATCAGGTCCAGGCGCTCAACCGCGCCCAGCGCCGCGCCAAGGCCAAGCGCAAGAAGAAGGGCGGCAAGTAATGCTGCCAGCCGCGCTCACGGCCGAGCGGGTGCGGCTGCCCGACGGCACGAGCGCCACGCGCTACCCGTGGAACGGCGAGGAGGTGCTGGTGCGCGACGACGCGCTCACGATCATCCGCGTCATCGAGGTGCTGACCGACGAGGGCAAGTCCGACGACCAGCGCCGGGACGAGTTCCTGGCGCTATTCTTCGTGGACTGGGCGGACGCGTGGTGCGCATGCGACTACGACGCCGCCGAGTTCGTGCGGATGCGCGACGCGGCGGTATGGGACATGTGCGGACTCGACCTGACCGGCGACCGCCCGCACGAGACCCCGCTGTGGGACTTGGAGGAGGACGCGGCGCGCATACGCACCAGCTTCCGCCAGGCCTACGGCATCGAGTGGGACGAGGTGCGCGGTCGCATCAGCTTTGCCGAGTTCGTGGCACTCGTGGGCGGCTGCCCGCAGGACACGCCGCTCGGCGCGGCCATCCACTACCGCAACCCGGCGACCAAGCCAAAGCCAACCAAATACAACAGGCAGGAGGTCGAGGCCTGGAACGCCGCCCACAAGGCGTTCGAACTCGGCAAAGGCCGCAGCTCACACGGCTCTGAGGAAGGAAGCGACGCGGCGATGCGCGATGTGTTCGCCGCGCTCAAGAGAGCGACGAGGTGAGCATGGACGGCAACGTCATCATCAAAGCGGTGCTCGACACCGTTGACGTATCCAAGAACATCAAGGCCCTGGAGCGCGACCTCCAGGGCATCTCCTGGAAGAACATAACCGAGGGCGACGAGAAGGCCGCGAAGCTGTCGTCCTCGTTCAAGAAGGCCGGCACGGCCGCCACGGTGACGCTGACCGCGCCCGTGGTGGCCGCCGGCAAGGCCGTATTCGGCGTGGCCAGCGACTACGAGCAGGCCAACGCCCGCATAGCCGCCGCGTTCGGCGTGTCCGGCGAGGAGGCCGAGCGTTTCAGCGGCATAGGCAAGCGCATATACGAGGGTGGCTGGGGCCAGTCCCTGGACGAGGTCAACGATGCGCTGATCCAGTGCAAGTCCACCCTTCGCGACGTGTCCGACGAGGACCTGCAGACCGTCACCACCAACGCACTCATGCTGTCGGACACCTTCGGCGCAGACGTGAACGAGTCCATACGCGGCACCAACGCCCTCATGGAGGGCTTCGGGCTGTCCGCCACCGAGGCCAGCGACCTGCTGACGGCGGGCATGCAGCGCGGCCTGAACTACACCGACGAGCTGGGCGACAACCTGAGCGAATACTCCGTGCGATGGGGCGAGGCGGGAATGAGCGCCAGCGAGTACTTCTCGCTGCTCGAAGCGGGCACGTCCAACGGCGCGTACAACCTGGACAAGGTGGGCGACTACCTCAACGAGTTCCTGACGGCGCTGTCCGACGGCCGCATGGAGGAATCCATCGGCTCGTTCAGCGAGGGCACGCAGGAGGTCTTCGAGAACTTCAAGAACGGCAGCGCCACCGCCGAGGACATGCTGCAGGCGGTGCTGGGCGACCTCACGCAGATGCCAAACGAGTACGACAAGGCCGCGCTGGCCTCCACCCTGTGGTCCTCGCTGGGCGAGGACAATGCCATGGGCATGATCGAGTCCCTGGCGGGCGTGCAGGACAGCTTCGGCGACGTGGCGGGCGCTGCGCAGCAGGCCCAGGAGGCCGCCTCCGACAGCTTCGCCGTGAAATCGCAGGAGGCCATGCGCGAGCTGCAGGGCTCCATCGAGCCGCTTGGCGAGCCGCTGCTCAACATCGCCACCAACGTGGCGGGTGTCGTCAAGTCGTTCTCCGAGTGGTTCGCCGGCATCGGCGAGGGCGGCCAGACCGCCGTGCTGGCGATCGCCACGATAGCGGCCGCCATAGGCCCCGTGCTGTCGACGGTCGGCACCGTCGTGGACACCGTGCCGAAAATCGGAGCGGCCTTCCAGGTGGTCGGCAAGCTGGGCACCGGCGCGCTGGGGCTCATAGCCGCGCACCCTGTGGTAGCGGCCATAGCGGCCATCATCGCCGCCGTGGTGCTGCTGTGGAACAACTGCGAGGAGTTCCGCGACGCGGTGACCGCCGTGTGGGATGCCGTGTGCGCCGCGTTCGAGGTGGCCACCCAGGTGGCGGGCGACGTGGCCCAAAGCGTCGGCGAGTTCTTCTCGCAGCTCGGCGAGACGCTGGGCGGCGTGTGGGACGGCATCTGCTCCACGGTGCAGGGGGCCATCGACGCCATAGCCGGGTTCTTCCAAGGCCTGGCCGGCACCGCCTCGTCCATCTGGGACGGCATCTGCAACGTGGTGCAGGTCGCCGTGATGCTTCTGGGCGAGATTCTGAACCTGGCCATCGAGACGCTGCTCATACCCTGGAACTTCATCTGGGAGAACTTCGGCGAGCGGCTGACGGCGGCATGGGACGCAATCTGCGGCGCGGTGGGAGGCTACATCGACGCGGTGAGCCAGGTCATCACCGACGTGGTGACGGCGCTCTCCGAATGGTGGGGCGCGACGTGGGAAGGCATCAGCGGCACCGCCAGCGCCATATGGGAGGCCATCTACGGCGCGGTGAGCGCGTACATCCAGTACGTCAGCGACGTGATAGGCGCGGCCCTTGGGGTCATCCAGGGCGTGTGGGACACGGTGTGGGGCGCGGTGAGCTTCACCTCCTCCAGCATATGGGATGCCATCAGCTCGGCGATAGGCGCGGCCATCAATGCCATCAGCTCCACCATATCGGCGGTGCTGTCGGCAATTCAGGCGGTGTGGGACTCCATATGGGGTGCCGTGAGCAGCACGGCGTCGAGCGTGTGGGGCGGCATCAGCTCCACCATATCCAGCATCGTGAACGGCATCCGCGACACCATCTCCAGCGTGTTCAACGCCGCCAAGGACACCGTGAGCAGCGTGTGGAACTCCATCAAGAGCGCCATCGAGACGCCGATACAGAACGCCCGCGACACCGTGCGCAACGTCATCGACTCCATCAAGGGGTTCTTCAACTTCTCGTGGTCGCTGCCCCACCTGAAGCTGCCGCACCTGTCCATCTCCGGCAGCTTCAGCATCGCCCCGCCGAGCGTACCGCACTTCGGCATCGACTGGTACGCCAAGGGCGGCGTGTTCAACGGCCCCAGCGTCATCGGCGTCGGCGAGGCGGGCCCCGAGGGCGTGGTGCCGTTCAACGAGCGCGGCGCGCGCCCGCTGGCCGAGGGCATCGCCAAGCTGCTCGACGGCAAGGGCGGCGCGTCCCATGGCGACACGAACGTGACAATCAACCTGTACGCGACCGTGCGGGAGGAGGCCGACATCGAGAAAATCTCCCGCCAGATAGCCAAGGAAATCAAACGGCAGGAGTGCTTCGCATGATATACAACGGCTTCGACTTCGCGCCGTGGTTCGACACCCGGCTCGTGACCCGCTCGCTGCTGCCCGAGTACGAAATCGCCACGCGCGACGTGCCCGGGCAGCCCGGCTCGCGCTTCATGCGCGCAGAGCTGAAACCCCTGACGATAGACGTAGCGGCGGCCTGGAGGGCACGCCCCGCCGACGATATGGCGGCCCTTCGCCGCCTCATGGCCTCGCGCCTGCTGTGCCTCAAGGAGGCCGAGCTGTGGCTGGACGACGAGAGGCACCTGGGCCTGCGATACATGGCCGTGCTGACCTCGCCGGGCGCGCTCGACACGTTATGGCACACCGGCGAGGCTACGCTGACGTTCACGGCATACGACCCCGTGGCCTACGGGGCCGAGGGGCGCGCAACCGTGTCGGGCACCTCGGGCGTGCAGGTGGGCGGGACGTTCCGCACCTACCCCACCGTGACCGTCAGGCCCGGCGGCAGCACGTCGGCGCTGCGGCTGACGAACATGGGCACGGGCGAGTTCGTGCAGATCGACAAGGCGGTGACGGCATCGAGCGCGGTGGTTATCGACATGGCCGCCCCGCAGGCCACGGTGGACGGCAGCCCCGCGCCCGTGACCTTCGAGAGTGACTTCTTCCCGCTGGAGCCGGGGGCCAACAGCCTCAAGCTGTCCAGCGGCACCGCGACGGTACAGTGGACGGAAAGGTACGTGGGCTGATGATTCTGTGGGCATGCGACCGCTGGGAGGCGTACAAGGGACCCATCAAGACGCTGTTCGAGTGCGAGGACACGCGCGAGGTCAACGGCGAGAACGCCCTGAGTATCACAACGCTGGCGCGCCTGGACAAGGGCGACCGCCTGGTGTGGCGCGACCTCAAGGGCCGCTGGCACGAGAACATCGTGGACGGCGTGGAAGAGGAGCGCGCAAGCGCGGGCATCCTCTACACGTACTACTGCCCGACCTCGGCGCAAATCGAGCTCCTGGGCGACTACCTGGAGGACAAGCGCCCCTACGACGTGAGCGCCTACGCCGCGCTGGCCTCGGCGCTGTCCTCCTCGCGCTGGCAGGTCGGAACCGTGGCCGACCTCGGGCAGGCCGGCACGAACTTCTACCACACCAACGCATGGGCGGCCATCCACGACGTGGCAAACACTTGGGGCGGCGAGCTGTCGTTCGAAATCCAGGTGAGCGGCACCAAGGTGACCGCACGCCGCGTGTGCATGGCCAAGCAGGTCGGCGAGGACAACGGCAAGCGTTTCACCTACGCCAAGGACCTCGTGAGCGTCAAGCGCAGCGTGGACGAGGGCAACGTGTGTACCGCCCTGTACGGCTACGGCAAGTCCCTGCAGACCGCCGACGAGGACGGCAACCTGACGGGCGGCTACGATCGCAAGCTGACCTTCGGCGACGTGAACGGCGGGCAGAACTGGGTGGGGTCGGCCGACGCGCTGGCGCGCTGGGGACGGCCCGACGGCAAGGGCGGCAAGGCGCACGTGTTCGGCGACGTGGAGTTCTCCGACTGCGAGGACGCCGCCGAGCTGAAGAAGCTCACCGAGGCGCAGCTGGCGAAGTCGTGCGTGCCCACCGTGTCCTACACTGCGGACGCCGTGGCGCTTGCGCGCGCCGGCGAGGGCTTCGAGGGCGCGGACGAGGGCGACCTGGTGACCGTGGTGGACAAGGTGTACGACCCGCCGCTGCGCGTGCGCACGCGCATCACCAAGGTGGTGGAGGACCAGCTGCGCCCCGGCGAGGTCACCTACACGTTCGGCAACTACCAGACGGTCGCCGAGCTGATGGCCGCGCAGAAGTCGGCCGCCAAGTCCACCGCCTCGACCATCCGGGCGACCGTGACCGAGGCCGTGAACGCCTCGAACAAGGCATCGACCGGCAAATGGGGCGAGAGCCTGGCGGCCGCCGAGGAGCGCCAGAAGGCGTACGCCAAGGAGGTCGGCGGCTCCGCCCAGGACTACACCGACCAGATAAGGGACGAGCTGGACAAGGCCCTCAGGGAGTACGCCGACAACGGGGACACCACGCTGGAGGAGGCGCTGAAGAAGTACTCCGACGACGGCAACCTGGACCTGGACGAGGTGCTGCGCCTGTACACCGACACGTCGATAGAGCAAAGCGAGAGCGTGCTCAAGCAGATAGACGAGGCCAACAAGGAGTACCTGGAAGGCGTCACGGGCAAGCTGGACGAACGGCTGACGAGCGCCGAGGGCGAGGTGGATGGGCTGCAGAAACAGCTCGACCAGCTGCCGACGGATATCCGCAAGAAGATCGTTGACATGCTCAACAGCGAGGTGAACACCACGGGCGGCTGGGTGTACGAGGAGCCCGGCCAAGGCATCCTGGTGTACGACAAAAAGCCCGAGAGCGCCACCAAGTGCGTCAAGATAGGCGGCGGAATCATCGGCGTGGCCAACTCCAAGTACTCCAGCGGCGCGTGGAAGTGGCGCACGGCCATAACCGGCGACGGCGTGACCGCCGACGAGCTGACCACGGGCCGCATCAAAGGCGGGAACTCGTACTGGGACCTCGACAGCGGGGCCTTCTACCTGCGCGACGGCTCCATCTTCATGACCGACAGCAACGGCAACAGGGTCTATATCAACGCCACCAACGGCTTCCAGATATACGACAAGAACGGCTCCATCATCGCGGGCACCGTGCTGGTGGGCAGCACCTCCATGTTCCGCTGCAACATGGTCGGCACGTCGTCAACCAACTACATCACCACCGGCACGACGACGAACAACCACCCGGGAGCGTCGTTCGTGAACGGCTCGACCGAGTACTGCACCATCGAGGCCGTCCACGCGAAGGACAGCCCCACGGCGAGCTCGACCGACGGCGTGGGCATATCCGCCTGCGGCTACGGCTTCCTGGCAGGCAACCGCTACTACCGCCAGACGTGGCTGACGACCCCCTACTACGCGGGCTACATGAGCCATCCCGACGAGCAGCTGTACATGAGGAGCGGCAACAGCAACGCGGGCGGCTCGGCGTACGTGAAGCTGCAGGAGAACTCCAACAACTACATGTACCTGGATAGCAGCCGCGCAGACATTGGGTCGTCGGGCACCGCCAGGATACTCGCCCCGAAGTTCGCCATAGGAACCAGTCCGAGCAGCGGCGGCACCTACGGGTACACGGGCTCCACGCAGTTCATCGGGTGCATCACCAACAACGGCAACAAATGGACGTGGGGCACCATCAACGTGGTGAACGGAATCATCACCGGCATGAGCAGCATCACGGGAAACTAGACCAGCGAGAGAGGAAACGGAATGTTCTACCACCTTGTGCAGCAGCCCGAAGCGCCGCAGGCGCTCGACGGCGCGCCGAAGCCGCCCGAGGCGCTTCCGGTGTTCGAGTGCATCAGCGACCCGGCCACGGCGCGGGCCATCGTGGAATCGGAAGACGTGTTCGAGTTCGACGGCAAGGGCGGCTTCACGCTCGTGTCCAGCCCCGTGGCCGTCATGGACGCGGAAGGCGGCGAGGCCAACGCCGTGGACTTCTCGGCGCTCACCGACGAGGAGATATGCGGGGTCCACAGAGCGCAGCCCGGCGACATATCGCGGACACTTGCGGCCGAAGGAAAGGAATGAGGCATGGCAACGCACGAGCTTACGCTCAACCTCAAGAAGACCAACATAGCGCCGCCCGTCATCACCGTGCACCAGGGCGACAGCGCCGAGGTCCTGAAGGCCGCCATCTACGACGGCGACAAGAAGGCGGCCCTGACGGGCTGCAAGGTGCACCTCATGGCTGCGAAGCCCGACCACACCTACGTGGAGCAGCAGTTCACTGGCATCAGCGACAACGTGGCCACCGTGACGGTCGACCCCGCCGTCTTCGGCGTGGCCGGGCTGCTCAAGGTGTGCTACGTGCGCGTGCGGAACGCGGCGGGGCTGGACGCCACCACCGAGAACGTCCTGGTGAACGTGCTGCCCTCGGCGAGCGCGTCGGGCGAGATATCCGGCCCGTACGTCGATGCGGTGGAGGCGATCATCGCGAACCTCGAAGGGCAGCTAGCCGACGTGAGCGCGCTGAACGCGCAGATGCAGAAGGCCGAGGCCTCCCGCGCGAGCGCGGAAAACCAGCGCGCCACGAACGAGAGGGCACGCCAGACCGCCGAAACCAAGCGCGCAGAGGCCGAGAAGAAGCGAGCCACGGCGGAAAGCGACCGCGTGACCGAGGCGTCGCAGCTGAAGACGGCCTCGCAAGCCGCCACGGCTGCGGCAAACGGCGCGGCCTCGAACGCCGACGCGGCGGCAAACATCGCCCTGCAGATAGCCAACAGCGTGGCGCAGGGCAGCGCGGGCAGCTCGGACATGGCCAAGCAGAAGCAGCAGATAGCCGACCTGTACGGCAAGCTGGCCGACGCCACGGACGCGTTCATCTACGACGACGGCACCGTGTACTGCCCTGCCTCCAAGGCCAGTGCATCTGGCAGCACCATCACGTTCGGGAGCACCTGCACGGCGTCCGGCACAACCCTCAACCTCAAGTAGAAAGGCAACGAAATGGCACAAGCGAAAACCCTGTCGGTGGGCGGCATCGGCTACGAGGTCATCGACGATACCGCGCGCAGCAACGCGCAGACGGCGCTCAACAACGCCGAGTACAACCGCCAGGGCCAAATCGGCAAGTACGGCGGGCAGAACATCGCCACCATCCTGGCGGGAGAGATCGGCAGCGGCAGCGTGTACGACGCGCTGCACAAGCGAGCGGCGGCCGGCAACTTCGCGGGCCTTCGCGTCGGGGACTACATCGACGTGCCTCTCGTGAGCGCGTCCGCCGTCACCACCCAGCAATCTGCGCGGTTCCTGCTTGCCCACATCGACCCGTACCTCTACTGCGGCGACAACAGCAAGGGCCACCATATCGCGTTCGTGGCGTCCGCCCCCGTGGCCGTGGCAAAATCCGTGACAGGCGTGGCAAACGACAGCTTCCTAATGTGGAACACCACCAACACGAACCAGGGCACCGCCGACCAGAAATGCCCCTACCCCAACAGCAACCTCAAGGCGTGGGAGACGGCCTTCGAGGCCTGCCTGCCCGAGGGGCTGACCAAGTACCTGCTGACCCAGCGCGTCCTGCTGGAGGAGCGTTACAGCGCAAGCGGCGCGCTCAACGACTCCAACTCGTGGAGCTGGCAGGATATCGGCAAGGTGTTCTCGCTGTCGGAGATGGAGGTGTACGGCTGCCCCGTGTGGGGGACGAAGGGCTACAGCGTCGGCTTCGACTGCCAGTGGGACCTGTTCCGCGACACCGCTCACCGAGTCAACGGAAATCGGTGCAGTTGGTGGTTGCGTTCCGTCATGGGTGGCTCCTCGTCCACCGTGTGCTACGTCAGCAGCTACGGCACGGCCTCCTGCCCTTCGGCGACGGGCGTCTGGGTTCGCCCCCGCCCCGGCTTCCTCGTCGGCTAGCCAGCCGAGTGCTCTATACTCTGCTTCTAGGCGACCGCCTTGCGCGGTCGCCTCCTGCCCGCGAAGCGGGCCGTTTTTTCCGCCAGTTTCCCCAGGAGGTGCACGTGAGCGGCGTCTACCAGCGCAACCGCGAGGTGTCCGAGTACAAGTTCTTCACGCAGGCCATCGCCATCCGCGTGGAGGTCAACAAGCTGATGGCGTCGTCCTCCGTGGTTCCGAAGGCCTACCGTCTGCTGAACGCGGTGCCGACCGTGGAGACGGCGCGCAGCATCGTGTACAACGTCAACCGCGCCGACTGCTTCTACCCCAACACCTCGTTCAACGCGCTGGAGAGGAAACGCTACCTGACGCTGGCCATAGCTGACTGCGAGCAGCTGATGCTGGACATGCAGTGCCTCATGGATATCGGCCTGCCCGTGAACGCCAACCGCTTCGAGGAGCTGGCGGCCATGGTCGAGGAGGAGATCAGGCTGCTGAAGGGCGCACGCAAGAACGTGCGCGTGACGGGCAAGAAGTCCACCGAGGAGCGCATAGCCGAGGCCGAGGCCGAGCTAGAGCGCCTGCGTTCGCTATAATGGGCGGCGGTCGCGCCTTGTTTATCGGTACAATTGGTGGTTGCGTTCCGTCATGGGTGGCTCCTCGTCCAACGTGTGCTACGTCAACAACAACGGCAATGCCAACTACAATTCGGCGACGAACGTCTGGGTTCGCCCCCGCCCCGGATTCCCTTACTGCCAGACCGAGTAGGCCCCAGGGCCGAAAGCAGAGCGCGGAGAGGAAGGAAGGCGCGACCGTCGGGCTCACGCCCGTAAATACGCACCCCGCGAGGGTGGCCGGACGCTGCTTGCATGGCGCGGCGCTCCGTGGCTTCGCCGCGTTTCATGGCCATACCTCAAGCGGCTGTCAGAGCCACATTGCAAGCCGTGCGGGGTGCCTTCTGTGAACTCCGAGCAAAGGCGGGCGGCGCGCCGGAAGCGCCGCGAGGAGAAGCGGGCCAAGGCCAAGGCCGAGCGCGTCAAGGCGTGCACGCTTGAGACCGTGGCGGACCTCAACCGCCTGTGCAAGGCTTCAAAGCAGGCCGCGCGGGGCGTCATGTGGAAGTCGTCCACGCAGCGGTACATGAGAAGCTACCTGCGCAACGCCGTCCTGTCCCGCCGCGACCTTTTGGAGGGCCGCGACATATGCCGGGGCTTCATCCGCTTCGACCTATGGGAGCGCGGCAAGCTGAGGCATATCAGCGCCGTGCACTTCCCCGAGCGCGTGGTGCAGAAGTCGCTGTCGCAGAACGCGCTCGTGCCCGCGATCGCGCCCACCCTCATAGCCGCGAACTCAGCGAACATAAAGGGGCGCGGCACCGACTACGCCCTGAAGCTGCTCAAGCGCCACCTGGCCGACCACTGGAGGCGGCACGGCCGCGAGGGCTACATACTGCTCGGCGACTTCTCCGACTACTTCGCGCGCATAGCGCACCAACCCGTCAAAGACCAGGTGGCCTCCGCGCTGCTAGATCCGCGCGTGGTCGCCTTGGAGCACCGCCTGATAGACGCGCAGGGCGATGTGGGCCTGGGGCTGGGCAGCGAGCCGAACCAGATATGCGCCGTGGCCCACCCCAACCGCATCGACCACTACGTAATCGAGATGCTGCGCCCCGAGTCTTACGGGCGCTACATGGACGACTTCTACCTGATACACGAGTCCAATGACTACTTGCAGGTGTGCCTGCTGCTGATAGAGGGCAAATGCGCCGAGCTGGGCATCGAGCTGAACCCGCGCAAGACGCGCGTGGTGAAGCTCACGCGCGGGTTCACGTGGCTGAAGAAGCGCATCTTCTACACGGAGACGGGCCGCATAGTCGTGAAGCCGTGCCGAGACTCCATAACGCGGGAGCGCCGCAAGCTCAAGAAGATGGCCCGCATGGTCGCCGACGGCATCATGACCCCCGAGCAGGTGGAGCAGAGCTACCAGAGCTGGCGCGGAGGCATGAAGCGGCTGGACGCGCACCGCAGCGTGCGGGCCATGGACGCGCTGTACCGCAGCCTGTTCGGAAATCCCGCGGGGGGGGGTTGCTCAATGCAATCCAAACCTGGAGGCGACACGGATGGGAACATGCCCCTACCCTAGCAACGGAAGGAGCGACCCATGACGGAACAGGAAATCGCCGGGGAGATCAACGGCTACAAACAGCAGCTTGAGCAGAGCGACTACAAGGTCATGAAGGCGGTGGAGCGCATCTTCTCCGCATCGTCCATCACCGACCTGCTCTCGGCCATCGCCGCAGCTGCCAAGGAGGTGGCCGAGATCATCTCGCAGCGCCAGACGTGGCGCGACCGCATCAACGAGCTGGAAGCCATGGAGCCCGACCAGCCGGAAGCGCCGCAGGAGTAGCGAGCGCCCCTTCGGGGGCGCTTTTCTTTTGCCCGGCGACACCTCGCGGACAATCGCGGCAGCGATTCGAGGAGGTGAGAAAACGAATGACCGACGTGCTGGGAATCTTCGCGCCGTACGGCCCCGGGTCGCTTTTCGGCGCGCTGCTCGTCCTAGTGGTCCTGTACTTCGGCAAGCAGTTCCTCGAAGAGTTCAAGGCCCAGAACGAGCGCAAGGCGAACATCGACCTCAAGCGCGAGGAGCGAAAGCAGGACGAGGTGAACGAGCGGGCGCAGCGCGACCGCGAGCGAAGCCAGATGGAGGGCCGCATCGCCGCGCAGATGGAGCGCAGCAACGCGCTGATGGAGGCTATGAAGGCGCTCATGGAGTCCGTCGTGACCTCCAACGAGGTGCTGCACGCCGACCTGGCGAACAGCCAGGCGCGCAGCCAGGGCATGGCGGCGAAGGTCGACCACATCGCCGACCGCGTCGACCTGCTCTACAAGGAATCGGCTCGATAGAAAGGAATCCGAAATGACAGAAATGCAAGCAATCGCAGCCATCGTGCTGTCTTTCGCCGTGCCGTTCGCGGTGCAGCTGATCAAGACCGAGGCCATGACCGGCAAAGCCGCGCGCATCCTGGCGCTGGGCTGCTCGCTCCTGGCGGGCGTCGTGACCGGCTTCGTGGGCGGCGTGCCCGCAGACCCGGGCGCATGGGTCACGTGCGCCTTCGCCGTGGTAGGCGGCGTGCAGGCGGCCTACACGCTGTTCAAGTCGGTGGGCATCACATCCAAGTGGCTCGACGCCCTGCTGGGCGTGACCGTAGGCGGGAAGGAGTAGGCAATGGCTAAACTGTTCATCATCTGCGGCCACGGCGCTGGCGACCCCGGCTGCTGCGCAGGCGGCTGCACCGAGGCCGAGCGCGTTCGCGCCCTGGGCCAGCGAATCAAGGAACTGGGCGGTTCCGAGGTCGAGCTGGGCGATACGTCCCGCAACTGGTACGCCGACGGCGGGCTTAACCGCCTGAGCACCGACGCGCCAGTGGTGGAGCTGCACATGGACGCCAGCGGCATCGCCACGGCCCACGGCGCGCACGTCATCATCAAGGAGGGCTTTGAGCCTGACGAGTACGACAATGCGCTGGCCGACAAGCTGGCGGCGTTCATGCCCGGGCGCTCCGAGAAGCTGGTGCGCCGTTCCGACCTCGCGAACCCGAACCGAGCCGCCGCGCGCGGCATCAACTACCGCCTGTGCGAGAACGGCTTCATCGACAACGACGGCGACCGCGAGAAGTTCAACGGCAACCTGGACGAGCTGGCGCGCATCTACCTGGAATGCTTCGGCATCACTGCTGGAAGCGCCCCCGCAGCCGTCCCGCAGCCGCAGCCTGCGCAGCAGGAAACGACCGAGAACTTCGGCGGCACCTACCGCTGCACTGTGGACTACCTGCGCGTGCGCGACGCCCCCGGCCTGGGCGGCACCGAGGTGGCGCACTATTCCAGCGGCGAGACCGTGACGCTGGATAACTGGTACAAGATCGCCGACGGCTACGTGTGGGGCCGATACACGGGCTACAGCGGCGCAACGCGCTACATTGCCGTGGGCAAGGCCACGGGCAAGCCAGAGGCCGACGACTATCTGGTGAAGGTGGGATAGGCCATGCCGTACCCGAGCCCCGCAGACGAGGAGCGCAACGGCGGGTGCGGCCCCATCCTCGCGGCGGTCGTCCTGCTGTTCATCGTCCTGGCCGCCGCCAGCTGCGCGTCGCAGGCCATGGGAGCGCAAGACGTGACCGTGAGGCAAGCCCGCACGGACGGCCCCGTATACGACCTGCCCGAGGGCATCGGCCAGGAAATCGTGTGCGACGAGCACAACCGCGAGTACCTGCTGCTTACCACCGAGCAGGGCGGCGTGTTCCTCATGCCGTACATGGACGAGGACGGCGAGCAGGAGATCATGCCGCAGGCCTAGAACGCAAAGAAGCCGCCCCGTATGGAGCGGCTTCTTTCTATCTGACGAGCAATACGAACGCCCGCCTAACGACGAACACGCGCATGTGTTCGCCTACTGAACAGTTGGTGGAGGCGCGGAGAATCGAACTCCGGTCCACGAAAGCCCCCTGATTGGCATCTCCAAGCTCAGTCGCTGGTTTAGTCTCGGACGCTTTGCGCGCAGCGACACGCTCGCGGCATCCCAACCGGTTCGGTCTTAGCCCGCGCCATACCGATTACGTGCGCGGGAGCATTCCCCTAAAATGACGTCGCGCCGGTGTCGGGGAAATCACCGGGTTGACGCGCCGCTATAAACTAAGCAGCGAGAGCCATAGGCTCAAAAGAAGAGTTGTTGTCAATTCAATTTGACGGTACCCCTGTTTAACGAGGCGAGGAGACCTCGGCTTGCTTCCTCTCTCAGAGCTATCGTGTCGAAACCAGTCGCCCCCGAATGTCGGGAAGTCTGGATGGCATTGGGCACGAGCACCCAACACCCGTCGACTTTTCAAGGAACATACGGGGCGAGCCCCGCTTGTGTTGAGTTATCTTACCACGTTCTGAAAGCGGACAGTTGTTCTATGCACAAGCTGTGAAGACCCCAATGTGCGCCGCACTTCGCATTTTTGCTACCGATCGCGTCACGTATATTTTCGCCAAGCAAAATTGCCCGTCGAAAGGACCGTTATGGATACCAAGCAGCAACTCGTCAATGCCCTCGCAGGTCTGGGCTCAACCATTACCGAAGCTATGGATGTCATCGAAGGCTTTGTCCCCTGCGGACATCCCGCTCTCACGGTATCGAACGCACTCGTCGCGCTGGACGCTGACGATGATGCAGCTCTCGCCCAGCAGCTTGAGACCGTCGAGGGCTTTATCGACCACGTGAGTGAGAACCGCGGCGTGACCGCCTACCACGGCATCGAGGTCGAGCTCGCGGGTCCCAAAGCCGATCTGCTCGCAGCAATCCGCGAGGCAGGCGCCCTTATGCAGACCGCAGGCGTCAAGAACACCCAGGTCAACGAGTGGGTCTACCGCAGCCTGGCAGCACTAAACGGTTCCGACGAAAAGGCAGCCGAGCAGCTCGCAGAAAGTCCCGCCATTAAGGCCGAGCTTTTGTAAATAGCAGACGCGGGTCCCTTGGCGCATCGTCGTCCAAGAGGCCCGCAAACAGTTCGCGTCAACCGATAGCCGCGCCGCCGTGTTCGGCTAAAGCAAGAATCGACATCATTTGGCGCGGGGTCTTTGCTGCAAGATCGGCATGTTCGAGCAGCTTGGGATCGTTGGTCACCAAGTAATCGACCTGTGCGCGCTTGCACGCGGCGAGCACCAAGTTGTCCTCGTAATCGCGATGGAGCGTCAGATATTTGTCGGCTAGCCACAGATCGGATGCATCAGCGCCCACGGCCGTGGCGTTTTCGGTCATGTTCCGAACAAACGCCAACGCCGCATCGCCAATTGCGCGGGCAGATGCCTCGTCGAGCGCTCCCCCACTGGCAAGAACGCTACGCTTCAGCTCGTGTTGGACAACGTACAGCACGTCCTTGGCGATATGCACCGGAAAGAACAGCAATGCCCCCGCCTCCGTCGCCTGCCCAATAAACGCACGTGCGGCAAGCGACTCGGCATGGTCGGCGCAAAACGAATCAACCCATACGTTGGCATCCACCATTATTTTGAGGAGAGCCCCGCTCACAGGATCATCCCCTTTTGGCGATAGCGCTCGTCCATGGCTTCGGAATAGATTGTGTCCCAACCGCGATCGTCGGATACGGGCGACGCAGCGATGCCCAAGTCTGCATAGAGCCGGTCTGCCGCTGCCCACGACGCGGCGAACGGAGTATCGGGCGCGACGGTCTGCTGCCGGTCGTCGACGGCCGCAAGCACTTCCTCGCACTGCCCGCCACCCTGCGCGACCTTGGCCACCACCTTTTTGATGAGCTCGGGCAGCGACCCGCCCGAAAGCCGCAGCGCCTCCTCGGCACGGTTCTTGACCTGGCGATCCACGCGAACGTTCACCTGCGCCATGCCGCTAACAGCACCCACGTCGATCTCGCTCCCTTCAATTGCTAGCCCTGCTAGCAACACTATATAGAGAAGCTAGCACATGGTCAAATGCAAAAGGCCTGCGCCCGGACGACACCGATGCCGTCTGGGCGCAGGCCAGATAACGTGCGCGAACACGTCTGCTAGCGCAGGTAAGCCTTTGCGTTGCCCAGGCTGTAGGCGATCGTCGAGCCGTTATGCAGCAGTGACGACGTCTGCGGAGTAATCATGCCGGTAATACCCAATGCCAACAGCGCCGAGTTGGTGAGCATCACCTTGGAATATGAACTCGTCAGACGGTCGATAAGCCCCTGACTCATACGGCGCAGACGCACGATTGCGGCCAGATTCGTATCGGTCAGGATGATATCGGCGACCTCCTTGACGATGTCGCTTCCGCCGCCCATTGCCAGCCCCACGTCGGCCAAACCGAGCGCCGGCGAATCGTTGACGCCGTCGCCCACCATGGCAACATGGCGCCCCTCGCTCTTAATGTGCTCCACATAAGCGTACTTGTCCTCGGGCAGCAGCTCGGCCTTAAACTCGTCGACCCCTGCCTCTCGCGCAATGCGCTCGGCCGTGCGCTCGGAGTCGCCCGTGAGCATAACGACATGCTTGACGCCAAGCGCATGCAGGTCGGCGATGGCCTCGCGGACCCCGGGCTTGAGCGGATCCTCGATGCCGAGCACGCCCACGACCGTGCCGTCGACCGCCAGATACAACGGCGACAAGCCCTGCATCTGGAACTCGATTTGCTCCTTAATGTCGGACTCGAGCTGCGCGCCCTCATCCTCAAACACAAAGTGTGCCGAGCCAATAATTGCGCGACGACCCTCGATGGACGAAGCGATGCCGTGTGCCACGATATACTCGACAGCAGCATGGCGCTCGCGATGCTCGAGCTCGCGCTCGCGTGCCGCATTGACCACGGCGCGTGCCACCGGATGCGGGAAATGCTCCTCTAAGCAGGCGGAAAGGCGCAGAACCTCGTCCTCGCTCCAGCCATCGGTGGTGAGCACGCAGGCAAGACGCGGCTGCGCCTCGGTAAGCGTGCCGGTCTTATCAAACACGATGGTATCGGCCTTGGCAAACGACTCAAAGTACTTCGCGCCCTTGACCATGACGCCCATCTTGGCAGCATCGCTCATGGCAGTCATGACAGCAACGGAACCCGTGAGCTTGAGTGCGCACGAGTAGTCGACCATCAGTGCCGCTGAGGTCTTGATGAGGCTGCGGGTGGTAAGCGCAACCAGGCCCGCGAGCAGGAAGTTCCACGGGACGATCTTGTTGGCAAGGTCTTCCATATGCGACTGGCCCTCGGACTTGAGCGAGTCGGCCGTCTGCACGAGCGAGACGATTGAGCGCAGTTTGGTTTGCGCCGTATTGGCGCGCACGTGCACCAAGATGCTGCCATCTTCCACGACGGTGCCGGCGAACACGTCGTCGCCTGCGCTGCGCTCGACGGCAAGCGGCTCGCCGGTCAGGGTCGCCTGGTTGACCATAGCGCTCCCCTGCTCGACAACACCGTCGATGCAAATGGACATGCCAGTGCGCACGGCGACAAGATCGCCGGGCTCAAGCTCGGTCGCGGCAACGCTTACCTCGGTGTCGCCGACGACCTTTTGCGCCTTGTCGGGCACATCGAGCAGCGAGTTGATGAGCTCGTTTTCGCTCATGGCGCGCGTGTAGTCCTCGAGCAATTCGCCCACGTTGAGCAGGAACATCGTCTGGCCCGCGGTATTGACGTCGCGCTTAACAAACGAGATGCCAATGGCCGAGGCATCGAGCACGGGGACGGTCAGACACGGTTGCGCGAGCTCGTGGAGAGCGGCGCGCAAAAAGGTCATGTAACCGGCCACGACAAACACCGCACGCAGAGGCGTAGGCAGGAACCAGCGGCGCGCGTAGTGGGCGCCGATAAGTGTGGCAAGATCCATGACGAGCTTGTGCTTGCGTGGCTCAAGCTGCATCACGTAACCCGTCTTTGCGTCGGCAATGGCCTGGGCATCGAGCGCACCCAAGGCGTCGAGCACGCCCGCACGACATTGCTCGTCATATTCGAGCGCCATCTGGCCAATACGGCCATAAACGCGCACCTTGTGCACGCCGTCGATATCGCCGCTGAGCTTAAGAAGTGCATCGAGATCACTCTCTGGCACAGGACCCGCCAATTGAAGACGGGTCCTGCCGGGGATCTCGCTAATAATCGAGAATCTCATAGTTTGTGCCTAGGAGCGCTACTCGGCTGCCTTGTCTGCAGCGGACTCGCTCTGGGTGATGTAGGCAGCCTCGGCAACCATGTCATCGACATTGGCCTTGGCCTGCTCGACCATGTCCTGGTAGCAGTTCTTGACGCGCATACCGCACGCGATGCCCTGCACGCAGGCATTCTTGACCGGAGCGCTGGTAAGCAGCTTGATGCCGGCCGTGCCAAGCAGAAAACCGCCACCGACAAGCAGGGTATTGAACGTCGACTTCTTCATGTTGCTTCTCCCTTTTGCCGCATTGGACGCGGCACGGTGCCTCAGCACCCGAGTAAATAAGTTTGCTCGAGCACACTTTTGAAAAATAGTTTAGTTTATCTAACTATTAAGGTCAACAAAGGTTAACTTTTTGGAAATCTTGAAGCGCGATGTGACCAAAGGGACAGCCCCTTTGCCACCCGCACAAAAAAATGAGGGCGCCAACGGCGCCCTCATTCACCAAATTCAATCCAGCCCACCTGACCCGAACGGCCGAGTCGTCACGGAACCCGGGAGCCCCGGCAGGG
>NZ_JBDMGT010000023.1:15623-38665 GCF_039752775.1 Collinsella aerofaciens | reverse complement strand
GCGCCTTTAGACGCGTGCCGGAAATCCAAGGGTTATACCCTAAGAGCAAACCACCCCTTTTAGGGGTGGTTTTGATTTAAAATACCTGCTCAGTTGTGATTTTGGCTGCTGGGAGGCGTTTGTGGCTAAGGCTAAGGCTAAAGCGAAGAAAAAGACGACGGGGGCGCGGGCTAAGCGCGATCGTCGTCGGAAGCTTGCGACCGAGGCCCCCGCGTCTGCCGAGGAGTTGTTGGCGAGCGTACCGGGGCTCGATGCGCTGCAGGATGTTCCGGCGTTCGATGACCTGCCGGTCGATGAAGCTCAGCAGGCGGCATTTGACGACTTTTGCGCACATGCCGAGGAGCCCGAGCAGATGCAGCTTGGCGCCGTGGTGCGCTTGGATCGCGGGTTTCCGCTGGTGGCGACTGCCGATGACGCCTTCCGCGCCGAGCATGCCGTGGGGTTTGCCAAGTCGCGCGGCGAGGACGAGGTCCTGCTGCCTGCCGTGGGCGACCGTGTGGCGGTGCGCCGCGCTCCCGGGCACGATATGGGCGTGATTGAGTGCGTGCTGCCACGCCGTACGAGCTTTGAGCGTTGGCGCGGCCGTGCCCGTGGAGAGCGCCAGGTGCTCTGCTCCAACGTGGATAGCGTGCTAATCGTGCAGGCGCTCGGTGCCGGTGAGGTGCTGCTCGACCGCGTGGCGCGCTCGCTGGTGTTGGCGCTCGACTGCGATGCCGAGCCGGTGGTGGTGCTCACCAAAGCTGACCGCTGCGATGCCGAGGAGCTCGAGCGCGATCTGGACCGCGTGCGCCGCCTAGTGGGCCCGGACGTGCGCGTGATCGTGACGTCTTCTGCCGAGGGCCGCGGCCTGGACGAGGTCCGTGCCTGCGTGCCTGCCGGGAGCTGCGCCATGATTCTGGGCGAGTCGGGTGCCGGCAAGTCGACGCTGCTCAATGCACTGCTGGGCCACGATACGTTGGCGACCGGCGGTGTGCGCGAACGCGACGACCAGGGCCGTCACACTACCGTCGCGCGCGTGATGGTGGCGCTGCCGGGCGACGCCGGCGTGATCGCCGATGCCCCGGGCCTGCGCAGCCTACCGCTCGTGGGTCACGAGCGGGGTCTGGCGTGCGCCTTCCCCGAGATTGTCGAGGCATCGCACGCGTGCCGGTTTGGCGATTGCACGCATACCCATGAGCCGGGCTGCGCCGTTCGCGAGGCCGAGGACGCCGGGCAGATCGACAGCCTGCGTCTGGAAACGTTCCAAAACCTGGCGTCATCCATGCGCGTGAGCGCTCAAATGCTCGATCCCGATGTCCATCTGTAATTGATTTTTCCTATGACAGCCGTCTCCCAACTGTTCGGGAGACGGCTTTTTTGCTGCGGAAAAGCCTCGAAACATGCAGTTTGCTGACGTGCTGACCAAAACCTTGCCACGAGCTTGACGGGCTGGTCAGCTTTTGGTCAGCGATTGGTTTGACATCGAAAACCAAGATCGCGATTGCGCCGCTTTGCACTCTGACCACCCAGACAATGGTGGTACGGGCATTCGCCCGGCACTGCCATGAGAGGAGCGGCCGTGAACAAGAGCAAGCGCATCGCCATCAGTCTGGTCGCGGGCGTGCTCGCTGCTCTGCTCTGCATGGTTTACGGCTCGTCGATCCGCTCGCAAGCCGAACAGGTCCAGGCTGAGACCTTGGCCAAGTACGGTGGCGATCGCGTCGAGGTATGCGTCGCGGCGCGCGATATCGATGTGGGCGAGACCCTCGATGAGACCAATGTCATAACCCAGGAATGGCTGACGAGTTTGCTGCCGCGTGACGCGGCGACCGAGCTGCGCCAGGTACGCGGCGACGTGACGACTTCACGTATTCCCAAAAACGCCGTGATCTGCAATGTCTACACCAAGGCCGAGAGCCACAAGCTCGAGGTGCCTAAGGGCAAGGTCGCCGTTTCGGTGGCGGTCGATGCCGAGCACTCGGTCGGCGGTGCCACGGGCGTGGGCAGCTATGTGGACGTGTACGTGCAAAAAGATGGCGTAACCGATCGACTGTGCGGCGCGCACGTGATCGATACCAGTGAGAATTCCGGTGCCACGCGCGAGGGCAAGATCGAATGGGTGACGCTGGCGGCTGACCCCGAAGACGTCAAGGAACTGCTGGGAGCCTCGGGCAAGGGAACGGTCAGCTTGACGATTCCCGCCACGGCGCGCGGCAAAAAGAGCGGAGGCGACGAGTGATGAAGGCGATCTGGCTTGCGTGCTGCGCGTGCGGCGATTACGGGCTGTTGCAGCAGGAAGTCGAGGGCCGTGATGCGGGTGCACAGGTGCTTCGCGTGGGTGACCTGGACGGGCTGGTTTCCATGGCGCGGGCGTTTCCGTCGCGCCGCGGGGCTGCCATCATCGCGGCGTCTCTGTTTGATATCGAAGATGTGCGCAAGACTGTTGCGCGCCTGACGGCCGAAGGCCGCGTGAGTCGCGTGGTCGTGTTGATAGAAGCGCTCGATCCGTCGGATATCGAGGGACTGTTTCGCGCGGGGGCGACCGAGGTCATCGCTGCGCACAGTATATGCGGCAACGGGCGCGCGGGCGAGGGAGCGGTTGATTCCGATCGGCGCATGACGATTGAGCCCGATGCTTTTGTTGATAGGGAACCCGGGGCGCCTCGCGCTACAAGAGGCCCGCGTGTTGATGATTATGGAAAAGCGGAAGCCGAGCATGGTCGGCGCCCCCGGAACCCCCTTGTATACGATGACGCTGGAGGGCCGGCACAGCATGCTGGCGACTCCCCGGCTGTAGATATGGGATACGTGCACGGCGTGAATCTGGCGGATGAACTCGACGAAGTTGAGGGCTTTGCCGGGTGCGGCGAGTTGTCGCTGATGCAGCATGAGCAGATTGCACAGAACGAGCCTGCCTTGCAGACCGAACAAGCTGCCATGCCGGCTTGGACGCAGCGTGTGGTTGCGGCGGGGGAGACGGGGACGCTGTCGCCGACGCCCGCCCCGCCGCCTCCGATGCCGCCGGCAGACGCTGCCGCTCCGCAGCATCGAGCTCCGGTCATCTGCGCCATTTCGGGTTCGGGCGGTTGCGGCAAGTCGACGATCGTTGCCACCATGGCACACACATCGTCGCTGTTGGGCTTGCGTGCCGCCGTGCTCGACCTGGACCTGATGTTTGGAAACCTTTACGACTTGTTAGGCGTCGATGCTCCGCGCGATATGGCGGCACTTATCGAGCCGGCGGCGGCGGGCGCGCTCACCGAGCCGGATATCGTAGCCACATCGATGCGCGTGGCGCCAGGCGTTACGCTCTGGGGTCCCGTTGCGGCGCCCGAGCAAGCCGAGCTCATGGCACGTCCGGTGGAGCTACTGCTTGATGTTTTGCGTCGCGAATCCGACGTAGTCTTTATCGATACCTCGGTCTTTTGGGGCGACGCCGTGGCGGCTGCGGTGGCGGCGAGCGACCGCTGCCTGATCGTTGGCGATGCTGCGGTGTCGTCCGCGACATCGGCGTCGCGCGTCATTGAACTGGCAAGTCGAGTAGGTGTGCCGCGCACGCGCATGAGCGCCGTGTTCAACCGGTTCGGTGCGCGCGGGGCAGACGAGGACGTCGCCATGCGCTTTGAGATTGCCTGTGCGTTGAGCTCCAAGATTCGTATCGCCGATGGCGGGCAGGATCTCGCCGCGCTCATGGCGTTTGGGCGCGCTGATGAGGCAGTGGGGCAGACCAGCGCTTTTGCGACCAGCGTGCGCGAGGCCACGCGCGAGATGCTCGTGGAACTGGGGTGCGCCGTCGGCCCTTGGAGCGATATGGTCGCCGACCGTGCAACGCGCACCGAACGCCCGCGTATCCGCCTTCCCTGGTCGCGCGAGGGTGATCAGCGATGAGCCTGCAAACGAGGATTAAGGCTGCCGGCGCTGCAGCGGGGGCAGCGCCTGTAGATGCGGGGCGTCGCCGCGCGGTGAAACGACGCACCAAGTGCGCCGTGATGGACCGCATGGGTTACGACGAAGTGGCGCGTATCAGCGCCTATATCGACCCGGCACTTGCCCGCTCGGAATTGCGTCCCGCGGTGGAGGCGGCGCTCAATGTTGAGGAACCGACCGATCTCGCGACGACCGAGCGCGAGACCATCATCGACGAGATTTTGGATGACGTAGTGGGCCTGGGGCCGTTGCAGCCGCTCATCGAGGACGACACCGTTACCGAGATCATGATCAACGGCTGCCGCTCGGCTTTCTTTGAACGCGGCGGCGTCTTGCACCCCATCGAGCATGCGTTTGAGGATGATGAACAGATCCGTGTGCTTATCGACCGCATCATCTCGCCACTTGGCCGCCGTATCGACGAGCGCAGCCCCATCGTCAACGCCCGCCTCAAAACGGGCTATCGCGTCAACGCGGTGATTCCGCCTGTGGCGATTGACGGACCGATTCTCACCATCCGAAAGTTCTCGGACCGCATCTGCTCGCTGGACGAGCTTGTGGGGCTGGGGTCGCTGCCGCTTTGGTATGCGCAGCTGTTGTCGTGCGCGGTGTCGCTGCGACAGGACCTGGCGGTTGCGGGAGGCACGGGATCTGGTAAGACCACCCTGCTCAACGCGTTGTCATGTGAGATTTCCACCGGCGAGCGCATCGTGACGATCGAGGACTCTGCCGAGCTCAAGTTTGCGCATCATCCGCACGTGGTGCGTCTAGAGGCGCGCGAGGCTTCAATTGAGGGCGAGGGCGCGGTGACGATCCGCGACCTGGTGACCAATGCCCTGCGCATGCGCCCCGACCGCATCGTGGTGGGCGAGGTGCGCGGTGCCGAGTGCTGCGACATGTTGCAGGCCATGAACACGGGCCACGACGGGTCGCTCACCACGCTTCATGCGGGTTCCGAGCAGGAGACCGTGGTGCGTCTGACGTTGCTTGCACGTTATGGCATCGATCTGCCGAGCGAGCTCATCGAAGAGCAGATTGCCATGGCGCTCGACGGCATCGTGATGTCCGAGCGCCACGCCGATGGCAGGCGCTTCGTCTCCTCGTATTCGGGGGTGCGTCGCGCCGCGTCGGGCGGCGTAGAGCTCGAGCGCTATGTGACTTTCGATGCCGCCGAGCGCACCTGGACGCTTGACCGCGAGCCGCCGTTTATCGCAGAAGGCCTGCGGTCGGGGACGCTCACACAAGAGGAGGTGGACGAATGGAGGTCGCTGTGCCCCTCGTCGTAGGGGGTTTGGCAGGGTTTTCTGTCGCGACGGCGTGCGGGGCGGAACCTCGTGTGCCGCAGGTGCCGCCGGCGGAGCTGGCGCGTCAGGCGTTCGAGACGGTGGCAGAGAAGCTGCCGCGTGAGTTGGTGGAAAACGATCTGCTGAAAAAGATTGCCCGTTCGTGGGCATCGCTGGCTCCGGCGCGTCGCCTTGGCCTCGTGATCGAAGATGCTTCGGGGCGTTTGGCGTTTCTGCTGCTATCGAGCGGTGTCTGCTGCGTTTTGCTAACGATGGTGTCGTTATCGCCCCTCGGGTTTGCCTTGGGACTTGTTGCTCCGATTGCCGCTGGCGCCGCTCGGGATGGCTTTGAGAGCCGGCGCGAGCAACACGATGCAGAAGAGGCCATGCCCGAGGCGTTTACCGCACTTTCCATGTCGCTTGCCTCGGGACATTCGCTGGCCCAGGGCATGCGCTTTGTGGGCGCTCATGCGCAAGAACCGGTGCATACCGAGTTTTTGCGGGTAGCGGCGGCGATCGATTGCGGCATCTCGGCGACCGACGCGCTCGATGACTTGCTCGTGCGCATCGACGCCCCCGGCCTTTCGCTTGTGACCTTGGCGCTCAAGGTGTCTCAGCGCACCGGTGCTCCGCTTGCCGACTTACTGTCCGAGGCGTCGAGCATGGTGGGGGAGCGCATTGAGCTCAAGCGCCGCCTGGATGTTAAGACGTCGCAGGCTCGCATGTCTGCGCATATGGTCGCGGCGATGCCGACGGGCATGTGCGCGGTGTTGGCGCTGCTTTCGGCAGATTTTCGTCGCGGTCTTGCGACGCCTGCCGGCGCGGGCGCTGTGGTGCTGGGTCTTGCCCTCAACGCCGTTGCCCTGGTGGTTATCCGGCGCATTATGCGGGTGGAGCTATGAGCGCCCCGGTTGCAGTTGCGGCTTGCCTGTGCGCTCTGAGTGTATTTGTCGCGACGGGTTTGGATCGGGCGGATGCACGCAAGATCGCAGAGGTCTGCAAGCGCGAGGCGGTGCTGGTCGCTGCCGCGGGTCGCTCGGTGGTCGATGCTCTGGCCGCGCGAGTGAAGGGCGCGGTTGGAGCGGGCGGCCCGGCGCGAGTGTCGCTCGGCGAAGTGTCCGAGATGATCGATGTTGTGCGCTTGGGTCTTTCGGCCGGTCTTTCGTTTGATGCGGCGCTTGAGATTTTCTGCGCCAACCGCCGGTCAGTGCTGGCTCTTCGCCTTGAGCGGGCCTGCATGGCGTGGCAGGTGGGCGTGGGCACGCGTGAGGACGAGTTGTTGGCCGCCGCGCGCGACCTGGACGTGCGAGCGCTCGAGACCTTTGCCATTACGGTGGGGCAGGCGCTCGCCCTGGGTGCCCCACTTGCCGAGACGCTGGCCGCTCAAAGTCGCGAGATCCGTGCGGCTCATCGCGCCGCGGTCGAGCGCGAGATCGAGCGTGCGCCCGTCAAGCTGCTGATTCCCACCGGCACGCTCATTTTGCCGGCGTTGCTTCTGTCCATATTGGGCCCGCTGCTGGGAGCAGGCGGGATGATGTAGGGAGGAATACATGAACACGATGGTCGAAGTTGCTGACAAGGCTTGGAACTGGGCTTTTTGCCGGGCGATCCGCGCTCGCCAGCATGCCAAGGAGCTGTTGCGGGAGGAGAGCGCGCAGGGTACCACCGAGTACGCCATTTTGGTGGGCGTGCTCGTGGTGATCGCGATTATCGCCATCGTCGCATTTAAGGGCAAGGTTAAAGAGCTATGGGATGCGATCAGCGAGGGCATCAACAGCCTGTAGAGGGCGAGCGCCCCATCGGGGTGCTGCTGGTGTTTGCTTGCCTGACCGTGGCGATAGCGGCGGTGCTTTGGGGGCTTAACGCCGCGCGGCAGCAGCATCCTGGGGCCGCCTTCGATTCGGGCTCAGATTCGGCGGTGGCGTCTCAAAAAGATGAGATGCGAGATGCGGACGATTCGGATGTCGCTGTCACGGCGCAAACCTTTCTGCGGACGCTCGACAAGCGGTCTGGCACTGCGACGGATTCGCCTGAGGATAACGCGATTGCGGTCCGGCTTGCATGGTCCGAGGACCGACCGATGACCGAGGCAGCGGCGGATATGTTACGCGCCTACCGCGAGGTGCCAACGGCCCAGCTCGCCCTGAGCGGCTATCTCGATATTAAGGGCAACGTATGGGGCGCCATCGTGCGCGATGGGCGCGGCTGGGTCGATATGGTGACGGTTGCCGCGGATACTGGCGATGCTTCGTGTCGTCTGCACGCCGTGCGCCTGGTCCCGCAAACAATAAGCTCAAAGGAGGGATCGTGAAATGCATGGCGTTCTGCGCGAGGAATCTGCCCAGGCGACGGTCGAATACGCCATCGTCACGGTGGCGCTGCTTTCCATCGTGCTGGCAATCGCGGGGCTTTGGCGTGCCGGTGCCGATGGGCGCTTGGCGGCGCTGGTCGAGCGGGCGGCATCTCACGGCGTCACCTCGACATCGGTTGTCGACGCTGCTGCGGGTGCTAAGGACATCGTGCTGTATTGATGTCGTGCGCGAGGACCGCGCGCAGTCTACGGTCGAGGCGGCATTCCTACTGCCGACGTTTCTGACACTCGTTCTGTTGGCACTGCAGCCGGTGTGCCTGCTCTATACGCGCGCGGTCATGGAGTCTGCCGCCGCCGAGACCGCGCGGCTCATGACCACGACGACGGCGAAGGACGACGATCTTAAGGAGTTCACCCGCCGCCGGCTTGCCGCAGTGCCCAACGTTTCGATCTTTCATGCCGGCGGGCCGTTGTCGTGGGATATCGAGCTTAGCCGGGCCGATGCGGGTGGCGTCTCGTCCGTGTCCGTTTCCGGCGAGGTCAAGCCGTTGCCTGTGATCGGTGCGTTTGCGCAGGCTATGGGTGGTACCGCCGAGGGCGGCTACGTTGAGCTCAAGGTCGATGTCTCGTATCAATCACGTCCCGAATGGCTGGAGGGAGATTATGATTCGTGGATTGCTGCATGGGATTAAGCGTTTCTGGTCTAGATGCGTTTTGACGCGCCGTCCGAGCTGCCATCGCAAGCGAGGCGGCTTTATGGGCCGCGCCGGTATCGACCTGTTTATCGAAGACGGCGCCTATACCACGCTTTCTTCTGCCGTGGTCATCCTAGTGGTGCTCACGTTGTTGTTTTCGTCGACCGCGGCGATATGGAGCATGTCGCGTGCCGGGGACACCCAGGTAGCTGCCGATAGCGGCGCGCTGGCGGGTGCCAACGTAGTGTCGTCCTATCACACGGCTGCCACGGTGGTTGATGCGAGCATCTTGAGTTTGGGCCTGGCGGGGTTTGCCACGATCGGGACGGGCCTGGTCGCCATCCTCATCCCGGGTGCCGAACCAGTTGCCGGCAATATGGTCGACACCGGGATTGAGATCATTAAAACGCGCAACAAGTTTGCCAAAAGCGCATCGGAAGGCTTACAGAAAATCGAGACGGCTCTGCCGTATCTGATCGCCGCGCGTGCCACGCAGGCGGTGTCGGCGCAGGATACCGATAGCGTGACCTTTACCGGTACGGCGCTTGCCGTGCCCAGGACATCCGAGTCGGACTTCGCTGCGCTCGAGGGGTCCGAGATCTCGACCGATGCCATCGAGAGCACCTCAAAAGACCTTGACTATGCTGCCAAGGAACTGAAGAAAGCGTCCGAGAAAACGTCAAAGGCCAAGGAACGTGCCTGGCTTGTCGACTGCGGTGGATCGGATAGAGGCGCAGTCGGAAGCTGTTCGTGCATGTGGGAACGCGCGAAGAGCTTGGCGAAGCTTTCGGATATTGAGAATCCGCACTATGCCTCGAGTGTCACATGGGAGCCGCAAGTGGCGCTCGATCGCGCGAAGGCCTATTACCGCTTGCGCCTTGCAAACGAGGCACCTCAGGGCTCAAGCGTCGAGACGAAGGCGGAGTCGGCGGCGCGCAAGGCGTTTTACACCTATGCGAGTACAGAGGTCAATCGTGCATATGTAACCGAGGACGGAGATGAAGTCACTTCCTATATCCCGCTGTTGCCGCGCAACACTGACGAGGTGCGAGCGACGGAACTCTATACCGATGCGGCGTGGCCAACCAGTGCCATCGATGGCAAGACGTATCTGCATTACGGAACGAGTTGCCCCAACTATAAGAAGGGGTCGCCAGGCGGGTTAGCCTCGGTTGCTGATTATGACGGGCAGGACAGATGCAACAGATGCCAGTTTGGCGTTTCGTCGCTCGGTGCCGTTGCAGCGCCTTCGACTTCTATCGAAAACGGCTTCGAATACCACTTCGATAAGTTCAAAGAGGCCCTGGAAGACTACGTCGAATGCCGCAACAAAGAGCTTGAGCTCATGCGTCAGACCGAGGACGAGGCCGACCGTGCGGGCAATGCGTTTGACCAGGCCATTAAAGCGCTTTCGGGCGAGCGCCCGCGTATCGCTCCGCCCGGTCGCAACGGCGTGGTCGCCTTTGCGGTTTCGGGTGCCATCTCGAGCCCCGATGAGCTCAACTCTTCGTTTAACACGGCAGTCAGGCTTGGCGATCGCGGTGCCATCTCTGCTGCGGTGCTGGCGCCCGATGAGGCGACGGCGCAAAACAACGTGCTTTCGCGATTTTTCTCGACATTGAAGGAACGCTCGGGCGGCGTTGCCGGCGTGCTCGACGGCGTCATGGATGTTTGGGGACGGCTGCTCGTAGGATACGGTGATATCCAAGGTTCGGCCGACGAACTTATGGACGAGATGATTAAAGACCTAGGAGGGGGCAGCGGTGCGTTGGGCTCCATTGCATCGTGGCTCGGCGATACCGTTTCGGCGTCCGTGGCGGCGCTGGGTTTGGAACCGTGCGACTTGCGCCTGCGAAAGCCGGTGCTGACCGATTCCGCCAACGTCATTAAGAGTCCGGGGTCTGACATTGCGGGTCTCTCTCAAACGCAAGACAAACTGCGAAGTATTCCGTTGGGCGTGACCGATCCCAAGGCGCTTTGCGAGGCGTTGGAATATCAAGTCGAACGCACCATTAGCGGTACGGTGTTCACACTTGCGGAGATTCCTCTGCCCGGCGGCGGCTCCATCCCGCTCACCGTCGATGTCGCCACGCTGGTTGGCGCTCTGGGCGGTGGGTCGTAATGAGTATCCGCATGCGTCTGCGCGAGGAGCGCGCCCAAGCGACGGTTGAGATGGCAGTGGTTACGCCCGTTTTGCTGGTGCTGGCACTCATCGTGTACAACGTCATGATCTTTGCCAGCGCTGTTG
This sequence comes from Collinsella aerofaciens, assembly GCF_039752775.1. Taxonomy (GTDB): domain Bacteria; phylum Actinomycetota; class Coriobacteriia; order Coriobacteriales; family Coriobacteriaceae; genus Collinsella; species Collinsella aerofaciens_R. The sequence continues at coordinate 28,222 of NZ_JBDMGT010000023.1, read as the reverse complement.
CGCGCTTCGACCGCGTGGTGCCCGACATCGTGTTGGCGCACGCCGTGGCGTCGGAGGGGGAGGGCGACGAAAGCTCTGCCGATGCCTCGGCGACGGTTCAGACTCAAATTCTGAATGCCATGGAAGGCTATGACTTGCAGATCGAAGTGTCGAGCGAGCAAGGCGCGGAGGCATCGGATGGTGGCCTGCTCTCCCTATCCGGTACGTTTAGGACCTACACCTGCACCATGCACTATGAGCCGTGGCCGACTTCTCTCAGCATCGCTGGCGTTCCGCTGGGGGCGCCGACAACGTTGTCGCACGAGCGCGCGGTGACGGTCGATCCATGGCGTCCGGGGGTGGCCATGTGACCGCGGCCTCGTCCTACATCGCCTACGCGCGGGCACTCAACAGGCTGGATTGGACGCCGGCCGAGTTTGCGGTGGCGGAGTCGTTTGTCGTGCGCCTGCGCGGCATGCTGGGACGGCGTCCGGTTGCCGCCAACGGCCTGCCGCTTGTCATGGCATTTCCGCACTGTTCCTCAGTCCACACGTGTTTTATGGCCTATCCCATCGACATCGCCTTCATCAATCGCGACGGCAATGTCCTCGCGCGCTACGAAAACGTTCGTCCTTGGCGCATGTGCTCCTGCCCCGGCGCCTGGGCCGCACTAGAGCGTCCTTCAATCATTGTTTCGACTCCTGCTCTCCAACGCGTGCCGGCTTAAGAATTGGCGACAGTGGACTTTCGTCATACGAAATTGGGTAAGATGGAGGAGAAGATGCATGGATGTTGAGATCCATCCCAACGCTAAAAAGCACCTGACGGAAAAGCAGGTGCTTAGCGCTTGGCTTGCGGTTACTGAGTGCATTCGTCGCGAGTCGAAGGACGAGCCGCCGAGATGGCTTGCGATTGGATGGCTCCCAGACGGACGAAGCGTGGAGCTTGTCGCGGTCGAGCTTGTCCGTGGGTGGCTTATCATTCATGCCCTGTCTCCAGTCCAGAAGAAATTTTGGCAGGAGATTGAACAGGCTCGGCAAAGGGGTCGATGATGGGCAAGACGTATACGGCCGCTAATGGTCAGGTTGTAACGGATGAAATGATTGACGCGTGGTGCGAGTCGTACGAGCGCGGAGAGTTTCCGGATGGCGAACACACCGTTGGTGGAATCGTGCATGGACGGCCCCCGCTCTCAGGTGAGGGGACGGCAACGCTGTCGGTCAAGATTCCTCTGGGAATGAAGGAGGCCATTCGTCGACGGGCGGCTGCCGAGGGGATGACGCCAAGTGAGTTTGCCCGTGCGGCTCTGAGTGAAAAACTTCTTGCTGCCGGCTGATGCCTCTGACGTGCCGATTTATAGAACCGAGGCTGTGCCCAAAAACTTTTTTAAAATTCTCGGTTGACCGGAACGCGTCCTTGGTTATACTAATCAAGCCTTGAAACAAGGCACACCTCAAATGGCTGGGTAGCTCAGTTGGTAGAGCAGAGGACTGAAAATCCTCGTGTCAGGGGTTCGATTCCCTTCCCCGCCACCTTGAATTGACTAGGACCTCTGCAAAGGGGTCCTTTTCTTTTATGTAGCCCATGCACGGAATCGAACCCCGTGAGGGCGCGGAGCTGAGGAAACGCGCAAGCGTTTTCCAGCGTAGCTCGCAAGGCGCGCAAGCGCCGCAGCGGTCCGTCCGCGCAGCGCGCGGACGCGATTCCCTTCCCCGCCACCTTGAATTGACTAGGACCTCTGCAAAGGGGTCCTTTTCTTTTATTGAGGGCTCTGCGGAAATTGCGTCCCGGAATTTGGCTTCAGAGTGGGATGCGCTTTCCGGCGCTTACTTCCGACGTGCGTGCACATCTCGGGCCCGCCCGCTCAGACATTCCTCCCGCTTTTGCGCCACTTTACAGACCGTTCGGTCGTCTGTCCGCATGCGCGGGTATACTCAAAACGATACTTTTCCTATGCAATACGATGCAGGCTCGGCCTGCACGATCCGAAGGGGGCAGTGATGGAGAGGATACTCGGCGTTAATCTCTCTGGCTGGTTTATTCCCGAGCCTTGGGTGACCCCGTCGCTATACGCGGCGACCGGTGCATCCAACGCGGCCGAGCTGCAGGAGGCCATGGGCACCGCCGCCTATAACGAGCGCATGCGCCGTCATTACGAGACGTTTGTGAGCGAGGACGATTTCCGTCGCATGGCGCAGATCGGCCTCAACGCCGTGCGCCTGCCGGTGCCTTGGTATGCCTTTGGCTCACAGGAGTCCGATGCCTCCTACATCTCGGTTGTCGATTACATCGACCGCGCGATTGAGTGGGCTGCCAAGTACAACATTCGCGTGCTGCTTGACCTGGCGACTGTGCCCGGTGGCCAGGGCGATTCCAACGATTCGCCCGCCACGCCGGAGGCTGTTGCCGAGTGGCATTCGTCCACCAACGGTCGTCATGTCGCACTCGACGTGCTCGAGCGCTTGGCCGATCGCTACGGCGAGGCCGAGAGCCTGCTGGGTATTGAGCTGCTGGATACGCCGCAGATGAGTGTCCGCAAGAGCCTCTTCACCATGACGGATGGCATTCCTGCTCACTACCTGCGCAATTTCTATCGCGATGCTTACGAGCTCGTCCGTTCGTATATGCCCGAGGATAAGATCGTCGTTTTCTCGTCGTCGGGGCATCCCAGCGAGTGGAAGCATTTTATGCGCGGCGCCAAGTACAAGAACGTCTACATGGACCTTCACCTGTACCATTACCGCGACGAGCATGCGCTCGACATCACGAGCCCCCGCGGGCTGACGACGGCGATTTCGCGTAACAAGCGCGAGCTTAAAGAAGCGATTTCAACTGGGTTCCCCGTGCTGGTGGGCGAATGGTCGGGCGCGGCGATCTTTGCCAACTCGTCGGTTACGCCCGAGGGCCGCAATGCCTACGAGCGCGTGTTTATCGCCAATCAGCTGGCTTCGTTTGCGCCGGCTGCCGGTTGGTTCTTCCAAACGTGGAAGACCGAGAAGCGCATTGCAGCATGGGACGCCCGCGCGGCGCTCGGCACGCTCGAGCGCGGCATGATTGAATAGGTTGATATGACGCAAAACAGCGCCCATACGGGCAAACTCTATGTGGTCGGCACGCCCATCGGCAACCTGGGCGACCTGTCCCCGCGCGTTGGCGAAGCCTTTGCCGCTGCCGATGTCATCTGCTGCGAAGACACGCGTGTGACGTCAAAGCTGCTGATGCACCTGGGCATTTCCAAGCCGCTTGTCCGTTGCGACGAGAATGTGATCGCCAGCCGCGCCGCCGGCCTGGTCGACCGCCTGCTGGCGGGGGAGACCCTCGCCTTTGCCTCGGACGCCGGCATGCCGAGCGTGTCCGATCCCGGCCAGGCGCTGGTCGAGGCGGCGCGTGAGGCCGATGTGCCCGTCGAAGTTATTCCCGGGCCTTCTGCTTGCGTCACGGCGCTCGTTTCGTCCGGCATTCCCTGCGAGCATTTCTTCTTCGAAGGCTTTTTGGGTCGCAAGCACGGCGACCGCGTGCGCCGACTGCAGCGTCTTGCCGTGGTGCCCGGCGCACTCATCTTCTACGAGTCTCCACATCGCATCGTGGCGACGCTCGAGGCCGTGGCGGAGGTCTTTCCCCAACGTGAGGTTGCCGTCTGCCGCGAACTCACCAAGCTGCACGAGGAGGTCTTGCGCGGGCCCGCCGCCCAGCTCGCCGAGGAGCTGCGTGCTCGCGGCGAGGTAAAGGGCGAGATTGCGCTGGTCATCGCGCCGCCGAGCGAAGATGAGGAGGCCGGTATCGTGCCGGTTGGCGCCGCGGCAGCGGATCCCGACGAGGCTCTGCGCGAGGATATCCGCGCCGCGCTCGAGGAGGGAGAGCCCGCCTCTGCGGTGGCCAAGCGCCTGTCGCAGAAGTACTCGCGCCGTAAGCGCGATGTCTATGCCATGGTGCTCGATATGCAATAGATGGAGGATATCCAGCCCTTGCGCTAGAATCATCCCCTGTATGCAACGTTTTTCTGGAGGACAAACCCCATGGATCAAAGTAAGCCTTCGTTCTTTATCACGACGCCCATCTACTACGTCAACGCCGATCCGCACCTGGGCACGGCTTATTCCACCATCATCGCCGACGTTCAGGCCCGTTATCGTCGCTCCGCCGGCTATAACGTCAAGTTCCTGACCGGCATGGACGAGCACGGCGAGAAGGTCGCCGAGGCCGCAGCCAAGCACAACATGACGCCGCAGGAGTGGACCGACAGCCAGGCTCCGCACTTCAAGGAGCTTTGGAGCAAGCTCGAGATCTCCAACGACGACTTCATCCGCACCACCGAGCCGCGCCAGCATCATGCCGTGCAGTACCTGTGGGAGCGCATGAAGGAGTCCGGCTACCTGTATAAGGGCAGCTACGACGGTTGGTATTGCGTGCCTGACGAGACCTACTTCACCGATACGCAGGTCCAGAAGGGCGACGAGGAGTACGGCAGCGTCGGCCAGCACCTGTGCCCCGACTGCCACCGTCCGCTTGAGCGCGTGCAGGAGGAGTCCTACTTCTTTAAGCTTTCCGCTTTCCAGGACAAGCTGCTCAAGCTTTACGACGAGCACCCCGACTTTGTCGAGCCTGCGTTCCGCATGAACGAGGTACGTAGCTTTGTCGAGGGCGGCCTTAATGACCTTTCCGTGAGCCGTACGAGCTTTGACTGGGGCATTCAGGTCCCGTTTGACGAGGGTCACGTGACCTACGTGTGGTTCGATGCGCTGCTCAACTATATGACGGCCGTCGGCTACGGTGTCGACACCGACGAGGCGCGTGCCGAGCTGGCCTATCGCTGGCCCGCGCAGTTCCACATCGTGGGCAAGGACATCATCCGCTTCCACTGCGTCATTTGGCCCGCCATGCTCATGGCCATCGGCGAGGCCCTGCCCGAGCACGTCTTTGCCCACGGCTTCCTGACCGTGCGCAATGCCGAGACCGGCAAGGCCGAGAAGATGTCCAAGAGCCGCGGCAACGCCATCGCTCCGCAGGACGTTATCGACATGTTGGGCGTCGAGGGCTATCGCTACTACTTTATGACCGACGTCGTCCCCGGCACCGACGGTGCCATCAGCTTCGATCGCATGGAGCAGGTCTACAACGCCGACCTGGCCAACAGCTGGGGCAACCTTATCTCGCGTTCGCTCAACATGAGCGGCAAGTACTTTGATGGTTGCGCGCCCGCCAAGCCCGCATCGTTCGATGCGTTCGACAACCCGCTGGCAAAGATCGCCGATGGTCTGGTCGAGCGCTACATGGCCAAGATGGACGTGCTCGATTATGGTGGAGCTAAGGACGAGGTCATGGAGCTCATCCATGCCGCCAACCACTACATCGAGGACTCCGAGCCCTGGGCGCTTGCCAAGGACGAGGCCAAGGCTGACGAGCTGGCGTTTGTGATCTACAACCTGCTCGAGGCCATCCGCATTGCCGCTCACCTGCTGATGCCGCTCATGCCCCAGACTTCTGCCGAGGCCCTGCGCCGCCTGTCCTGCGAGGACGAGGCCGCGAGCGACGACCTCAAGGGCATTTGCGCTTGGGGCCTGCTTGCCGGTGGTCAGCCCGTCGAGAAGGGCGAGCCGCTGTTCCCGCGTCTGGGCTAAGCCGCTGCGCGCCATATCGGCAATTTGCTGTTTAGCTGTAAGGGCATGGCCGCAACGGTCCATGCCCTTTTGCTTTACGATGCAGCCACCATGTTAAGGAGGCAACCATGACAACTTCGCCTTTGGCAAACCCCACGGCAACTAGGGAGCTGCTAGAGGAGTTTGGCCTTGCGACCAAGCATCGCCTGGGCCAGAACTTCCTGATCGACAACCATGTGATCGAACGTATCTGTGAGCTCGCTGAGCTTGCGGGCGATGAGCGCGTGCTCGAGGTCGGCCCGGGTTGCGGCACGCTGACGTTGGCCCTGCTGCAGGAGGCGGCGTGCGTTACGTCGATTGAGGCAGATCCCGAGCTCGAGCCGGTGCTCGATGCTCACGCCGCCGACTACGCCAACTTCCGCTTTATCATGGGCGACGCGCTTAAGGTGGGCCCGGAGCAGATTGAGCAGGCCGCCGGCGGCGAGCCCACGGTATTTGTCGCGAACTTGCCCTATAACGTGGCGGCGACAATCATCCTGCAGTTCTTCCAGACGATGCCCGCGCTCAAGCGCGCCGTCGTCATGGTGCAAAAGGAGGTTGCCGATCGCATTGCCGCAGTGCCGGGCAACAAGACCTATGGCGGCTATACGGCAAAGCTCGGCCTGTATGCGCAGGTGACGGGTCGCTTTGAGGTGCCGCCGCGTTGCTTTATGCCGGCGCCGCACGTGGACTCGGCCGTCGTGCGTATCGACCGTGTTGACGGCGTGGTACCCGAAGGACTCGATCGCGAATTTGTGGCCCGCGTGATTGATGCTGCATTTGCTCAGCGTCGCAAGACCATCCGCAATTCCATGAGCGCCAACGGTTTTGCCAAGGACGTGCTCGATGCCGCTTTTGAGGTTTGCGGTATCGCACCCACCACGCGCGCCGAGACGCTCGATGTTGCCGACTTTGTCCGTCTGGCCCGGGAGCTAATCCATGATGCCTAATGCCGAACGCGTGACGTTTACCAAGAAAAAGAAGACGGTTGCTTGTCCCGTGCCCTTGGCGCCGCTTGCCGACACGCATGCACATCTGCTTTCGTTTTGGGGCAAGGATGTGCCCGAGACGCTCCTGCGTGCCAAAGCCGCGGGCGTCGACCTGTTGGTGACGATGTTCGACCCCATTGCCGACAAGCGCAGCGTGGCGGACTATAGCGACTGGCTGGTGCGCGAGATTCTTCCGATGCAGGATATCCCGCAGATCAAGTATCTTGCCGGCGTGCATCCGTATGGCGCGCCGGACTATACCGACGACGTTCATGCACAGGTCGTTGCCGCACTTGATGACCCCTTATGCGCCGGTATTGGCGAAATCGGCCTGGACTATCACATGGACTATGACGACGATATCGCGCCGGCACCCCATAACGTGCAGATTGATTGCATGGCGCGCCAGCTCGAGCTTGCCGTGCGCCGCAATGTGCCGGTGGAGCTGCACCTGCGTCACGAGGACTCGGATGGGGAGCGCACCTCGCACGTTGATGCGTACAACGTACTGCGCGAGGTGGGTGTGCCCCAGGCTGGTTGTGTGCTGCACTGTTTTGGCGAGGACCGCGCCACGATGGAGCGCTTTGTGGATTTGGGCTGCTATATCGCCTATGGCGGTGCGGCCACCTTTAAGCGCAACGACGATGTGCGCGAGGCATTTGCGGCAACCCCACTCGATCGAATTTTGTTCGAGACGGATTGCCCGTATATGGCTCCGGAGCCCATCCGCGGTCTTGAATGCGAGCCCGCAATGATCTCCATTACGGCAAACACGCTGGTCAACGACCGTGTCGATCGTACCGGCGAGGATGCTGAGGCAATCGCGCAAGCCGCTTGGGAGAATGCCTGCAAACTTTTTCAAAAATAGTTCTTGCGTTCGTGGTGGCGCTCCGTTATTCTAATTCCTGCACGCGGGCGTGGCGGAATTGGCAGACGCGTACGGTTCAGGTCCGTATGGGGGCAACCCCATGAAGGTTCAAGTCCTTTCGCCCGCACCATTAAATTAAAGAGCTCCCAGCAATGGGAGCTTTTTTGTTATGGGCCCATCACAGGGACTTGAACCTGTGAAGGAGCGAGCGTAAAGAAAACGCGGAGCGTTTTTAGCGAGCTGGCGAGGACGCCGGCAGGCGGCCGAAGCCGGTGCGGATCCGCGAAGCGGATACGCGGACGTCCTTTCGCCCGCACCATTAAATGAAAGAGCTCCCAGCAATGGGAGCTTTTTTGTTATGGGCCTCTTGTTGATGTCATGTTGCTGCTCCGTGCGGGTATCCTAGTGCCAACGTGTGCCTATCAGAGGAGAGACCATGCTGTTGTCCGGTATCATCGCCGCCCTTACCAGCCTTTTGATTCCCATCATCATCCTGTTGCTGCTGCTTCCTAACGCCTGCTATGTCGTTGAACAACAGCATGCCGTGATCATTGAGCGTCTGGGCAAGTTTAACCGCATCGTCAACGCGGGCTTCCACATGAAGGTGCCCGTGATCGACCGCAAGGCCGCCACGGTGAGTCTGCGCACCATGAAAAACGGTTTTGGCATCGACGTTAAGACCCAGGACAACGTGACCATCGGCCTTGAGGTCTCTGCTCAGTACCACGTGAGCTATGACATGGGCGCCGGCCCGGCAGATTCGGGCATCTACAAGAGCTACTATATGCTGCAGGAGCCCGTCGACCAGATGCGTGACTTCATCACCGACGCTCTGCGCTCTTCGATTCCCGTCTACACACTCGATGAGGTCTTTGCCAAGAAGGATGACATCGCCAAGGACGTTAATGCCACCGTGTCCGAGCAGATGGCTGCCTACGGCTTCACCCTCGTGTCGACACTCATCACCAAAATCGCGCTGCCGACCGAGGTCGAGAACTCCATGAACGACATCAACGCTGCCCAGCGCAAGCGCGCTGCGGCACAGGAGCTCGCTGAGGCCGACCGCATCAAGCGCGTCACCGAGGCGACCGCCGAGGCCGAGGCAATGGAAAAGGCGGGCGAGGGCATCGCCAACCAGCGCAAGGCCATCGCGCTGGGTATCAAAGATTCGCTCGAGATCATCCAAGAGACGGGTGTCGGCAATGACGAGGCCAACCAACTGTTCATGTTTACGCAGTGGTCCGAGATGATGACGGAGTTCGCTCGCACGGGTAAAACCTCGACGGTCGTGCTGCCGAGCGACTTTTCGCAGTCGGCCTCGATGTTCGAGCAGATGCTGACCGCCAGCAAAGTTCAAAACGATTCGAAGGAGTAGACGCGCGTGAAATACACCGTCGTTTGCGTCGGTAAGCTCAAGGAGCGCTTTTGGAAGGACGCGTGCGCTGAGTACACCAAGCGCCTAGGTGCCTATGCCAAGGTTGATATCCGCGAGGTGGCCGATATCGACCCGGCTAAGGCGGGCGGCGTGGATGCCGCGCGCGACAAGGAGGGGGCGGCAATTCTTGCTGCATTGCCGTCTCGGGCGCATGTGATCCTGCTGGCTATCGAGGGCAAGGAGCGTTCGAGTGAGGAGCTCTCGGCGCGGCTCGACGATCTTATGCTGCGAGGCAGCAGCGACATTGCCTTTGTAATCGGCGGTTCGGACGGCGTGAGTGATGAGGTGCGCGCCCGCGCCGACGAGATGCTCAGCTTTGGACACATTACCTTGCCGCATAACCTGGCGCGTGTGGTGCTGCTAGAGCAGATTTACCGTGCCTGCAAGATCAGCCGTGGCGAGCCGTATCACAAATAGGTCGGCAATACGAAACAATGGCGTGGGACAATACCTTTCGTTTTGAGGAATGTGTCTGAAAGGACTATGCGATATGAAGATTGGATTTGTCGGTTTTGGCAATATGGCGAGCGCTATGGCCGATGGCTGGATCGCTGCCGGTGTAGCTGCGAGCGACATGTGCGCCTGTGCGGGTCGCTACGACGCACTGGTTGAGCGCTGCGAGGCGCGCGGCATGGTCGCCTGCCACGATGCCGCCGAGGTCGTCGCCGCATCCGATATCGTGGTCGCTGCGGTCAAACCGTACATGATCGAGAAGGTATTCGCCCCGCTCAAGGATGCTCTTGCCAAAAAGGTCGTTCTGTCGGTTGCCTGGACCTGGGACAGTGCCAAGTGGGAGCAGGTCCTGCCGGGCGTTGCGCATATCTCGACGGTGCCCAACACACCGGTTTCGGTGGACGAGGGCGTCATCGCTTGCGAGAAGGCTTCCACGCTTAGTGATGAGCAGAGCGCAGTGGTGCTTGATCTGCTTGGCAAGCTCGGTGCGGTGGTCGAGCTCGATACGAGCCTGCTGTTTGTGGGCGGCACGGTGGGTGGTTGCGCTCCGGCATTTGTCGCTATGGCAATCGAGGCCCTGGGCGATGCGGCGGTCAAGCACGGTATCCCGCGTGCCGATGCCTATCGCATTGTGAGCCAGATGGTGCTGGGTACGGCAAAGCTGCAGCTTGCAACTGGCCAGCATCCTGCGGCGATGAAGGATGCCGTATGCTCGCCCGGCGGCGCCACCATCAAGGGCGTCATCGCGCTCGAGGATGCCGGCATGCGCAGCGCCCTGGTCAAGGCCATCGACGCCACCCTTCAGTAAAACCTTCCATTTAGGGACAGGTTTATTTTGGCTGGTTTTCCTGCGGTTTTGTCCCTTTAGCAAAAAGCGCCCCGCAACCGGCTCGATTCCGGTTGCGGGGCGCCGGCGTTTGCCCAGATAAAACCGACCAAAATAAACCTGTCCCTTTTTGGCAGGTTAGTCCCAGAAGCTGTCTTCCTCGTCCTCGGACTTGGGTCCACGGTCGACGTACATCTTATGGGTGCGCTTCTCCATTACAAAGGCAAGAATCGCAAACAGCAGGATGCCGCCGGCGAAAAGGATGGCAAAACCGGTGCGGGTGCCAAACAAAAAGGAAAAAACTGCGTCCATTGGGTGCCTTCTTGCGTAGTTGAGTTGGGTCGTAAACGCTCATAAGTATATACTTGCCCATACATGTACAAGGTTGCAACCTAAATGGAATGTATATCGCCGGAGGATCTAATGCTTGATATCAAGTTTGTTCGCGAGAATCCCGATGCCATCGATGTCGCCATGGCTAACCGCCAGACGTCTTGGGATCGCGAGAAGTTCTTTGAGCTCGACGACGAGCGCCGTGCCGTCATCACCGAGGTCGAGGAGCTCCAGGCTACGCGTAATGCCGAGTCCAAGAAGATCGGCGCCCTGATGAAGGAGGGCAAGAAGGACGAGGCCGAGGCTGCCAAGGAGGCCGTGCGCGCCGTCAACGAGAAGATTGACGGTCTGGCCGAGCGTCGTACTGCCCTCGAGCAGGAGCAGTACGACTTCATGGCTCACCTGCCCAACATTCCTTGCGAGGCCACGCCGTACGGCAAGGACGAGGACGAGAACATCGAGCGTCGCCGCTGGGGCACCCCGCGCGAGTTCGACTTCGACTTTAAGCCGCACTGGGATCTGGGCACCGATCTGGACATCCTCGACTTCGAGCGCGGCAACAAGCTCTCCGGCAGCCGTTTTACCGTTCTCGGTGGCGCTGGCGCCCGCCTGGAACGCGCCCTTATCAACTTCTTCCTCGATACGCACACCAGCCGTGGTTTTAAGGAGTGGTGGCCGCCCATCGTCGTCAAGCGTCAGACCATGTTTGGCACGGGTCAGCTGCCAAAGTTCGAGGACGACGCCTACCACGTCTCGGGCGACAACTTCCTGATCCCCACCGCCGAGGTCGTGCTTACCAACCTGCACGCCGGCGAGGTCCTCGACGCCGACACCCTGCCGCGCCGCTACACCGCCTTCACCCCCTGCTTCCGCGAGGAGGCCGGTTCCGCCGGTCGCGACACCCGCGGCATCATCCGTCAGCACGAGTTCGACAAGGTCGAGATGGTCAAGTTCGCTAAGCCGGAGGAGTCCGACGAGGAGCTCGAGAGCATGACCGCCGAGGCCGAGTACCTGCTGCAGCAGCTTGGCCTTCCGTATCGCGTGATTAGCCTGTGCACCGGCGACTTGGGCTTCTCTGCCCGTCAGACCTACGACGTCGAGGTCTGGCTGCCGAGCTACAACGCCTACAAGGAGATCAGCTCCTGCTCCAACTGCGGCGACTTCCAGGCCCGCCGCGCCAACATCAAGTACCGCGACCCCGAGAACTTCAAGGGCTCGCGTTACCTGCACACCCTTAACGGTTCCGGCCTGCCGGCTGGTCGTACCATGGCTGCCATTCTGGAGAACTACCAGAACGCCGACGGCACCATCACGATCCCCGAGGTTCTGCGTCCTTACATGGGCGGTCTCGAGAAGATCGAGCCGGTCGCGTAACTTGGCTGCATAGGGGATATGCAAGGGCGCTCCTTCGGGGGCGCCCTATTTCGTGCGCAGGTCCATACCATGCCGTGCGGACAGCTCAATAGAAAACACACGAACAACTGTTCTGTATACAGCTATCTACCTGTTATGCTTTTGCTAAATAAGAGCGAGAGAAAGGGGACGCGATGGAGCTGTTTGATGATCGGGTGGTTTTGTTTGAGAGCGACGAGGGTGGGGAGTACCTGCTTGTAACGTGTGAGCCGTCTGGCATGGGTGGCCTGGTGCTTCGGCAGACGAGTGAGGGTCCGTTGACACAATGGTGTTTTGAGGAGTCGCCGCATGTGGTCGAGACCTTTGTGACGCACGTGGGGCTTGTGGCGCTGGAGCACTTCTATGGAGTTGGGACTTCCAACCAGGTCGCGCGCATGCTGAGCATCTCGTTTGCCGATTATGATTGTGCCCAGCGGGTGAGATCGCTCCTGAGGGAACTTGATGCCAAGTTTGACGTGATCGAAAAGCCAATCGATCGTACGGGGAACGGCGGTATATGCGGAGCAGCATGACAAAACTGCGTTTCACAAAAAAGTTTGAGATTGAGCTTGACTCCAATAAGCTAAAGTGGTTTTATATGTCTTGCGCTGCGGCGTTACCTCAGCTGGATAGAGGGTCTGACTACGAATCAGAACGTCATAGGTTCGAATCCTATACGCCGCACCAA
>NZ_JBDMGT010000023.1:0-15524 GCF_039752775.1 Collinsella aerofaciens | reverse complement strand
GGCGTTACCTCAGCTGGATAGAGGGTCTGACTACGAATCAGAACGTCATAGGTTCGAATCCTATACGCCGCACCAATTGAACTTGAAGCCTCCGGCAACGGGGGCTTTTCTTTTATGTCGCCGCTGCACGGATTCGAACCTCGGTCGAGGCGCGGGCGTAAAGAAAACGCGGAGCGTTTTTAGCCCGCGGGCGAGCGCGCCGGCAGGCGGGCGAAGCCGGTGCGGATCCGCGCAGCGGATGCGCGGAATCCTATACGCCGCACCAATTGAACTTGAAGCCTCCGGCAACGGGGGCTTTTCTTTTACGTAAGCACTGCATGGATTCGAACCTCGGTCGAGGCGCGGGCGTGAAGCGGACGATTTCTTATCGACTCGTGTAAGATTCCGAGTAGGTATCGCGGCCTATCCGCGACCACTCCTTCTCTCAACGACCGATCAGGGTGATACTTCGTGGCAGAGCGTCCGACATACAAGCTCAGGTTTCTCGATCCCAAGAAGCGCTTTCCGGCGATGCCCGAGCAGCCTGCGGGACGCTCATATGGCGTGGTCTGGAAACTCTTTGGCGAGGACCAGCATGAATCTTGTTATGTCGTCGAATTCGTTGGCAAAAGTCATGTGTCGCTTTTGGGCTACGTAAGCGTTTCGGGTGAGGTGTACAAGGTGGACCGCCCCGTTAGCGAGGCTCCGCTGCCCAACGATCCCGACATGGAACTGGTCCTTGACGAGTCGGATTCCAGTATTGGTGAGATTATGGTAAGGGAAGCCAGCGGTGCAATGCGTACGTGCGCGCGAACCGTCGGCTCTCCCGAAGGCCCCATGCGCGAGCAGTCCGATCACGATACATGGAATTCGGCCCGCTCCTTTCCTTACGGTGAGTTCATGGCATCGATGTTCCTGCGCTACGTGATATTTGCCAACTCCGAAAGCGCTGTTGCGAACACGGCGGACGCCGACGGTCTCGATGCGGACATGCAAAACGTTGTCGACAAGATCAAGCTCGTAAAGTTGCCCGAGCCGGTCGAGGTGTTTTTGGGCTTTAACACGGCACCGCTACCTGACGCTATCGAGACGCTGCTCTACCGCGTTGACCATGCCGAGAATCCGAGCGGTATCGAGCGTTATGCCGCCGCCCTTATGAGCGAGGTCGACTTGCCCCGTCTGCGCACCATTGCCGCCAAGTCCGAAATGAGCCTAGCGCGCATCGACCGGTCGAAGCTGTTCTATCTCAATTTTGATCGTAGCCTGCTGGACCAGGGCGAGATTGACATGCTGCTTGCCATCGAGTGCCGTCTCAACCGCCTCTCCGGCATCCTCGAGCGCATCGGGGCCGGATTGGCCCCTGCGGCATCCTCGCCGAGCCTTGAGGGCTGCGCGCTCTTTGATGCGTGGCATATCGCCAAGACGACCAACGATGTTCCCCGACTGCTCGATACGACCTCGAGCGATAACCCGTGGGGCAAACCGGGTACGGTGGCTTGCCAGCCGGGCGGTGAGTGGGATGTGCGTACCCGCTTCGCGCGTATTGTCGAGGCGCTCAACGTGGTCACGCGGCTCGACTATACCTATCGGGCAAATGTTGCCGAGGGGATTATGCTCGTTCGGTTTGGGCACTCTGTCGTGAATGCCATGCCGCAACGTGAATACGACGCTCAAGATGACGCCTGGCGCGAGCTGGAAGAGGACACGCGTGCGATCTGGGCCGCGGAGCACGATGCGCGCGTGGCACTCACGCTTGCGGCAGCGTGTTTTGCCGCGGGCACCTGCATCACGCGCTGCTATGTGCAGATTGCTGCTCCCGACAGTGAGCAGGGCGAGCGCGTTGTCGCAACGTATTTCTTTGGGCGCGCGGCCTATCTGGCCGATTGCGTGCCTGTCGCCAAGGATCTTGAGAGCATGGACATGGACGATATGCCGTGCAAGCGTGTGCTTGAGGCGTATGAGTCAACCGCTCCGGAGACGATTGAGCCTGCGGAGGTTCATGCTCGTCCGCGTGATGACCATCGCACACTGCCGCCGGCGCTGCGCGATCTGCTGCTCGCCGATAAGGCTGACGAGTTGGAGGTCATGGAAGAGGACGATGACCCATACGTGGCCCGTGTTGTTGAATTGCGCGAGCAGGCAAAAGTCGACCGTACAGGTGCTTTTGAAGGCTTTTCCCGTCTTGTCGAGGAGTTGGAGGCTAAGTGCGCCGTCGCCGAGCTTTTGGCGACAGGTCCGGTTCAAACGCAGTTTTGCGATAACCAGCTGGTGCGCATGGTGCTACCGGTGTTGGAAGAAGACCGCTCTGTGCGAATCCTTCGTGCGCCCGATGCGCTGTACTTTGCCCAGCACGAGATCTGCAGCTTTTACGCCGAGCAAGAGGACTTTGAACGAGCGCTGCCCGAGGTGCGCCATCTTTACGATCTGGCGCGCTCGTCCATGCAATCGCACTTTGCGCTCATCAACGTGCTTGCGCGTCTGGAGCGCTTTGACGAGATTATCGAGGTGGCGCGCCACGGCCTACGTATTGCCAGCGATCGTTCTGCAATCGGCTACCTGTTCTATCGCTTGGCGTTTGCCTATTGGAATTGCGATCAGCTCGACCTGGCGCTGGCTTGTTACCGTCTCGTGCCGCGCGGCGAGGAGTCGGGCAGTAGCGCGCTGGAAGAAATGCAGGGCCTTATGAACGAGATGGGCGTTAGCGAGCCTCCGACGTTCGAGGAAGCGGGCGAGACTATCCGCAAGGCTGGACTTGAGTTGCCGCCAGTGTCCGCCGTGACGAATCAGCTGGCAGATGCCGCTGTGCAACTGGTCGACAACGGCTTCTTTTTCCTGGCACGCGGTTGCATCTTCCAAATGTGGCGCACCATGGGCAACGACGAGCTCGGCTCCCTCAACCGCTCGCTGGGGTAGGGGCGATATAGAGGGGCCGCACCGCGCTATTTGTATCGGCGCGGGCGGGAGGACCCGGCAGGATTGGTAAGGCATAAAGCCGCCGAGCCTGCTAAAACTGTTAAACTCTGCTAAAGTTGCTAAACTTTGTTAAAGTTGTTAAAACTAGCAGAGGAGGGCAGAATGACGAAAGCTGTTAACCCCTTTAAGCCAACGGCGGGCATGAATCCGCCTGAGCTTATCGGACGGGACACTGTTTTGGATGACTTTGCCGAGGCTCTTGAGAATGGTCCTGGTGCCCCCGATCGACTCATGCGCATCTCGGGCGTCCGAGGCACAGGTAAAACGGTGCTCCTTAATGCATTGGGTGACCTTGCACGCAAAAAAGGATTCGAGGTCGTTGACGTTGCCTCCAATGCTGGTTTTTGCAATAGAATCCTCGAGGCTCTGCAGCGAAACGTTCGTCTTGAATCAATCTCGATTTCCCCATCGATTTTAGGGGTCAGCCTTGGCTCCATGGAGATGTCGAAGTCGGCCTCTCATCTGGGCGAGGCGATGTACGATGCTGCGAAGCGCGGTGGTCTGCTCATTACGCTCGACGAGATCCAGGATGCCTCAACTGAGGAAATGCGCGAGCTAGGCAATGAGATGCAGCTCTTGATCCGCCAAGGAGCGAATGTCGCTTTCGCTTTCGCCGGGCTGCCGACATCGGTAGATGGCGTGGTGGTGGATGATACGTTGACGTTCCTTCAGCGAGCCAAACATGTTGAACTTACTCGGCTTTCCGATTTTGAAGTTGGCGGATCGTTTGAGGATACGATGAGACGAGCGGGCAAGGAGCTCGACAAAGGTGCCGCTGAGCTATTAACAAAAGCTTCGGCAGGCTATCCCTTTATGGTCCAGCTGGTCGGATATTACGCTTGGCAGGTTGCTGCGCGCAGTGGGGCGGAGAGCGTGAGCGAAGAGGCGGCTCGTAAGGGTATCCAGGCGGCTCTTGATAGCTTTAATGCTATGGTGATTGCCCCAGCGCTGCGCAGGGTGTCGGAACGGCAGTTTCAGTATCTCGCGGCGATGGCTCAATGCGAGGGCGTCGATATCGCCAACGGCGATATCGCCAAGAAGATGGGTTTGTCGGCGAACAAAGTTGGGTCATATCGCAAGCGTCTGATCGATGCGGGGTTGATTGAGCCCGCGGGCTATGGCCGTGTTTCGTTTGCAATTCCATACATGCGCGATTATCTGTTGGAGACCGTTCGAGAGGACTAATAAAGAATGGGCTGTCCGCGCTGTCGCTGGGGCCGTCCTTGTATCTTTGTCTCAACCTGTAACATCTGGAGGGGATTACGGCCTGCAGATGTTACAGGTTGAGATGATTGACTGAGACGTTTACTGGTAAAAGAGAGGTAAAAGAGGAAACGCCTCAAAATTCCCCTTGCCCAACTTCGGCTGTTTGGTTACTATAGAACGGCTGTTACGGAGAGCTGACCGAGAGGCCGAAGGTGCTCGCCTGCTAAGCGAGTATGCCCCAAAAGGGCATCTGGGGTTCGAATCCCCAGCTCTCCGCCAGTATGACTTTGAAGAAGGGTCCCATTTGGGGCCCTTTTTTATTATCAAGAATGGCAGCTGGGGATTAGAGTCCGAAAGGGCGTGAACATTAGGCAAACACGGGGCGCTTGAAAACGGGGAGACCCAGGCGTGCTCGTGCACCCCGGTGTGGGGTTCCGAGGGGATGGAGTAGAAATATGGTAAAGGTCGGGCTGCGTAAGCCGAATCTAAAGACATCACTCAAGGCAAGAACGACCGGCAGAGCGAAGCGCGCGGTAAAGCGGGCGATAATCCCCGGCTATGGTAAGAAGGGCATGGGGTGGATCAAAAATCCGAAGAAGGCTGCTTACAATGCCGTATACAGCAGAACGACCGTCGGAGTTGGGGATGTCGCTCGCGCCGTTGCTAAATCAGGCGCTCGGAGCTCGGCGTCAAGGACGTCCTCAATTACTGTTTCATCGCATGAAATTACACCTTTGGCGAAGCCTGAACAGAAATCTCTCACTCGAGAGATTACGTCGGTTGACAGGGCAAACAAGGCGCTTTTGCTATGCTTCCTTCTTGGGTGGTCGGGCGCTCATAGGGCGTATGCACGGATGTGGGGTAGCTTCTTTCTATATCTCTTTACCTTTGGCCTTTTTGGATTTGGTTGGCTGTTTGATATTGTGACACTACTGATGAGACGCTCCGAGCTAAGGCGTCTCGGCGACAGTGATCAGACTCAACAGCAAGCGCCATGTTCCGTTGATTCTACATTCGATCGAAATGTCGCCGACTCCGGAAATTGGGAACAGCGTGGAGATGGGGAGGCTGCGGCTCGGCTAGAGCTTCAACGTAAAAACCGTGCCTATATGGAAGAAAACGGCATCGACGTGGAGATGTTTACCGAGGAAAAGGTCGCGGCGGACGCCTTGCGAACCATTGAGTCGGTATGCCCGTGCATGCTTAGGTTTGACCGAGGCATGAGCGAAGAGGAGCCAAGCATCAGCTTTTGCTCTCCAACAAAGACGGGGAAGATGCCCAAGAATGTCGTCGAGGCCCGCATTTACCATCAGGACGTGAAGCTATTGATGGATTCCCACGGCTTCGAATTGCCGGAGTATGGTGACAGCATCAATGTCATGATTAGTTATCTAGCTGATGGGCGCATAAATAAAGTCGATATCCATGGGTTCCATAATGGCCGCTCCGTTAGTGTCTCCATTCGCAGGCGGAGCGACGATCTTGTTATGACGAGTGCGGGCACCATCGGAGAAACGGGTGCCTGGCAATCGCTGTGTCCTGGGGCAGACCCCTCAGCTGGGGACCTTTTCAGGGCCTTGACCAAGGAGGTCGAAAGGATCTACTAGCATGCCCGGTGGACCCGTTTTCAAGGTCCGAAAAGACACAGCGAAGGTAAACGGCTAGCAATGTCGCTTTGGTGATTCTGACGCATCCCGTTTAAGAGGTATTCAAAAAGAGGCGCCCGTTGGACGCCTCTCCAATCTCAAATGTAATGTTCCCCCAGCCCTACACCTCGGGCGCCTTGGCTACGGTCTCGCTCTCTGCCGTGAGTGGCCGGTTGTCGATGCGGC
This sequence comes from Collinsella aerofaciens, assembly GCF_039752775.1. GTDB lineage: Bacteria > Actinomycetota > Coriobacteriia > Coriobacteriales > Coriobacteriaceae > Collinsella > Collinsella aerofaciens_R. Next base: position 9,534 of record NZ_JBDMGT010000023.1, on the reverse strand, counting down.
GGCCCAGGCGGTCGAGCTTCACGAGGAGCCATTCAATGGGATTCGGCCCTGTGCCTTCCTCGTCGGCAACCAGGTCCATGACGGCGACCTTGGTGCCGTCCTGCTTGAGCGTAACGCTGCCTACCTTGTCGCCAACATGCACCGTGCCCGAAAGATCGTCGTAGCTAACCTTTTCGGTCACCTCGCCGGCAAGGGAAAACACGGTCGCTTGCGCCGTAGGATCGGCGAGCGTGGCGTCGATCGTCTTATCCGTCCAGTCGGTTTGACTGATGCGCGCCATAAGCGGGTTGCCGTTGGCGGTCTTTTCCTGCGTGTTGGCGATTGCGACCGCCGCCTTGTGACCGTAGTACCAATTGGCAAGGGTTGCGGTATCGGTAAAGCGCTGGTCGGTGGTGGTGGAGTTCAAAACGACGGTGTAGATCTCGTCGCCGTCGCGGTTGTAGGCGCTCGTAAAGCAATAGCCCGCGTCGTCGGTGGTGCCGGTCTTGCCGCCGATGTTGCCATCTTGGCCCAGCAAATAGTTATGCGTGTCCATGGAATGCGAATGGTCGGTGCCGTCGGCGCCCGTGGCCTCGATCCAGGAATCCTCGCTCGCTACGACCTCGCGGATCGTGTCGTTTTTCATGGCCTCCTGCATCATCAGCGCTACGTCGTGTGCGGTTGAGTGCATATCGCCAGCCCACTCATCAAAGTCCAGACCATGCGGGTTTTCAAAAAGCGTACCGGTGCAGCCGAGCTTCTTAGCGCGCTCGTTCATGGCCTTCACAAATGTGGCCTCGGCGTCTTTGGTCTTAGGGTCGATCTTCTTGCCCACATATTCGGCGAGCACGATGGCGGCGTCGTTGCCCGAGGGAATCATCAGGCCGCGCAGCGCCTGCTCCACGGTAAGCTTGTCGCCTTCGAGCAAGCCGGCGGTCGAATTGCCCACGGTGACTGCGGCGTTGCTCACCGTGACCTTCTCGTCCATCTTGCAATTCTCGACGGTTAGGATTGCGGTCATGACCTTGGTGATCGAGGCAATCTTGACCTGCTCATCGGCGCCGCGCCCATAGTAGACGGTGCCGTCTTTGCCCATGACGAGGGCATTGGTCGCATCGATATCGGGCAGGTTTTCGGCCGTGATGCCGCGCGCATCGGCGGTTTTGCCGCAAACATTGTCGGTCGTGAGCACTTGGGCGCCGGCGACGGTGGGCGCGCCAGCGGCAAGGGCGATAGCGCAGACAAAGCCGGCGGCAAGCTGGGCTGAGCGCTTTGCAAAAGAGGTGAGGGACTTCACAGATTTCGCTTTCGACGGGATGGTCTCTTCTGAAACTAGAGTATATCGTTTGCCGGCGTCGGCGATCATCGCGTGCGCGCTTGGCCCACATCCGCACCCGAACGGGCACAAGGGTGCTTAAGGCCGACTTAATCACCCACGCTTGTTGTGTGTGGCGTGCGTCGCCTCAGGCATAATGGAGCGCGAGAGGAGCACGCATGAACGAGCGCATTTTGGTAGTTGATGACGAGAAGGCCATCGCCGACTTGGTTGGCATCTACCTTACAAAAGAGGGCTTTGATGTCCAGATTGCCTATAGCGGGGCCGATGCTGCCAAGGCGATTTTGGAGCAGGAGTTCGATCTGGCGCTGCTTGATGTCATGCTGCCCGATATCGATGGCTTTGAGCTGCTGCGTACGATCCGTTCCAGCCATACCTATCCCGTGATCATGCTGACGGCGCGCGATGCCCAGCAAGACAAGATCGAGGGCCTTTCGCTTGGCGCGGACGATTACGTGGTTAAGCCGTTCCGCCCGCTGGAGCTCATCGCGCGCGTGCACGCTCAGCTTCGCCGCTACACCAGTTACGGTAGCCGTGCACAGGCGGCCGAGTCGCCGACCATTCAGCTCGACGGCTTGGAGATCAACCGCGACGCTCGTTCCGTGACGGTGGACGGTGCACCGGTACGCCTCACACCCACCGAGTATTCAATCTTGCTGTATCTGGTCGAGCATCGCGGCAGCGTGGTGGCCGTGGAGGACCTGTTCCGTGCGGTGTGGAACGAGGATTTTATGCCCGGCTCCAACAATACGGTGATGGTGCACATTCGCCACCTGCGCGAAAAGATCGGCGACGACGCACAAAAGCCGCGCTTTATCAAAAACGTCTGGGGCGTCGGCTACATAATCGAATAACGCCTTTGATGGTGGGGAAGTGGATATGACAAAAGACGATAGGCAGGCATTCGAGGTACCCGATCGGCTCTTTGATTACGTGAGGTCGGTCGTCGACAACCGTGCGCTTGCAACGGTGCTGCTCTTTTTGCTGAGCCTGCTGCTGATTGGCATCGACAACATCGTCGGAATCTTGGCGGTGCTGCTTGTTGGCTTTTTGCTGATCGATCGATTTGAGATCGTGCGCCGCTGCGTGGTGATTGGCGGCGCCGCGTGGGCCATGACGTTGGCGATTGGCGCCATGGCGCTCGGCGGCATCGAAGGGCCGGTGCTGTTCGATGCCGGCTTTGTATTCAACATGCTTGGCTTTGTGCTGGCGCTTGCCGCGTGCGTGATGTTCTTGTGCGGCCGAGCCCTGTACTACCAGGGCTACGAACAGGGCGAGCAGCATGCCGATTGTGTGCTGGCCGCTCGTATTCAAGATCGCCTGATCGATCACCCCGACACCTGGGACAACATCGACGGCGACTTCTTGGAGGTCGAGGGCGCCCTTAACCGCGTGCGTGACCGTGAGCGCAAGGTGCAGCAAGCTCTGCGTGACGAGTCGCATCGCAAGGACGATCTGGTTACGTACTTGGCACATGACCTACGCACCCCGCTTGCGAGCGTAGTGGGCTATCTTTCGCTGCTGCAAGAGGCTCCCGAGCTGCCGGTTGAGCAACGTGCGCACTTTACGGGCGTGGCGCTCGACAAGGCGCACCGGCTCGATACGCTCATCGAAGAGTTCTTCGATATCACGCGCTTTGACTTCCACGATATCGTGCTCACGCGCGGCTATGTTGATCTGGGGTTGCTGCTGGCTCAGGTGGCTGACGAGTTCTATCCCATCCTCAACGAGCAGCATAAGGAAGTCCAAGTTGATATTCGCGAGGACCTGACGGTGCTCGTGGATGGCGACAAAATGGCTCGCGTGTTCAACAACATCATGAAAAACGCTATTGCCTATAGCTATGAGGGCTCGACCATCACGATCGAGGCCAGACGCCGGGACGGCGGTGGCGTGCGCGTGCGCTTTATCAATCAGGGCGATCCCATCCCTGCGGCTAAGCTCAAGGTGATCTTTGAGAAGTTCTATCGCCTGGATGCGGCGCGTGCGACCAATCGCGGCGGCGCTGGACTGGGGCTTGCCATCGCCAAGGAGATCGTATGCGCGCACGGCGGTACCGTTGCATGTGAATCGACGCCCGAACACACGATATTCACCATCGAGCTGCCCGCCGCATAGCCAGCGTGCCCTTACAAACACTTGACAATGCGCTCACGTGCATATGAGCCGCGATTCCTACTATCGATACTGCTGAATTGATATCGATGTGGAGGTATGCGGTATGACGGCTGCTGCGGCTGTGGAGCCCACGGAGCTTGAAGAACTCATGAAAGCGCAGGCCGAGGCCGCGCACGAGCGCGAGGTTGGGGATGCGACTCGCCCCACGGCAGAGGATCTTGCCGCCTCGCCGACGCGAATCGATGTTGAGGGCCTCGACCTGTTCTATGGCGACCACCATGCGCTCAAGGACGTGAATATCAAGATCCGCGACAAGCAGATTACCTCGTTCATCGGGCCTTCGGGCTGCGGAAAGTCCACGTTGCTGCGCTGCTTTAACCGCATGAACGACGGCATCAAGGACTGCCGAATCGAGGGCAAGATTGCGCTCGATGGTCAAGATATCCTGGGCGACTACGACATCTGCCGCCTTCGCCAGCGCGTGGGCATGGTGTTCCAGCGCCCCAACCCGTTTCCCATGAGCATCTACGACAACGTCGCCTATGGGCCGCGCGGTATGGGTGTGCGCGATCGCGTCGTGCTCGACGAGCTGGTCGAAGACTCCCTGCGACGCGCCGCCCTGTGGGACGAGGCCAAGGACAAGCTCAAAGAGTCGGGTCTGGGTCTTTCGGGCGGCCAGCAGCAGCGCCTGTGCATCGCCCGCGCACTTGCCGTGCAGCCCGACATTCTGCTGATGGACGAGCCGACCTCGGCACTCGATCCTGTGTCGACGCTGGTGGTGGAGCAGCTGGCCTGCGAGCTCAAAGAGACCTGCACGCTCGTGGTCGTTACGCACAATATGCAGCAGGCGGCGCGTATCTCCGATTCGGTCGCATTCTTTTTGCTGGGTGAGCTGGTGGAGCACGCGCCCACCGCGCAACTCTTCAAGAATCCGACCGATCCGCGCACGGCGGATTATTTGACGGGGCGTTTTGGCTGATACCATCTAGTAAAGGTACCTTTAGGGTTAAGATGCGGTCATGCCGGCCGCAAAGGGGTTCAACATGATCTATTACGTCGAGGACGATGACAACATCAGGGATTTGACGGTCTATGCGCTGCGCAAGCAGGGGATTGAGGCCGAAGGCTTTTCGTGCGACGGTGAGTTTAAGGCTGCCGTGGCGCGACGGGTACCCGATGCCGTCCTGCTCGACATCATGCTGCCCGATACCGATGGCTTGGCGATTATGCGTCGACTGCGTGCCGATCGCCTGACGGCGACGGTGCCCATCATGATGCTTACCGCCAAGGATACCGAGCTCGACAAGGTGATGGCGCTCGATGGCGGTGCCGACGATTACCTGACTAAGCCGTTTTCGCTCATGGAGCTCGCCAGCCGCTGCCGCGCACTGCTGCGTCGCGGCGGCATGGTCAAACAGGCAAGCGATGTGCTCAGCGTGGGCGACATCGTGCTCTCGCCCAGCCATCGTGAGGTGACTGTTGCCGGCGAGTCGCTTAAGCTCACCCTGCGCGAGTTCGACCTGCTCGAGTACCTCATGCGCAAGCCCGGCGTGGTCTTTACCCGCGAGTCGTTGCTGCAGAGCGTGTGGGGCTGGGACTTCGACGGCGGTTCGCGCACCGTTGACGTGCACGTGCAGACGCTTCGCCAAAAACTGGGCGAGCATGCCAGCGCCATCGAGACCGTGCGCGGCGTGGGCTACCGCTTGGCCGAGCCTTCTGCCGGTGATGGTGCCGAAGGTGACGACACCGCGGCCACCGCATCGGAGGAGTAACCCGTGGTCTTCGCCCCCCAGGGAAAACATACGCTGTCGCACCGCGTTTTTGTGACGATCTTTGTCTGCGCCATGGCGGTTATCGTGGCGTTTACGGTGCTGGGTGCGTTCTTTGTGCAAAACACCTTGGCGGATGCCACGAGTGCCAACCTGGCGCAAGAAACCGAGCTCATTGCTGCCGCCCTCGACGAGCAGCAGGAGCCCATCCCGTTCTTGCGTAGCCTCGATCGAGAGGACTTGCGCATCACGCTGATTAACAAGGATGGATCGGTTGCCTACGACAACGAGGCGTCGCCTTCCACACTGCCCAACCATGGCGATCGCCCCGAGGTCATCGAGGCCTTTGAGAGTGGTTCGGGTTCCGCGGAGCGCGCAAGCTCTACGCTCGACGAGATTATGCTGTATCGCGCCGTCGCCCTTGATAACGGCCAGGTTGTCCGCTTGGCGCAGGCCCAGCCTGGCGTTGCGGCGATTTTGCTGTCGATGGTGGCGCCGATGCTGCTTATCGCAGCAGCGGGTGCGGTACTCTCGTTTTTTATGGCGCGCCGCGAGTCCCGTGCCATCATCGCGCCTTTGCAAGAGGTGGATTTGGACCACCCACGCCGTAGCTATGAGCACGCCTATGCCGAGATGGTCCCCATGCTTGAGCGTATTGAGTCGCAGCGCCAGGAGCTCAAGCGCCAAATGGCGGTGCTGGCGGACAACGACCGTATGCGCCGCGAGTTCACGGCGAATATCACCCATGAGCTCAAGACGCCGCTTACGGCGATTTCGGGCTATGCCGAGCTCATCGCAAACGGCATGGTCGAGGGCGAGGGCGACCTGCGCAACTTTGGCGGTCGCATCTATCGTGAGGCGGGCCGCTTGGCAGCGCTTGTCAACGATATCCTTACGCTGTCTAACTTGGACGAGGCCGAGCGTGCAGCTGAGGGCGAGGCGGTGCCCATTGGGTCCACGGAGCCTATTGAGCTCTCGCGTGCCATCTACGCGGTCGAGCAGCGTCTTGAACAGGTCGCCCGTCAGGCGAATGTGACGATAAGTCATGAGACCAAGCCTGTGGTCATCGAGGGCGTGTCGCGCTTGATTGACGAGCTCATCTATAATCTGGCAAGCAACGCCATCCGCTACAATCGACCCGGCGGTACGGTTACGCTGCAGTGCGGCACCAACGACGAAGGCCATCCGTTCCTTGCGGTCGCCGACACGGGAATCGGTATCGCGCCTGAAGAACAGGGCAAGGTATTTGAGCGGTTCTATCGCGTGGACAAGAGTAGGTCCAAGGCGCGCGGCGGAACCGGTCTGGGGCTTGCCATTGTCAAGCATGCGGCCCTGTATCATCACGCCACGCTCGATCTGTCGAGCGAGTTGGGCGTGGGAACCACCATTACGGTGACGTTTCCCATACAGCAGGACGAGCCATTCGCATAGCGATACAACATAGGTATTGATGTAGACGCCGCATTTGACTTTCGGGTGCGGCGTTGTTGTGCAATTTTACGATTGCTTCCGACATTTTTACAGGAGAGCCTGTTTCTTATGTATAGAGTTTGGTCTCGGTAAAAAGATGCGATAACATACGGACAGTTTTGTCAATCCGAACTGGGGAAATGAAAGGCAAGCTGCATGACCCTTCTCGAACTGTTCCAGCTGCTGAAGAAGCACCTCAAGCTGGTCATCACCCTTCCGGTGGTCTGCGCGATCGCCATGGGCATCGTGTCCTTCGCCGCGATGGACAACACCTATACCGCGACGACGAGCATGTACATTCTCGCCAAGACCGACGATAGCGGCCAGATGAGCTACAACGATCTCTCGGCGAGCCAGATGCTTTCCAACGATATCGCCACGCTGCTGGATAGCGATAGCGTTAAGAGCGGCGCCGCCAAGGAACTGGGCCTCACCGATCTGGATGACTACAAGGTGTCTGTTTCCTCCGAGACCACCACGCGTGTCATTACGCTTTCGGTTACCGGCACCGATGCCAAGGAGACGGCTGAGGTCGCAAAGGCCATAGCTAGCTCGGTGAGTACGGTCGCTCAGAACGTCGGCGCTGCCCAGAGCATCAACGTTATCGACGAGGCTAAGACCCCCGAAGCCCCCAGCGGCCCCAAGCGCACGCTGTATATTGCCGTCGCGTTCCTCGCCGGTATCTTTATCGCAGTCGCCTATGTCGTTTTGGCAGACATGCTCAATACCCGCATCCGCGGTGCCGAAGAGGCGGAAGAGCTCCTGGGCATTCCCGTTGTTGGCCGAATTCCGGCTATGAAAGGTGGTAAATAGGCATGGCTAAGGCAAAGAACACCGATAAGCTCGTTGTACAGAATGCCGCCAAGACCCTTCTGGCCAACATCCGCTTTGCGAGCGTGGACGACCCCATTCGCACCATCACCGTTACGTCCTCGATTCCCAACGAGGGCAAGTCTACGGTTTCCATCAACCTTGCCCAGGCTATCGCCACCAGCGGCAAGAGCGTCCTGCTGGTCGAGGCTGATATGCGTCGCAGGTCCCTTGCCGATATGCTCGGCGTCCGCTCCCGCGGCGGACTCTATGCAGTCCTTTCCGAGCAGGTTTCTATTGACCAGGCGATTGTCGAGACGGGTCAGAAGAACTTCTACTTCCTCGATGCCGAGCCGCATATTCCCAATCCTGCCGACATCATCGTCTCTCACCGCTTTGCCAAGCTGGTAAAGGCACTGTCCGCCAAGTTCCAGTACGTCATCTTTGATGCTCCCCCGGTCGGCACCTTCATCGATGCTGCCGAGATCGCAAGTCTGACCGACGGTGCGCTTTTTGTCGTGCGTGAGGATTTCACCAAGCGCGAGGAGGCGCTCAACGCCATCGGTCAGCTTAAGAAGTCCGAGAAGGTCAAGCTCATTGGTACCGTTATGAACTACTGCGAGACCGAGACCAGCGAGTACTACTACTCCTACTACACCAAGGACGGTAAGAAGGTGAAGAAGGGCTCCGACGATCAGGGGACTTCCAAAAAGGGCATCTTCACCAACCGAGCAAACGTTTAGTTGATTAAGGCTGACCTATGCGTGACATTCATTGCCATATCTTGCCGGGTGTAGACGACGGCGCCGCCGATCTCGATGAGAGCTTGGCGATGCTCGAGGCTGCCAAGCGGGCCGGTGTAACCAGAATCGTTTGCACTCCTCACTGCCGTGATCCCTATTTTGATTACGACAAGATGTGGGATGCCTTTGAGCTGCTGCGTGATAACGCTGACGGTTTTCCGCTCCAGATGGGCTTCGAGGTCAACCATCGAAAGCTCGTTGAGCTTGGTATCGATGCCGCGGAGCACTTGCATTTCGATGGAACCAACGAGTTTCTGCTCGAGCTTTCGACGCATGCCGATGCGTATGCGTTTAGAGAGTACGAGAACACGATTTACGATTTGCAGTGCCGTGGCTACCAGGTGATCATCGCTCATCCTGAGCGCTATCGTGCGGTTCAAAAGGATGTAAGCGTGGCGGAGCGCCTGGTCGATATGGGCTGCAAGCTGCAGGCTTCGGCGGACTTTATTGCCGGCGGTCGCTTTGGTCGCGAGAAAAAGCCGGCACAGCGCCTGTTCGATCAGAACCTGTACAGCTTCATCGCGAGCGATGCCCATAACGTGGGTCATTACGATTGCCTGGCGAAGGCTCGCGCGAAGTTTAGCGTGCGCGGAGCTCATTTTCGCTAAAATCTGTCCCTAACGTTCGCATTGAATGAAGGGGCAGCCATGGATATTCAACTTAAGACGGGATGCTTTGATGACGCGGCGTTGGTGCGCCGCGTCGTTTTTATGGACGAGCAGGGCTACGAGAATGAGTTCGACGCTATCGACGAGGATCCGAACTGCATTCATGTGACGCTCTATGTAGACGGCGAGCTTGCCGGTTGCTCGCGCGTGTTTCCCGAAGAGCTTGAGCGCGTGGCTGACGCAGAGGCCCCGGTGTTGCCGGCATGCGACATGGACGAAGGCGTTGCGGCGGGGGAGACCTACATTATGGGGCGCGTCGCAGTGCTGCCGGCTATGCGTCGTCGCGGATTGGCGAGTGCGATCGTCGAGGCCAGTGATGCGTGTGCACGCGATGCCGGCGCAAAGCTTATTAAGCTGCATGCACAGGAATACGTGCTGCCGCTCTATGTAAAGGCGGGCTACACGCAAATTGCCCCGGTAGATTACGAAGACGAGGGCCAACCCCATGCCTGGATGCCCAAGCGTGTAGATGGCAGATAGGGACGTTCCTTTTCTGCCGGCAGGGGGGGGTGTTCCTATAGTTTTGTCAACTGGGCAATGCTGTTTTCGAGATTGAATCGCGACATGCTAACGCCAGGCCT
>NZ_JBDMGT010000022.1:0-40050 GCF_039752775.1 Collinsella aerofaciens | reverse complement strand
GGGTGGCTGAGCCCGATGGAGTACCGCAGGAAGCTTGGATACGCCTAGGCGCGGTCCAAGAAATCGTCCGCACCCCCGTTCTGGTCCCTATTTCACCGCAACTTAGTAAAACTGTTTTGATGGTAAGGCGGAGCAGCCTCGAAGATGAGCCTCGAGACTGCTCCGCTTCATTTCTGAGCGTTTGTCGTGTAGGGCAGCATTAATCGCCGTATTTGAGTATGCGGCCCTGTTTTTCGAACTTGTGCATGTCGCTATCGGCCATGCCCTGCGACTTGTCCTCGTGACGCTTGGCGTATAACGGATCGTCGGAGTCGTTCCAGATGCGGTCGGCGACAGGTGACCATGCCTCGGCGGCAGCCTGGGTCTTTTCGCGCAGCTGCTCGGGTGACTCCTTCTCGATTAGGTCGGTGCTCATTGCGCCACTCTCGGCGACCAGTTTGGGCAGCACGTCGGGATTCTCGAGCATGGGGCATGGTTTGAGGTAGTTGTCGTTAAACGGCATGTTCTCGTAGTACTTCATAAAGAGGGGAGAGCGCAGCGCGTCGAGTAAGCTCACATCGTGGATGTTGGCGTTTGAGTAGTGGATGAACACGCACGGCTCCACGTCTCCGGCGGCGTTGATGTGCAGGTAGCGGCGGCCGCCGGCGATACATCCGCCTACAAACTCGCCGTCGTTTTGGAAGTCGAGCGTAAACAGCGGCTTCTTCTCACGCATTTCGCGGATAAAGTGATACATGTGCTCGCGCTGCTCGGGCGTGGGCATGAGCTCGGAGGTTGCATTGCGGCCAACCGGCATAAAGTGGAAGTACCAGCAGAAGAGTGCTCCCTCGCCGATCATCCAGTCCATGTTCTCCTCGGTAGCAACCGTATCGGCATTGGCGCTGGTCCAACAGGTGGAGATACCAAACGGCAAGTCGCGCTCGCGCAGGAGTTTCATGGCGTGCTCGATCTTTGCGTAGGTACCTTCGCCGCGGCGGGCGTCGGTTGTGTGCTCATTGCCCTCGGCGCTGATGGCGGGGACAAAATTACCTACGCGAATCATGTCGTCGCAGAAGGCCTCGTCGATCAGCGTGGAGTTGGTAAAGCAGAGAAACACGCAGTCCTGATGTTTTTCGCAAATTCTGATCAGGTCGTGCTTGCGGACGAGCGGCTCGCCGCCGGTATAGATGTAGATATGCGTACCGAGCTCTTTGCCCTGCGTAACGATAGAGTCGATGTCTTCGAACGAGAGATTCTGCTTGTAGCCGTACTCGGCGGCCCAGCAGCCCGTGCAATGCAGGTTGCAGGCGCTCGTGGGATCGAGCAGGATGGCCCACGGAACGTTGCACTGGTACTTTTCGCGGTTCTTTTCCTGCTCTGGCCAAGCAAGCAGGTTGGCGTCGACAATGAGGGTCTTAAGCAGCTTGGTTCGCATCTGGGGATTAAGGCTGAACACACGCATAATCAGGTCATACCAATTGCCGCGGCTCTTGATGACATTGGTGAATGCCTCTCGCTGTACAGGAAATACGCGATTGGGGACCAGCTTGTTCACGAGATCCATGATTTTGTCGATGTTTTCTTGCGGGTTGTCGTCGAGATAATCGATGAGCTTGTTAAGCGCTGCACGCTCTGCTGACTGTGTAAGCGACATGGGTATATCCTTTCACGTGTGCTTCATGTGTGATAATACCCACTTGTGGATTAAACGAAGTCTAAAGATTTGTAATGTGCCTATTCAACGAATCAATTTAATTTGGGGTGAAGCGTTATACGCCGACACCTTCTAAGTTGCGGTGAAATAGTGTCAGATGGGGATGCGGACGATTTCTTGGACCGCGCCTAGGCGTATCCATTGGAATCCTCCGATGCGCCTTCGCACGCTCGCATGACCTCGATACCATGCGAGCGTGCGAACTCGACGAGCTCTGCGTTGCGGGCGTTTATGGTGCCGAAGGCGGCGGGGCACACGATAAGGCGCGCGCAGTGGACGAGGAGCTCTTTGGCGCGGGCTATGGTTTTATCCCCGATCGGCTCGAAGGCGCGCTCGGCCACGCATTCCGTCGCCAGGTCGCGCGCGAGCTCGCAGTCGATGTCCCCTTCGTGCAGAACGCCCGCGTAGAACGCCTTGCCCTGCCGGATGAGCTGGCGAAACACAGCCGACCCCGTACCTGCGCCGGCGATGACGAACGTGTGTGCATCGCCGTGTGGGCGCCCAATTTCCACGCTGCCGAAGCGCTCGTTGAAGGTGCCATGTTGAAGGCCGTAGAGCTTGCCAATCGTCTCGCGCGTGAATATGTCCTCGGGTGCGCCGGCGCGGAAGACCCGGCCGTCCTTCACGCAAATCACCTTGTCGGCGCTTTTCTGCGCGAGCTCGAGTTCGTGGATGGACATGATGACAGCAACATTCCGCGATTTCGCAAGGTGGCGAAGTATTCGCAGCAGGTCGATCTGGTAGCGGATATCGAGATACGACGTGGGCTCATCGAGCACGAGCACACGTGGATCCTGCGCGATGGCGCGTGCGAGCATGACGCGCTGGCGTTGCCCGTCGCTTATCTGCATGAAGTCGCGCTCGGCGAGCCCTTCCACATGTGCGGTTTTCATGGCCTCGTCGACCCGATTATGGTCATCGGGCGTGAGTGTGCCCATTCGCCCGGTGTAGGGATGCCTTCCCGCCTCTACGATATCGCGGCAGGTGAGGAGCTCGGTCCGGGGGCGATCTGTCAGCATAACGGCAAGGTTCCTTGCGAACTCCGCCGTCTTCCATCGGGAAATCTCCCGCCCGTCGAGCTCGACCGTGCCGGCAAGCGGTGCCAGATGGCGTGTGATTGTTTTCAAGATGGTCGACTTGCCCGAGCCGTTCGGCCCGATGAGCGCCACGACGTCGCCCGCGCGAACCTCCAGATCGACGCCTTCGACTACGACCTTCTTGTCGTAACCCGCCGACAGGTCGCTTATGCGGAAAAGCGGCGCTCCGTCAGCCTGCGTTTCGACCGGGGTTTCGAGGTTCGACTCCCCTCCGAGCGTTTTGGGCTGCGGCACGAATTTCCCCATCTACCTCACCCGCTTCTTCAACATGAGTGCGATAACCACCGGCGCGCCGAAGATGGCGGTGACGGCGCTGATGGAAAGCTCGACGGGGGAGAACAGCGTGCGTGCGATCAAATCGCAGCCCGCGCAGAAGATGGCGCCTCCCAAGAAGCACGCAGGAATCACGCGGATGGGCTTCGACGACTTCAGCGCCGACTTAACGAGATGCGGAACCGCGATGCCTACGAACGACACCGGACCAGCGAACGCGGTCACGCAGGCGGAGAGCATGCTTGCTAGAAGGACGAGCACCACGCGGAAGCGTGCGACGTTCACGCCGACGCTTTTTGCGTAGGCTTCTCCCAGCTGGAAGGCGGAAAGGGGCTTCGATATCGCGAATACGCATGCGCTCACGGTGATCACCACGACCGCGATGACCGCGACGTCGTCCCAGCTCGAACCCGAGAAGCTACCCAAAGACCAGTTGTGCAGGTTTACGATGGACTGGTCGTCGGCGAAGGCGATGAGGAAGTTCGTCGCCGCCGAGCAGATGTATCCCACCATGACGCCCGCCACGATGAGCATGGCCATGGAACTTATGCGCCGTGCGATGAGGAGCACGAAGCCGATGGTGATAAGCGATCCCAGAAACGCTGCGGCCACCATGACCGGCGAGGACATGGCCTGGTTCGCGCCCAGAAGCACGATCATCGTAAGCGCGACGACGAACTTTGCGCCCGAGGAGACGCCCAAGATGAACGGGTCGGCGATGGGGTTGTTGAAAAACGTCTGCAGCAGGAACCCGGAGAGCGAAAGTGCCCCGCCGAGAAGTATGGCTGAAAGCACGCGCGGCAGGCGAATCTCCCAGATGACCTGGCTTTCCATGGAATTGGCCGCGCCGCCCGAAAGGATGTCGGGGATGTGGTCTGCGGGCACGAGCACGCTCCCGATGCACAGGTTGGCCCCGACGAGCACGATGAGGGCAACAGCGAGCAGCGCCGTCACGACGCGACACCGCGCGGCGCGCCCCGATTCGTCGTATGCCATGGTAAGCCGGCTTCTCATGGCGCTAGCCGAGCTTCCTCAGATAATGGAAGTCACTCGTGTCATCGCCGGTGAACGCCCCGTGCAGCTCGTCGATAATGTCGGCGGTAGAAGTCATCTGCTGGTACATGTCGGCGCTTGTGACCCAGACGTTGCCGTTCTTCACGGCTTTGAACTGCGACAATAGCGCGTTTTTGCCTACGAAGTCGTTCAAGGTGGCAACCGATTCGTCGATGGTGCCGTTGTAGACGATGATGTCGGCATCCTTCGCCGTCGCGTAGAAGCGCTCCATTTCGAGCGTTACTGACGAACCTGACGTCGACGCCGTCTGCGCGTCATCGAGCGCGTAGCTGCCGCCTGCAAGCTCGATCATCTGCGCCACGTAGTCGCCCGCCCGCCTCGTGACGGCGGCCCCGTTCGAGTTAATGTAGAAATACGCCACGGTTTTACCTGACGACGCGAGCCCCGACGTTTGCTCGACGCGGGCCTTCTGCTCGTTGAACAGGTGCGCGGCCTCGTCTTCCTTGTCGAACAGGACGCCGAAAAGCTTAATCCACTCGACGCGCCCGAGTGCTTCGGGCTCGCTCGACGACTGTTCGGTGAGCACGACGAGCCCGAGCTTCTGCAGCTTTTCCTTCACATCGGGCGTGTGGTTGATCATGGTGTTCTCGATGGCGAGCGTGCAGCCCGAGGCCGATATTCGCTCGTAGTCGGGCGCGCTGTACTTGCCGCCGTAGGCGATCGCCCCACTTTCGAGCGCGCTTTTGAAGCGCGCGACCGAGCAATCGTCGGCCTTCGTGCCCGACATTAAGATATTGTCGTTCGCATCGAGCGCGTCGACCAGGCACATCGTTGCCGACGACACGAGGTACACCTTGTCGGCGGGGCGCCTTATGACCGCGATGTCGGAGCTCAACCCATCAGGTACCTTCGCATCTTGCGGCACCACGAGGAAGCGCTCCCCGTTCGAAACGCAGATAAGCCGCAGGCCGCCTTCGTACTCGTCGACAGTGAAGTGCTTGGCGTATTCAAGCTGAAGCGCCCCCGTCGGCTCCCAGCCGCAGCCCAAATCGGCGTTGTGGAAGTCAGCCGCGGCGCTTGAAGCCGTTACCGCAGGGGAACCGCCGCTTGCATCGTCGCCCGATTTCTCCTTCATGGTGGATGAGTCGAAGTAGAGCGTGTAGTCGATGGTGTGCGGCGTCGACATGGCGACGGTCTCGGCCGACACGGCGATGTCCTCGTCGAGCGTGACGGGTATCTCGAATGTGGAGTTGCCGCCGTCGTTTACAGGCGCGTAGTCCACGCCGTCGACGGTCATTTTGTCGTAGTTCGAACTCGACCAGGTGATGGTCGCGGTGTAGGTGTCGCCATCCTTCACAATTGTGGTGGGTGAGGCGATGCTTGCGCGCCCTGACCCGCCGGAAAGCGAGACGCTCACAGTGTATTCCTGAGAGCCCGCCGTGCCACCGGTCGCGTTCGGGCTCGCACTGCACCCCGCGAAGGGAAGCGCGAGCAGGGCGACGAGAACGCAGGTGATCGCGCGCGCCGCGATGCTGCGGCGCTTCCTGCTTTCCTTCTTGGGAAGAATCGACCGCATGGCGTTACTTCAGCGCGCCGGCGCGCAGATCGACGCCGGCGGATTCGAACACGAGCGTGCGGTCGTACCACTGCCCTTTTCTAATGCTCCACGCGGCGCAGGCGGTGTCCTCGTCGAGCGCTTCAACGGGTACGTCGTAGGTGTACTTGCCTTCCGCGTTTTCCACATAGGGGATGAAGTCGGCCTCGCTCGCGGCGGCAGCCTCGTCGCCCGTGCCCATGAAGAGCTTGCCGTAGCCCGTGCCGGAAAGTGTCATCACGCAGTGCATGGAGCCGTTTTCCACGATGAGCTGGGCGTCCACAATCCTGAACATGTTCGAGCTGGAATCTACGGTGATCGGATAGGTGCCGTCGGCCACCTTGTCGGCGGTGATGGGGGCAGCGCTTGCGCCCTCGGGCGCATCGGCCGCCTGTTCGGTCTTTTCCTGGGAATCGGCATCGCTTGCCTTTGCGCTGTCGATTGAATTTCCGCCGCAGCCGGCGAGCGAGAACGCGAAAAGCGCCGCCGACAAGGCGAAGGCGAGGGTTTTCTTCAACATGGAGTGGTTCCTTTCAATCGCTTCGACCGCCCGCGCCGTGCGGTGGGCGGGCGGGATGCGAATGCAACGGGCATGCGCCGTCAGTCGGGGAAGGCGCATGCCCGTTGCACGGGGACGCGACCGGCGCCCCCGTGCGCGGCGAGTTTACAGCTTGGCGATGGCGTCGTCCACGTGCGAGACGTAGATGTCATCGACCGCGGCGTTCTGTCCCAGACCCTGGAGCAGGCACGTCACTTCGAAGCCGGCGGCCACGAACTTCGCAGCCCAGCTGTCGGGGTCGGTCTCGTCTGCCATGTCGTTGTTCGCGTGGTCGCCCGCGACCACCATGAACGGCGCGAGCACGGCCTTCTTGTACCCTGCGGCGCTCGCGGCGGCGATAACATCCTCGCAGGTCGGTTCAGCCTCGACAGTGCCGACGAAGAACTGCGTCAAGCCCTCGTTCTTGAACACTTCCTGCATCTTGGCATAGTCGGCGTTGGAATCGGCTTCGGTGCCGTGGCCCATGAGGCACAGCGCCGTCTTGCCGTCGTCGAAGGACGCCATGTTCTCCTTAATGGCTGCGGCCACCTTCTTGTAGTCGTCGTCGGAGGTGAGCAGCGGGTCGCCGAGCGAGATCTTGTCGAACTTGTCGGCGTACTTGTCGAGCTCGTCTTTCACGTCGGCGTATTCCAGGCCAGCCATGAGATGCGTCGGCTGCACGACGATTTCCTTCACGCCGTCTTCCACACAGCGGTCGAGCGCCTCGGTCATGTTGTCAATCGTGATGCCGTCGCGCTTCTTCAGCTTGTCGATGATGATCTGCGCGGTGAAGGCGCGGCGGATGTCGTAGTCCTGCCAGTACTTCTCGCGGATAGCGTCTTCGATGGCGCCGATGGTGATGTGGCGCGAGTCGTTGTAGCTCGTGCCGAAGCTCGTGACGAGGATGACCGGCTTCACGGCCTTCTCCTTTTCACTCGATTTCTCGGAACTCGCGGAGGTGTTGGAGCAGCCCGCGAGCGCGAATCCGGCGAGCGCGACGGCTCCGGTTGCTGCGGCGCCCATGAAGCCGCGGCGTGACATCTGGTCGGACATGGTTTTTCCTTTCCTCGGTTTGCCGGTCCCCCGGCGACAGTTGCTTGTCGGCACAAGCGAAAGAAAAGCGCACCCCTCGGGGTTCACAAGGAGCTAACGCCACGGCGATGCCGTGAGGAAAAGGCGAAGCAGTCTGGCTTGGGGCGCGAGGCGGTTCGCCCGCGCGTCCTATACAGTAATGTCCCTTGCCCAGGATTCCCACCTGGTTCCCTCCGCAAGCCAGCACGGGCTGTGCAGGCGCCGCGCCGGTCATTTCCTTTTATCCGATTGTCATATGCTCGTTGCCGAAACTTTTACTATGATAGTGGGCACTTGTGAACGTGTCAAAGCCAGGGCGGGCGGCATTGCGCCTCCTGCCTGCGTATTTGCGCCGATTGCCGCCGCAGGCGCCGTGTTTTGCCCGCTGCGCGAATGGCGGCGTAAACGGTTGCGATGAGAAACGGGAAGGGAAGGCTCGGATGATTCATATCGTTGGCGCAGGCTCGGGCGCCGCCGACCTTATCACGCTGCGCGGGGCGCGCCTTCTGCGCGCAGCCGACGTGGTCGTTTGGGCGGGAAGCCTTGTGAACCCCGAGCTGCTCGCTGAGTGCAAGGAATCCTGCATCGTCTACGACAGCGCGCACATGACCTTGGAGGAAGTGCTCGACGTGATGTGCGCGGCAGATGCGCGGGGCGAGGAAGTGGTGCGCCTGCACACGGGCGACCCGTGCCTGTACGGCGCCATCCAGGAGCAGATGGACGCGCTCGACGCGCGCGGCGTGGACTACGAGGTGGTGCCCGGCGTGTCGAGCTTTTGCGGTGCCGCGGCGGCGCTTCGCCAGGAATACACGCTGCCGGGAATCAGCCAGTCGGTCGTGATCACGCGGCTTTCCGGACGTACCCCCATGCCCGCGGGCGAGGGCATGCGCACCATGGCGGAAAGTGGCTCGACTATGGTCATCTTCCTGAGCTCGGGTATGCTCGCCGAGCTTTCCGCCGAGCTTTTGGCCGCGGGCCGCAGCTCCGACGAGCCGGCCGCGCTCGTGTACAAGGCGACCTGGCCTGAGGAGCGCGTGGTGCGATGCACAGTGGGCACGCTCGCCGACGCGGGCGCGCGAGAGGGCATCGACCGCACGGCGCTCGTGGTGGTGGGCCGCGTGCTCGAAGCTCGCGGCGGGCTTTCGCACAACGGCGCGCAAACGGAGTCGTACGAGCGCAGCAAGCTTTACGACCCTTCGTTTGCCACGGGGTATCGGAAGGCGAGCAGCTAGCGTGGCCTTCGAGCATTACATATATACCGGGACGACCCGCCTGCGCTGCGGCTACACCACGGGGAGCTGCGCCGCGCTCGCGGCGAAGGCAGCCTGCGAGATGCTCTTGTCACGAAAGCCTGTCGGCCTCGTGTCGATCGTCACCCCCGGCGGGCTGCCCGTCGAGGCGAACGTGATCGACGCATGCATCGGCGAGGGGTGCGCCCAGTGCGCCGTGCGAAAGGACGCAGGCGACGATGCCGATGTGACCGACGGCGTGCTTGTGTACGCGCGCGTGGAACATGCGGGGTCGGGCACGGGTGCTGCGGGCGGCAAGGACGTGCCCGCGCGCGAATCGGAAGTTTCCGTCGATGGCGGCGTGGGCGTGGGGCGCGTGACGTTGCCCGGGCTCGAGCAGCCGGTTGGGGCGGCCGCCATCAACGCGACGCCGCGCGCGATGATCACTTCGGCGGTGCGCGAGGTGTGCGCCGCGCACGGCTTTTCTGGAAATATTGCTGTGACGATTTCGGTACCCGAGGGCGTTTCCCTTGCCGAAAAGACCTTCAACCCGCACCTGGGGATAGAGGGCGGCATCTCCATCCTGGGCACGACGGGCATCGTCGAGCCGCGCAGCCTCGCTGCCTTGCGCGACAGCATCGAGCTCGAGATCCGGCAGCATGCGGCTATGGGGCGGCGCGGAGTCGTGCTCACGCCCGGCAACTACGGCGGGCAGTTCATCTCGGGGCATTTCCACCTAAACGGTGCGCCGGTGGTCTTCATCTCCAACTTTGTGGGCGATGCGATTGATTGCTGCGTTCGCGAGGGATTCACCAATGTCCTTCTTGTGGGACACATCGGCAAGCTGGTGAAGGTCGCTGGCGGCATCATGGACACCCATTCGCGTACCGCCGACTGCCGCGCGGAGATTCTGGCCGCCCACGCGGCCTTGGTCGGCGCGGGCGCGAAGACCGTGCGCGAGATCATGTCGTCGGTCACGACCACGGCGGCGCTCGAGGTAATCGAGGCCGCCGGCGTGGGGGACGCTGCGCGCGCCTCGCTCGCCGCGGCAATCGAGGACAGGTTGCGCCGCCGCGCGGCGGGCGCATGCGACATCGCCGCGGTCGTGTTCGACGCCGAGCGCCACGAGCTTTTCCGCACGTCGGGCGCCGATGCAGTTATCGGGGAATTGGGAGCGACGTATGAGTAAAGGCGTTCTGTACGGGGTGCGCCGCGCAATCGGCTGGCCGGGGACGAAGGTGGTCATGAAGGCGCGCCGCTCGCTTGCGGACACGAAGCGCATCCTTCACGAGGAGGGCTCCTTCGACGGTGCCGAGCTCGTAGAGGACTGTGGGCTTCCGGGCGAGCGCTTGTACCGCTCGCTCGACGATGTGCCCGATCGGGGCAGCTACTTCTCGACGATGGTGGTGCGCTAGATGAGGGTTTCCTGCATAGCGTTCACTGAGAGGGGGTATGCGTTGGCGGAGCGCACCGCACGCGCGCTTTCCGATTGCGCGCAGACAGGTGAAGATGACCTTGGCTGGGACGTTTCCGTTTCGCGCGGGTTCGGCGAGGGGAAGGCCGACCTGCGCGCATGGACGGCGCTTGCGTGGGAAGCGTCGGACGCGCTTCTGTTCGTGGGCGCGGCGGGCATCGCCGTGCGGGCGATCGCGCCGCATGTCGCCTCGAAGGCAACCGATCCCGCGGTTGCGGTGATCGACGAGGCGGGGCGCTTTGCCGTTCCGCTTTTGTCGGGGCATTTGGGCGGTGCGAACGAGCTTGCGCAAACTGTGGCACGCGCGGCAGGGGCCATCCCCGTCATCACCACGGCGACCGACGTCCGCGGCGTGTGGGCGGTGGATACGTGGGCGCGCTGTGCGGGGCTCGCCGTTTCGAATCCCGAGGCTATCAAGCGAGTGTCGGCGCGGCTGCTTTCGGGCGGGCGCGTGGCGCTCTATTCCGACATGCCTGTTTCGGGACAGCCGCCTGAGGGGGTTGACATTGCGTCCGACCGCGCTCGGGCCGATATCGTCGTGTCACCGTTCGCTGGCGCGAATGCAGGTACGTCCGTTCGCGCGGCGGAGACAACGGGCGAGGTCGTGCCCGCCGGTGAGACGGGGAAGCCGGCGGGTGTGCGGGCGCAGACGCCTGCGCCCGAGCCGCTTCGCCTTGTCGTGCCCTGCATCGTTGCGGGCATAGGGTGTCGCCGCGGTGCGTGCTCCGAAGCGATCGGGGAGGCGTTTCTTCTCGCGTGCGGGCAGGCGGGCATCTCGCCTTCGGCCGTGCGCAAGGCGGCGACGATCGACGTGAAGGCGCACGAGGAGGGTCTGCTCGCCTTCTGCCGCGCGCGCAATATCCCGCTCGCGACGTATTCCGCAGAGGAGTTGTCGCAGGTCGAAGGCAGCGTTTCGCCATCTGATTTCGTGCGCGCGACGGTGGGGGTCGACAACGTGTGCGAGCGTGCGGCGCTCGCGGACGGGGGCAAACTTATCTTCCCGAAGCTCGCTCACGGCGGCGTGACCGTCGCGTTTTCCAAGGTAACTATCAAACTTTCGTTTAAGGAGCGGTGATGGGAAAGCTCTTCGTGGTGGGGATCGGCCCGGGCGGCCCCGACGGCATGACGATTGCGGCTCGGCGCGCGCTCGAGGCGGCCGACATCGTTGTGGGGTACACGAAATACGTGGAGCTCGCGCTCGCCGCCGTGCCCGACGCGGCGCATCTCGCGACGCCGATGATGCACGAGGTCGAACGGTGCCGCCTGGCGCTTTCGCGCGCGCAGAGCGGAGAAGCCGTGGCACTCGTGTGCAGCGGTGACGCGGGCGTGTACGGCATGGCGAGCCCCGTGCTGGAGCTTGCGGAGGACTACCCCGATGTAGACGTGGAAGTTATCGCCGGGGCCACCGCGGCTCAGAGCGGGTCGGCGGTGCTCGGCGCCCCGCTTGCCCACGACTTCGCGGTCGTGTCGCTCTCCGACTTGCTCACGCCGTGGGAGGTCATCGAGCGCAGACTCGCCGCCGTGGCGAGCGCCGACTTCTGCATCTGTTTGTACAACCCACGCAGCAGAAAGCGCGCCGACAGGCTCTCGCGCGCGGCGAAGATTATGCTCGAATGGAAGGCCCCCGACACGCTCTGCGGCTGGGTACGCAACATCGGGCGCGAGGGGCAGCAGTCGGGCATGTGCAGGCTCTCCGAGCTGGGGGAGCTCGATGCTGACATGTTCACCACCGTGTTCGTCGGCAACGCGGGCACGAAGCGCGTAGGCGGCCGTATGGTCACGCCGCGCGGGTATCGGGAGATTCCATGCGAAAGGTAACGATCATCGGGGCGGGTCCCGGAAACCCCGACTTGCTCTCGCGCGCGGCGCTCGACGCGATCGACATCGCCGACGTGGTCATCGGCGCTCATCGCGCGCTTGTCGGCATCGACGTGCCGCCCGACGTGGTGAGATGCGAGCTCGTGAAGACGGCGGACATCGTCGCCGCGCTCACCGATGCGGCGTCGTGGCAGCGCGCCGTGGTCGTGATGACGGGCGATGTGGGGCTGTTCAGCGGCGCGCGCCGCCTGGTGGAGGCGCTCTCCGGCGGCGCGCAGGTGGACGTGCGCATCATTCCCGGCATAAGCTCAGCGTCGTATCTCGCCGCGCGCCTCGCGCGTCCATGGCAGGATTGGCGCTTCGCGAGCGCTCACGGCGTGGCGTGCGACATCGTGGCCGAGGCCGAGCGCGCAGGTGAGCTCTTTCTCGTCACGTCGGGCGGGGAAGACCCCTCGCGGCTTTCGGGCGAGCTTGTGCAGGCGGGCTTCGGGGACGCGCGCGTGACGGTGGCCGAGCGCCTGTCGTACCCCGACGAGCGCATCACCTGTGCGACCGCAAGTGAAATCGCAGGTCAGACGTTCGACGAATTGAACGTGATGCTTATCGATTTCGCAGGCGGCGCCGGGTCGCCTGCGGGCTCTAGCGCAGCCTCCGAGGCGCCGGTCGGCGCGCCCGCGCCCGCGGCGGCTTCTTCCGCGGCTGACTCTGCGGGCGCATCCCGCGCCGCGATCTCCCGCTGGCCGTACGCTTCCTCGGGCATTCCCGACGAGCTCTTCATCCGTGGCGACGTTCCCATGACCAAGCAGGAGGTGCGCGCCGTCGCGCTCGCGAAGCTGCGCCTTACCGCGACCGACACCGTGTGGGACGTCGGCGCCGGCACGGGGAGTGTATCGATCGAGGCGGCGCTCGTCGCGCGAGCGGGGTCGGTATGGGCGGTCGAGCGCAACGCGACCGGCGTGCGGCTCATCCGAGAGAACGCGGATGCATTCGGGTGCGGCAACGTGCATGCGGTTCCCGGCGTCGCCCCCGAAGCGCTCGCGAAACTGCCCGTCCCCGACGCCGTGTTCGTCGGCGGGAGCGCGGGCGAGCTTCCCTCCATCGTGGAGGCGGCGCTCGAGAAGAACTCGCAGGTTCGCCTGTGCGTGCCATGCGTCACCGTTGAGACGCTCACCGAGGCGTGCGCGCTCCTCTCGGGTTCGCGCTTTAAGGGGTTCGAGGCGTGCCAGGTGTCGGCCGCCCGCGCCGAGGCTGTAGGCTCGCACCATCTTATGAAGGCGCAAAACCCCGTGTTCCTCGTCAGCGCGCGTGGTGCAGGTGGGGAAGGCGGTGCCCGGTGAGCACGTCCATTTCGCGCTTCATGGTCGCTGCGCCCTCGAGCGGGAGCGGCAAGACGGTCGTAACGTGCGCGCTCCTGCGCGCGCTCGCGCGCCGCGGCCTTGCATGTGCGGCCTTCAAATGCGGCCCCGACTACATTGACCCGCTCTTTCATCGCCGCGTCGTGGGTGCGCGCTCGGGCAACTTAGACGGCTTTTTCACCGACGCCCCGACGCTGCGCGCCCTGCTCGCACGCGGCGCCGCAGGCGCGGATGTCGCGGTGCTCGAGGGGGTCATGGGCTTCTACGACGGCATGGCGCCCGGCGTGGCCGACGCGAGCAGCTACCAGGTTGCGCGCGACACGGAAACGCCGGTCGTTTTAGTGATGAACGGGCGCGGGGCGTCTTTATCGCTCGCCGCCGTAATCCGCGGCATCGCCGAGTTCCTGCCTTGTGCGAACGTGCGCGGCGTCGTGCTGAACAAGACGAGCGCCGCTGCCTGCGCCTACGCTGCGCCTGCGATCGAGAAGCACACGGGCGTCGCGGTTTTGGGGAATATCCCCGCCGACGAGGCGTTCTCGCTCGAAAGCCGGCATCTGGGGCTTGTGACCGCCGACGAGGTCGAGCAACTTTCCGCGCGCATCGACAAGATGGCCGAGCTGGTGGAAAAGAGCGTCGACGTCGACCGCTTGCTCGAAATAGCGGCGACGGCACCCGATATCCGCGAGGAACCTTACCGGTTGGAGCCGATCGCGGGAGCGCGGCCCATCGTCGCCGTCGCGCGTGACGAGGCATTTTCGTTCTACTACGAGGAGAACCTGCGCGCGCTCGAGGACCTGGGTTGTGAGCTGGCCTTTTTCAGCCCCCTGTGTGATAGTGAGTTGCCCCGGGGGACAAGCGCCCTCTATCTAGGAGGTGGCTACCCGGAGCTCCATGCGCAGCAGCTCTCCGAGAACGCGCCGATGCGCGAGGCGGTGCGGCATGCGGTGGAATCCGGCATGCCGACGGTCGCCGAATGCGGTGGGTTTCTGTATCTGCAGCGCGAAATCGCCGATAGCGAGGGGCGGCGCTGGCCTGTTGCGGGCGCCCTTGAGGGCGTAAGCGAGAACGGGGGAAGGCTGTCCCATTTCGGGTACGTGGAGCTCACTTCTCAACGCGACGGGCTCTACGGGCCGCGCGGCACACGCATCCGCGCGCACGAGTTCCACTACTGGCAGTCCACCTGCCCGGGCGGCGACTTCTGGGCGCAAAAGCCCCGGCGCGACAAGGGCTGGCCGTGCATGACGACCACCCCGTCCCTGGTTGCGGGCTTCCCGCATGTGTATTATCCTGCGAACCCCGACGTTGCGCGCGCGTTCGCGTCTGCCGCAGCGTCGTTCGCAGAGAGGAGACGGCATGGCTGAAGCAACCGAAACCGCGCTGGCCTGCATCCGCGAGGAAGTCGAGCGCGCGTTCTCGTCGGCGCCGGGCGCCGTGCTCGAAGCCGCGCTCTCCCGGATCGCGCCCGCAGACGAGTGCGCCCGCGCCGCCGCGTACGCCGCGTGGGACTCCATTGCGCACCCCTTGGGGGGATTGGGCGACTTTGAAGACGCCGTCGCTTGTATCGCCGCAGCTCAGGGGAGCGCCGAGGTGGCCGAGTTTCCCCGTGCGCTCGCGGTATTCTTTTCCGACAACGGGGTTGTTGCCGAAGGCGTGTCGCAAAGCGGGCAAGACGTGACGCGAGCCGTCGCGCGCAACATGTGCGAGGGGGCCGCGAGCGCCTGCCGCATGGCGGCGTTCGCGGGTGCCGAGGTCGTGCCCGTCGACGTGGGTATGGCCCGGGGCATAGAAGACGCGCGCATGGTGCACGCGAACGTGCAGCGGGGGAGCGGCAACATCGCGCACGGCTCCGCTATGTCTCGCGATGGAGCCGTGCGCGCGATAGAGGTCGGAATCGCCGTCGCTTGCGGGCTTGTCCGCGCCGGCGTGCGCCTTCTCGCCGCGGGCGAGATGGGCATCGGCAACACGACCACCTCGGCGGCGGTGGCCGCAGTGCTCATCCGGGCGGACGCGCGGAGCCTCGTCGGGCGCGGCGCGGGGCTCTCGGACGCCTCGCTCGCGCGCAAGCGCGACGTGGTCGAGCGCGCTATCGACGCGAACTCGCCCGATCCCGCCGACCCGATCGACGTGCTCTCGAAGGTGGGCGGCTTCGACATCGCGGCGATGTGCGGCTTCTACCTGGGGGCCGCGGCCTCGAAGGCGCCGGCGCTCCTCGACGGGGTCATATCCTGCACGGCGGCCCTGTGTGCGGCGCGCCTGTGCCCCAATGCCTTGGGCTACCTCGTGGGCACCCACGCATCAAGCGAACCCGCAAGCCAGGAGCTCCTTCGCGCGCTCGGCATAAAGGCACCCCTCGACGCAGGCATGCACTTGGGCGAGGGCGCGGGCGCCATGGCGTATCTGCCCCTTCTGGATTCGGCGCTGCGCGTGTACCGGGATGGGAAGACGTTCACGGCGACTGGCATGGTTGCTTACGAGCATTTCGAGGCCGGGAAATGACGGTTACGCTCGTCATCGGCACCGCCGCGAGCGGCAAGAGCGCCTACGCCGAGTCCCTGTGCCTTGGGCACGACGGCCCCCGTGTGTACCTGGCAACGATGGAGCCCTTCGGGGAAGAGGGCGCCCGCCGCATCGCGCGCCATCGGGCGCTGCGCGAGGGCAAGGGGTTTTCCACCCTCGAGCGCACGCGTGACGTGGGCGCCGCAGTGCCCGGGCTTCCGCGCGGCTGCACGCTTCTTTTGGAGGACGTGGGCAACCTGGTTGCGAACGAGCTCTTCGCGGAAGGCGGCTTGTCCCCACGTGACCCCGACGCTGCGGCGCGCGAGGTGCTCGGAGGCATCGAACGGCTCGCTCAGGCCGCTGCGTATACGGTGGTGGTCACCGTCGACGTGTTCGCCGATGGGATGCGCTACGATGAAGGGACCGAGGCATGGAGGCGCGCGCTCGCGCGCGTGAACGCGGGCGTGGCGGCGCTGGCAGACCGCGCAGTCGAAGTGGTATGCGGGATTCCCGTGTGGATGAAAGGCGAAGGACCTACAAGGTGAAGATAGTAGAGGCAATCTGCGCGGCGTTCGGAACGTTCTCGCGCATCCCCGTCCCGAAATCGGCTTGGACCGATTTCGGGTCAACCCATGCTCTTGCCGCGTTTCCCCTGGTGGGCCTTGCGGAAGGCTTACTCATGACGGCGTGGGGGCACGTGGCGAACCTGCTCGGCGTGCCCGCGACCATCGTCGCGGCTGTGCTCGTGGCGCTGCCTGTGGCGGTGACGGGAGGCATCCACCTAGACGGGCTCTGCGACACCTCCGATGCGCTTGCAAGTTGGGCCCCGCGCGAACGAAAGCTCGAGATCATGCACGACCCGCGGGCGGGCGCCTTCGGGGTCATCGGTGTTGTCGTGTACCTTATTCTGCAGTTTTCCCTGTTCACCGCGCTGCCGCTTACGGCGGGGACGTTCCTCGCGCTTCTGTGCTCGCTCGTGTTCTCCCGCGCGCTTTCGGGGCTCGCCGTTGAATGCTGGCCTGCCGCGCGGGCGGACGGCATGGCCGTGGGGCTCTCGCCTTCGAAGAAGCGCGCGGCGATCGTTGTGCCGCTTTGCGCTTTCGCTGCGGCTTCGGCTGCAGGGATGGTCGCGTGCGCTCAGGCCGTCGGCGCCCTTATGGCGGTGGCGGGGCTTTTGGCGCTCGCGTGGTACCGCCATGTTGCCCTGTCCCGCTTCGGCGGGGTGACGGGGGATTTGGCCGGATGGTTTCTGCAATGGGCCGAGCTCGCGATGCTTGCCATGCTGGTGGCGGGGGGCATGCTCCTATGATGCTCGTGGTAGGTGGCGCGCATTCGGGGAAGAGGACCTTCGTGCGCGAAAAGCTCGGGTTCGCGGCGGACGATTTCGTCGACGCGGCGCAGTTTGCGGAGGGCGGCGTGCCTGCGGCTTTTGCCGGCCGTGTCGCGTACCGTGTTGAGGATCTCGTACGCGCGCTCGACGCTGACCGGGCCCTCGAGCGGCTGATCGGCTTCGACGTAGTGATTCTGCCCTTGGTCGGCTCGGGGGTCGTCCCTATGCGTGCGGAAGACGCCCAATGGCGCGAGCGCGCGGGGCGCCTGGGATGCGCGCTCGCTGCGCGCGCCGACGTCGTCGTGCGCATGACGTGCGGGATACCCCAGGTCATCAAAGGAAACCTTGCCGATGCGCCTCGAGGGACGCAGGGCGCGGGCGCGCCTTTGGAAGTCGTCTTCGTGCGCCATGGTGCCACGGCGGGCACGGAAGACCATCGCTACAGCGGGGCGGGCACCGACGAGCCCCTGTCGAGCGCGGGCGAGCGCGCTTTGCGCGACCTCGCGTGCTATCGTGACGTGTTCCGTGTTATCACGAGCGGCATGGCCCGCACCGACCAGACGGCGCGCATCCTCTTCCCGAACGCGGAGCTTATGGCGTGCCCCGGTCTGCGCGAGATGGATTTCGGCGACTTCGAGGGGCGAAGCGCCGCCGAGCTTAAAGAGGATGCGCGCTACCGCGCCTGGGTAGACTCCTGGTGCGAGTCGCGCTGCCCGCATGGCGAGGGCAAGAGCGATTTCACCCGCCGCGTCGTCGCGGCGTTTAAGGAGGCGTGCGAATCGGAGCGCGCCCAGGGGAGTGGGCGCGCCGTCTTCGTCGTTCACGCGGGTACCGTGAAAGCGCTGCTCTCCGAGCTAGCTGTCCCGAAAATGGGATACTTCGACGTGCATACCGAGCCGGGCGGCGCATGGGCCGCCACCTGGGATGGGCACTGCCTTCGCGACGTTCGCCTCGCTTCGGGGGGCGATGCCCGGTGATGACGATTCTTGCCGTCGCCGTCGGGTTCGCGGCCGACCTTGCCTTCGGCGACCCGCGCTGGCTTCCCCATCCCGTCGTTGCCATGGGGCGCGCGATCACGTGGGCCGAAGGCCGCCTGCGGGGCGCATTCCCGCAAACGTCCGCGGGCACGCGCGCCGCAGGGCTTGTGCTCGCTGTGGCGCTTCCGCTTGCGTGTGGGCTTTTGACCTGGGGAATCCTGCATCTTTGCGGCATGGTTCACTCCGGCTTGCGCTTCGTGGTCGAGGCATGGGCGAGCTATCAGATTCTCGCGGCATGCGAGCTACGCCGCCAGAGCCTGACCGTGGCCCGCGCGTTCTCGAAGGGCGGCCTTGTCGCGGCGCGCGAAGCCGTCGGGCTCATCGTGGGACGCGACACGTCTGTTCTCGACGAGCAGGGCGTCGCGCGCGCCGCCGTGGAAACGGTGGCGGAGAACGCGAGCGACGGCGTCATCGCGCCGCTTTTCTACCTTATGATCGGGGGTGCGCCCTTGGGTATGGCGTACAAGGCGGTGAACACGCTCGACAGCATGGTGGGCTACAAAAACGAGCGCTACATCGACTTCGGCTGCGCCTCGGCGCGCCTCGACGATGCGGCGAACTGGATTCCCTCGCGCTTATCGGCCTTGCTCATGATCGCCGTGTGCCCGATCGTCGGTCTCGACGCGCGCGGGGCGGCGCGCATCTGGCGCCGCGACAGGCGTCGCCATGCGAGCCCCAACGCGGCGCAGACCGAGTCAGCGTGCGCGGGCGCGCTCGGGCTGCGTCTGGCAGGACCCGCGGTGTATTTCGGCAAGCTCGTTGAGAAACCGACGATAGGCGACGCGTCCCGCGAAATCGAGTGGGGCGACATCGTCCGGGCGACAAGGCTCATGCTCGCCGCGTCCGTATGCGCGCTCGTCGTCTTCGGTGCCGCGCGTGCGGCGGTCGTGCTCGCCGTGGGGGCGATGGCATGAGGGAAGACCACGCCGCGCCCCGGGTTGCCGGGGGAATCCTGCGCGCCCGTGCGCATGGGGGTAGCACGCAATCGCTCGGCATCGCTTGCGAAGGGGGCGCCTCCGACCTCATTGACTTCTCGGTGAACGTGAATCCGGCAGGGCCCTCGCCGCGCGCCCTCGCCGCAGCTTGCAAGGCGCTTTCTCGAATCGACGCCTACCCCGATAGGGAAAGCCTCGCCCTCGTTCGCGCCCTAGCGCGCGCCCAGGGCATACCCGAAGATACTATCGTCTGCGGCGCGGGCGCGTCCGACATCATCTGGCGGCTCGCCGCGGCGGTGCGCCCGAAACGCATCGTCGTGTGCGCGCCGACGTTTTCTGAATATGCGGAGGCGGCATCGTACTACGGCGCATGCGTGCAGGAGTTCCCGCTCTCCGAAGCGGACGACTTCGACGTGCCCGCCTCCTTCGCCCGCGCGATTGGGGGGCCGGGAGACGTGGCGTACCTCTGCAATCCGAACAACCCGACGGGGCGCCTCGTCGACCCCAGCGTGATCGATGCCGCGGCTTGCCGCTGCGAGCAGGTGGGCGCGCTGCTCGTCGTGGACGAGTGCTTCCTCGGATTTGCGCCCGACGCCCGCGAAAGGAGCGTGGCTGCACGCGCCGCGTGTTCGCGCCATGTGGCCGTGCTCTCCGCGTTCACCAAGCTCTACGGAATGGCGGGGTTGCGGTTGGGATATCTGATCAGCGGAAACGCCCAACTCATCGAGGGGATTCGCCGGGCTGGGCAGGCGTGGCCCGTCTCCTCGGTCGCCGAGGCCGCGGGCATCGCCGCCCTGGAAGACGTTGAATACGTCTCGCGCACGCGCGATGTATTGGCAGGCGAGCGAGCGTGGCTTTCCCACGAGCTCTCCTCGCTCGGGCTTTCCGTCGTGCCGTCGGATGCGAACTTCCTTTTAGTCCGCACGCCGGCGAAAGACATCCCCGAGCGCCTGTATAAACAGGGGGTTTTGGTCCGCACGTGCGACTCGTTTTCGGTACTGTCCCGTTTCTGGTGCCGCGTCGCGGTGCGCACGCGCAAGGAGAATGCCCGGCTTGCGATGGCGTTCAGCCGCGTGCTTCGGGCGGAAGGCGCATCGGGCGAAGGCGAACCCGACGAACGGGGCGGTGCTTCTTGCGGCGGCGCTATGGCGGGCGCGGATGGCCGAGGCTCGGCGAAGGAGGTCGATACCCGTGGGTAGGGCGAAGCCCATCATGATCCAGGGCACCATGTCGAACGCGGGGAAGAGCCTGCTTGCGGCGGGACTGTGCCGTGTGCTTTCGCAGGACGGCCTGCGCGTGGCTCCCTTCAAGAGCCAGAACATGGCGCTCAACAGCGGTGTCACGGCCGACGGGCTAGAGATGGGGCGCGCCCAGATCATGCAGGCCGAGGCGTGCGGCATCGCGCCCGACGTGCGCATGAACCCCATTCTGCTCAAGCCCGAAAGCGACCACCGAAGCCAGCTCATCGTGGCCGGCAAGGCGCAGGGAGCCTTCGCTGCGAGGGACTACTTCGCGCGAAAGAAGGCGCTCATGCCGCAGATTTTGGAGGCGTTCGATTCGCTCGCGGAGGATAACGACGTCATCGTTATCGAGGGCGCCGGCAGCCCCGCCGAAATCAACCTTTCCGAAAACGACATCGTCAACATGGGGCTCGCGCGCGCCGTGTCCTCCCCCGTGTTGCTCGCGGGCGACATCGACCCAGGCGGGGTGTTTGCCCAGCTCTACGGTACGGTCGCGCTCTTTGCGCCCGAGGATCGCGCGCTTTTGCGGGGACTTGTGGTGAACAAGTTCCGCGGCGATGTGGAAATCCTGCGCCCGGGTTTGGCCCCGCTCGAGAAGATGTGCGGGGTTCCCGTCGTGGGTGTCGTGCCGTATCTTACGCTCGACCTGGACGACGAGGACTCGCTCGCGCCGCGCCTATCTGCCCGCGAGGCGCGCGGTGTCATCGACGTCGCCGTCGTGCGTCTTCCGCATCTGTCGAACTTCACCGACTTCGACCCGCTTTCGCGCGTGCCCGGCGTGGGCGTGCGCTATGTTTCCTCGACGACCGATCTGGGCCGACCCGACCTGGTGGTGCTTCCCGGCTCAAAGACCACGCTCGACGACGCGCGCTGGCTTGCGGCTAGCGGCATCGGAGCCTGTGTACGCGCGCTTTCGGGCGCGGGCACACCGGTGCTCGGCATATGCGGAGGCTACCAGCTCTTGGGAGACGAGCTTTCCGATCCGCACGGCAGGGAAGGCGCTGGCACCGCGCGCGGGCTCGGGCTCATCCCTGCAAGTACGGTGTTCAAGGAGGAAAAGCGCCTCGCCCAGTCGGAGCTGCGCATCACGGGCGCCCAAGGCGCGTTCTCGGTGTGGAACGGCATGACGGCGCGCGGGTACGAGATTCACGACGGCGAAACGACCGTCTCCTGCGCCCCTGCGGGCACGATTGGCGGCAAACCAGAAGGCGCGGCCTGCGGAAACGTGTTCGGAACCTATCTCCACGGCCTGTTCGACGAACCGGGGGTGGCGCTCGCCCTCGCGCGCTCGCTTGCGCGTATACGCGGCCTGCCCGAGAGCGTCGTGGGTGCTGCGGGCGCGGCGTCCGCGGCCGATCACCGTGCGCGCGAGTTCGACCGCCTGGCCGACGGCGTGCGCGGGGCGCTCGACATGGAGTATGTCTACCGCATTATCGAGGAGGGCGTATGATCCACGTGTATCATGGCGACGGCAAAGGCAAGACCACGGCGGCGATGGGCCTCGCCCTTCGCATGCTCGCCGCAGGCCGCCGCGTCGTCGTCGTGCAGTTCCTGAAAGACGGCGAAAGCGGGGAGGCGCGACTGCTCGCCGAGCATTTCGGCGTGCCCGTGTTCGCGGGGAAGGTGTCGGAAAAGTTTACCTGGTCCATGACGTCGGAAGAACTTGCCGCGACGTGCGAGCTGCACGATGGGAACCTTGCTTCCGCGCTCGCCGAGCTCAAGGGCGCGCAGGAGGGGCTGCTCGTGCTCGACGAGGCGCTCGACGCGCTTTCGAAGGGGCTTGTCGACGAGGAGCTCGTGGACCGCGCGCTCGATATGTCCGCGCGCGGCGTCGAAGTAGCGCTCACCGGGCGCGCGCCTTCCCGCAAGATCGTGGAAAAGGCCGACTACATAACCGAGATGCAGTGCGAGAAACACCCCTACGCTCAGGGGATATGTGCAAGGGAAGGAGTGGAGTACTAGATGGATTCCAAGGAGATGGCGCCTGGCGACATCGAGCGGCGCAGCTTCGAGATCATCACCGAAGAGCTCGGCGGCCGCTCGTTCCCGCCGCTCGAAGAGCCCGTCGTGAAGCGCGTCATCCATACCACTGCCGACTTCTCGTACGCCGATTCCCTCGTGTTCACCCATGACGCCGCGCACTGTGCGCTCGACGCACTGCGCGCAGGGGCCACGGTGCTCACCGACACGAACATGGCGCTCGCAGGCATAAGCAAGCCCGCACTCGCGAAGATCGGCTGCAAGGCCGTGTGCTACATGGCCGACCCTGATGTCGCCGCGGCTGCGCGCGCCGCGGGTACGACTCGCGCCGTTGCGAGCATGGACAAAGCTTGCGACATCGAGGGTCCGCTCATCGTGGCCGTCGGCAACGCTCCCACAGCACTTCTGCGCCTCGCCGAGCTCATGGACGCGGGGAAGATCGCGCCCGCGCTCGTCGTTGGGGTGCCGGTCGGGTTTGTGAACGTGGTCGAGGCGAAAGAGGAGCTACTCGCGCGACGCGTGCCGGCCATCGTCGCGAGGGGTCGCAAGGGCGGCTCTACCGTGGCGGCCGCCATTATGAACGCGCTGCTCTACCAGATCACGCGCCCAGGCGGCCCGAAGTGACGGCGCCCGCATCCGCGCCGGCGCTGCGCATCTTCGCCGGCACCACCGAGGGCCGCCTTCTGTGCGAATGGGCGAGCGGGTCGGGCATCCCCGCCCTTGCCTACGCGGCAACCGAGTACGGAGGCGAGCTTTTGGGCGAACTTCCGGGCATCGAGGTGCATGCGGGCAGGCTCGACGAGGCCGACATGGAGCGCGAGCTTTCCGGCGCGCGCATCGTCGTCGACGCCACGCACCCCTTCGCTACGCTCGCAAGCGGCAACATCCGGGCCGCTTCGCTCGCCGTGGGTGCACGATGCCTGCGCCTTGCGCGCCCGGCTGAGGCGCTACCCAAAGGCGTCGTGTCGGTCGCGTCGATCGCCTGCGCGGCGCGCTTTCTCTCCGAGAACCCGGGTCGTGCGCTTCTCACGACGGGGAGCAAGGAGCTTGCTCCCTACACGCGCGTCGCCGATTTCACGGAGCGCTTCTTCGTGCGTGTGCTCCCGCTGCCCGGTGCTATAACGAAGTGCATCGACGCGGGGTTTTCGCCGTCGCACGTCATCGGTATGCAGGGGCCCTTCACCCGCGAGCTCAACGAGGCGATGCTTCGGCAGGTGAGCGCCCAGTGGCTTGTGACCAAGGACTCGGGTACCGTAGGCGGCACGGCCGAGAAGCTCGCCGCCGCGCGCGACGCGGGGGCGAGCTGCATCGTGGTCACCCGTCCCGCCGAGGGAGGCGGGGCCCTTTCGCTTCGGGAAGTGGAAGACGCGCTTTTACGGGAGTTCGCGCGCTAGGCGCTCTAATTCACCGCAACTTGTTGGTGGTGGCTTACTGGTAGCGTAGGCACTCCACCGGGTCGAGCTTTGCCGCGCGGCGAGCGGGATAGAAGCCAAAGATTACGCCGATGCCGACCGATACGGCAAACGCGATCAACACTGTCGTAATGGAGAAGCTTGGCGTGATCGTCCCGGTAGCTCCAAACTCGCTCATGATGCCCGAGCTTGCGGCAAAGAACGTGAGTCCCCATGCCAGCAGATAGCCAATCAGGACACCCAGCAGGCCACCGGTGACGCACAGTGCCGAGGACTCGGCCAAAAACTGCGCGGTGATATCGCGACGACTGGCGCCCAGAGCGCGGCGGATGCCGATCTCGCGGATGCGCTCGGTCACGTTGGTGAGCATCATATTCATAATGCCGATACCGCCGACAAGCAGCGAGATGCTGGCGACAGCACCCATGATGAGCGAGAATGCGCCCATAAAGGAGTTGAGTGCATCGATGGCGCTTTTCATGGAGGTCGCCGATACACTGTCGTACTCATCATCCTCCGCGATGCCCTTCATTGCGCGCACCTTGGACTCGATGGTCTTGCAGAGCTCATCCATGTCCGTGCCCTCGGCGGCAAGTGCCGTCACACTGGGGAATGAAGGATTCTCGTCGCCAAACAACTCGGAGATGGTTTCGCGTGGCATATACAGCGTAAGCGAGCCCATGGAGTCGCTGCCGCCATCAATCACGCCTACAATCTGCACCTCGCCGTTGGACACCTTGATGGTTTTCCCCAGCGCATCCTGTTCGTTGCCGTAAAGCTGATCGGCGCCGTTGCGGCTGATGAGCGCCACGCGCGAGCCTGACTGGGACTCGGCCTGGGAATAGGTGCGCCCCGCAACGAGCTTGCTGGCCCCCACGGCGTCGAGCATGTCGCTATCGACACCTTGTGCCATGACGGTATAGCTTTTATCGCCGGTCTTGTACTCGGTATACGCGCTGTCGACAATGCCGATCTGCTCTATCTGCGGCACCAGTTTTTGAAGCTTCTCGATGTCCGACTCGGTGAGTTCTTGCGACGAATAGATTTGCACCATGCGTGCCGCATTGAGACCCAGACTGTTGACCAGGCTGTTTTGGATGCCGCCGATGAGCGAAGTCATGGCGATTACCGAGGCGATGCCGATGACAATGCCCAGGATGGTGAGCAGGCTGCGCCCCTTGTTGGCTTCGAGCGAGTGAAGGGCTTCCTGGATGAGATCGCGGGCGCTCATGCCACCACTCCTTTCGTCGGGTTGACGCAGGCGGAAATCATGGGCAGGCTATCTACGGCGCTGCGCAGGGTTCGCGGTGCATGTGGAATATACGCGCCGTCGTGAATGCGACCGTCGCGGATGGTCACGGCACGGTCGGCCTCGGCGGCGATGCCGGGGTCGTGTGTGATGAGCACGATGGTCTTGCCGCGCTCCTGAAGCTTGTGGAATGTTTCCATGACGAGCGCTCCGGTTGCGGAGTCCAGGTTTCCCGTCGGCTCATCGGCCAGGATGATGGGCGGGTCATTGACAAGGGCGCGCGCGATGGCGACACGCTGCATCTGGCCGCCCGAGAGCTCGGATATGCGGTGGTCCCAGTGGTCGACCGGTAGCGTGACGGCCTGCAGCGCGTGCACGGCGCGCATTTCGCGCTGGCTTCGGGGCACATTGGTGTAGGCCAGCGGCAGCATGACGTTTTCGATAACCGACAGGCGCGGCAGCAGGTTGAAGCTCTGAAAGACAAAGCCGATGCTCAGGGCGCGGACTTCGGTGAGCTCGTCATCATCGAGCTCGGCCACGTTAAGCCCTTGCAGGTAGTAGTCGCCTGCCGTTGGCTTATCCAGGCAGCCGAGGATGTTCATGAGCGTTGATTTGCCCGAGCCCGATGGGCCAGTGATGGCGACGAATTCGCCGGGATTTACCGCCAGGCTCACGTTGTGCAGGATGTGGGCGCACCCCGCCTCGCTCTCAAAGATGCGGTGCACGTTGCGGATGTCGATAACGGGACGCATTACATGCCCTCGTCGGCAGACATACTGCCCGAATCCGCGCCGTAGCCGCCGTCAGCCGTTGCGTCCGCTCCGGTGTCCATGACGAGGGTGTCGCCATCGCGCAGCTTGGTAACCGGCACGCCAGGGTTGATCTCGTTGCCCTGGTCGTCGTGCTTGACCTGCGTCTTGCCGACTACGGCTTCGTTGTCGTTTTGCGTCACGACGGTCACCTTCACGCGACGGGTTTGCTTGCCCTCGTCATCAGTCGCCACGTTGACGTAATAGTGTTCGCCGTCTTCGGTCATGAGCGCCATCGTCGGCACCATCACCACGTCGTCGAGCTGCTCGGTCACCACCGATACCTCGGCCGTCATGCCCGGCTTCAGGCGCGCGTCGGGCGCCTCGATGAGGATGTCGACGTTAAAGGTTACGCTGCCGCCGCCACTGTTGGCGGCGTCGGAGTTTGCCACCGACGCGATAGCCGTGACGGTGCCCTGGCTCACGATATCGGGAAACGCGGGATACGTGACGTTGGCGCTCTGCCCAACGGCGATCTTGGCGATGTCCTTTTCGCCCACCTGCACGGTCACCTTCATCTTGGACATGTCGGCGATCTGCATGCACTGCTTGCCGCCGCTCGTATCGCTTTCGCCCATGATCATGCCGCCTGTAACCGTGGCGCCCACTTTGGCATTGAGCTCCACGATGCTGCCCGAGCTCGGGGCCGTGACCGTACGGCTGGCGGCCTTGGCGTTCGCCTGATCAAGGTTTGCCTGGGCCGAAGCGAGGCTGCGCTGCGCGGCCGATACGGCGTTCGTGTCCGCTGATGCGTCGGAGACGCCAGCCGCTGCGGAAGCTCCATCGACGTCCGTCGTTGGGGTGGCCTGCGCGGCAGCTGCGGCTTTCTGCGCGTTGGCGAGGTCTTCCTGAGCGGCTGCAACTGCACGTTGCGCCTCGGCAACGTTGCGATCGAGCTCGTCGTTTTTAATGGTCATAAGCACGTCGCCCTCGTTGACGGATTGGCCCGCCTGCACGTTGATCGAATCGACCGTACCGTCGACAGAAGGGGAGACCACTGAGGACGAAATGGGTTTGAGCTGGCCTTTAGCCTCGACCGTTGTGGTAAACGTGCCCTCGGTCACCATGTCGGTCACAGGCCCGCTAGCGCCCTGAGGCTGCGCATTGATAACCAGGGTTGCGACAATGGCAATGAGCGCGATGGCACCTACGACACCGACGGCAATGCCGCGTCGAATCAGCTTTTTGCGTCGACGTTCGGCACGTTTTGCTTTGAGCTTGGCATATGCCTCTTCATCGGAAATCTCGGCCGCATCGTTCGCGCGTCCGCTCTGCTTATCGGCATGTACGTTTGTAACCAGAGGAATCGTTTCGGTGACATCTTCGGGCGTGTGCTCGGTATCATCCGGGCCCGGGGTGGTCGTGGGGACATTCGGCATAGCGTCTCCTTTATAGAAAGTACCTTGATAAGTATATGCGCCCACCGGTTGGGGTGGGCGCATGGGACGGTTTCTTTCGGAACTGTTAGATTGGTCGCAGCAGTTCCACGTTGTAGGAATGCGCGCGTTGCACTACGAGTGGACAACCACGCACAGGCCGACTTTGATGCAGTCGTGAAGTGCCTTGGCGTCGGCCAGTCGCAGGTTAATGCAACCGTGGCTGCCGCACCACTTGTACGACTCGGCGTTATCGAAGCTCTTGTCGTTTTGCCAGGTGGCATCGTGGAAGCCGATCATGTTGCCCTCAAACGGCATCCAGTAGCTCACCGGACTCTCGTATTTGGGCTTACCGGTCTCGGGGTCCTTGGCTCCGATCAGGGTGCTGCCGCCGTCGTTGCTGTTGATCTGCCACACGCCCTCGGGGGTGGCGTCTTCGCCCGGTTTGCCGGAAATAAAGTTGGCCTCCCAGACGATATTACCGTTCTCGTCATAGTAGCGCGCGTGCTGCTCGGACAGGTCGACGTCGATGTATGCCTTCCAGTCGGGCTCTCCCTTTGCGGTAAAGGTGTCGGCCTTCTGGGAGTACTTGATCTCGATCTCGCCGGTCTGCTTGTTGTTAATAGCGTCTTCGACCTGCTTGGCGAGCGAGCTGCTGTCGATGGACCAACCAAAGTCACCGCCTTCGACGGCGCACTGCTTGCCATCGGCGCGCGTCCACCAGCGAGTGGAGCCCACGGTATTAAAGCCGTTGGCGAGCTCGGCTGCCCAGCTACTGATCTGCGACGTATCGAGCGTGGGGTTGGCCGGATCGGCAAAGCTGATCCACTGCAACACGGAGCTGCCATCAACCTTTCCGGCATCCTCGCCGTTGAGCTTAAGGGTCACGTTGACGCCCAGGAAGTTGTTGGCGGCATCACATGCAGCCTGAATCTGATCATCGGTCAGCGTTCCATTGAGCGGCTCATAGGCATCGTTGCCGAGCTTAGAAAGATCTACGGTCTCGGCCAGCGAGGCAAGCTCGAGCTCGGCATACTTAATGACATGCTCGCGGTTGAGTTTTTCGTTGGAGCGCGCCTTCTCGACGGTAAACTTGCCGGCCTGCTCGTCATAGGAGCTATTGGCCTCGAACGTGCCCGAACGTCCTTCGTTAAACTCGTCGATGGCGGCGCCCAGATCCTTCTCAAACTTCTTTTGGTCAAAGGTATCGGAGAGCATGGACAGGTCGACGTCTTGATCAAGATCGACTTCGTTGGTGGTAGCGGTTGTTTTGGTCTTGCCGCTTAAGGATTCCACAAGGCGGACCGGCCATACAAAGGCTTCGTTGTGGCTGATGATCTCTTTTGCTGCAGCTTCGCCATCGACGATGGGTTCATCGGACTCGGGCTGATAGGTCCAGCTAAAGTCATCTCCTGTCACGGTGAGCTTATAGTGCTTCCATGCCGAGTTGACCTTGGTGGCGGCAGACGAAGCGTTGGAGAACGAGACGTCGACGCCGGCGATGGTGGTGTTGGCGTAGGCTACCTGCGAAAACGCTACGACGCCTACGATATAGACAATGACGATTAGACCCAAGACGACAAAGAGCGTCGTCTTTTTGCCCGACTTATTGTTGCCGGCGGACTTGCGCGCGGGGCCGCGATCGCCTCGAGCGTGCGTGGGGGGCAGCTTGGGCGCGTTGCCGTTTGCCTGGCGTTGCTGACGTTGTTGACGCTGCTGGTTCGGGCGTTGGGAAGCGTTTGTCGCACCACGCTGCTGACCGTGGCTCGGCGCGATAGGACGCGGCGACTGAACGCCGCCGGTGTGCCTGCTCGGCTGCTGCGGATCGGGAATCAGTTGAGTTCGATCGTTTTGCGACATCGTATGCATATCCTTCGATTTTCGCCTTGCGGTTCATCGTGTTTTTACTGTGCTTGCATTATAGCGATTGCCCTGCTGTTTGTGGTACGGAAACGGTGGCATTCAAAAGAGGTGGGACATTAGTCCCACCTTTGAGTCGTTCTTTGCCGCTATCCGCACACACCGCATTTTGCACATGCCGAAAGTGCGGCCGGAGCCTGCGCGATGCCGCCCTTTGCCGTCTCGCGCAGCGTGGCCGGCAACGCGTGGCCCACCGAGAGCATGACATGTGCCATCTGGTCAAACGGCACCAAGCTCTTAATGCCTGCGAGGGCGAGTTGTGCCGAGCTAAAGGCCGCTGCCACGCCAATGGCGTTGCGGTTTTGGCAGGGCACCTCCACGAGGCCACCGACGGGGTCACAAACGAGGCCCAGCAGGTTACTCAGCGCGATGGAACTGGCGTCGAGCGCCTGCTCGGGCGTGCCGCCGAGCATCTGCACCAGCGCGGCGGCTGCCATGGCGGCGGCGCTTCCCACCTCGGCTTGACAGCCACCCTCGGCGCCGGCGACGCAGGCGCTCGTGGTGAGGTTGAGGCCGATGGCGGCTGCGCAGTAGAGCGCGTCCATGACTTGCTCGTCGTCGAGCTGCAGGCGATCGGCGAGCGCCAGCACGCAGCCGGGCACAACACCCGCGGACCCTGCCGTGGGGGCGGCGACAATCACGCCCATGGTAGCGGAGCGCTCGAGCACGGCCATGGCGCGGGCAACGGCGTCGGTCTGGACGGCGCCCATCAGGCTTGCACTCAAATCGTTGCAGCGGGTTGCTTCGACGAGCTTGGCCTCGCCGCCGATAAGCCCGCCGAGCGAGCGTTGCGGATTGGCGATGGGGGCCGTGGTCTCCTCGCGCATGACGTCGAGCACGCGGCGCATGGCGGCGACGGCGTGGGCCTCGCCGGTCAGACGCGCCTCGCGAACGGCCATGACGGCGCCGATGCTGAGCCCCAGTTCCTCGCACGCATCGAGCAGCTGCTCGCCGTCGTCGAAGATTTCCTTGGCCGAGACGCCGGGGGAGATCGACGAGGCAGAACCGGGGAGCTCGATAAACGTTGCGTAATCGACATTGTCGAGCTTGCGCAGCATGGGGACGACGGTGTCGTCGGGCGCGCCGTCGGTCTCAAAGACGGAGTAGGCCTGGCCGCCCACTTCGGTGCGGTAGGTGCGGCAGAAGGCGATGTTTACATGGGCGTAGGCGAGCAGGTTGGTGAGCGCGGCGAGTACACCGGGGACGTCCTTGTGCGCCACGAAGAGCGTGGAATACATGCCCGAGATGTCGACGCCGACGCCGTTAATGCGGCTGATGCGCATCTTGCCGCCGCCCAGGCTCTCGCCGCGGACCTGTGCCGTGGCGCCCGTGTCGTCGACCATGTCGATGTCGACGGTGTTGGGATGGATGGACGCGTCGTCGCCCTTGATGTCAAAGTGATATTCGAGGCCCTGCTCGCGTGCGAGGTCGAAGGCCTGCTTGATGTTCTCGTCATCGGTGTCGAGGCCCAGTATGCCCGCGACGAGCGCACGGTCGGTGCCGTGGCCGCGGTAAGTGTGGGCGAAGGAGTTCCACAGGCCAAAGGTGACTTTGGTGATGCGGCCTTCCAGCAGGCTGGCGGCAACTTGGGCGCAGCGCAGGGCGCCGGCGGTGTGCGATGAGCTGGGGCCGACCATGACGGGGCCCAAGATCTCGAATGCCGAGGTCGTAGCTAGTGTTTGCGGCTTGCCTGCCATGGGTGCTCCTTCTCTATCCCGTCGTTCCGAGGGCTTTGGTATTTGGTCGCCTGCTCTACAGTCCTGGCTCGCACGGAGGCCACATTAAGTGGCCTCCGGCTCGTGCGGAACTCGCGATCGACCAAATACCAAAGCCCTCGGAACTTAGGATACATGGTAGAGGCGCTCATGCTGCAAAATCCATCAGCTGGAGACCTATTCTGTGCTCCATGTCGACTCATCTTCACCACCGATTAAATAAAAAAGAGGTACCGGTTGTTTCGGTACCTCTTTTTGGTGCGTTTCTATTTGGCTGTAGCTTTAGCCGCGTGCTTACAGGCCGCAGGCTGCTTTGAGTTCTTCGACTCGGTCGGTTTTCTCCCAGGTGAAGTCGGCGTCTTCGCGGCCGAAGTGACCGTAGGCTGCCGTCTTTTCGTAAATCGGGCGACGCAGGTCTAGGTCGCGGATGATTGCGCCCGGGCGCAGGTCGAAGGTCTTCTCTACGGCCTCGACGATCTTGTCCTCGGCAACATGTGCGGTACCGAAGGTGTCGACCATGATTGAGAGGGGCTTGGAAACGCCGATGGCGTAGGCAAGCTCGACTTCGCAGCGGTCGGCCAGACCGGC
The DNA here is from genome assembly GCF_039752775.1 of Collinsella aerofaciens. Lineage (GTDB taxonomy): Bacteria > Actinomycetota > Coriobacteriia > Coriobacteriales > Coriobacteriaceae > Collinsella > Collinsella aerofaciens_R. Next base: position 8,806 of record NZ_JBDMGT010000022.1, on the reverse strand, counting down.
GGCGACTACGTTCTTGGCGACCCAGCGCGCGGCATACGCGGCGGAGCGGTCGACCTTGGTGCAGTCCTTGCCGCTAAAGGCGCCGCCGCCGTGACGGCCATAACCGCCGTAGGTGTCGACGATGATCTTGCGGCCGGTGAGGCCCGTGTCGCCCATGGGGCCGCCCACGACAAAGCGACCGGTGGGGTTCACGTAGATGTCCGCGTTGTCCCACGGCATGTTCTCAGCGGCCATGACCGGGGTGATGACGTGCTCGATGAGGTCGGCCTTGATCTTGCCCATGTCCTCGATCTCGGCGGCGTGCTGCGTGGAGATGACGATGGTCGTGACCTCGACAGGCTTGCCTTCCTCGTAGCGCACGGTGACCTGGGTCTTGCCGTCGGGACGCAGATAGGCGAGGGTACCGTCGTGACGCACGGCGGCCAGGCGCTCGGCCAGGCGGCTTGCCAGGTAGTGCGGCATGGGCATGAGGGTCTTGGTCTCGTTGGAGGCATAACCGAACATCATGCCCTGGTCGCCGGCACCGATCAGATCGATCGGGTCGGTGGTAGCGCCGGTCTGGGTCTCGAAGGACTCGTCGACGCCCTGGGCGATATCGGGCGACTGCTCGTGGATAAGGCTCATAACGCCGCAGGTGTCGCAGTCAAAACCGAACTTGGCACGGTTGTAGCCAATGCGGCGGATGACGCCACGGGCGATTTCCTGTACGTCGACATAGGCCTGGGTGCGAATCTCGCCGGCGACGATGACGGTGCCGGTGGTCACGAGGGTCTCGCAGGCGCAGCGGACGTTCTCCACGTTGGCGGGCACGCCGTTGGGGGCGATGTAGCCCTGCTCCTGGAGCTCTATTTCTTTGGAGAGGATTGCGTCGAGGACGGCGTCGCTGATCTGGTCAGCGATCTTATCTGGATGACCTTCGGTCACCGACTCCGACGTAAAAACAAAGGACCCGTGTTGGGGCGGGATGGAACGAAGTTCTTCTGACATGATTGTCCTTTCAAAAACGTGTCCCGGCGACCGTTACCATTCCGCCGGGCTCTCTATGCAAGGGCACATCATAGCGCGTAAATCAAACATTCACACCCTTTCCGCACCTACTCATTGGGGACAGACTTAAATTACTCATTGGGGACAGACTTAAATGATCAGCCTTGCCTAAGTGCCGACAGGTTGCCCAAAGACTGGTCATTTAAGTCTGTCCCCAATGAGTAGGTCGGTGCCCTTTGTGCGGAGGTTGCTTTGATGCTTTATACTGATGCGGTTAGACATCCATCCTGCAATCGAGGAGATATCCATGGCATCAGACGTTCGCGTCCGCTTTGCACCCTCACCGACGGGCAAGCTGCACATCGGCGGCGCCCGCACCGCTATCTATAACTGGGCTTTCGCCCGTGCTAACGGCGGCACGTTCATCCTGCGCATCGACGACACCGACCCCACCCGCTCCACCGACGAGAACACGCAGATCATCCTGCGCGCCATGCGTTGGCTGGGCCTGGACTGGGACGAGGGTCCCGAGGTGGGCGGCGATTTTGGCCCCTACGCCCAGACCGAGCGCCTGGACCTGTACAAGCAGGCCGCCCAGAAGCTTTGGGACGAGGGCAAGGCCTATCCCTGCTTCTGCACCAAGGAGCAGCTCGAAGCCGACCGCAAGGCCGCGCAGGAGCGCAAGGACCCCTTCCAGGGCTATCAGCGCCGTTGCCGCGATCTTGATCCCGAGGAGGCCCGCCGTCGCATCGAGGCCGGCGAGTCCTACGTCCTTCGCATCAAGGTGCCCGAGGACCGCGGCGACGTCGTCATCCACGACGCCGTCCACGGCGAGGTAACCTTCGACGCCAAGGAGCTTGACGACTTTGTCATCTTCCGGTCCGACGGCACGCCCACGTACAACTTCGCGACCGTCGTCGATGACGCCATGATGAAGATCACTCACGTCATCCGCGGCGACGACCACCTGTCCAACACCCCGCGTCAAGTCATGGTCTACGAGGCCCTCGGCGCGCCCGTGCCCACGTTCGCCCACATCTCCATGATTCTGGGCGCCGACGGCAAGAAGCTCTCCAAGCGCCACGGCGCCACCTCGGTGGAGGAGTACCGCGACGCCGGCTACCTGTCCGATGCCTTCGTCAACTACTTGGCGCTGCTCGGCTGGTCGCTCGACGGCGAGACCACGATCATCCCGCGCGATGTCCTGGCCAGCAAGTTCTCGCTCGACCGCATCTCCAAGAACCCGGCGACTTTCGACCCCAAGAAGCTCGACTGGGTCAATGCCGAGTACATCAACGGCATGTCCGATGCTCAGTTTGCCGACGAGATCATGGTCCCCGAGCTGCACGAGGCGGGTCTCATCGAGGGTAACGTCGAGTACGGCGAGGATTGGATCGACGCGCTTGCCGCCATCGTTAAGCCGCGCACCAAGATGCCGGCCGACGCCGTGACCGTCGCCGCTCCCATTTTCGCTACGGCCGAGACGCTCGAGTATGACGAGAAATCCGTCAACAAGGGCCTGGCCAAGGAGGGCATGGGTGCCATTCTTGATGCCGCCAAGGCCGCGCTCGAGGGTGTGAACGAGTGGACCGCCGCGAACATCGACGCCGCGCTTGAGCCGCTGCCCGAGCAGATGGACCTCAAGAAGCGCGTGGTGTTCCAGGCCGTGCGCGTCGCCGTCTGCGGCAACATGGTGAGCCCTCCGCTGGGCGAGACCATGGCGCTCGTCGGCCGCGACGACTGCCTGGCGCGCATCGACCGCGCCCGCACGATGGCGCTTTAATCGCTGCGCAAACGTTTGTATCCGAGCCCCGTTCACCCTGAGCGGGGTTCTTGTTTCTGTAGACGAATGGGATGGGAGGTGCTGGGGCCATGGCCGAGCAACTTTCGCTGTTTGGTTCGCCGGATCCGGAGGAGACTCCGGCGGCGCCGGCATCCGGTGCTGCCCTGGCCAAGCCCGAGCCTTCACCTGAGCCCATTGCCGCCTACACGAGCGTGGTTCTCGACATCCCCACCCGTGCGCTGTCCGAACCGTTTGCTTACGGCATTCCTGAGTCCCTTGCGAGCGAGGCCCAGGTCGGATCGACGGTTCTGGTCCACTTTGGCAACCGTGCCGCCGCAGGCTATATCGTCGATATTGCGCCCGAACTGGGCGACTTGCAAGGCAACATTACCCTCGACACCGCGCGCATCAAGCCCATCGAGACCATCCTCAGCAAACCGCTCTTTGGCGCCGAGTCCGCCCGTATCGCGCGCTGGATGAGCCGCGAGTATGTTGCGACGCTTTCCGAGTGCCTGCGCCTGTTCTTGCCTCCGGGCGGAAGCCCGCGCGTGGTCAAGGGCGACGACGGCGTGTGGGCCGTTGAGCGCCCCGCCGTCAAACCCATCCAAAACCGCTGGGTCAGGCTCACGCCCGAGGGCTTCGACTATACGCCTCCCAAAACGGCGGTCCGCCAGCGTCAGCTCATCGAGGCACTACAGTGCGGCCCGGTCACAACGCGCGACCTCAACCTGCTCTACAACAGCATGTCGGCGACCATCAAGGCGCTCGAAAAACGCGGCGTCGTCGTGGTGGAGGAGCGTCGTGCGTGGCGTGGCTGCAGCGAGCAGACCACGCTGTCCTCGGCAAGCGGCAAGGCGCCGGTCTCCCTTACCAACGGCCAGAAGCAGGCACTCGCGCAGATTGAGCGCGCCCGTCTGGACGCTCATGGCGACGTGGTGCTGGTCGACGGCGTCACCGGCTCCGGCAAAACCGAGGTGTACCTCTCCGCCATCGAGCGCGTGCTGGCGGCCGGCCGTTCGGCTTGCGTGCTGGTGCCCGAGATCTCGCTGACGGCCCAGACCGTCGGCCGCTTCCGTTCGCGCTTTGGCGAGACGGTCGCCGTGTTCCATTCGCGCCTTTCGGCCGGCGAGCGCCTGGACCAGTGGGATATAGTCGCCAGCGGTGCGGCCCGCGTGGTCGTCGGCGCCCGCTCGGCGCTCTTTTGCCCGCTCAGCAACCTTGGTCTCATCATCATCGACGAGGAGCACGAGACTAGCTATAAGCAGGGCTCCAGTCCGCGCTACCACGTGCGCGAGGTGGCAGCCGAGATGGCACGGCGCTACCGCTGCCCGCTCGTGTTGGGCTCCGCCACGCCATCTGCCGAGTCCCTCGACCGCTGCCGCCGTGGCACGTATAACGGTGCCACCTGGACGCGCGTCGAGATGCCCGAGCGCCCGGGACACGCCGTGTTGCCCACGGTTCGCATTGCCGATCTGCGTCGCGAGTTCTCGCACGGTAGCCGCTCCATGTTCTCAAAACCGCTTATAGAAGGCCTTGAGCGTGTGGTCGAGCGCCGCGAGAAGGCCGTGCTGCTGCATAACCGCCGTGGCTTTGCGCCGTTCCTGATGTGCCGCGAGTGCGGCTGCGTCCCCACCTGCAACCACTGCTCCACCGCGCTTACGTATCACGAGCGCACACACACGCTGCAGTGTCACACATGCGGTTCGTCTTGGCGCGTGCAGCCCTATCCGGCGGCCACGAGCCGTTGCCCCAAATGTGGCAGTCGCTACCTGGCAAAAATGGGCCTGGGCACTCAGCAGATCGAGGACGCACTGCACCAGATGCTGCCCGACGACGTCGCCATCATTCGCATGGATGCCGATTCCACGCGCGGCAAGGACGCGCACAAAAAGCTGCTCGAGCAGTTCGATGCCGCCGATTGCGCGGTGCTGCTGGGCACCCAGATGATTGCAAAGGGCCTTGACTTTCCCGAGGTCACGCTGGTGGGCGTGGTCAATGCCGACTTTGCGCTAAAGCTGCCCGATTTTAGAGCGGGGGAGCGCGCCTACGATCTGCTGGAGCAGGTTGCAGGCCGTGCCGGCCGCGGCGATCGCCCCGGCGAGGTTATCATCCAGACCTATTTGCCCGAGGATCCGGTCATTCGCGCCGTCGCTGAGCACGATCGTTCGATCTTTACCGACTACGACCTGGATCAGCGCCGCGATGCGCTGTACCCGCCGTTTGTTCGCCTGGTCAACATCTTGGTGTGGTCGGCGAACCGAGACGACGCGCAGAACTACATCGGACGTATCGCAAAGCTCCTCAAGCGCCGCTGGCACGCCGCCGCACCCGACTTTTTGCGGGCGGGCAGCGCGGTGCCGCAGGTGCTGGGCCCGGCTTCGTGTGTAATCGAGAGAGCCAAGGACCGTTACCGCTTCCATCTGCTTGTAAAGTCGCCGGTAGGGTACCATGTCTCTGATGATATCGACGCCTGCCTCAAAGAGGTGGGCTCCGTGCGCGGCGTGAGCGTGAGCGTTGACGTCGATGCCTATGATTTGATGTAACAACCCGAAAGGATGGCCATGGAAGCCAACGGAATCGTACTGTCGCCCGACCCTCGCCTGCGCCAGGAGTGCGCCGTCATCGAGGAGATCACCCCGGCTATCGAGACGCTTGCCGAGAAGATGAAGAAGATGATGTTCGACAACGGCGGTTGCGGCCTGGCCGCTCCGCAGATCGGTGAGCTCATTCAGCTCGTTACCATCGACTGCGATTACACCGACAAGAACGACTATGACCCGTACGTGCTCATCAACCCTGTCATTGTTGAGCAGAGCGACCATCTGGTGCCGTTTAGCGAAGGCTGCCTTTCCATCCCTGGCATTAGCTGCGAGATCGAGCGTCCCGATCACGTTGTCGTCGAGGCGTATGACCTGGATGCCAACCTGATCCGCTATGAGGCCACGGGCGACCTGTTCTGCGTGTGCCTGCAGCACGAGATCGATCACCTGCACGGCAATACCATGTTCGAGCGACTCAAGCCGATGCAGCGTATCAAGGCCGTCAAGGAGTACCAGGACGCCCTGGCCCGCGGCGCTCGACCGGGCGAGACCGAATAGGTTAATTGTCCGTCCCTGGGATGGGGCCCACACATATCATCCCGTGCTCAAACATTCTCGCTGCGCTGCGAAACTGCGCGCGGGACGATATGTGTGGGCCCCATCCCAGGGACTACGTTGTCGCTCTTCGTTTCGCCCGGGTGCCGTTGGGTCAGGGAGGGGCGTCTTCGCTGATAATTGCTTTGTTGGAAGAGCTGCTTTTATGCGGCTCTTTCTTTGTTTTTGGGTATATTTGTTTCTGTTGAATTGTTATTGCGGCTGGGTGCGCTTGCGACCTGGAACGCTTTTTTGTAGCCGTCTCGGCTCGTTATTGAGAGGAGACTATCTTTTATGCGTATTGTGTTTATGGGTACGCCTGATTTTGCTGTGCCTTCGCTGACTTCACTTGTTGAGGCTGGGAACGAGATTGCGCTTGTTGTTACTCGTCCCGATGCTGTTCGTGGGCGTGGTAAGAAGCTTGAGCCTTCTCCTGTTAAGTCCAAGGCGCTTGAGCTGGGGTTGCCGGTTATTGAGGCCAATCGTATGACGCCGGAGGTTGTTGAGGCGCTCCAAGCTGCGCAGGCTGATATTTTCTGTGTGGCTGCCTATGGCTGCATTTTGCCTGATGAGGTGCTGCATGTGGCGCCGCTTGGTATTGTGAATGTTCATGCTTCGCTGCTGCCTCGTTGGCGTGGTGCTGCTCCCATTCAGCGTGCCATTCTTGCTGGTGACGAGGTTGCCGGTGTTTCCATTATGCGCATTGGGCATGGCGTGGATACGGGCGCTTATTGCGCGCAGGCCTCGACGTCGGTTTCCGGTAAGCATGCCGAGGCGCTCACGATGGAGCTTGGCGAGCTGGGCGGCAAACTTCTTGCCGATACGCTTCCCTCGCTTGCCGATGGCTCGGCTGTTTGGACTGAGCAGGATGAGTCGCTCGTCACTCATGCTGCCAAGATTTCCAAGCAGGAGATGCGTCTGGATCCGCAGATGGCGGCTCTCGATTGCGTGCGTCATGTGCTCGCTTCGTCCGACACCGCGCCCGCTCGTTGTGTGATCGCTGGCAAGACGGTTCGCGTGCTCGATGCCGCGCCGGCTGATGTGTCGCTTGGCGAGGGCACTGTTGCCGTCAAGAGCAAGCGTGTTTACCTGGGACTTTCCGATGGCGCGGTTGAACTGCTCGAGGTTAAGCCCGATGGCAAGCGTGCCATGGCTGCTTCTGCCTGGGCTGCCGGCCTGCAGGGTGTCGACCTTACGTGGGGTGTACTGTCATGAGCAAGTTGTCTCCCGCGCGCAAGCTTGCGCTCGATGTGTTGATGGAGGCCGATCGCCACGGTATGTATGCGCGCGACGTGCTCTCGTCCCGCGCTTCCGCCAAGGCCATTGACCAGCGCGATTCCGCTTTTGCCGCTCGTTTGGCGCTCGGTGTTGCCGCCACGCAGGGTATTTTGGATGAGTTGCTCGATCAGTTTTTGGATAAGCCCAAAAAGGTCGCGCCGCGCGTTCGCATGGCGCTTCGCATCTCGGCCTTCGAGATGCTCTACCTGCACACGCCGGGCCGCATTGCCGTGAGCCAGGGTGTTGAGCTGGTACGCATCGGTGCTAAGTCTGCCGCGGGCCTGGCTAACGCGGTGCTGCACAAGGTTGCGGACAACGTTGAGGACTTTGCCACGGCATCCGACGTGGATGAGTCCGAGCGCCGCCTGGTTCGCCTTTCGCGTTTGATGGGTCTTCCTCGCTGGCTGTGCGCTCGTATTATGGCCTCGTTCGATACGCCCGAGGGCGCGCTCAACTTTGCCGGTAACCTGGCGCCTGCGCCGCTTGCACTGCACGAGAATGCGTTTGCGACCAAGGCCGACCCGTATATCTCGCAGCTCGTTGCGCCTGTCTTCCCGGGTTGCCATGCTCCGGTCGATGCGCAGGTCACGGTTGCATCGGGCGTGTTTGAGCGTGCTGCCGCGGTTGCCTCGGACCTCAACGCTCAGCTTATCGCTACTGCCGCGACACGTCCCGGTCGTTGCCTGGAGATTGGCGCCGGTCGCGGCACCAAGACCTATGTGATGATGTGCCAGGCCAAGCGCGCCGGGTACGAGCGTCAGCATACCGCGCTCGATCTGCACGATCGTAAGTGCGATCAGAATCTCGCGCGCCTGCATAAGGCGGGCATCTCGGGCGTTCGTACGGTGTCGGGCGATGCCTGCGAGCTCAATGAAGTGCTCACGTCGTTTGATGCCATGCTCGGCGAGCCTGCCCTGTTCGACACGGTGTTTATCGATGCGCCGTGCTCTGGCACTGGCACCATGCGCCGTCACCCCGAGATTCCGTGGCGTCTGACCGAGAACGACGTTACGACTGAGCTGCCCCGTCTGCAGCTGACGATGCTCAAGGAAGCAGCCGCGCGCGTGGCTGCCGGCGGTGAGCTTATCTATGCCACATGCTCGGTTTTTGATGAAGAGAACACGCAGGTCGTGGATGCTTTCCTGGCCTCTCCCGAGGGCGTCGGCTTTACCGTGGCGCCGCTCTCCGAAGCTCAGATTCTGCAGCTCCCCGAGTACGACCATGCCAAGAGCCTCGTCACTCTCCGCCAAAATCCTCGAGGCCTCTTCCAAAGTGTCCCCGTAAACGCCGACTCCTACGACGGCCACTTCTGCGCCCGCCTGATCCACAAGTAACTACTAAGTTGCGGTGAAATAGGGATCGAATAGCGGCTTCTAGCCGCCAAACAGTCCTTATTTCACCGCAGCTCAGGATGTCCTGCGAGTGGAGATCGCAATAGCGGTAAAGAGTGGTAAAAATAGCCCTGTCTCATGCTTGCTGTTATCAAAAGTAGGGCGGATTACGGGGCTAGATTGGTGATGCCCGACCACAGCAAAAATGGCTTAAATAAAACCGACGCTCCTATAAGTTGTCAATAGGCAGTTTGCGGGAGCGCTCCCTTCAATTCGCACAGGAGCTCGTAATA
>NZ_JBDMGT010000021.1:0-41982 GCF_039752775.1 Collinsella aerofaciens | reverse complement strand
AACCCGGAAGCTAAGCCCCATCGCGCCGAGAGTACTGCGGGGTCAGCCCGTGGGAGGCCAGGGCGCCGCTGACCGGTAGACGGCACCGAGCCGTGCATGGAACTGAAGAAGGGGGAGGCCTCGCGGCCTCCCCCTTTTTTGCGTTTGATAGAGACCTGTAATACAAGAACTCGCCTTCATTTAGCTTGTCTTACTGTTTGGCTGTATTTTGAGTCCTTCTTTTGTATTTGCGCGATAATAACTCCCATTGGCGTTAGGGAGGACTTGATGTTTACCGTTTTTTTCTTGGGCAATATTGCTTCGGGTAAGTCGACTGCCTGCCGCTATCTCGAATCTCATGGCGCCATGCTTATCGATCTGGACGAGCTTGCCAAATCGCTGTATGTGCCAGGCTCCGATATCGTCAATGCCCTCGCGGAAGAATTCGGTTGGGACATTCTGGACGGGGAGGGCGGCATTCGCCGCAATGTCCTCGCTGCTCGAGCTTTCGCTTCTCCTGATACAGTTGCGCGGCTCAATGGCATCGTTCATCCGGTTCTTGTCGAACAGCTGTCACTGAGGATTCTTGATCCGGTCTGCTGCACGGTTTCGTCTCCCCATTATCCCTTTGCGGTGGTCGAGGTTTCTGCCCCGACTGGTTTTGAGGATGCTTTTGGCCTGGCTGATGAAATTCTGGTTATCAGCGCTCCTTTAGCAGTTCGTCGCGGGCGTGCCATTCATTGTGGTATGGAGCCCACTGATTTTGATGCGCGGTCTGCATGCCAACCTGATGAGGCTTCACTTTGCAATCTCGCTACGACGGTAATCGATAATGCGGCGGGCGACAACTCGCTCTTTGAACAACTGGACGCATGGCTTGTGCACCATGGCTTCGGGGATGTAGTGGATAAGGAGGAGGCCGATGTCTAGGACACGTTTCTTTACGTGGTTTCGCGTGGCGCCACTTGCCGTCGTGTTCGTCTTTGGCCTTATTTCGCTCGTCTACTCGTATGCTCCTGCCGCCTTCTTTAAGCCTTTGCATCCGATTGACTACGAGGCGTACGTAAAGCAATCGAGCATTTCGCACAATCTAGATCCGTATCTGGTGTGTGCTGTCATAAAGTCGGAATCGAATTGGGATCCCGAGGCTGAGTCGAATCAGGGCGCTCGGGGGTTGATGCAGCTGATGCCCGAGACTGCCCAGGATATGATTGCCTTGGGTCTTGTCGATGGTAGTGAGTATTCAACCGACAATCTTAACGATCCCGCTACGAACATCGAGTTTGGCTGCGCGTATCTTTCGTATCTTCTAACGTATTTTAACGGGTCGACGGATAGCGCTATTGCCGCATATAACGCCGGCATGGGCAATGTAGACGGTTGGGCACAGCAGGACACATCGCTTCACAACGCGATTACCTTTCCCGAGACGCAGGCGTATCTGATTCGCGTCAATAATGCCTGGGTTCGCTATAAGACGCTCTATCCCGATCGGTTCGTATAGGACTAGGCCTGCCGCCTGCGTATGCTGCAGATATATGAGTTAGGAGTATCCATGGCGGAATTTGAAGTAGAACGCGTTGGCGGTGAACTTAAGCGCTTTGGCGTTGAGGGCTCTGAGGTGCCTTTTAAGGTCGTGTCCCCATACGAGCCCGCTGGTTCCCAGCCTAAGGCCATTGAGTCGCTTGTACAGGGCGTGAGGGATGGAGATCGCTATCAGGTTTTGCTGGGCGTGACTGGTTCGGGCAAGACCTTCACGATGGCTAAGACTATTGAGGCCCTGGGGAAGCCGACGCTGGTCATGGCTCCCAATAAAACGCTTGCCGCTCAGCTCGCGAGCGAGCTCAAGGAATTCTTCCCTGACAACGCCGTGGTCTATTTTGTGTCGTACTACGATTACTATCAGCCCGAGGCGTATGTGCCGCAAAGCGATACGTATATCGAGAAGGATTCCTCGATTAACGAAGAGGTCGAGATGCTGCGACATCAGGCGACCGCATCGCTGCTATCTCGACGCGATGTGATCGTCGTCGCATCGGTCTCGTGTATCTATGGCATCGGTTCTCCCGAGGACTATGCGGGGCTGGCACCGAACGTCGACAAGAAGGTGCCGCTCGAGCGCGATGACTTTATCCATGCACTTATCGATATCCAGTACGATCGCAATGACTATGATTTGGCACGTGGCACCTTCCGCGTGCGCGGCGATGTCGTTGACGTGTATCCGCCCTATGCCGAGCATCCGTTGCGGTTTGAGTTCTTTGGCGACGAGGTCGAGCTGATTGCCGAGATCGATGAGGTCACCGGCGAGATGCTGCGTGAGTACGAGGCCATTCCCGTATGGCCGGCCTCGCACTACGTGACTGAGAAGCCTAAGGTCAAAGCGGCCCTGAAATCAATCAGTGAAGAGTGCGAGAAGCGTGTGGCCGAGCTCAAGGCGACTGATAAGCTGCTCGAGGCACAGCGTCTGCAGCAGCGCACCGACTATGATCTCGAGATGCTCGAGACCATGGGTTTTTGTAACGGTATCGAGAACTACTCGCGTCATCTGGACGGTCGAAAACCGGGCGAGCCGCCGTTTACCCTGATCGATTACTTTCCTAAGGACATGCTCTGCATCATCGACGAGAGCCATGTAACGGTGCCGCAGATCCGCGGCATGCACGAAGGCGACCGTTCGCGTAAGGTGACCTTGGTGGAGCACGGCTTTCGCCTGCCCTCGGCGCTCGATAACCGTCCGCTTCGTTTCGATGAGTTTGAGGCGAGGATTCCCCAGTTCATCTACGTTTCGGCCACGCCGGGCGACTATGAGCTGCGGGTGAGCCAGAACGACGTTGAGCAGATCATTCGTCCGACCGGTCTGCTCGACCCCAAGATTGACGTGCGTCCGGTTCGTGGGCAGATTGACGATCTTGAGGACGAGATTCGCGAGCGCGTTGCCCGCAATGAGCGCGTGCTGGTGACCACGCTCACCAAGCGCATGGCCGAGGACCTGACCGACCATCTGCTTGATGCCGGCATTAAGGTCAATTACATGCACTCCGATACAGCGACGATGGACCGTGTCGAGATCCTGCGAACGCTGCGCGAGGGAAAGATTGATGTTCTCGTTGGCATCAACCTGCTCCGCGAGGGTCTAGACCTTCCCGAGGTCTCGCTGGTGGCAATTCTCGACGCTGACAAGGAAGGCTTCTTGCGCAATCGCCGTTCGTTGATTCAGACGATTGGCCGTGCGGCCCGTAATGCCGACGGCGAGGTCATCATGTATGCAGACGTTGTGACCGATTCGATGAAAGAAGCCATCGAGGAGACGCAGCGCCGTCGCGAAATTCAGATGGCATATAACAAAGAGCATGGCATTGTTCCCAAGACGGTTCGCAAGGCCATTAACGACATTTCGAACTTTATTGCCGAGGCCGAAAAGACCGTGGGCTCGAAGGGGCGCTCGAGAGGCGATTCGCTGGGTCACGGTGCGTTCTATACACCCGACGAAAACGGCGAGGGCGCCGCGCCGGAGACGGTGGCACCCGAGCAGACGCTTGCCGAGCAGCTGGAAGGGTTACCGCATGACGAGCTCGTGCGGATTGTCGAGACCATGGAGGAGGACATGCGTAACGCTTCCGCCGCCATGGACTTTGAGGAGGCGGCACGTCTGCGCGATGCCGTCGTTCAGATTCGGGCGATGCTTGAGGGCGCATCTGAGGACGAGACGATCGAGCGCTTACGTTCGCAGGCCCGCAAGGGTTCCACTTTCGCATCGGGCAGAAAACGCCAGGGTGCACGGTTTAAGAAATAACGAACAGGCCCCGAGTTCCCTGTGGAGCTCGGGGCCTGTGTCTTTTGAGCGCTGGAATTCGTGCGTTAGAGGTCTGCGATCAGGGCTTCGGCACAACGGACGCCGTCGGTGGCCGCGCTCATGATGCCGCCGGCATATCCAGCTCCCTCACCACAAGGGTAGAGACCCGGGGTCGACACGGCATGGCACGCTCGGTCTCGGGTGACAGTGACCGGTGAGCTCGAACGCGTCTCCACGCCAGTGAGGACCGCATCGGGGCGGTCATAGCCACGCAGTTTCTTACCGAGCAGGGGGATTCCCAAACGAAGCGACTCGACGATATGCTGCGGGAGGGCATCGTCGATCGCCGTCCAGGTCACACCAAGTGGATAGGTTGGTTTTACCTTTCCGGGTGCCGTGCTGGCGCGTCTAGCAAGGAAATCTCCGACGAGCTGTGCCGGCGCCTTCCAGTTGGAGCCACCCAGGCGATAGGCGGCTCGCTCGCAGGCGCGCTGGAGCTCAATGCCTGCGAGCGGATCATCGCCGGGAAGGTCGTCAGGTGTGACGTTGACGAGTAGGGCGGCATTCGCGTTGCGCCCGTCGCGGGCATTGAGGCTGGCACCGTTGACGCACAGATGGCCCTGCTCGGAAGAAGCCGCGACAACCTGTCCGCCGGGGCACATACAAAACGAGAACACGCTGCGGCCGTTGGGGAGATGGGCGACAAGCTTGTAGGGGGCTGCTCCGAGTGCCGGGTGCCCCGCCGAAGGGCCATATTGGGCGCGGTCGATGTCGCGCTGTGGATGCTCGATGCGCACACCCATGGCAAAGGTCTTTTGCGCGAGGGCAACATTATGTTCTTTGAGAAGCTCGAATACGTCGCGGGCGGAATGGCCGCAGGCGAGAATGAGGTGCTTTGTGGCGATTGTCTCGCTTGTGGTTTCTTGGGGCGGTTGGACATCGACGCCGGTGATGGCGCCAGATCCATCGGTTCGAATATTGACGAGCTTTGTTCGATAGCGGACGGTTCCACCGAGCTGCTCGATGCGTTGAGAAATGTTGGTGACGACGGTGGGGAGGATGTCAGAGCCAATGTGCGGCTTGGCGTCCCACAGGATGTCGCGAGGTGAGCCAGCTTCGACGAAGGTCTCAAGAATCAGTCGATGGGCAGGATTCTTGGTTCCCGTGTTGAGCTTGCCGTCCGAGAAGGTCCCTGCGCCGCCCAGGCCAAATTGGATATTGCTTTCGGGGTCGAGGATACGCTCCTTAAGAAAGAGATCAATCGCTTCTGAGCGGCGAAGTGCGGGGTCGCCGCGCTCGATGAGCAGGGGTTTAAGGCCCGCTTCGGCAAGGGTCAGGGCGGCGAAGAGACCGGCGCAACCGGCGCCGACAACGACGGGACGCTCCTTAGGTGCATTCGGGACAGGGTTGGGGAATGAAGGCGCCTCGCCGTCTACCATGCGGATGCGCGAGCGGTCGCGCTCGGCGACGCGGTCGACCACCTCCTGCTCGAGTCGGGAGCTTGTCAGTTCAACTCGAAAGCTCAAAATAAAATGGACATCTCGCTTTTTACGGGCGTCGATTGACTTGCGATGGAGCTCAATGGCTTTAATCTGGGAATCCTCGCATCGCAGGGCTCGTTTGACGGCGCGTCTACCAATAGCAAGACAGGCGGTTTCGTCGCCGGCCTCATCGAGTGACGCGTGGACTTGGGTGATTTCGATCATCGAGGTCTCCTTAGATGCAAGAAAGAGGCCGCCCGGTGTCCCAGACGGCCCGAATGCGTTTTGATTATAGACTGCGCGGCTATAGGCTGCTTGCAGCGCGAATACCCGAGATCCAAGCCCACGCAAGGTTGAAACCGCCGCAATCGGCATCGATGTCGAGTGCCTCGCCACAGATGTAAAGTGGGGCGCCTGCCGCGTTGCTCACGCAGAGGTCGGGAGCTGAGACGCTCTCGATGGGCACGCCGCCGCGCGTGACCTGGGCCGAACGCTCCTCTGTCGTTCCCTCGACGAGCAGCTTAAAGTGCTTGAGGATTGAGACCAGATGGATGACGTCGTACGACCCGGGGTGGCACTGTTCGAATGCGGTGCAGACAACGTGAGAGAACTGCGGGGCGAGCATGCCGTCGAGCCAGCGGGGGTCGCGGGGTGAAAAGCCGCCGAGCAACTCAACTCGCTGGTTGAGCATATCGAGCAACTCGTCTTTGGAGAGGTCGGGGAAAACGTCGAGCAGAATCGTGTCTCCGCGCTGGACGCGACGGGAGAGGTTAAAGGCGGCAACGCCCGAGATGCCAAAGGTTCGGAAGAGCACTTCACCGTCTTCGTGCCAGAGCTCATTATGATTGCGGGCGAGCGTCAAGCGGGCGCGGACGCGCAGACCGTCCAACGTCTTGAGTGCCGCCCGATCGCCGACGACCGTTGCCGATACGGGGCAGAGGATGGGGCGCAGCGAAGTGAGGGGGAGGCTAAACGTATCGGCGATACCGGTGGGGTTGCCACCCGTGGCGATAATTACGGCATGTGCCTCCAGGGCCTCGTTCTTGCGAGGGACATCGGCGAGCGCTTTCCGAAGCGAGCGGAGCTCCGATTTTCGGTCGTCATGCTTTTTTGCCTTGAGTGCCCGCGCTGGACGGTCTATTTGGAGTGTCCAGCCTTCGGAAGCTTTGTGCGCCGAGGCAACGTTGGCTCCGCAGATTAAGGTGATACCTAGGCGGTCGCAAACGTTGAGAAGCGCGTCGCGCACCGATTCTGCGCGAAGGGAGCGCGGGTATAGCCGGCCTTCCTCGGAGGTTGTCATGATGCCCAGCGAGGAGAAGAAACCCATAAGCTCTTGTTCGGGTTGGGGGCCCATGACAGATTCGACGAATGCGGGGTGGTTATACCGCTGAGGATCAATCGATTCGTTGGAGAGGTTGCAGCGGCCGTTACCGGTCGCAAGGAGCTTAAGGCCGCAGGCGACATCGCGCTCAACGATGCAGACGCTTTTGCCAGCACGTGCAGCCGTAATGGCGGCGGCGAGGCCTGAAGCCCCGCCGCCGATTACCAGGACGTCATAGAAGGCGCTCGTGTTCACTTAGGCCTCGTCGGTCTCGTGCGGGGTAATAGCCTCGACGGCAGAGACTGCCTTGGGCAACATGCCATCGGGCAGTGCGGTCTCGACCTCGCCCTTATCGCAGGCCTCGGCGAGTGCCGGATTGATGGGAAGCTGGCCCAAGATGTCGAGGTTATAGCGTTCTGCGACCTCGGGGAGCTTGCTCTTGCCAAAGACCTCGATCTTCTTGCCGCAGTCGGGACACTCAATATAGCTCATGTTCTCGACAATGCCCAGAATGGGGACGTTCATCTTCTCGGCCATGTTGACCGCCTTGGCGACAATCATCGAGACCAGATCCTGCGGGCTCGTGACGATGACGATGCCGTCGACGGGCAACGACTGGAAGACGGTGAGCGCGACATCGCCTGTTCCCGGAGGCATGTCGACCAGCAGGTAGTCGATGGGGCCCCACGAGGTCTCGCTCCAGAACTGCCTAATGGCGCCTGCGATGACCGGACCGCGCCAAAGGACGGGGTCGGTCTCGTTTTGGAGCAGCAGGTTGGAGCTCATGACCTTGACGCCGTGCTCGGAGATTTCGGGCAGCATAAGGTTGCCGAGGGCATGGACGTGGCGTCCGCTCATACCGAACATCTTGGGGATGGAGGGACCGGTGATGTCGGCATCGAGGACGCCGACCTTGTGGCCGTGACGGGCAAGCTCGGTGGCGATGGCACCGGTGACAAACGACTTGCCGACACCGCCCTTGCCGGAAAGCACGGCGATGACGCGTTTGACCTCGGACAGCGTGTTCTCCTCAAATTGCGACGGCGACGTTTGTCCGCCGGCGGCCTGTGCGTGCTCGCAACCCATGTATGACTCCTTTGTATATGTTGGGGCCGGGGCCCCGTGGTGTGACACGAGCGTCATTGTACCCTCGTTTGCGAGCGGGAGTCATTTGCGATGCATTTGGGCCGAGCGTGCTTGCAATACGATGGGTCCAAACGAATGGGCGGGCTTACTGAACTTTGCTGGCGAACTCGAGGTATTGCATGCGCTGCAGCTTGTCGATCGTCGAGGCGTATGGGCTATCTTCAGATTCCAAGTCGTAGCGCAGCCCGTCGGCACCAAGGTAGCCGGCGACATTGATGGTGGGCACATCTGACCTTGTTGCAAGCAGAGCCTTTTGATAGTCGGTGAGCGGGGCGCCGATCTTATTAAGGGTAATGGCTGCAATCTCGTTTGCCCCGACGGTGTCGTAGACGTTGAGCTCGGTATTGCCGGCGATTTCATAGTTAGCCCAGACAAAATATGTCGACTGATAGATACGGAAAGCGTGGCTTGCCGTATCTTCCTGAGGGTACAGCTCGTCGTTGAGGGTCGTTGCGGCGCTCGGCTGATGGTCGCCAAAAAAGACAAGGACAACCGGTCTGCCGATATTGCGGAGCTCGTTGATAAAGTACTCGAGGTCCCGGTCAGATGCGTTGATGCAGGTAAGATAGGTGTTGAGCGCGCTATTGGCGCCCTCGCTGGCTCCCTCGACCCAATAGTTTGTCAGCTCCTCGGCGGGAACGGTGCCATAGTCGTAGCCGCCGTGATTTTGCATCGTGACGTCAAAGATGAACTGCGGGGCTTCGTCGGTTCTAAGCAGGTCGAGTATCTTGTCGTAGGTGGCGTAGTCGCATACGCCGGCATGGTAACAGGGCGCACCTTCGAAATCGCCGATTGAAAGAAAGTCTCCAAAGCCCAGCTGCTGATAGTTTTTATCTCGATGGTAGTTGACGGGGTTTTGCGGGTGCATAGCGGTAGCGGTATACCCAAGCTCCTTAAGGTCCTTTGCCAGGCTGTTGACGCCATTCATCTGATATAGCTGATAGGGGATTTTGCCTAATCCGACAAAGGCCGTTGTCGCTCCGGTCAAAAATTCGAATTCGGAGTTCGCCGTTCCGCCACCGGCGACCGAAGCGAGCATGGTGCCGCGAACAAGTGTGTCGGGAAGTGAGTTGTAGAATGCGGGGCCGGTGTACCCGGCCGCCTGGAGCTGCTCAAAGCACGAAAGGTCGCTAAAACTCTCGTTCATGACGGCAACAATCGTCGGCTTGATTTCATTGAACTGGGCAACGGCCGCCGCGCGCTGCTCGCTCGAGCCATACGTGCTGTCGTAGGTGGCGGCGAGCTCCTGCTCGATGCTCTGCGCCTCATCGGGCGTATAGTCTTCGGGCTTCTCAATGGGCAACTCGTTGACCATTTCGGTGAACGAAGTGATAAAACCCTGAGACGCATACGTGGTGATGGGCTGCCAACGGTCAAATCCAAAATTCAGCGCCTGCTCCAAGTCGATGCTGGAAAAGCCCGAGAGCCCCACAACGGTCACTAGCAGAAAAGCGCAGAGGTTAGCGGCGATTGCGGGGAACACATGGGTGGGTGTACGGAGCTTTCTCGGTCGGATAAGCGAAAGAAGCCCCAGGGAAATCTCCAGCAGGGCTAGAGAGGTTACGATTCCGGCGGTAAAGGTAAACTCGTATCCCTCGCTCACTTCCATTGCGGTGCCAAGGGCCAAGATATCGCTTGGCAGGATGGCCTCACCTTTAAACGTTATGACGAAGTGCTCGGCAATGCCAAGGATGCAACAGGCGACGGGCACGAGGGCCATGACGCCTCCATGACGCTGTCCCAGCAAATAAAGGGAGAGCAGAACCGTCGCGAGCAGCCCGACGGAAAACCCGAATGAGTTGGCGGGAATGCGATAGAACGTTTCGTTACAGGCAATTTCGAGTGAAACGAACGAGAGCGCTGAAACAGCGGCGATGACAAGGATGTCACGGCAAATACAGGCAACCGTTCCCGTCGCAAGATCGGTTTGGTCGATAAGTCCCGAAACCAAGGGTTCGACAAGAAGTATGACGGCGGCAGCACCGAGCGCCGAATAAGAAAGGAGCCATAGGGAACTGTCCTCATTTACGAGCAATTGATTCGTAACCCATGCAGCTACCACGCCGAGCGGGATGAGGAGCGTCGCGCACCAAAAGACGCGGGCAATGGGCGGCTTTTCATTGTGTTTGATTGAAAAATACACGCGCACGACGACGGCGGCCACGATAAGGACGGCGATGAATATGGGCAGATTGGCCATGTCACTCGAAGTGATTTCAAGGGGGATATCTTCGGTCATGGACGTTCCTCTGTTACGGCAAATTAAGTTCAGTATTAGATTACTGTAACCTTTCCACGGCATTTCGAGAAACAAAGCGCCCGATACGCAAAGCTAAAGGTCTGCGAATCTTGTATTACGAACATCTGTGCGCGTCGAGTGCGCTAAACTCATCGACAGTATGATTCGATGCAATAGGAGGCAAGGAGCTTCCATGTCTGATTCTTCTATCGTTATTCGCGGCGCTCGTGAGCACAACCTCCGTGATATCGATGTTTCCATTCCGCGTGACCAACTCGTGGTCATTACCGGTCTTTCTGGCTCGGGCAAGAGTTCGCTGGCATTTGACACTATCTATGCCGAGGGCCAGCGTCGATACGTTGAGAGCCTTTCGAGCTATGCGCGCCAGTTCTTGGGCCAGATGGACAAACCCGACTTGGATTCAATCGACGGCCTTTCGCCGGCGGTGTCGATTGACCAAAAGACGACGTCTAAAAACCCTCGCTCGACGGTTGGCACCGTAACCGAGATTTATGACTATCTGCGCCTGCTGTTCGCCCGTGTGGGCACCCCGCACTGTCCCGAATGCGGCCGCGTCATTGAGCGCCAGACGACCGACCAGGTTGCCGACAAGGTCTTGGCGGCGGGGGAGGGCCGCCGCGCGTTTGTGCTGGCACCGGTGGTGCGCGGGCGAAAAGGCGAGTACACCAAACTGTTTGAGGACCTTCGCGCCGAGGGCTTTAGCCGCGTGCGTGTCGACGGTGAAGTGCGCTCGTTCGACGATCCGATCGATCTGGATAAGAAATTCAAGCACGATATCGAGGTCGTAGTCGATCGCATCGTGATCCGTGAGAATTCTCTGGGCCGTATCGCCGAGTCTGTTGAACAGGCGACTGCCTTGGCGCACGGCAATGTAAACGTGTACATGCTGCCCGATCGCGATGCTCCCGAGGGGACCGAGGGCGAACTGCTGGAGTATTCGTTGGCCTTGGCGTGCCCGGAGCATGGACACTCCATTGACGATCTTCAGCCGCGTGATTTTTCGTTCAACGCTCCCTATGGCGCATGTCCTGAGTGCGACGGCCTGGGCTTTAAGAAAACCGTTGATGCCGAGGCGCTGATTGAGGACCCCTCGAAGTCCATTGCCGACGGAGTCTTTGGTAGCCTGTTTGGCAATTCGAACTACTATCCGCAGATTTTTGCTGCGGTCTGCAAACACTTTAAGGTGAGCGCCGATACGCCGTGGGAGGACTTGCCCCCTCGCGTGCGTCGTGCATTCTTGGATGGCCTGGGCGATACGAAGATCTCGGTCGACTACCAAAAGCTCGACGGACGTCGTAGCCAGTGGGATACAAAGTTTTCGGGCGTTCGCAACATCCTGTACGAACGCTATGCCGAGACGACGAACGAGAACACCAAGGCGCGCCTGGAGAAGTACATTCGCGAGGAACCGTGCTCGAGCTGCCACGGCGCTCGTTTGCGCCCTGAGATGCTCGCCGTCACCGTGGGCGGCAAGTCCATTTACGAGGTTTGTTGCCTGTCGTGCCGTGAGTCGCTCGAGTTTTTTGAGGGCTTGGAACTTACCGAGCGTCAACGGTTTATCGGCGGCCGTATCGTCAAGGAAATCCTGGAGCGCTTGCGTTTTCTGGTTGATGTTGGACTCGACTATCTGACGCTCGATCGTGCCTCGGCGACGCTTTCCGGTGGCGAGGCACAGCGTATTCGACTGGCAACGCAGATCGGCGCGGGTCTCATGGGCGTGCTCTATATTCTGGATGAGCCCTCGATCGGTCTTCATCAGCGTGACAACGAGCGCCTGATCAAGACGCTCGAGCGCCTGCGCGATATCGGCAATACCGTTATCGTCGTCGAACACGACGAGGATACAATCCGTGCCGCCGACTACGTGATCGACATGGGGCCCGGCGCCGGCGTCAACGGCGGACACGTAGTCGCGGCGGGAACGCCTGCCGATATCATGGCGTGTCCTGAGTCGATGACGGGCGCTTATCTGACCGGCAAACGAATGATCCGGGTGCCTGATGAACGGCGCAAACCCGGTCGCGGCTGCCTTAAAATTACGGGCGCTCGAGCCAACAACCTCAAAAACGTTACTGCCAAGATCGAGTTTGGTACGCTTACGGTTGTTACCGGCGTGTCGGGATCGGGCAAGAGCTCCCTAGTTACCGACACCATTGCGCCTGCCCTTACGAATGCCATTCACCGCTCGACGCGCCCTGTGGGTCCGTATAAGAAAATCGAGGGCATCGAGTGTATCGATAAGGTTATCGATATCGACCAGTCGCCGATTGGCCGCACGCCGCGTTCCAACCCTGCTACCTATATCGGCCTGTGGGATGATCTTCGCGCACTGTTTGCGAGTACGCCGGAGTCGAAGGCGCGCGGCTACTCGCCAGGTCGTTTCTCCTTTAATGTGAGTGGCGGGCGCTGTGAGGCGTGCAAGGGCGACGGACAGATCAAGATCGAGATGCACTTCCTTCCCGATATCTACGTTCCCTGCGAAGTTTGCGGCGGTAAACGCTACAACCGCGAGACACTCGAGGTCACCTATCGTGGCAAGACCATCTCGGACGTGCTCGACATGAGCGTTACCGAGGCGCTGGCCTTCTTTGGGAATATCCCGCAGATTAAGCGCAAGCTCCAGACGCTGTACGATGTAGGCTTGGGCTACGTGAGCCTGGGCCAGCCCGCCACGACGCTTTCGGGCGGCGAGGCGCAGCGTGTAAAGCTCGCCAAGGAGCTTCATCGACGCCAGACGGGCAAGACGTTCTATATTTTGGACGAGCCGACGACCGGCCTTCATTTTGAGGACGTCCGCCAGCTGCTCGATGTACTGCAGCGCTTGGTCGATGCGGGCAACACGGTGCTGGTGATTGAACACAACCTTGATGTCATCAAGGTTGCCGACCGCCTGATCGATATGGGTCCCGAGGGCGGTAACGGCGGCGGAACCGTCGTGGTTTCGGGTACACCGGAGCAGGTTGCGGACTGTCCGCAGAGTTATACGGGCAAGTTTTTGGCGCCGTTGCTCAGGCGTGACCGGGAGCGCCAGGTTCAACTTGATGCTCAATAAATAGGCGATTCAGTTTATGGGCGCCATCGACTCCTTGTGATTCGATGGCGCTTGCTGTGCCGAAGTGACGTATGCAGCCGAATTGGACATATACTTAATCCTTGCGTCCGAATGCGAGGGAAAGGATATGTCATGGCAAAGGCTGTAAAGACGCCAAAAACCAATGCGATGCGCGAGCTGGAAAGCGCCGGCATTTCCTATGTTCTACATACGTACGAAGACGATGGCGATGAGTCGGTGGGCCTGGGGGTCGCGATTTCGGAGCAGCTTGGCGAGGAGCCCGGTCAAGGATTTAAGACTTTGGTCTGTGTGACACCGTCCAACGACTATGTCGTGTGCTGCATCCCTGTTGCCGACGAGCTCGATCTAAAGTCCGCCGCGCGTGCCGCGGGGGAGAAGTCCTTGGCCATGATGCATGTGAAGGATTTGCTTGCGGCGACTGGCTACGTTCGCGGCGGCTGCAGCCCGGTCGGTATGAAAAAACGCTACCGGACGCTCATTGATGAGACATGTGTCCTTTGGGATACCATTTTTATTTCGGGAGGCAAGCGTGGTTATCAGCTCGAGCTTGCACCCGATGATTTAATTGCATTTTGCGGGGCGACGGTTGCCGCGATTACGAGAGAGGACTGAGCGATGCCGCAGGAAGAATTGAAGCGCGGAGCTCATTTTGCAAAAGAATCTGCGCCTCAGACACCCTCATCCGAAGCTTCTTCGTCGCGAGATGACACTGACGACATGGGCTCGTCGGACTACTCCACGGTTGGTCGTTCCGCCGGGCTTATGACCATCCTGACTATCGTGTCTCGCGTCACCGGTTTTATCCGCACGTGGGCAATGGCGGCCGCTATCGGCATGTCGCTACTCTCGTCCTCCTATCAGGTCGCCAACAACCTGCCCAATATGCTCTACGAACTCGTGATGGGCGGCATGCTCGTGACGGCGTTTTTGCCCGTGTACATGGGCGTGAGGCGTGAGCAGGGTCGCGAGGCCTCAAACGAGTACGTGGGCAACCTGCTCGGCATTCTGCTTTTGGTGCTGGGTGGCATTTCGTTGCTGGGGACCGTGTTCGCCCCGGGCTTTGTCTGGACGCAATCGTTCCTTTCGGGTGACGGCGGCAGCATGGATACCGCTGCGTTCATGTTCCGTTTCTTTGCCATCCAGATTCTGTTTTATGGTTTGGGCTCGGTGTTCTCGGGCGTTCTCAACGCACACCGCGACTACTTCTGGTCGACGTTTGCTCCGGTCCTCAACAATGTGATCGTCATTGCGAGCTTTATGGGTTTTGCGCCCGTGTCCGCACAGTTTGGCGAACGTGCCGGCATCATCTTGATTGCGGCCGGTACGACCCTCGGTGTCTTTGTTCAGATGGCATGTCAGATCCCCGCGCTTGGCAAGCACGGCGTGCATCCCCATATCCATATCGACTTTAAGGACCCCGCACTGCGGCAGACGATTGCGCTCGGTATCCCGACGCTGCTCGCCACGGTGTGCATGTTTGTCTCGACTTCTATCACCAACGCTGCCGCGCTGGTGGTCCAGCCCGAGACTGGTCCTTCCGTCATCGCCTATGCGCGCCTGTGGTACACGCTGCCCTACGCGCTGATTGCCGCCTCGCTTTCGACGGCGCTCTATACCGAGCTCTCTCACGACGCGCAGGAGAAGGATTACGACAGCGTTCGCACGGGCATTTCGCGTGGCGTCGCCCAGATGCTGTTCTTCCTGATTCCGTTCGCGCTGTACCTGATTGTCTTCGCGCGTCCGCTCAACATGATCTACTGTGCTGGCAAGTTCGATGAATCCGGCGTGACGCTGGTGTCCGAGTACCTTGTCTACCTGGCGCTCTCGCTGCCGCTCTACGGCGTGGTCGTGTTGATGCAGAAGAGCTTCTCTGCCTTGCTCGACATGAAGCCCTATAGCCGCTATTGCCTGTATTCTGCCATCGGCCAGGCCGGCTCGGTTCTGCTGTTTGGCGTTGTGCTGGGCTTCGGCATGCCGGCAATCGCGCTTTCGTATGTCGTCGACTACGTGATCTTGGTCGGTTGTTCGCTGTGGTGGCTGCGTCGTCGTCTGCGTGGCCTTCACGTCAAATCTATCCTACATGGCGGTTTCTTTGGCCTTTTGCTCGGTGGCCTGGGTGCTGCCGCAGGCGCCGGCGTCATGTGGGCGCTTGAGCACTTTGTCGGGGCGCTTGGCGGTTCGATTCTGATTACTCTTGGCTATGTTTGCGTTGCGGGTGTCGTCTCGCTTGCTGTTACCTTTGGCCTTGCCGTCGTCCTTAAGATGCCCGAGGTCTCGGCGCTGCTTCGTCGCAAGTAGGTGCGCGTGGCCGGTCACGACAACATTCCAACGCTTGCCGAGCAGGTTTCGCGCGTTCCCACACAGCCCGGATGCTACCTTTGGAAGGATGCCAAGGGCGATGTCATCTACGTGGGCAAGGCGAAAAACCTACGCGCCCGCATGCGTCAATACGTGACACTGCAGGATGAGCGTCAAAAGATTCCGCTGATGATGCAGCTGGTGGCGAGCTTTGACTATATCGTGGTGGAGACCGAGCATGAGGCGTTGGTGCTCGAGCGCAATTTGATTGGTCAGTACCATCCGTACTTTAACGTCGACCTCAAGGATGACAAGAGCTACCCCTTTATCGCCATTACAAAGGGCGACCTGTATCCCGCTATCAAATATACGCGTGAGCGTCATAAGCCGGGAACGCGCTATTTTGGACCCTATACCGATAGCCGTGCGGCACGTGAGACGATAGATACGCTGCGCAAGGTTATTCCCATCTGCTCCGCATCCTGTGCGGAGTGGCGTCGTTGTCGCCGTATCGTTGAGTCCCACAAGGGCGAGGAAGACATCGTCAATATGATTTGCGCGCAAAACGGGCGTCCCTGCTTTGACTACCATGTCGGGCGCGGCCCGGGTGCGTGTGTCGGCGCGATTTCCCCGGCAGACTATGCCAAGAACGTCAAGCGTGTCGAGCGCTTTTTGTCTGGCCATCGCAAGGATGTCGTCGATGAGCTCACGTCTGAGATGACGGAGGCCGCCGAGGCACTCGACTTTGAGCGTGCGGCGCGCGTCAAACGTCGTTTGGAGGTCATCAGGGGTCTGGACGATCGCCAACAGGTTGTTTTTCCATCGTGCGTCGATATCGATGTCATCGGGTTCTATCGCGAGGAGACCATCTCCGCCGCTTGCGTCTTCGTCGTTCGCGAGGGCCGAACAGTTCGCACCTGCGAGTTCATTCTCGACAAGGGTCTTGATGTTGACGAGGAAGAGCTCCAGTCGGGCTTTCTTAAGCGCTATTACGACGAGACGGCTGATATTCCAGCTGAGGTCAACCTTTCCGTCGAGCTTGAGGATGCGGAGGCGCTGGGGGAATGGCTTGCGGGCAAGCGCGAGCGTTCCTGCCATCTCCATAGGCCGCAGCGTGGCGAAAAGCACCGTTTGCTCGATATGGCATCCAAAAATGCGCGCCATGCCCTCATGCGCTACATGATGCGAACGGGGTACGCTGACGACCGCACCAATCAGGCGCTCCTGGAGCTCGAAAGCGCGCTGGCGCTGCCAGCGCCGCCGATGCGTATCGAGTGCTTCGATATCTCGACGCTGCACGGAACCTTTACCGTCGCCTCGATGGTGGTGTTTACCAACGGACGCGCCGACAAGAGCCAGTACCGTCGTTTTAAAATTCAGGCCGAATTGGACGAGGCAAACGACTTCGTGTCGATGTCCGAGGTTTTGGGACGACGCTATGCTCCCGAGCGCATGGCCGACGAGCGCTTTGGATCGCGCCCCGATTTGCTCGTTGTCGATGGCGGTAAGCCGCAATTGACCGCTGCGATCAAGCAACTTGAGGCTCTTGGGCTCGATATACCAGTTTGTGGCTTGGCAAAGGCCGATGAGGAGGTTTTCGTGCCTTGGGACGAGACTCCAGTCGTGCTTCCGACCGGGTCCGCGTCGCTCTATCTAATCAAACAGGTGCGCGATGAATCGCACCGTTTTGCCATCACGTTCCATCGCGAATTGCGCGATAAAGCCATGACGGTTTCGGTACTCGATGACGTTCCAGGCGTGGGACCCACCAGAAAACGTGCCCTT
The DNA here is from genome assembly GCF_039752775.1 of Collinsella aerofaciens. Taxonomy (GTDB): domain Bacteria; phylum Actinomycetota; class Coriobacteriia; order Coriobacteriales; family Coriobacteriaceae; genus Collinsella; species Collinsella aerofaciens_R. The sequence continues at coordinate 24,843 of NZ_JBDMGT010000021.1, read as the reverse complement.
ATGCGCCATTTTGGCTCGATGAAGCGTTTGCGCGCGGCGAGCGAGCAAGAGATCGCGGAAGTTCGAGGCGTTCCGGCCGATGTCGCCAAAGCGGTCCACGAGGCACTTGTTGCATGGAATGCCGAACGCGCCCAGGCATCGGCCAACCGTTCCGAAAACTAAACGTGCTTCTAAACAACTGATATACATGATTGGCCGATTTTCAATCATTTATTTCGCGGCGATTACCTGTCGATTTCGGGTTTTATTAACGCTAAAACGTTTGACTAGCCATGGTGAACAACCCTGCTATCCTGCGGGTTGACGATGACTGATATCTCACCTCGTCGATACATACTGTCTGGCGAATCGTTTGTCAATGAATTCGGTGAACGGTAGTAAATACCGTTCAAGCGTATGTATGTATCGGTCGCCGAGCGCGGCACCTCAGTTGGGTTCGTCGGTAGGTAAGGTATATATCGTCCGCAAGTTGCGCGGGGGCAAGTCTAGGTGCTCCCGGGTAAGATTCTCTATTGATAGGAGAAGACATGGCCATCATCAACAAGGGTATGTCCAGGCGTTCGTTCCTCGGCCTCACCGGCAGCGTCGCTGCTGTCGCAGGGCTTGGTCTCACCGGCTGCGGTGGCAGCTCCAACGACGAGGGTTCCGCTTCCGGTTCCGCCGATTCCGCCAACCGTGGCGGCGGTGTGATTACCGCTGGTTCCGCTTACGCTCCGTCCAGCTTCGATCCCGCCAGCACCGGCTCCGCTGTGGGCCTGGGTGCTAACTGGCACGTCGTCGAGGGTCTCTACGGCATCGATTACCACGACTACAGCACCTTCAACGAGCTCGCCACCGACGATCCCAAGTCCGTGGACGACACTACCTTCGAGGTCACCATCCGCAAGGGCGCCAAGTTCTCCGATGGTACCGAGGTCACTGCTGACGACGTCGTCGCTTCCTACACCGCTTGCGCTGCTTCCGCTACCTATGCTCCGTTCTTCCAGCCCTTCGAGTCCATCGAGGCCAAGGATGCCAGCACTGTAACGGTCAAGACCAAGGTCCCCAACTTCTCCCTGCTCAAGGATCGTCTGGCCATCATCCGTGTTACCCCGGCTACTCAGTCCGAGGAGGATCGCGCCAAGCAGCCGATCGGTTCCGGCCCCTGGATGTACGACTCTATCTCCGATACCGAGATCACCCTGGTTCCCAACCCCGAGTACAACGGTGAGTATGCTGCCGAGGATAAGAAGATCCAGTACAGCATCCTGACCGACCCCACCGCTCGCGTTACCGCCCAGCAGGAAGGCTCCACGCTCGTTATGGAGCTCGTTACCGCTGACGCCGTCGACCAGCTTGAGAGCGCCGGCTGCAAGATCGATAACGTTCAGGGTTTCGGCACCCGCTTCATCATGTTCAACGTCGCCAAGGAGCCTTGGAACAACGTCAAGGTCCGTCAGGCTGTCATGTATGCGCTCGACACCGAGAAGATGGTCAGCAACACCTTCGCCGGCCTTGCCACCGCTGCCAGCTGCTACCTGCCCAAGAGCTTCACCAACTATCATGAGGCTTCCACGGTGTACAAGACCGACGCCAAGAAGGCTAAGAAGCTCATCGAGGAGTCTGGCATCACCCCGGGTGCCATCACCCTGCGCACCACCGACAACGAGCAGATTAAGGGCATGGCCGCCCAGGTCAAGAACGACCTCGACGCTCTCGGCTTCGATGTGACCATCCAGACCGATACCTCGCCGGCCACCTACGCTGCCATCGACGGCGGCGAGGCCTACGATATCCTCCTTGCCCCTGGCGATCCTTCCTGCTTCGGCGCCGACCCCGACCTGCTGCTCAACTGGTGGTACGGCGACAACGTCTGGATGCAGACCCGTTGCCCGTGGAAGGAGTCCGCTGAGTGGCAGAAGCTCCACAGTCTCATGGACGAGGCTCTTGCCGCCGAGGGCGACGAGCAGCAGAAGAAGTGGAACGAGTGCTTCGACATCATTGCCGACAACGCCGTTCTGTACCCCGTTGTCCACGTCAAGACCGTCTCCGCTTCCTGGGACGATCCGTCCACTGCGCCCAACGGCGAGGCCCTCGATGGCTTCAAGGGCATCGGCACGACGAGCATGTCCTTCAGGGGCGTTGCGACCGTCAAGGCGTAAGACTCGCTTGAGTCTGTATGCAGGATATCGGTCATTGGGGCCGTATCCTCATAGTTGAAACAAAGACCCGGGCGGCAACGATGTCGCTCGGGTCTTGTAATGAGTACCCGTACTCATATACCAGTTGGTCCTACCGACAAAAGAAAGGGGAGAGAACGTGAACAACTTGCTACGTTTGATTGGAAGGCGTCTTGTGGCGCTGCCGATCATGGCATTGGGCGTCACCGTCCTGGTGTTCTTCCTTATGTCGTTCTCCAAGACCGACCCCGCCTACACGGCGTTGGGTGACGGTGCCTCGCCCGAGGCGGTTGCCGAGTACCATGAGAAGTATGGTCTGGACGACCCCTGGCCCGTGCGCTACGTGCGCTATATGGGCGATTTGATCCATGGCGACATGGGCACCTATGGTGCTGCTCGCAACTCCGTTGCCAAGCGCATCTCCACGGCCCTGCCCGTCACGATGCAGCTGACCTTTATCGGTCTTGCCATCGGTGCGGTCGTTTCGTTTTTGCTCGGCGTCATCGCGGCACTGTATCGCGACAAATGGCCGGACCAAGTGATCCGCGTCTTTTCCATCGCCGGCTTGGCAACCCCGTCGTTCTGGCTTGCCGTTCTGTTGATCCTGCTGTTCTCTTCCTACCTTAAGGTGCTCCCGGCATCGGGTGCTCTGCCTCACTTCACCACGAATCCGGTTGGCTATCTGGGACGTATGATCATGCCCGCTATCGCCTTGGCATTTCCGCTGACGGGCCAGATGACTCGTATCGTGCGTACCGCCATGGTCGAGGAGCTCGACAAGGATTATGTCCGTATGGCTCGCGGTGCCGGCGTTCCCGAGAAGGTCGTCGTCGGCATCAACGTTCTTCGCAATGCGCTGATCACCCCGGTCACCACCCTCGGTCTTAAGATCGGTTACCTCATGGGCGGCGCCGTCGTCATCGAGGTTATCTTCAACCTCCCCGGCATGGGCACTGCGATTCTGCAGGGCGTTCAGGGCAACGAGGCGAACCTGGTTCAGGGCGTCGTTATCGTCGTTGCTCTTGCCTTCATCATCATCAACATCGTGGTTGACATGCTCTACCTGCTCATCAACCCGCGCATCAGGACGGTGTAGATTATGGTAAAGATTCGAGAGAAGCAAACCGAGCAGCTCGAGAAGGCTGCCTCCAAGGGGCTCAAGCTCGGTGGCTGGAAGAAGATGACGTTGTCTTCTAAGATTGCCGCCGTCGTGCTGGTGCTGGTCGCCCTGACTGCGATTCTGGCGCCCCTTCTTGCCCCCTATAGCCCGGTCGAGATCTTTACGGCTCGCCAGGCTCCCGGCAACGGATTTATCTTCGGTACCGACGATAAGGGTCGCGACATTCTGTCGCGCATGCTCTACGGTGGTCGTTACTCGCTGATCATCGGCTTTGGCGCCACTGCCATGGCTCTGGTCTGCGGCTCGGTCGTGGGCGCCCTCGCGGCGGTTTCGCGTAAGTCCGTTTCCGAAGCGATCATGCGCATCCTGGACATCATCATGTCCATCCCGGGCATCGCCCTCGCTGCCGTCTTCGTCTCCATCCTGGGCAATTCCGTGCCGTCGATTATCTTCGCCATCGGCTTTATGTACACTCCGCAGATTGCCCGTATCGTGCGCGCCAACATCGTGTCCGAGTACGGCGAGGACTATGTCCGCGCGGTCATCGTTTCCGGCGCCAAGGCTCCGTGGATTTTGATCAAGCACGTCCTGCGCAACTGCATCGCCCCGATTATGGTCTTCACCGTTACTCTGGTCGCCGATGCCATCATCTTCGAGGCCTCGCTGACCTTTATCGGCGCTGGTATTCAGGAGCCTACCGCTACCTGGGGCAACATCCTCGCTGACGCCCGCGGTGGCGTGCTCGCTGGCCGTTGGTGGCAGGCGCTGTTCCCGGGCCTGGCCATCATGATCACCTGCCTGGCACTCAACATCCTGTCCGAGGGCATTACCGACGCCATGGCCGCTGCTCCCTCCGCCGCCCTGGATCCGACCGACTCCTCCAAGCGCCGCGAGGCCGACCTGCTGGTCTCCGACCCCGTTCGCGCCTACAAGGAGCAGGCTCAGTCCCTCTCCGCTCGCCTTGGCGCCCTGCGCGATGTTGAGCTCAAGCGTGACGATCGCCATGTGCCCGACGAGTCTGTCGAACCGATTCTCTCGGTCCGTGACTTCTGCATTCAGTTTGAGCATCACGGCGATATCAACGTCGTCGACCATGTCAACTTTGACGTCCGTCCTGGTCAGACCATGGGCCTGGTGGGCGAGTCCGGTTGCGGTAAGTCCATCACCACGCTGGCCATCATGGGCCTGACCGACGATGACGAGCACCTTTCCGGCCAGGTCCTCTGGGAGGGCCGCGACCTGCTCAAGATGAGCAAGAAGGAGTGGTTCGGCCTGCGCGGTACCGATATCGCTATGGTCTATCAGGACGCCCTGTCCTCGCTCAACCCCTCCATGCTCATCTCTGCCCAGATGAAGCAGCTCACCAAGCGCGGCGGCACCCGCAGCGCCGAGGAACTCCTGGAGCTCGTGGGCCTCGACCCCAAGCGTACGCTCGAGAGCTACCCGCATGAGCTTTCCGGTGGCCAGCGTCAGCGTGTCCTGATCGCTATGGCCCTTACCCGCGACCCCAAGCTGGTCATCTGCGACGAGCCCACGACCGCTCTGGACGTTACCGTCCAGAAGCAGGTCATCAAGCTGCTCAACGACCTTCAGGCCAAGCTCGGCTTTGCCATGATCTTCGTCTCGCATGACTTGGCGCTGGTCGCCGAGGTCGCCCATAACATCACGGTTATGTACGCCGGTCAGGTTATCGAGCAGGCGCCCACCAAGGAGCTGCTCACTAACCCGATCCACGAGTACACCCGCGGTCTTCTGGGCTCCGTTCTGTCCATCGAGAGCGGTTCGGGCCGCCTGCACCAGGTGCCCGGCGCCGTTCCGAGCCCGCGCGATTTCCCCAAGGGCGATCGCTTCGCGCCCCGCTCGAGCCATCCGCGCATTGGCCTGGACACCCGTCCGGTCTTCAAGCGCGTGCCCGGCACCGAGCACTTCTATTCCGAGCTCCCCGACGAGGTGCTCAAGGCAAATGGTTTGACCCCTCACGCGGAGGTGATGTAGATGAGCGAGACCGCAGTCAACGGCGTCGAGCCGATCATCTTCCTTGATGACGTCCACGTCACCTTTAGGACCCGTACCGGTTCGATTCTCCACCCTAACCTGGTTCACGCCGTCCAGGGTGTAACGATTAAGCTCATGCCCGGTCAGACGATCGGCATCGTCGGCGAGTCCGGTTGCGGTAAGTCCACCACCGCCAACGTCATGTGCGGCCTGCAGGCCCCCACGAGCGGCAAGGTCTACTTTAAGGGCAAGGACGTTACCAAACGTACCGCCGAGGACCGTCGCCACATGGGTCGCGTTATCTCGGTCGTGTTCCAGAACCCGGCCACGGCGCTCAACCCCCGCATGGTCGTTCGCGAGCAACTGCTCGACCCCATGCGCGTCCACAACCTGGGTACCGAGGCCGAGCAGGAGAAGCGCGTCAAGGAGCTCTTGGAGCTCACCGGTCTGCCCAGCTCTGCCGCTGAGGTTCTTCCCGGCCAGCTTTCGGGCGGCCAGCGCCAGCGCGTCGCAATTGCCCGTGCCCTGTCGCTGAACCCCGATGCCATCATCGCCGACGAGCCCACCTCGGCTCTGGACGTTTCGGTCCGCGCGCAGATTCTGAACCTGCTGACCGACCTTAAGAAGGAGCTCGGCCTGGCCATGGTGTTCATCAGCCATGACATCCAGACGGTCCGCTATATCTCTGATGACATCATCGTTATGAATGGCGGCAAGATCGTCGAGCAGGGCGAGGCCAAGCAGGTCTTCCAGCACCCCCAGGACCCCTACACCAAGATGCTGCTCGGCGCTGCACCGTCGCTGCTGCATCCCAAGCTCGGCGAGTAGTCTCGCTTTCCCTCCCGTGCGCCCGGTTCCCTTGCCGGGCGCACCTCCGTTGCGATTTCGAAAGGTTGGGTTCACGAGCCATGCCAAGTGCTCAGGAGCTGCAACATCAATTTGGTGAATATCGAGGCGCCATGCCCCGTCCATCAGATTTCGATCTCTTTTGGAAGGACCGCATGGCCGAGGCCGACGCCGTCGGGCTTGACTATGCGATCGAGACGGCATCGGTCACCGATGCCGTGACCTGCCAGCTTTTCGACCTCTGGTATACCGGCATGTGTGGCGCTCGCCTGCATGCCAAGTACCTTAAACCCGTCTCGGACGAGCCCGTGCCATTGGTACTTCAGTTCCATGGGTATCCGGGTGCAAGCCGCAGCTGGTTTGAGCAGGCGTCGTTTGCGGGCATGGGCATGGCGCTCATCGCGCTTGACTGTCCTGGTCAGGGCGGTCCCTCCGAGGATATTGGCGGATTTGAGGGTACGACGGTCGCGGGCCATATTGTCGCCGGTATCGACGGCGATCCGGCCAACCTCTACTATGTCCGTCTGCACCAGGACATTCGCATCCTGTGCCGTATCGTCCGTGAGCTCGAGGGCATCGATTTAGCCCGTGTGTTTGTGAACGGCGCGTCGCAGGGCGGCGGTTTGGGCATTGCGACCTGTGCACTTAACAGCGAGCTTATCAATCGCGCCGCCATCCTCTATCCCTTCCTGTCGGATTTCCGCTTGGTCTGGGATTTGGATGCCGACGACATTGCCTACGAGGGCCTGCGCTATTGGTCTCGCTGGTTTGACGAGGATTCGACTCGTATCGAGGAAGCCTATGCCAAACTGGCGTACTTCGATTCCAAGAACTTTGCCCCTATGGTCAAATGCCCCGTCCTGTTTGGTACGGGCACGGCGGATATCGTCTGTCCGCCGGCAACGCAGTTTGCGGTGTACAACAACCTGTCCTGTGAAAAGCGTCATGAGTTCTTTGAAGGCTTTGGCCACGAGGAGATTCAGGATTTTGACGATCTGATCATTCCGTTTTTCTGCAAGGGAGGGGAGGCTCATGTCTAAGTGCGAGAGCAATGTCAATGAGCTGATTGTCTCCGACCTTGTGGGGATTCCCGGAACGGTCTCGTCAAGGCTCGCTGATTTCCGGGATTGGCGCGGTGATGCTTCTGCGGATGTTTCCGAATTAGAGATAGCCGCTTCGGACCTTGAGGCTTGCGGGCCGAGTATTACGGCGATCGATTTCGCCAATCCGTATGCCCGCTACTCCGAGGTTTCCTTTGAGCTTGGTGGCGATGTGGTCCACGCACGTTTGATCGAGCCTGCCGGTCGCGCCCGAGCATCCGAGCTTGTGCCGCTATGTCTGATGTTTCACGACATCGACCGACCCGTGCGGGGATGGCATCACATGACGAGGTTTGCGGCCATGGGATATGCCGTGCTTGCGCTGAACGATGAGGCGATTGGACCCAGCGATCTGCGGCAGGGGATTACCTCGCCTGCTTTTGTCAGGCGCGTCCGTTGGGGCTGCGCGTTGGCGGAGGTCGCGCGCAATCTTGATGGCATGGACCCCGACCGCATCTTTGCATGGGGCGAGGGTCTTGGCGGCGGAGTCGCGCTGGCGGTTTCCGCTCTGGACGAGCGGGGCCTCGCCTGCACGGCGGTTGCCAATCCGCTTCCTGGCGGCCTCGAGGTGCTGTCGTCTCGGGTGCGCGGATCGGTGCTCATGGGCACATCGCTTATGGATACCGTGAGCGATCCCAAGGATCAGTTTGCCGTATTCAACGGTCTTGAGTGTGACCGGAGGCATATCATCTATGCAAAATACGCTCACGAGCGCATCAATGCGTTCGAAAACGAAGTCGTAGACTTTTTTAACCAAACGTTCTACTCGTGTTCTTTGGCCTAGACGGCCTGGACACTGCCAACAAGAGTGGGTGGCATAGGGCCGCCCGCCAGACAACTAAGGAGATTCTTGTGGCAACTCAGAAATTCACCGGCGTTATCCCTCCCGTCGTTGTTCCCGATACCGAAGATCACCAGCTCGATGTTGCCTCCTTTGAGCGCAGCATCAACCGCATGATCGATGCCGGCGTCGATGGCCTGTTCTTCTTGGGCTCTTCGGGTGAGGTCGTTTTCTCCACCGACGAGCGTCGTCGCCAGATCATCGCCGAGGCCGTCCGCATCGTCGACCACCGCGTGCCTGTTCTGGTCGGCATCATCGATACCGAGACCGAGCGCATGATTGAGCACGGCAAGGTCGCTCAGGAGCTGGGCGCCGATGCCCTCGTCGCCACCTGCCCGTTCTATGCCCTGCAGGGCATGACCGAGGTCGAGGAGCACTTCCGCATCCTGCACGAGGAGCTTGACCTGCCCATCTTTGCCTATGACATTCCCGTCTGCGTTCACACCAAGCTCCCCTGGAAGCTCCTTGCCAAGCTCGGCGCCGAGGGCGTCCTTGCTGGCGTCAAGGATTCCTCGGGTGATGACATCTCGTTCCGCTACCTCGTTCAGGAGAACGAGAAGAACGGCCATCCGATGAGCATTCTCACCGGCCACGAGGTTGTTGTCGACGGCGCTTACCTCGGTGGCGCCGACGGCTCTGTCCCGGGTCTCGCCAACGTTGAGCCCGAGGGCTACGTTCGTCAGTGGAAGGCCGCTCAGGCTGGTGACTGGGCTACCGTCAAGGCCGAGCAGGATCGCCTCAATGAGATTTCGCACATCTGGGATGTCACCTCGGGCGTCCAGGGCTATGCCGGTGGCGTCGGCGCCTTCAAGACCGCTATGAACCTCATGGGTATCTTCGACAGCCCGACCATGCCGCGCCCGGTGAAGGCCATGACCGGGAAGAACGTCGAGGCTATTAGGAAGGTCCTCCAGAACAACGGCCTCCTGTAAAGCTTTCCCAGGCACCCGACCTCGCCGTTCAACCGTGTGGCCATGACTATTAGGTCAATGGCCACACGGTTTCTCGGCGATCTTGGGCACCTGGAAAACCTTTACTGCGCTGTGACGGCTAGCCTGACGGCGCATTTCCTATAGTTGTTTTTTATCTCCGAAGGAGAGCGACATGGAGAACAAGTACGTCTGTTCTGTCGATATCGGCGGAACTAAGATCGCGACTGCCGTCATGGAGTACCCGGCTGACGGTAGTGTGCCCCATCCCGTTTTTGAGGCCGAGGTTCCCACCGAGGCCCAAGAGGGCGGCGAGGCCGTCTTCCAGCGTATCGAGGCGTCCATCAAGGCTGCTCTCGAGGCGAATCCCGATGTCGAGGTCCTTGGCGTCGGTATCGGTGCCGCCGGCGTCGTCGATCCCAAGACGGGCGCCATCGCGTATGCCAATGAGATCATGCCCGGCTGGTCCGGCGTTCAGTTGGGGCCGCGTCTGCGCGAGGATCTCGGTCTTCCCGTTGCCGTTGTAGGCGACGTGCAGGCTCATGCTCTGGGCGAGGCCCACTGGGGCGTCGGCAAGGGCAAGTTCTCCGTCTTGTGTCTTGGCATCGGTACGGGTATCGGCGGCGCATATGTCGAGAACGGCCGCGTGATGCAGGGCTTCCATGGTGCTGCTGGCCATATGGGCCACATCGAGTGCTCGGCTGCCGCCGGCATTCCCTGCGCCTGCGGGCGTTCCGGCCATCTGGAGTCGGTTGCTTCGGGCACTTCCATTGGTCGTATGTACGATGAGCGCTTTGGCCGCGTCGACCCCAGCCGTCCTTCGGTCGGTCGCGATGTGAACGACCTGTGCCGTGCAGGCGACGCAAAGGCGACCGAGGTCATCCATGACGCCGGCTTTGCACTGGGCGCCAGCTTAGGCTCGCTCGCCAACATCTTGGATCCCGAGGTCATCGTGCTTTCGGGCGGCGTGATTCACCAGGGTCCCGATTGGCGTTCGCAGACGTGGAAGGACTCGGTGCACGAGGGCTATGCCAGCCAGGCGCTCGACCCGCTTCAGGACACACCGATCCTCATCGGGTCTCTGGAGGGCGATGCTCCGCTCATCGGTGCCGCCGAACACCTTCTTGCTTCGTTGAAGTAAACATAACTACCAAGTGTGCCTTCTGAGGTGCCGCAGATTGACGTGAAAGAGGAGCGAAGCGTACTTCGGTACGCGAGCGACGGTTTGAACGTCAAGGTGCGGCGTCTCAGAAGGCTGTTTTGAGAAAGGTTGAGTCGAACATGACCGTCGATCCTTTGATCCAGTCCCTGAAGGGCAAGCTCGTCGTGAGCGTTCAGGCGTATATGGGTGAGCCGCTTCGTACGCCCGAGACCATGGCTCAAATGTCTCGCGCTTGCGAGCTTGGCGGCGCCGCCGCCATTCGCTGCCAGGGCCTTGCCGATATTGCCGCCATTAAGGGTCGTTGTGAGGTTCCTGTTATCGGCCTGTGGAAGGATGGGCACGAGGGCGTTTACATCACGCCGACGCTGCGCCACGCTCGCGCCTGCGTTGCTGCGGGTGCCGATATCGTGGCGATCGACGCCACTGATCGCCCACGTCCCGATGGCAAGACCGTCGAGGACACCTTCCGCCCGCTGCACGAGGAGGGTGTGCTCCTGATGGCCGACTGTGCCACCATCGAGGACATTCGCCGCGCGGTTGATATGGGCTTCGACCTGGTATCCACCACGCTTTCTCACGGTGTCGCCGCCATCGACTGCACCATGGCCGATGGCCCCGATCTGCCGCTCCTGCGTCAGGCGACCGAGGAATTCCCCGGTCTTCCCATCATCTGCGAGGGCCGCGTGCACACGCCCGAGGAGGCCCGCGCCGCGATTGATGCGGGCGCCTGGGCCGTTGTCGTCGGCACCGCCATCACGCACCCCACGAGTATTACAAGTTGGTTCAAGGCTGCGCTTGAGGCGTAAGACGGACCTCGTATCCACTTGGGGCGGTATACTCAATAAAGGCAATTGATCGCGCGTGATCCGCTGGCCGGATCCCGCGCTTGTTTTAGGAGGCACACATGCAAAAGGGAGATGCCATGGATGCGGCGGAGCGCTCGGAGCGCATCCCCGATATCGTCATCATCACCGGAATGTCCGGATCGGGCCGAACGCAGGCCATGCATGTGTTCGAGGACATGGGCTACTTTTGCATCGACAACTTGCCTCCGCGTCTGATCGCCCAGCTTGCCGAACTCGTCGGCATCAATACGGGCGTGGGCAGGCATCTTGCCGTCACCTGCGACCTGCGCAGCCAGGGCTTGTTCGATGAGCTGCTCGATGCCGTTGCCGCACTCGAGGAGCGCGAGATGAGCTGTGACATTGTGTTTCTCGAGGCCTCTGACGAGGTGCTGATCCGTCGTTATAGTGAAAACCGCCGCCGCCATCCCATTGCCAAGCCGGGGGAGACTACGGCCGATGCGATTCAGCGCGAGCGCCTGCAGCTGCAGGGCGTTCGCGACCGAGCTGACATGATTATCGATACGAGCCGCTTGCGCACCTCTGCTCTGCGCAACAAATTGCGCATGGCGTTCTCCGAGTTGTCCGACCAGCAGCTCATGGACGTTCACGTGTTCTCGTTTGGCTTTAAGCACGGTATGCCCGTCGAGGCGGACATTATGATCGACGTTCGCTTCCTGCCCAATCCGTTCTACGATCCCGAGATGCGCACCATGACCGGCCTCGATAAGAAAGTCTCCGACTTTGTTCTGGATCATCCCAAGACCCAGGAGTTCTGGAAGGCCTGGACGCAGCTGCTCGATACGGTCATGCCCGGCTATATCGCGGAGGGCAAGCCACAGCTTTCTATTGCCATCGGTTGCACGGGCGGTCAACACCGCAGTGTTGCCATCGCCGAGGCCACGGCACGTTATTTGGAAGGCGCCCAGTATCACGTGAGCATTTCCCATCGCGACCTGTCGCGCGCCAACACGAAAGCATAGGTCTGCATGTCGTTTACCGCCGAGGTGCGTGACGAGCTCGCGCGCTGCGAACCCGAATGTGAATACTGCGATTTGTCGACGCTTGCCGCCCTGACGCGTGTGAGCGGTACACTTTCGCTGGCCGGCTCCGGGCGGTATCGTTTGACGGTCGCGACCGAGACGGGTGCCGTCGCGCGCACGATGATCACACTGACGCATCGCATCCTTAAGCTCAAAACGGAATTCACCGTTCGTAAATCGGTCTTGCATAAGGTCCGTAACTATCTCATTACCCTGCCCGATCAACCCGACCTGGACAAGGCTCTGGTGCTGCTGGGCATTCTCGACCGCAGGGGAGGGCTCGTCGCTGGTGTTCCCCGGCACATCGTTGCTCGTCCCTGCTGCAGGGTTGCCTACATTCGCGGCGCGCTCATCGCCGGCGGTTTCGTGGCCGATCCCCGCGGCGACTTTCATTTGGAGATTGCGGTGCAGGGCGAGCAATATGCCAAGGGACTTTGCGATCTATTGGAGCAGATTGGGGTCCATGCGCGCGTTAACGCGCGGCGCGGGTCTTATGCCGTGTACATTAAGAGCGCCGAGGAAATCGAGCATCTTTTAAAGCTGATTGGTGCCAAGCGCAGCGTTGCCGAGATCGAGGAGGCGCGCGCGGTCAAATTGGTTAAGAACGATGTGAACCGTCGCGTGAATGCCGAGCTTGCCAACCAGACCAGAAGTGCGGGTGCCGCCCAACATCAGCTTGCGTTGATCGATGAGCTCGAACAGCGGGGTTTGCGCGACACGCTTCCGGACGCCTTGGCGGTCTTTTGCGACCTACGCGAGCGCTATCCCGATCTGTCGCTGCGCGATCTGGGCGAGATGGCTGACCCTCCCTTGTCGAAGTCTGCCCTGTACCATCGCGTTTTGAGGCTTGAAAAGCTCATTGAAGCAAACAAGTAGTTTGAAGTATCGACTTATATACGGATTTAGCTGCTATTTTATTCTTTAAAACGTTTTAACGTAAATTTGATTTTCAATTTCGAGCATTCTCGTGAAATTCAAGTCAAAAAAAAGGTATATTAGGCGAGTGGTTAGTTTGTGGGCCTCAACGGCGGGCGCTGTAGCTCGCGGGGGCCTTACGAAAGGAGACACAATGGCAGTAAAGGTTGCTATTAACGGCTTCGGTCGCATCGGTCGTCTGGCTTTCCGTCAGATGTTCGGTCATGAGGGCTCCGAGATCGTCGCTATCAACGACCTCACCTCTCCCGATATGCTCGCTTACCTGCTGAAGTACGACTCCACGCAGGGCAACTACGCTCGCGATCACGAGGTCGTTGCTGGCGAGGATTCCATCACCGTTGACGGCAAGGAGATCAAGATCTACAAGGAGGCCGACGCCAACAACCTGCCTTGGGGCGACCTCGACGTCGACGTCGTTCTCGAGTGCACCGGCTTCTACACCAGCAAGGCTAAGGCTCAGGCCCACATCAACGCTGGCGCCAAGAAGGTCGTCATCTCCGCTCCGGCCGGCAGCGATCTGCCCACCATCGTGTACAACGTCAACCATGAGACGCTGACCGCTGAGGACAACATCATCTCCGCTGCTTCCTGCACCACCAACTGCCTCGCCCCGATGGCCAAGGGTCTGAACGACTTCGCTCCCATCGTGTCCGGCATCATGACCACCATTCACGCCTGGACCGGCGACCAGATGCCGCTCGACGGCCCGCAGCGCAAGGGCAACAAGCGTCGTAGCCGCGCCTGCGCCGTCAACATCGTCCCCAACACCACCGGTGCTGCCAAGGCCATCGGCCTGGTTCTCCCCGAGCTCAACGGTAAGCTCATCGGTGCCGCCCAGCGCGTCCCGACGCCGACCGGCTCCATCACCAACCTCTACGCTGTCGTTGACAAGAAGGTCACCGTCGACGAGGTTAACGCCGCTATGAAGGCCTACGCTGCCACCATCTCCGAGACCTTCGGTTACAACGAGGACGACATCGTCTCCACCGACATCATCGGCGAGACCCACGGCTCCATCTTCGACGCCACTCAGACCATGTGCTCTGACCTCGGCAACGGCCAGACCCTCGTTCAGGTCACCTCTTGGTACGACAACGAGAACTCCTACACCTCTCAGATGGTCCGCACCATCAAGTACTTCGAGAAGTTCGTTGCTTAATTTAGCTTTTAACGAATAGCTCGTTGAGCGTCTAAAGAAGGGCGCGGCCTTATAGGGCTTACACCCTAGGGTCGCGCCCTTTTTATAAGAAATCGTCTGCCGTAATGGAAGGCAGACACGTACGAAAGGTAGAAGCAAACATGGCCTTTACCAAGAAGACCGTCCGCGACATCGATGTCGACGGCAAGCGCGTTCTCGTCCGCGTTGACTTTAACGTGCCTATCAAGGATGGCGTCGTTGGCGACACCACCCGTATTAAGGCTGCCCTGCCCACCATCAACTATCTCGTTGAGCACAACGCTCGCGTCATCCTCATGAGCCACCTCGGCCGTCCCGAGGGCACCGGCTTCCAGCCCGAGCTGTCTCTCGAGCCCGTCGCCAAGAAGCTCGCTGAGCTCTCTGGTCTCGACGTTGCCTTTGTCGCCGACACCTACGGCGAGAAGGCTGCTGAGGCTGTCGCTGCCGTCGAGCCGGGCAAGGTCCTCGTTCTCGAGAACGTCCGTTTTGACAAGCGTGAGAAGAAGAACGATCCCGAGATCGCCAAGAAGCTCGCTTCCTATGGTGACGTCTTCGTTCTCGATGCCTTCGGTACCGCTCATCGCGCCCAGGGTTCCGTCGTGGGCCCCGCCGCTTACCTGCCCGCAGTCGCTGGCTTCCTGCTCGAGAAGGAGGTCGACACGCTGACCGGCATCTTCGCCGAGCCCGAGCGTCCCTTCGTCGCTATCGTCGGCGGTTCCAAGGTTTCCTCCAAGATCGGTGTTCTCGATCACCTCATCGACTCTGCTGATACCCTGATCATCGGTGGCGGCATGGCCTACACCTTCTTCCTGGCTCAGGGCCTGTCCGTTGGTCAGTCCCTCAAGGAAGAGGACTGGGTCGAGCGCGCTGGCGAGATGCTCAAGAAGGCCGAGGAGAAGGGCGTCAAGATCCTGCTCCCCATCGACAACCGTGTTGCCGATCACTTTGGCGAGGACGCTGTCCCCGAGGTTGTCGCTTCCGACGCTATCCCCGACGATCGTGAGGGTATGGACATCGGCCCCAAGACCGAGGAACTCTACGCCGAGGCCGTCAAGGGCGCCAAGACCGTGTTCTGGAATGGCCCCATGGGCGTCTTCGAGTTCGATAACTTCGCTCACGGCACCCAGGCTATCGCCGAGGCTGTCGCCGAGGCCGACTGCACCTCGATCATCGGTGGTGGCGATTCCGTCGCGGCCGTCAACAAGTTTAACCTGGCCGACAAGATGAGCTGGATTTCCACCGGCGGTGGCGCTTCCATGGAGCTCGTCGAGGGTAAGGCCCTGCCCGGAGTGGAGGCGCTTCTCGATGCCTAAACGCACCCTTCTTATCGCTGGTAACTGGAAGATGAACAACGACGTCGCCGAGGCTGCCAAGCTCGCCGACGAGCTGGCTCAGGCTCTGCCCGAGGTTCCGGCTGGCGTCGAGGTACTCGTCTGCCCTCCGACCATCGACATCACCACGGTTCATGACCGCATTCAGGCTGCCCCCATCGCCCTCGGTGCACAGAACGTGTACTGGGAGGCCAAGGGTGCCTTCACCGGTGAGTCCTCTTGCGACATGCTCAAGTCCGCTGGCTGCACCTACTGCATCATCGGTCACTCTGAGCGTCGCGACTACTTCCACGAGACCGACGAGGATCAGAACATGAAGGCCAAGGCCCTCGTTGCCGCAGGTCTTGTTCCCGTTTTCTGCTGCGGCGAGTCCCTTGAGGTCCGCGAGGCCGGCACCTATGTCGAGCACGTCGTGAACCAGGTCAAGGCTGGCCTTGCTGGTCTTGAGATCACCTGCCCCAAGCAGATCGTCGTCGCTTACGAGCCCATCTGGGCCATCGGTACCGGCAAGACCGCTACCGCCGAGGACGCTCAGGAGGTCTGCGGCGCTATCCGTGAGACTCTTAAGGAGATGTTCGGCGAGGAGCTCGCCGATGGCATCCGTGTTCTCTACGGTGGCTCTGCCAAGCCTGGCAACATCGCCGAGCTCGTCGCCAAGCCCGACGTCGACGGCGCCCTCGTGGGCGGCGCTTCGCTCAAGGCTGCCGACTTTGCCTCTATGGTTGTTAAGGCAGGCGAGTAGGACATATGGCACAGCGTCATCTTCCTGCACTCCTGATTATCATGGACGGCTGCGGCCTGGCCCCGGACGACGGCGAGAACGCCGTCGCCGCTGCCAAGACGCCTTTCCTCGATAGCCTGTATGAGAAGTACCCCCACACCACGCTCGGCGCTTCGGGCGAGGACGTGGGCCTTCCTGACGGTCAGATGGGCAACTCCGAGGTGGGTCACCTCAACATCGGTGCCGGCCGCATCGTGTTCCAGGAGCTTTCGCGCATCAACAAAGCCATCCAGGACGGATCCATCGCCAAGAACGAGGTTTTCGTCAAGGCTATGGATGATGTCAAGGCCGAGGGCAAGACCCTTCACCTTATGGGCCTTATGAGCCCTGGCGGCGTTCACTCCCACATGAACCACGTCGAGGCTTTGGTCAAAATGGCTGCCCAGCATGGCGTCAAGACCGTTCGCGTCCATGCCTTCATGGACGGCCGTGACGTCGACCCGCAGTCCGGTGCCGGCTACATGAGCGAGTTCTGCGCCTTCCTGGCCAAGATCTCCGAGGAGACCGGTTGCGACGCTCGCGTTGCCACCGTCTCGGGCCGTTATTGGGCCATGGACCGCGATAACCGCTGGGAACGCATTCAGCGCGCCTACGACGTCATGGTCAATGCGTCCGATGCCGATACCGACCCCGTTGCCGGTATCAAGGCCTACTATGAGAAGGATCCGCGCGGCGACGAGTTCGTCGAGCCCTTTGCTGCCCACAATGAGGGCATCCATGAGGGCGACGCGGCTATCTTCTTTAACTTCCGTCCCGACCGCGCCCGTCAGATGACCCGCGTGTTCACGGACAAGGAGTTCGACGGCTTTGAGCGCGAGCAGATCAAGCTTTCGCATTTTGTGACGATGACCGAGTACGATCCGACGTTTGACGTCGAGGTCGCCTTCCCCAAGACGTTCCCCGAGAACGTCCTGGCCGACGTCATCGCCGCCAATGGCCTGAAGCAGCTGCACACCGCCGAGACCGAGAAGTACGCCCACGTGACGTTCTTCCTCAACGGCGGCATCGAGGAGCCCAAGGAGGGCGAGGAGCGCGTGCTCGTCGCTTCCCCCAAGGTTGCCACCTACGATCTGCAGCCCGAGATGAGCGCTCCCGAGGTTACCGAGAAGCTCGTCGCCGCTATTAACGAGGATCGCGCTGATTTCTACATCGTGAACTTCGCGAACTGCGACATGGTTGGCCATACCGGCGTGTTCGATGCTGCCGTCAAGGCTGTCGAGGCCGTTGACGATGCCCTGTCTAAGGTTGTCCCGGCGATTCTCGCCAAGGGCGGCTTTGCGCTGATCACCGCCGACCACGGCAACGCCGATCACATGTTTGACGTTGCTTCCGACGGTTCCAAGCATCCGTTTACGGCTCACACCACCAACCGCGTTCCGTTCATCATCGTTGATGAGAAGGCCAAGCTCACCGGTATCGAGGACGGCCGTCTTTCCGATATCGCTCCGACCATGCTCACCATGGCTGGTATTGAGCCTTCCGCCGAGATGACGGGCCGCGTGCTCGCCACCGAGGCCTAATAGAAAACAAATACCGTTTTCTAGTAAGGGGGTTGTCCACAACCGGACAACCCCCTTTTTGGTATTTCTGCCATTTCCACCCCGTCCTTGAGTGGCAGGTAGGGGAGAGCGGGGGATTGTGGTACAGTACTGGAGTTTAAACTGTTCTATTAAGGAGCTTATCTATGGGTCCGTTCCAGATTCTTCTGTTTGTCGTTTGGGCTGTCTCTGCCGTGGCGCTGACGATTCTCGTCCTGATGCATTCCGGTAAGGGCACCGGCGTTTCGGATATGATCGCTAGCTCGCTGTATAACTCCAGCTCTGCCACGGGCGTCATGGAGCAGAACCTCGACCGTCTGACCGTCATCATGGCTGTCGTGTTTGCCGTGTGCGTCGTGCTGTGCATGTTCTTCTTCCCGCAGGGCATCGTCGGCTACTAAGCACGAGCCGCATAAATATTCAAAAAGGGTCCCGTAAGTGCGGGACCCTTTTTGTTTACATATTTGTAACAGAGTCAAAATATCCCCACATACTTCGCCCAACTAAAGAAATTCTCGACCGTTAACCGGAATTAGCCCCAAATTGTGTATAAAATGCGCTACTGTATTGTAAAACGTTGGTCCGTTGTGCATAACCAGCCATAGCAGCGGGCGGCGTTTTGATGGTTCGGATCGGATTGTTTCGACATGTGTCCGACTGAACATTTCTTTGTCCTATCTCATAAGGAGGATGGCATGGCTGATTCTATGTTCCACCAGCCCGTTATGGGTCGTCGCGCCTTTGTTGGCGGCACCCTTGCTGCGAGCTCCATGGCTTTTCTTGCCGCATGTGGCAAGAAGGGTGGCGACGCTTCCGGTTCTGAGTCCGGTTCGACGCTGAACTTCTACATCAACAACCCGGTCTGCATCGACCCCTACAATGTCCAGGAGGACCAGGGCACTCAGGTCGAGTACCAGCTCTTTGACGCTCTGACCTCTTACGACGCCGAGAAGGGCGAGATCGTTCCGCTGGCTTGCGAGTCCTTTGAGTCCAACGACGACGCCACCGAGTTTACCTTCAAGATCAAGAAGGCCAAGTTCCACAACGGTGACGACGTTACCTCCAAGTCCTTCAAGCTCGGTTGGGAGCGTCTGGTCAACACCAAGTCGGCCATCGCTACCGAGTACGGTCCTTCCGAGGTCTCCTATCACCTTTCCATGGTCGAGGGTTATGACGACCTGCTTGCCGGTAACGCTACCGAGCTCAGCGGTGTTACGTGCCCCGACGATGAGACCCTCGTCGTCAAGCTGTCTTCCGCTTACGCTGACTTCCCCTTCGTCGCCTCTCATCCGGCTCTGGCCCCGGTTCCCGAGTGCGCCGAGTCCGATGTCAAGAGCTTCTATCTTGCCCCGGTCGGTAACGGCCCGTTCATGATGGACGGCAAGTGGGAGGATGGCCAGGAGATCAACGTCAAGAAGTTCGACGATTACTATGGCGACAAGGCCAAGATCGATGGCATCCACTTCCAGGTCATCAAGGACATGGAGACCGCTTACAAGGAGTTCCAGGCCGGTAACCTCGATGTCTGCGACGTTCCCGTCGCTCAGATCGATGCCGCCAAGAAGGATCGCGGCGTGTCCAAGGACGGCTACACCATGGGTGACGGCGAGCGCATGCTGCTCGGCGCCGAGCCTTCCACGTACTATCTGACCTGCAACACCACGGCCGAGCCGTTCAACAACGCCGACCTGCGTAGGGGCATCTCCCTGGCCATTAACCGTGAGGCCATCTGCAAGACCATCTTCAAGGGTACCCGTACCCCTGCCGACGGCATTGTTCCTCCGGGCATCGATGGCTACAAGGAGGGCGCATGGGAGTTCTGCGCCTACGATGTCGACAAGGCTAACGAGTACCTCGACAAGGTTGCTCCCGCTGGCGCTAACGGGGATCGTGGCATTAGCGTGACCCTGTCCTACAACCAGGACGGCGGTCACAAGGAGATCATGGAGTCCATCATCGGCGACCTCGCCAAGGTTGGCGTTACCGCTGTCTCCGATACCCCTGAGTGGTCTGCCCTGCTCGAGCAGTATCAGAACTTTAACTATCAGTTCGGTCGTCTGGGTTGGATTGCCGACTACCCGATCATGGACAACTTCCTGTATCCGCTGTTCCACTCCGACTCCCTCGGTGGCGACAACCGCTCCGGTTACAACAACCCCGAGTTCGACGCCAAGGTCGACGAGGCTCGTACTATTGTTGACGACGAGGAGCGCGTCGCTAAGATGCAGGAGGCCGATGCAATGGTCGCTGCCGACTGCCCGGTCATCCCGATTATGTTCTACACGCACACCATCGCCGGCTCCGATCGCATCAAGCACCTCTATGTCGATCCGCAGAAGCACGCCGATCTGGGTACCGCTGAGCTCTCCTAAGAGTTTGCAGCTTTGGTGAGGGTCAAGTATTTACGTAGACCTCATGGGAAACATACAGTTCTCCCTAACCTGGGGTAAACTGGCTGATGGTAATTTTGGGATGCCGGTCTGGCGATCGGCATCCCATTTAGGTTAATCCCTAGATAGGGGAGTGGTATGGGTAAGTACATCGTTAAACGTGTGCTTCAGTTCATCCCGGTGTTTTTGGGCGTTACGCTGATTCTGTTCGCCCTCCAGAATATCGTGCCGGGAGATCCGATCAAGCTGATCGGTGGAGACAAGGCTCTGTCCCCCGAGGTGGAGCTTCAGCTTCGCGTCCGCTATCACCTGGTCCAGACGGACGAGGACGGCAACGCGATCCTTGACGAGAACGGCGACCCCGTTCAAACGTCGCTCGTGGACCGTTACTTGTATTACATGAACGGCCTGCTTCATGGCGATCTGGGCAATTCGTATCAGCGCAAGCTGCCGGTTACGGATATCTTTGCCCAGAAGTATCCGTATACGGTCAAACTTGCCGCGTGCGCCATCGTGCTCGAGGCAATTATGGGTATCGGTGCGGGTATCATTTCGGCGGTAAAGCGTTATTCCTTCTGGGATATTTTGGTAACGCTCACCACGTCGATCCTCGTTGCGGTCCCGGCCTTCTGGCTCGGTATGTTGCTGCAGCTGTTCTTTGGCGTCATCCTCAAGGACGCCACGGGCGGTGCAATCTCCATGCCGATCTCGGGTGCCGGCGGTTCCAGCTCTCAGTATCAGGATTGGATGCACTATGTGCTTCCGACCATTACGCTGGCTTCGGTTTCGACCGCTTATGCTGCGCGCATCATGCGCTCGCAGCTGCTTGACGTCATGAACCAGGATTACATCCGTACGGCAAAGGCCAAGGGTCTCTCCAATCGTGCGATCATCGTCAAGCATGCGCTTAAGAATGCACTCATCCCCGTCGTTACCTATATTGGTGTCGACTTTGGCGGCATGCTTTCGGGCGCCATCCTGACCGAGACGGTCTTTAACTGGCCCGGTATCGGCTATGAGGTCTATCGCGCCATTAGCATGCGTGACTGGCCCATCGTTATGGGCGGCGTTACGCTCATCGTCGTCGTCGTTATGGTGATCAACCTGCTCGTCGACATTAGCTATGCATTCCTCGACCCGCGCATCCGCCTTGGCGGTCCGTCGGATAAGGCCTAAGGGAGGTACGTCTCATGCAGGAAACTGATTCTCAGTCTCAGGAGCAGGCTACCGCCACCAAGGCCGCATCTGCTCCCGCCAAGTCCCGCACGCTGTGGGGCGACGCTTTTAAGCGTCTTCGCAAGAACAAGCTCGCCGTTATCGGTGTCTGCTGGATCATCATCGTCGTTGTGGTTGCCCTGACCGCAGATCTGTGGGCTAAGCCCTGGCTCGGTTCGCCGACAGCTTCCGACTCGACCACCATGGCCGAGACGTCGCTGCTGGCTCCGTGTGCCGAGCACCCGTTTGGCACCGACGCCCTTGGTCGTGACATTCTCGTCCGCGTTATCTACGGTGCGCGCGTTTCGCTGTCCGTCGGAATTATGGCCACCGCGATCTCCACGCTGATCGGTCTGGTCATGGGTGCTCTGGCCGGTTTCTACGGCGGCATCTGGGATACGATCATCATGCGCTGTGCGGACATCTTCCTGGCGTTCCCGTACGTGCTGTTCGTTGTCGCCATGATCGCCGTTATCGGCCGTGGTCTTCAGAACGTCTTTATCGCCATCGGCATTCTTGGCTGGCCTTCGATTGCGCGCGTCTTCCGCTCTGCAATCTTGACGGTCAAGGAAAACGACTATGTTGATGCTGCGCGCGCGATGGGTGCATCTGATGCTCGTATCGTCGTGCGTCACATCTTCCCGAACTCCGTCGCCTCCATCGTGGTCTACGCGACCATGAACATTGGTGGCGCCATTCTGACCGAGTCCGCTCTGTCCTTCCTCGGCATGGGCGTTATTCCGCCTACGCCTTCGTGGGGCTCCATGATTCAGGACGGTCAGCAGTATCTTCTGACTGCTCCGTGGATGATGATCATGCCCGGTCTGGCAATTCTCTCGACGGTGCTCGCCTTCACCCTGTTGGGTGACGGTCTGCGCGACGCCCTCGACGTCAAGATGAAGGACGCATAAGGATGAAGAAGAACAAGAACTATGTGGACCTGAAGGACCAGCCGGTTCCCGAGGGCCAGCATCTGCTCGAGGTCGATGACCTAAAGATGTATTTCCACACCGAGGATGGCGTCGTTCGCGCTGTCGACGGTGTCTCCTACACGCTCGATCGCGGCGAGACCCTGGGCGTCGTCGGTGAGTCCGGCTCTGGTAAGTCCGTGACCGCCATGACCATCATGGGCCTCATCTCGATGCCTCCGGGAAAGATTGAGGGCGGCGACGTTCGCTATCGCGGTCGTTCTATCCTCGAGATGACTGAGGAAGAGATGCAGCACATTCGCGGTAACGATATCGCGATGATCTTCCAGGATCCTATGACCTCCTTGAACCCGGTCTATAAGATCGGCAAGCAGGTGGGCGAGGGCCTTCGTCTGCACCGTGGTTACTCCAAGCAGGAGGCGCTCAAGCGTGCCACCGAGCTTCTGGACCTCGTTGGTATTCCCGAGCCCGAGAAGCGCGTCAATGAGTATCCGCACCAGTTCTCTGGCGGTATGCGTCAGCGCGTCATGATCGCTATGGCTCTTGCCTGCGACCCCGATATCCTGATTGCCGACGAACCCACGACGGCCCTGGACGTTACCATTCAGGCTCAGATTATCGAGCTCATGCAGGAGATGCAGGAGAAGAACGGCAACGCCATTATCATGATCACCCATGACCTGGGCGTCGTTGCCGATATGGCCGACAAGATCATGGTTATGTACGCCGGCCGTCCCGTCGAGTTCGGTACTGCTGAGGAAATCTTCTACGAGAGCCGCCATCCCTACACCTGGGGTCTTATCCGCTCCATCCCGGAGCAGGCCATCGAGGAGAAGAAGCCGCTGACGCCGATTCACGGCAACCCGCCTTCGCTCATGAACCTGCCCGAGGGCTGCGTGTTCTCGCCTCGTTGTCCCTATGCGACCGATAAGTGCCGCAAGCAGCGCCCCGAGCGCGTTGTCACCGAGTCTGGTCATTACTCTGCGTGCCACTACTCCGGTGACCCCGAGTTCCTCAAGAACGCTCCTGAGACGTCCCGTACGCGTAAGGATTCCAAGAAGGGAGGCGAGGCGTAATGGCAGATACCAACGAGCGTACTCCGCTGCTGAAGGTCGAGCACCTCTCTAAGGAGTTTCCCGCTGAGTCCGGCATGTTCGCCAAGCGCTTCTCTAAGCGTGTCGTCTCTGCTGTGAATGACATTTCGTTCGAGATTTATCCGGGCGAGACCTTTGGCCTGGTCGGCGAGTCTGGTTGCGGTAAGTCCACCACGGGCCGCACCATCATGCGCCTGACCAAGCCGACGGCAGGCAAAGTGTTCTTCCAGGGCAAAGACGTTGCCGAGATGAGCAAGCACGAGATCAAGGACATGCGTCGCGAGATGCAGTTCATCTTCCAGGATCCCTATGCTTCGCTCAACCCTCGTATGACCATCGGCGAGATTGTTTCTGAGCCCATGACCATTCATGGCGTTGGCACCAAGGAAGAGCGTATCGAGCGTGTCCGCGAGCTGCTGGACGTCGTCGGTCTGAACCCCGAGCACATCAACCGCTATCCGCACGAGTTCTCGGGCGGTCAGCGTCAGCGTGTCGGCATTGCCCGCGCTTTTGCGCTGAAGCCCAAGCTGATTATCTGCGACGAGCCGGTTTCCGCTCTGGATGTTTCCATTCAGGCCCAGGTTTTGAACCTGCTCAAGGAACTGCAGGACAAGTTCGGTACCGCGTATCTGTTTATCGCCCACGACCTGTCCGTCGTGCAGCACATTTCCGATCGCGTTGCCGTTATGTATCTGGGGAAGATGGTTGAGGTTTCGGACTGGAAGACGCTCTACAGCGAGCCTCACCATCCGTACACGCAGTCGCTGCTGTCTGCCGTGCCGGTTCCCGATCCTGATATCCAGAAGACCCGCAAGCGCATCATCCTCGCTGGCGATCCGCCGTCGCCGCTGGATCCGCCGACCGGTTGCCGTTTCCACACTCGCTGCCCGATCGCTCAGGGTATCTGCTCTGAGAAGCTTCCCGAGTTTAAGGAAGTCGCACCGGGCCACTGCTGCGCCTGCCACTTCGCGGAGCCGTTCCCGATCAAGGAATCGCACATCGACTTGTAGCCGGTTGTTATCGTCCGGGCCCGCCCTGAAGTTACTTTTCAGAACGTCCTCGGACATGCAAGAAACCCCCGCTGCGCACTTCGTGCGGCGGGGGTTTCTTGCGTCCTGCGGAGTGTTCTGAAAAGTAACTTCAGGGCAGGCCCTGCGGTAACTCGGCAGAGGAGGGGAGTGCGATTCCTCGATCGCTCACTTAATCTAATAGGAAAGTTAGTGAGGCCGGAGCTTTAGCTCCGGCCTCCTTATATAAGGGCTCGGCAAAGCCGAGCCACCAAATTTGCATCAGCCCCCAGAACATGTTTGAGAACTGTGCCTGAAGTATGTATTTGCAGGCCCCGAATCGGTGTTGCCTCCCGGCGCATTCCGCAGGGGGAGCGGTATTTTGCAGCACGAAGTGCGCAACAAAAT
>NZ_JBDMGT010000020.1:0-44528 GCF_039752775.1 Collinsella aerofaciens | reverse complement strand
GGTGAATGAATTAGGCCGAATGAATCTCAACCGATATATAGGGGTAGCTAAAATAGCCCCGTCCCAAATTGACTACCCCGGATGTCCGGTTTGCCCGCCGCAACAAAACTCTGTCCCAAATAGCTACTGATCGAGCTTGACCTTCTGAATCGTGCAGTGACCGATGCCCGTGAGGCGCACGATCTGCTTTATCGAAAAGCCCTCGTTTTTGAGCGTACGGATGTAGTTGTCGCGCACGGCTTTAGGCAAATCTTTAAGGTGGTGAGGCTCATACGGTTTAAGGAGAGCCTGTGCAAACTCCAGTGCATCTATGTCGCTCACATGAGCGCCGTCACGGAAGCAATATCGATTCGGTTCTCCCGAGGTACTGAAAGCAAAAAATCTCTGAGAATCTCCGAGCAAACCTAGCACACATTCAGTCATACAAATACCCGGGTATCCCATATATTCGCTAAAACTGCTCCAACGATATAGTGAAGCAGTCCCAATCCTGGCTTTCGCAGGATTATCGTGAATATATCTCACACAGTTGAGCAGCTGATCATCGTTAAGAATCGGCACGCTCTTAAATCGATCCTGAAAAACTGGTCCCTTCCGTCCGGTTTTCGCGTTGAAATACATCGCATATGCAGTCGTAACAGAGTGCATGCAATCGCTCAGGTGAACATGTTCATCATCTAGCAACAAGTGAATATGGTTGTCCATAAGGCACCAAGCAATGATATTGACGTCGTATTTTCGGCATTTCGAGGCAAGCAACCGAATCAAATATATCCGATCATCGGCATCCTCAAATATCAGCTGACCACCACAGCCCTTTTGGACGACATGGTAATAGCCGTAAACAGAGATTTCCCGCGCGGTCCGAGTCATACGCATCTCCTCCTCTACAGATAACAAATACGTTACCCGAGTCGGAAAGCTAAATATCACGCAATGAACCGCAACTCGCTTCTATCGGCGAACGGTAGGTAGTAGCTAAAAAAGCCCCGTCCCAAATTAGCTACTTTGGGCAAAAAGAAAGGCGGGCAGCTGCGGAAAACCGCAACTGCCCGGCGATATGCGTGAGGGTAGCTAAACCCCGTCTCAAATGAGCTACTAGAGGAGATTGAGGGGGAGCTGGGGGGCGTCTCCCCAGAGTTTCTCGAGGCGGTAGAAGTCGCGGGCTTCGGGAGTGAAGACGTGGACGACAACCGAACCGTAGTCCATGAGCATCCAAGTCTTCTGCTCGCGGCCCTCGATGGAGAACGGATGCTCGCCGCAAGCCTCGGCGACCTTCTCCTCAATCTCGTCGACGATCGAATCAACCTGGCGGTTGTTGGTGCCGGTAGCAAGGACAAAGTAGTCGCACACATCGGAAAGCTCAGTCAGGTCGAGCACCTGAACGTCCTCGCCCTTCTTGTCGTAGGCGGCCTGCGCGGCGGCGCGGGCGACATCCTCGGCGGCGACACCGCTCGCGGACAGCGAGGCGGCGGTGCGGTCGGACGTGGCGGCGAAGCTCTTGTGCTCCACATCCTTGAGAATCTGCTCGTCAGTCATGGTCTCGTCGGCCATGGAATACCTCTTTCTAGACGCACCCGAGCTAGCGTAGCTGGGCGTAATGGTTGTAAATCGTAATAGCCGTGGGATAAAGATAACGCCCGGACTGGATCACATAGACCAAACCCTGCGCAAAACAGGAGAAGAACAACTCATCGAGCGTCGACTCCCCCACCATCTTGCGCAGCGCATGCGCATAGTCGCCGTGGCGGTTGGGCTCGATGGCATCGGCCACAAAGACCACCATATCGAGCGGCGTCATGTCGCAAGCTCCCACGGTGTGACGGTCGACAGCCTGAAAGACCGCCGGCGACAGCCCGGGAAAAAGCTGCGGAAGCTCATAGGCGGCAACTGGGCCATGCAGCAGCGGTGTCGCGGCCGAAGGAGAGCCGGCAACCTTGATGCCATAGTGAAGCGCGCGGGCCACGAGCTCGTCATCGGAAAGCACCTTGTCCCAGTCGTGGATCAAGCCGGCGGCAGCGGCATCAAAGCGGTCAACGCCGTAGACCTCGGCCAGATGAAGTGCGGTCTCGGCAACACCCAGCGAATGCACATAGCGCTTGCGCTTATCCTTCATGCGAACATCGAGCAGCTCTTGAATGCGCTTGAGCAGTGCGCGCTCATCGCCCTCAAACTGATCCTCTACCGACAACGTAGACCCCCATCACTCAAAATCTTCTTGGCCCAAATCGGCATATAGCCTGCGTTTGCGAATGTAGCCGAGCACGGACTCGCTCGTAAGATAGCGCACGCTCATGCCGCGGGCAACTCGCTTACGAATGTTCGTCGAGCTGATCGCCAGCGCCGGAATCTGAATATAGCGCACGTCGAACGGCAGCCCCGACTCTTTGATTCGGGCACGCGCTGTATCGATATCAAAGCCCGGTCGTGTCGCCGCAATAAAGGTAGCAAGCTCAGCGATTCGTTCGGCATCATGCCAGGTCACGATATCGATAATCGCATCGGCGCCCGTAATAAAGTAGAGCTTTACCTGCGGCGGGTAAAAGTCGCGAAGGGCATGAAGCGTATCAGCCGTATAGGTTACGCCCGGGCGGTCGATCTCGAACCGGCTCGCCAAAAAGGCCGGGTTCGCGGCGGTGGCGAGGACCGTCATGGCATAACGATCCTCGGCAGGCGTCACCGGCTTGTCAAGCTTAAAGGCAGGCGTGCCCGCCGGCATAAAGAGCACGGCATCCAAGTCGAGGGACTCACGCGCCTGCTCAGCGGTCACCAGGTGCCCGTAATGGATGGGATCAAAGGTGCCACCCATAATGCCGAGCCTAAACTCCTGCCCGTCCTCTAGAGGAAGCTCGGGCAGACCGATTCCACCGCGCAGCGACATGGCTTACTCGCCCTCCGAGGTCTCGGCATCGTCCTCGGCATCCGCCGCATCGACAACCTCGACGCCCTCATCCGCAGCATCGGCCACGTCAATGGCCTCGACGGCAACGTCCTCGCCAGCATCCTCGAGCTCTTCGTACTCCGAGAAGTCCTCGGCGCCCTCAAAGTCAAAAGCGCGCTGGCAAATGCGGACCTCGTCGCCCGCACGGCAACCGGCCTTCTCGAGCGCGTCGTCAACACCCATACGCGCAAACTTATGCTGCAGGTAAATGACGGCTTCCTCGTTTTCCCAGTCGGTCTGGATGACCATGCGCTCGATGGCACGACCGACCACGCGGAAGGCACCGGGCTCTTCCTGGACAATGCGGAAACGCTTCTCGCGCTGCAGGCGGCGACGCTCCCACTCCTCGTCGCGCAGATCGACCGGCTCATCAGAGACCGCCAGCTCGGCGCGAAGCTTAGCCACCTGCTCGCCCACGGCAAGCATCAGCGTGTTGAGGCCGGCGCCCGTAACAGCAGACACGGCAAAGAACATATGGCCATCGTCGAGCGCCGCACGCTTAAGGTCGGCAATCTTGTCGGCCGTGCCCGGCGCATCACACTTGTTGGCAACGACGATCTGCGGACGCTCCGAAAGCTCGGCGCCATACTGCTCGAGCTCGCGGTTGATGATGCGATAGTCCTCGACCGGATCGCGATCCTCAAAACCACCCGTCATATCGACGACGTGCATGATGAGTGCCGTACGCTCAATGTGGCGCAGGAACTGGTGACCCAGGCCACGGCCCTCGCTCGCGCCCTCGATGAGACCGGGGACGTCAGCAACGACGTAAGAATATTCGCCGGCACGCACCATGCCGAGGTTCGGCACGAGCGTGGTAAACGGGTAGTCAGCAATCTTGGGGCGGGCGGCACTCATGCGCGCAATGAGCGATGACTTACCCACCGAGGGAAAGCCCACAAGCGCGGCATCGGCCATAAGCTTCATCTCGAGCTCGATCCAGTGTTCCTCGGCAGGCTCGCCGAGCTGGGCAAAGGCCGGAGCGCGACGCACCGACGTCACAAAGTGTGTGTTGCCCAGACCGCCGGCACCGCCGGGCGCCACGACGACGCGCTCGCCGTCGTGCACCAGGTCGGCAATCTCGAACATCGGGGTCTGCGTCTCGGGATCGAGCTCGCGCACCACGGTACCCATAGGGACCTTGAGAATCAGGTCCTCGCCGCTCTTACCGTTACGACGGGCACCCTGCCCGTGCGTGCCGCGCTCGGCGCGGAAGTGATGCTTAAAGCGGTAATCGATCAGCGAAGACAGCTGAGCATCGGCCTGGATGACGACATTGCCGCCACGACCGCCGTCGCCGCCATCGGGGCCGCCCTTGGGGACAAATGCCTCGCGCCTAAACGACATGCATCCGGCTCCGCCGTCGCCGCCGCACACGTTAATGCGGCTGATATCGGTGA
This sequence comes from Collinsella aerofaciens, assembly GCF_039752775.1. Lineage (GTDB taxonomy): Bacteria > Actinomycetota > Coriobacteriia > Coriobacteriales > Coriobacteriaceae > Collinsella > Collinsella aerofaciens_R. Next base: position 40,187 of record NZ_JBDMGT010000020.1, on the reverse strand, counting down.
ACTGTGACAACAGAATCGCCTCCTACAAAAAAGAGGGAGACCCTTGAATCCTAAAACTCAAGTGCCTCCCACATATGTGCTCTATGAAGGGTGAATTACGCGTTCGCGAGCGGGCGTACGCTGACCCTGTGCTTGATACCCTTGTGGAACTCAACGGTACCGTCGACCAGCGCGAACAGCGTGTCGTCCTTACCACGGCCAACGTTCTCACCCGGGTGGATGTGCGTGCCGTGCTGACGGACGAGAATCGTGCCCGTGGTTACCGTCTGGCCGGCATAGCGCTTCGTGCCAAGGCGCTGACCGCGGGAGTCACGGCCATTACGGGAGGAACCGAGTCCTTTTTTGTGTGCCATTGTGTATACCTACTCTTTCGTTACGAGTGTAATCTACTCGGCGACGGGAGCCTCGGCAACAGCCTCGGCCTCTGCCTTGACAGCCTTCTTGGCGCGGGACGTAGCCTGGACCTTCACGATCTTCAGCTTGGTGAGCTGCTGACGGTGACCCTTCAGACGACGATAGCGCTTACGCTTGTGGAACTTGAAGACCAGCTGCTTCTCGCCCTTGAACTGCTCAACGATCTGAGCGGTAACCTTGGCCTTGGCCAGCTTGTCGGGATCGGTGACGATCTTCTTACCATCGTTGAGGAAGATAACCGGCAGGGTGACCTTGTCGCCCTCATTGCCCTCGATCTTCTCGACGGTGATGACATCGTCGGTGGCGACCTTGTACTGCTTGCCGCCCGTGTTAACGATTGCGTACATGTTTACTTGCCCTTCATGCATCAGTTAGTGCAACAGCCGAATATAGTAGCAGGCGAAAATACCCCCGTCAACGAGTATGTGGAGCAAATCCACAAGTTCGCACAGGTATGGGGCTGACGAGTCGGCCCTCGTCGTCCTCGCATGCTTGATTCTGACGCTCGACATCGTAGGAGCAGATGGTCACGAGGTCTTGCATACCGGTGGAAACAATAGGTGCATCCACGCCCGGGGTCAAGCCCTGCAACAAAACATCAGCAGCAGAAAGCAAAATTTCCGGACGCATAGAGCCCTCGTTGTCGGCATGGGTGTCGAGCATGAGAACCAAATGGTCCGGGCGCTCCCCCGCCGTGAGCTCATAGCCAACGAGCGTGTGATCCAAATCCAAGCGCTTGCTCTTTTTGCCGCGCGCGTAGTCGATGCCATGATCCGCGCGCAGCGTGTCGATCGCACGACGCACCTCGTCGGCGCTTACGGGCGCCTCGGGATCCAGGTGTAAGTCGATGCGATACGACAGGCGCGTGAGCTGCGCCGTCAATGCCGGCGTGCGCACGTCGATGTACGCCGCCTCGATGGGCGCCAGATCGGCCGGAGACGCCGCAGCCAGGCGCTCAAACGCCTCGTCGAGCGCCACGAACTCGGTCATAAACAGGTCATACCACTCGCAGGTCGACGACGTACCAACCGGTAGCGCCGAAGAGAAGCCCACGCGCATGTGCGGAGAGAAGCCCTGCGTGACGGCATAGGGAAGTCCCGCACGGCGCACGATGCGCTCAATGGTATGGATCACTTCGAGATGGCCCAGGTACTTAAGGCGATCGCGCTTGCCATAGCGAACACGAAGTCTAAAGAGCGTGGGGTTGTCGGTCAGGCGCTCACTCATGCGCGATCACCCATCAATACATTCTTGGCGTGGAGCGTGGGGCAGATCCCGCAGCCGGTGCACGACGTGCGGGTGCAGTCGGGAGTCGTGACGCCCTCGAGCGAGCGACGGTACTCGCGCTCGAGGAAGCCGCGCGTGCAGCCGGGGCTCACGTGCTCCCACGGCAGGCGCCAGTCCAACTCGTAGGGCAGGTGCACGAGCTCATTGAGGTCGATGCCGTTTTTGGCAGCAGCTTCCTTCCAGTTATCGAGCGAGAAATGCTCTACCCAGGCGTCAAAGCGAGAGCCCGAGCGCCAAGCGTCGATGATGACGGGCGTCATGTCACGACCGGCGCGGGACAGCGCAGCCTCGATGAGCGAGGTCTCGGCATCGTGGTAATGAACGCGGACGGCACGGTTGCGAACGCTCGTGATGAGCAGCTTCTGGCGACGCTTGACGTCGTCGTAGTCGAGCTGCGGGCACCACTGGAACGGCGTGGCAGCCTTGGGGATAAAGACCGAAACCGAGATCGACACCGAGATCGAGCCGCGACGAGCCTTGGGCACCACGGAACGACCGAGCTCCAGCACGTGATCGGCCAGATTGGCGATGGCCACGATGTCCTCGTCGCGCTCGCCGGGAAGGCCCATCATAAAGTAGAGCTTCATGCGGTTCCAACCGGCCTCGAAGGCCGCCTTGGCCGCACGGTCCAGGTCCTCCTCGGTCACGTTCTTGTTAATGATGTCGCGCATGCGCTGGCTGCCGGCCTCGGGCGCGAACGTCAGTCCGCCCTTCTTTTCGCCGGCGACCGACTCGGCCATATCCACGCCAAACGAATCCAGGCGCTGCGACGGAATAGACACGCGAATACCCGTATCCTCCAGGCGATGGTTGAGCCTGCCGAGCACATCGCGAATGCAGGAGTGGTCGGTCGTGGAGAGCGAGGTCAGCGACACCTCGTCATAGCCGGTCTTTTCCAGACCCTGAATCACCGACGAGACGATCTGGTCGGCCGAGCGCTCACGCACCGGGCGATACGTCATGCCGGCCTGGCAAAAACGACAGCCGCGGGCGCAGCCGCGCAGGATCTCGATAGACAGGCGGTCGTGGACCAGCTGCGCATAGGGCACGCACGACTGCGACAGCGGATTCGTGGCGCCGAAATCCTCGACGACGCGCTTGTAGACCACGGTCGGCGCATCCTTGCCCTCACGCGGCACGGTGTAGCCATGCGGCGAGCAGGGCTCGTCGTGACAAACCTCATAGAGCGACGGCACGTAGTTGCCGGCAATGGATGCAAGCTGCTCGACAATCTGCGCGCGCGGGACTCCTTCGTCACGCAGACGGCGATGCAACTGGCAGGTCTCGAGCAGCGATTCCTCGCCCTCGCCGATGAGGATAACATCGAAGAAGGCCGCGTACGGCTCGGGGTTGTACACCGAGGGGCCGCCGGCGATGATAATGGGGTCGTCCTCGGTGCGGTCAGCCGCTAACAGCGGAATACCAGCGAGGTCGAGTGCCTCGAGGAAGTTCGTCACCGCCATCTCGTGCGGCACATGCAGGCCGACGATATCAAACGAAGCGACCGGCGCTGCACCCTCGAGCGACAGCAGCGGAATGCCTGCCTCGCGCATGGCGTCACCCATATCGGGCCACGGCACATAGCCGCGCTCGCAGGAGATGCCCTCGGCCTGGTTAAGGATGTTGTAGAGGATGGCGATGCCCTGGTTGGGCAGACCGACCTCGTACACATCCGGGTAGATCAGGCAGCAACGGTAGTCGGCATCGGCCTTGGAAAGCGTGCCCCACTCGTGATCGATATAGCGACTCGGCTTCTCGACCTTGGCGAGCAACGGCTCAATTAAATGAAAACAGTCTTGGTATGCAACGCGCAACGGAAAACCCCTAAGCAGCGAGATCTGATGCGTCCTGATAGGACGCCATAGGACGGGTAGCGCCCGCGACCGCAGTCACCAGATCGCGAACGCGGGAAAACGTGGCAGTGACCACCTCGTTAGCACGGCTGTAGTCGACATCGCGCTCGTAGAGCGAAACGAGCGCACGGCCCATGCCATAGGTGCCCGCGGCAGCAGCGAGCGCCTTGACGGCAAACCCAATATGCGGCGTCTGCTTGACGAGCGCGCGGGTGACCGCGCGGATCACAAGACCGCCGGCAAGCACGCCCGCGACCTCGTAGCCGCGCTCAGGCTTAATGCCGCGTCCAAAGACGGCAGCGAGCTCAAAGAGCATGCCCACCTGCGCCAGCGCCATAACGGGATAATCGGTGCCCGGCAAAAACACCAAAGCCCCGGTCGCCATATTGGTGAGCGCACACGAGGTGATGATACGATTGGCCGCCGCGATGCGCATGAAGGCAAAGTTCGCCGCAAAAGCCGTTTCCTTGTCGGTGCGATCGAGAATCCAGCGGGCAAGCGTCTCGAGCAGATACGTCTTATCGGTTGCCGCCACCACACCGAGCATGGGCGTGGACTCCTCGATAAACGGCACCTCCACAGCAGACTCGGCAAGCACGCACACGGGCGCGCCGGCGATCACGAGCTCCTGCACGGCACTCTCCAAGCGGTCGGAACCACACGAGAGCACCAGCACCACATCGGTATCGGTCTTTGGAGCAATTCGCTCCTCCCCCAGACGCTCGACGCGCACAATGCCCGAGGTCGTCTGCGGCACAAAGGCGTCACGCACCGTCTCGGCCAGAAAGCGCGAGGCGGACGAATCCAGATAGACCGAGACGCGCACCGGCGTATCGGAATCCTTCTTAACGGACGCGCCCATCTTAAAAGCGCGGGTCAGCTTATCTACGGGAATTTTCATAGCAAACCCCTCCAGCGGTTACGCGGCGCCCGAACGATGCCGCCATATGGATTGTACGATACCCACCGTCAGCAGCTGGATCATCATCGAAGACGAACCGAAGCTAATAAACGGTAGCGGAATACCGGTAATCGGCATCATGCCGATGCACATGCCGATGTTCTCGAAGGTCTGGAATGCCCACATGCCGACGATACCTACGCACGACAGACGCAGGAACAGCGACTCACACTTAAAGGCGACGCGAATCGTCGAAAAGATCAGCAGCACGTAGAGGCACAAGAGAAAAAAGGAACCGCAAAAACCAAAGGTCTCGGACAAAAAGGCGAAGACGAAGTCGGTGTGGAACTCAGGCAGAAAGCCGCCGGCCGACTGCGTCGCATGGCCCAAACCCTTACCAAAGAAGCCGCCCGAGCCAACGGCGATAAGCGACTGCTGCAGGTTGTAGGCATCGTCCGAATCGGCATTATCGGGGTCGATAAAGACCGTCAGACGGTTCATCTGATACTGCTTGATGAGCACATCGTGGCCGAGCAACGAATCAAAGACCGAATCGAGCGCCAGAACGAGGGCCACCAAGCCCACGAGCAGGGCCAGGGTCGACAGCACCCATTCGCGGCGTGCACCGCTCATACAAATGACGATGGCGCCCGAAACCAGCACGACCAGGCCCGAGCCCAGGTCGCCCATGGCAACGACGGCCAAAAACGGAATGGACAGCATGCCGCAGAGCTTGACGTAGTCGCGAACGGTATCGATGCGACCGTTATACTGCGATCCAAGCGTAGCAATAAAGAAGATGGTGATGAGCTTGGCAAGCTCAACCGGCTGGAAAGTCAAGCCGATACCGGGAATCTTGATCCAGCCCGTCATGCCCAGACCGCCCGTATAGGACAGACCCGGAATCTTGGGCGAGAAGATCACGATCAGGTCGATGACGAGCAACGCCGTCGAGAAATTGGAAATACCGCGCAGGTCGGTACGCCAGACGAGCACCGCCAGCACCGCCCCGATGCCAATTCCCAGCAGATGGCGTGAGAACGAGGCATCGGCCTTAAACTGCGAAGCCGACCAGATAATGATGGCACCGTAGGCGACGAGCGCCACAGTAGCCACGAGCACACCGATATGCACCTTTTGGCGAAACGTGCCGCGCGAGGCCGAAAGTTGCTTGTTGACACGGTCCAGGCTGCTGCGAGAGCCGGTCTTGGTTGAACGGAACAGATCCGCCGGAGAAAAATCCATCGCAACCTCCTATCGAACCGAAGAATCGCCCGAGGCCGAAGAGGTATCGGGCTCGTCATAAATCACGCCGAGCACGTCGCGCACGACATGCATCGCGGTATCTGAGCCACCGCCGCCCTGCTCCAAGACGGTAGCGATGACATACTTGGGGTCATCGGCCGGTGCATAGGCGCAGAACCACGCGTATTCATCCTCGCCACTTTTCTCGCCCGTGCCCGACTTGCCGTATACCTGCGGCGTCAGGGTGCCAAAGTGAGCCGCCAGGGACGTCGATGCCGTGTAAATCACGTCGTGCATGCCGTTGCGAACAAGAGCCAAATCCGAATCGCTGTTGATCTTGGCCTCCAGGCGCTTCTTCTTGCCCTTGCCGTTGTACTTATAGGCATCGCCGTCGCCATCGCGCGACACGGCAGACAAAAACACGTGAGGCACGTACTGTTTGCCGCCGTTGGCAAGACCCATATAGGCACACGCCATCTGCAGGGGCGTCACCAGGATGTCGCCCTGACCGATGGCGATGTTGGTCATATCGCCGGCATTCCACTTGCGGTCCTCGGCAGATGCGTCGGTGAAGTACGACTCTTTCCACTCGGCATCGGGAATACGACCCGCGCCCTCACTCGGCAGATCGATACCGCAGGTCTTGCCTAGACCCCAGCGACGAAAGACCTCCTGCAGACCCTCGGGATGTTGCTCGTCATAAAAGAACGCCTTGCCCATGTCGTAGAAGACAGGGTCGCACGAGTTGGCGATTCCCGACTGCAGCGTCATGGTGCCGTGGCCGGAATGCAGCCAGCAGTACTTGCCCCACGACTTGCCCAGACCCGTCCAATAACCCGTGCAGTTGGTCGTCTGCCCCGACGTGTAGGTTCCAAACTCAAGACCGGCCAGTGCCGAGAGCGGCTTGATGGTCGAGGCCGACATGTACTGTCCGCTAATGGCGCGGTTGAGCAGCGGGTGCGAACCCTTGTCATCATTGAGCTCGGTCCACACGTCATTTGAGACGCCGCCAATAAAGACGGACGGATCGAACTTGGGCTGGCTCGCCATGCCCAGGATCTCGCCATTGTTGGGATCGAGACACACTACAGCGCCGTTGCCGGCATTGCTGTAGCCAGTGGTCTTGGCAAGCTCGATAGCGCTCGCCAGCGCCGTCTCGCAGGCCTGCTGGATCTTAAGGTCGAGCGTGAGCTTAATGTCAGAGCCGGCCTTCGCGGGCACGGCGCCGGCCTGACCGGTCACGTTGCCCGAGGCATCGACCTTGACGGTCTGCTCGCCACGAATACCCTGCAGCAGGTTTTCGTAGTAGCTCTCAACGCCCGCCTGCCCCACGATATCGCCCGACTGGTACGTAATCTTGCCAGCAGAAGCATCATCGTCGCCAGAAGTTTTCTTATTCTGGGCCTCGAGCTGCTCGGAGGTAATGGTGCCGGTATAGCCCAAGATATGGCATGCCGTCTCGCCGTATGGATACTGGCGCTCGGTACGCTCGGCAATCTTGACGCCCGGGAACTCGCCGGCATGCTCCTGAATATAGGCAACCGTGGAGCGACGGACGTCCGTCGCGATGGTATGCAGGCTCTGAGCGCCCTCTGTATTGTCCTGAATATTGCGAAGGACCGCCACATAAGGCATTCCAAGCACGTTGGCAAGATGGCGAACCAGAACCTCATCCTCGGCAAGGTCGCGGTAGGCCACGACAGCAAGTGAGGGACGGTTCTGGACAAGCGCCACGCCATTGCGGTCGAGGATGCGACCGCGCACAGCGGGTGTGGTAACGGTGCGAGTCTGATTACTATTGGCCTGCTTCTCGTAATAGTCCGACGAGACCATCTGCATGCCCCACAGCTTGACGGCAAGTGCCGCAAACATCGCGCCCACACCCGTGGTGAGGATGGAAAAGCGGCCCTTAAAGGCGGTCGCCGCGGTATTGCCTTCGCCCTCGGTGGCGCGCGGGGCCGTTCCATGCTGTGTATCGTAGGTAAAACGGGAATCGCCACGACGCATGACGACCAGCGCGACCACGATGGCCACAACCAGCACGATACCGGCGATAATAACCGTCATCTGGGAAGACATCTACGGGCCTCCCCTATTTGAGCTTGCGGGTCTTGGGCTTAAAGCGCATACCCGTCTGGCGTCCGCCACGTGCGGAGAATCCATAGCCGGACTGCGGCACGACGCCGGACATCAAAAACGGAATGGCAACCAGACCCGTCAGGATCGAGGACGGCAGCGCATGGCCGAAGATCGCCACGACAAAGCTCGTCTCCAAACCCATAAACAGCAAGATGATGCTGTAGATCACATTAATGACGAGCGCGAAGGCGCCCACAGTGACGCCGCGCGCACTTGGGGTACCGCCCGTCTGACCGACGGCGCTGTGCACCAGGGCAAAAGAACCCACGGTCAGCAGGAGCGACATAATGCCCACCGGCACGGCAGCGGACAGGTCATAAAACAAGCCGCTGCAAAAACCGCACACGACGGCACGGGTCGGGTCGCCCGAGAACACACTCAGGCACACCAAGATAATCATGAAGTTGACGCGACCACCCGCAATGGAGATCTGCGGTGCCAGGCCTGCCTGCAGCAGCACGCACACGATGGCGGCGATCACAAACGTGCGGGAGCTCATCCCCTGCTCGTGTAGATCCATGGACATGCCCCCTATTCGTTCGAGCCAGAATCGGTCATCTCGGACGTGTCGGAACTGTCATCCGAGCTCTCGTCCTTCGTCTTGGTTGCAGCATCGCGCGACGTTCCCTGCGGCGTGCTGTTGGCCGTGCTCACGTCCTCATCCGAGGCCGACTGTTCATCGGTCAGCGAGGTAATGACCAGCACTTCCTCGTTGTTCTCGGCCGTGGTCTGAGCGCGCACCACAATGGTGTAGTACACGTCGTTTGCCGATTTCTCAACCGACGAGACGGTGCCGAGCGGTAGACCCTTGGGGAACACACCGCCGATGCCCGAGGTCACGATGATGTCGCCAACCTTAACGTCGGAGTCGACGCTCACGTACTCAAGACGCAGCGTGCCGTCAGCCTGACCCTGCAGCATGCCCTGGGCGCGCGTGTCCTGTACCATGGCGGACACACCCGAGTTCTCGTCGCCAATCAGGCGCACGGTGGACGTCTTGGCCGAGACTTCGATGATCTGGCCGATAACACCGGCAGAACTCGTCACGGGCATGTTGATGGTAAGGCCGTCGGCAGAGCCCTTGTCGATGGTAACGGTCGAGGTCCAGGCATCGCCCGAGGCACCAACGATACGAGCAGCGGTCGATTTGAGGTTATAGGTCGACTGCAGGCCGACCAGCCCCTCCAGACGCTCGGCGGTCTTTTGAGACTCGGAGAGCTCGGCAACCTTAGAGGTCAGTTCCTCGTTTTGCTTCTTAAGCTCGTCGAGCGTGTCCTGCGACGCCGTAAGGTTAGAGAACACGTTGCCGATGGCATTGAAGGGAGCCGCCACAGCCGAACCCACAAAGCGCACCGGCGAGGTAATCGTCGTTACGCCCGAACGCACGGCATGAATCGGCCCAGCCTCGCCCTCACGAATATAAAACGTGAGCAGCAACACCGAAATCAGGCTGAAAACAATCAACGGGCGCATACCCGTTGATTGTCGCTTGGTATTCAGATTTGTGGAGAAACCCGAAGATCGTGCCAAATGGAATCCACCTTTTGGAAATTAAGCATTGGTCTGGACGAAGCCGCCATCAAACGCATTGGCCTCGAGCACGCGGGCACAGCCGTTAACAACGTTATCGAGCGCCGTGGGGCTGACGTTGACCGAAACGCCGGTCTCATCGCGCAGGCGCACGTCGAGACCGCGCAGCAGCGCGCCGCCACCGGTCAGCAAAATGCCGTAGTACATAAGGTCCGAGGCAAGATCGGGAGGCGTAGCGTCGAGCGCGTCCTTGACGGCCTTGGCCATCTCGTCGAGCGGCTTGTTGAGTGCGCGACGAATCTCCTCGCTCTCGATGCGCACGGTCTTGGGCAGACCGGTGATCACGTCGCGGCCGTTGACCTCGACGTCGAGCTCGTCCTTGAGCGGCACGGCGGAGCCGACCTTGATCTTGATGTCCTCTGCCGTACGCTCGCCGATGGCCAAGTTGTAGGCATCGCGAACGTGCGTGAGGATGGCCTGATCGAACTCGTCGCCGGCAATACGGATGGACTGCGAGACGACGATGCCGCCCATAGCGATAACGGCAACCTCGGTGGTACCGCCACCGATGTCGATGACCATGGAGCCGGTAGGCTCCTCGACGGGCAGGTCGGCGCCGATAGCGGCGGCCATAGGCTCTTCGATCAGATAGGCCTGGCGAGCGCCGGCCTGGATCGTGGCCTCAAAGACGGCACGCTTCTCGACCGACGTGACACCGGAGGGAACGCAGACGACAACGCGCGGACGCGGGGTCCACGGATAGCGCTTCTCGGACGCCTTGTCGATAAAGTAGCGAAGCATAGCCTCTGTAACATCGAAGTCGGCGATGACGCCGTCCTTCAGGGGACGAACGGCCACAATGTTGCCGGGCGTACGGCCGAGCATGCGCTTTGCCTCGATACCGACCGCCAGGATGCGCTCGTCGTTCTTGTCGATGGCGACGACGGAGGGCTCGCGGATGACGATGCCCTTGCCGCGCACGGAGACAAGCGTATTTGCGGTGCCGAGGTCGATGGCAAGATCGCCCGCATAGCTACCGAAGAACATATCCATCAAAGAAAACAACGCAACTCCTGATGTGTTGGATGATTGCTGGAAAACTACTAGCTCATCATACTAGCGCAAGCCCGGCACCTCACTTGCGGTGAAGCGCCGGGCAAAGCTAAATCCCATAAGGTCACTACTGGTTGTCAGCAGCCGAGAAATCCATATCGAGCGAGGAAACGGCCCAGCCGATATGGTTGTCGGAGCGCACGAATTTGACGGTGTACTCCTGCTCGCCGCCCTTGGACAGCGATGCCTTCACCTTGGCGGCCGTCTCGGTCATGGACTGATCCATGCCCTCGACGGACACGGTGGCACCCTGCGGAATCGAGGAGATGATCATCGATTTGGCGTCCTCGGACAGGCTCGAGGCCAGGTAAGACTCGGCCTTTGCGGTGTCACCGTCGCCGGCAGCCTGGAACAGATCGGTAACGACAGACTCCTGGGACGGGAAGCCAAAGCCGCGCGTGTAGGCAAAGCCAAGACCGCCCACTGCGATCAAAATGAGCAGAAGCAGCACGACGAAGACTTTGAGACCCGTGTGGCGATGGCGACGACGGACCTTGCCCTGCTTACGATCCTGACGGTCCTGCTGGACCATCTCGGACTCGGACAGCGTAAAGAAGCCGGTGTCCGAGGGATCGGGCATAAACTGACCGGTCGCGCCCGTAGGATCGAGCGGATCGACGGCAGGGGCGTCCATCGCGGGCGCCGGAGCCGTGGCCATAGCCGTCTGGGCAGACAGCGCGGCAAGCGAATCGTGCACGCGGGCAAGCTCATCGGCCTGCTCGGAGGTGAGCTGGTAGATGCCATCGGCAGTAGCGGCGTTAAAGGCGTCGAGTGCGTCGGAGGGACGGCCGGCGGCAGAAAGCGCCTGACCCATGCCGGCGTTGAGCGCACGCGTGTCGTCGCGGGGGCCGGCAAAGTCGATAGCCGTGCGGTAGGTCTCCACGGCATCCGCCGGACGGCCGAGCTTAATGAAGCAACGTCCAAGCTCGCCGAGTGCGGCGGCAGGAGCCGGATTGGCGCCGTCGATGGCAGCCTGACGGAAGGCAGTACCCGCGTTGGCATAGTCGCCCGACTGGAACAGCGCATTGCCCAGGCCCAGATAGGCCTTGAACGGCGTGGCATAGGAAGCATCCTGCGTAGCGGCAGAGAACGCCTGGGCGGCCGTCGTGTAGTCGCCCACGGCGGCGAGCGCCTTGCCGCGGTTGGTGAGCAGCGCGCCGCGCTTGCCATAGGTGCCGTCGTTGAGGGCGGCGGCATAGGCCTCGGCGGCCTCGGCATACATGCCCAGGTGCATCAAGGCGTTGCCACGAAGGTGATCGGCCTCGCCCATAATCTCATCGGGAGTCTTTGCCGCCCCAAGCATCTGGGCTGCAGCGGAAAAATCACCCGCGCGGTAAGCGGCGCGGCCCTGTTGGATCAGCTGGCTATTCAAGGAAGTCCCCTTTACTCGTGAACGATCTCGACATGAACGATCTCGTCGCCGGCACGCAGCTGCGAAATCACATCGAGACCCTCGACCGTGGTACCAAAGACGGTGTAACCGGAATCGAGGTTATGCTGGGCACCCAGGCAGAAGTAAAACTGCGAACCCGCGGAATCGGGGTCCATGGAGCGTGCCATGGCAAGGGCGCCATCGACATGGCTGTTGCGCGGATTGGTGGCAAACTCGCCCTTGATGCAGTAGCCGGGGCCACCGGTACCAGGCATGCCGTCGGGGCCCTCAAGACCAGCGGCGACGTCGGCGCCGGACATATCGCGGGTATTGGGGTCGCCGCCCTGGATGACAAAACCGGGCACATAGCGATGGAACTTAAGGCCATCATAGAAGCCCATCGTAGAAAGCTCGCAGAAGTTCGCGACATGAATGGGAGCGCCCTCGCCGTCAAACTTGACCTTGATGGTACCCTTCGACGTCTCGATAACGGCGCACTCGTCGCCGGCAAGCTGATACTCGGGCGTGTAGAGCTCTTTCTTAAAACCAAACATGTGGTTCCTTCCTCGTGCGTTTAAAGCATATTTGTTCGAATTGTAGCAATAAGCATGCGCTTACATCAATTGCGCACGTAGGTTATGCCGACTATGGCGAACTAATTTTAGGAACGCTGCTGCGGCTTCCAGGAACCCACATTGGCGTCGTACTGGTTCAGTGCGCTGTTGCCGCCCTGCGCGATGGGCGCCAGGATATCGCTTTGGTGGGAACTCATCGACTCACCATCGGGAATGGCCAGCGAGATGTCCCAGCTCTGACAGATCACGTCGACACGCTCGTACATCCACTCGGCAAGCTGCTTTAAGTGGGCGATGTCATCCGCATAGACCGTATCGTCCTGATACTTAAGGTTGTTAAGCTCATCTTGCGTCTTTTTGATCTGGTCGCGCAGGGCGTAGGCACTCTGCGACAGCTCCTGACGGGTGGACAGCGGCGTTCGAAGATAGCCATTGTTAAAAGAATCGATGACCTCGCCGATCTGGTCCTCGTCACCGTAGGACACGATGGTCTGATACAGACCGTCGAGCCTGGTATAGAGCTGATCATCGGTAAGCACGGTTTCTTCCTGGACCACCTCGGCAGAATCGTCCTGCTTGGTATCGTCCTCAGTCGCCTCGCCCTTTTGGCGCGTGGGGAAGGTCGTCTGCGCGGCCTGGCCAAACTGGTCATAGAAGCCAGGCATGACACCCATGGGATCGGCCGTCACGAACCAATACGCACCACCGCACACGACGGCAAGGACCGCGATGACGATGAGCGGCTTGGGGATATGACGCTTGTGCTTGTGATAGGCGTCCTCGTCGGGGTGCACCTTGCGCTTGGGTTTTTGAGCATCGTCGTGCAGGGAAACGGGCGTGGGAATGTCGACCTTGGGGATACCGAAATCCTTATCGAAAGCCGGCAGCACGCAAGTCTCATTGGGGTCGGCGGCATCCGAAAGAACCGCGGCAGCCGAGGCGGGCGCATGCGGCACCTCGGTATCGATCTGCTCTTGCGTTAGGCGCGGAAAACCCGCCGTGCGGCCCGCAGCCAAGTCGGATGCGGCCGCGTCCTCGGAGAGGATACCCGGAGCGGGGCGTCCGCATTTGGGGCATGTACGATCATGCGGAGAAAGACGGGCACCGCAGCCCTCACAGAACACGAACTCGGTGTGCTCGGGACCATCGCCCGGACCCACATAGGCGTTGCAGTAGGGGCAGAACGAGGCGCCGTCCTCGATAGTCTTAAGGCAATGCGGGCAGATCACGGCATCCTCCTTTCGAAGCAATTCAAACAATCGAGGTTAGAGCATAACATCGCCACGGCCCCACAGGAGCAAGGCACCAATTCAACATCGGCAGGGCGCGTAGTTACTTCTTCTTTTTGCTTGGCATCGAGACTTTGATGCCTTGGGCGGACTTGGTCACGCGAGAGCGCTTGGCTCCGGTACTCTTCTTTTTCTTGGGCTGGGCCTGGGCCACGCCCTCGAGTGCGCGGGCCTCGGCCTCGCGAGCGGTGCGATCTTCGCGGCGCTGCGCCATGTCGGCGGCGACGCGCTTGGCAAAACGTTCGGCCGTCGAGCCCGTCGAGCTCACCTTGCCGCCACCGCGACCCAGGCGGACGCGCACACCGCGGCCAAAACCAGTTGCGGCATGACGACGACGCGGCTTGAGCGAATCCATCATCGTGGCGAGCTTAAAGAACACCGAGCAGGTAAAGACCACGATGACAGCCAAGATAACCATCTGGCCCATCGACAGGTTAGCAATAGACAGCAGCTCCGGGAATCCGATAACGCCCACCAGGATGCCGGCGACTACAAACACAAAGAGCACCACACGTAAGGGCGTGAGAGGCTGTGAGATGCGCCAGATCAGGCTGACGCTCGCCGCGCACGACGTAAGCAGGCACATCGTAGACAGTGTGAGCTGGCTAAAGCCAAACACGCGCGCCACAAAGATATCGAGTGCCGCAGCCAAAATGACCGCAATCGACGCCGGCAGTGCACGCTTGAGTACGTTGCTCAAAAACGCACCCTTCACGCGAGCATTGTTGGGCTCCAGGCCCAACACAAAGCCCGGCGCGCCGATGCAAAAGAAGTTGATGAGCGTCATCTGGATGGGCTCGAAGGGGTACGGCGGCAGCGCGATGCACAGCGCCGCCAGGCCCATCGAGAACAGCGTCTTGGTCAGGAACAGCGACGCCGAACGCTGCAGGTTGTTGATGGAGCGACGGCCCTCGGCCACCACGGCGGGCATCGAGGCAAAGTCGTTGTCAACGAGTACGATCTCGGCCACGTTGCGCGCGGCATCGGAGCCGGCCGCCATGGCGACGGAGCAGTCGGCCTCCTTGAGCGCCAGCACGTCGTTGACGCCGTCGCCCGTCATGGCCACGGTGTGCTCGCGGCGCTTGAGCGCCTGCACGAGCTCGCGCTTCTGCTGCGGGGTCACACGACCAAAGACATGGTAGCGGTCCACTGCGGCATCGAGCTTGGCCGGCGTATCGAGCGTCGTGGCGTCCACATAAGCGTCCGCCCCCGGCACGCCCACCACGCGCGCGATCGACGACACCGTACGCGGGTCGTCACCACTGATCACGTTGAGGGTCACGCCCTGCTCGTTAAAGTAGCCGATGGTCTCGGCCGCCGAGGTACGAATCTCATCGCGGATGGTCACAAAGCCCACGGGCTCGGCCTCGCCCACCATATCGCCATCGGGCGTAAAGCCGTCCACGCGCGCCACCACGAGCACGCGGCAGGTATCGGCAAGCTCGGCGACACGGTTCTCGACCTGCGAAAACACACGATCAGAGAGCACAAACTGCGCCGCACCCATCACATAGGAGCCCTGCGCAAACGACGCGCCGCTCCACTTTTTGGAGGACGAGAACGGAATGACCGACAGCGGCTCAGACACCTCGACCGGGCGGTCGGCGTAATAGTTGAGCAGCGCCTGGCAGGTCTCGTTGGCATCGGCCGAAGTCGCACGCGCGACGTTAGCCAGTGCAAAATCGAGCACCGTGGTATCGAAGGGAACGGCCGCCTCGTCCGAGCCGGCGCCTAGACTCACGCCCTCAACCGGCAGCGGATACGTGCCCTCGACCTCCATGCGGCCCGACGTGATGGTGCCCGTCTTATCCAGGCACAGCACGTCGACGCGAGCGAGTGTCTCGATGCAGTAGAGCTGCTGTGCCAGCACCTTGCGGCGGGCCAGGCGCACCGTGGCGATGGCGAGCACCGACGAAGTCAGCAGCACCAGGCCTTGCGGGATCATACCCAGCAGGGCGCCCACCGTGGACAGCAGCGCCGACGAAGGCACATGACCGGCCAACAGCTCGGAGAAGCACCACGAAAGCGCGCTATCGCCCGGGGTTCCCGCGGCATCCCACAGCTCGCTCACACTCGAGGCAAACAACGCCAAACCGAGCGGGATCATGATGATGCTCGCAAAGCGCACGATGGCGTTCAGCGCGTTCATGATCTCGGAATTAACCTTTTTGACGTACTTGGCCTCGTTATTAATTTTGGCCACGTAGTTGTCGGCGCCGACATGGATCACGCGGGCGCGCAGCAGGCCCGAGTCGATAAAGCTGCCGCTCATGAGCTCAGAGCCTGGCTGTTTCTTAATAAGGTCGCTCTCGCCCGTCAGCAGGCTCTCGTTCACGAGCGCCTCGCCCGACACCACCACGGCGTCGACGGGAATCTGGTCGCCGCGCCCCAAGCGGATGATGTCGTCGAGCACGATCTGGTCCAGGCCGAGCTCCACCTCGGCGCCGTCGCGCACCGCGATGGCCTTCTTGGAGGTCAGCAGCGTGAGCTTATCGACCATCTTCTTGGAACGCATGGACTGAATGACGCCAATAGCGGTGTTCAAGAACACCACGAACAGGAACGTCAGATTCTTAAACGAACCGGTCAAAATGACCAGGAAAGCCAAGATCACGTTGATCAAATTGAACAGCGTGCAGAGGTTCTCGATGATGAGCTCTTTGACCGACTTGGTCTTGAGTTCCATGTTGCGGTTTATTTTACCGGCGGCGATACGCTCCTCGACCTCGGCGGTTGAGAGTCCGCGCTCGATATCCGTTGCTGCCATACCACGTCCCATCACGTCGCGTCGGTATAAGAAAAACCGCCCGGACCATGCGAGGTTCGGACGGTCTTACGTTCGATGGTGCCCCATGTTGGATTCGAACCAACGGCCTTCTGCTCCGGAGGCAGACGCTCTAATCCCCTGAGCTAATAGGGCCAACGTTTGGCATTATACCCAAGTGCACCACGGGCTATCAAAATAAAAGAAAAAGCTTTGCAATTCCGAGGAAGACGCGGCGCAACGGCCCACTTTAGAAGGCAAAAGCGAGTCAGATAGTATAAACTCTCATGCACCATATATACACGGCTCGCGATGCGGGCCGTTTTTGCAAAAGTTATCCATCGAGGTGAGAGGCACACCATGATTGCAATTTTAAAGCAGAGCGCCAGCGACGAGGCCGTCGGCCATATCGTCAGCTGGATTGAGAAAAAGGGCCTGAAGACCGATGTCTCGCGCGGCGAGAATGAGACGATTATCGGCCTGGTGGGCGATACGACCAAGATCGACCCGTTCCTGCTCGAGTCCATGGATGTCGTCGAGCGCGTGCAGCGCGTCTCCGAGCCGTTCAAGCGCGCCAACCGCAAGTTCCACCCCGAGGACTCCGTCATCGACTGCGGTCACGGCGTCAAGATCGGCGGCGACCAGTTCCAGGTCATCGCCGGTCCCTGCTCCGTCGAGGGCGAGAACCTCATCCGCATCGCACGCCGCGTGAAGGCCGCCGGCGCCACGATGCTGCGCGGCGGTGCCTACAAGCCCCGCACCTCCCCCTACGCCTACCAGGGCATGGGCCCCGCCGGCCTCGACCTGCTGTGCGAGGCGTCTGCCGAGCTCGACATGCCGATCGTCACCGAGATCATGGATCCACGCGACGTGCAGGTCTTCTTGGACAAGAAGATTGACGTCATGCAGATCGGCGCCCGCAACGCCCAGAACTTCCCCCTGCTCAAGGAGGTCGGCAAGACCCAAACCCCGATTCTGCTCAAGCGCGGCATGTCCGGCACGATCGACGAGCTGCTTATGGCAGCCGAGTACATCATGAGCGAGGGCAACGACAACGTCATCCTGTGCGAGCGCGGTATCCGCACCTTCGAGACCCGCACCCGCAATACCTTCGACCTCAACGCCGTGCCGGTTCTGCACCACCTGTCGCACCTGCCCGTCGTCGCCGACCCCAGCCACGCCACCGGCTACACCCGCTACGTTGAGCCCATGGCGCTCGCCGCGACCGCCTGCGGCGCCAACGGCCTGGAGATCGAGGTCCACGACGAGCCCAGCCGCGCATGGTCCGACGGCGCTCAGGCCCTCACCCCCGACCAGTTCGACGACACCATGCGCCGCATTCGCGCCATCCGCGAGGTCGTCTGCCAAGAGACCATGGAGTAGCCCATGGGTACGGTGAGAAACGCGCGCGTTAACCAGGGCGGCCCCAAGTGCGCCGGTATCGTCGGCCTTGGCCTCATCGGCGGTAGCTTTGCCCGCGGCTATGCCCAGGCGGGCGTCCGCGTGCTGGCCTGGGACCCCGATGACGATGTCATGACGGCCGCCAGCATGGGCACTGTCGCCGGAGAGCTCAACGACGAGACACTCGACGAATGCGACATCATCGTCCTGGCTTGCTACCCCGAGGCCTGCATCGAGTGGCTCGAGGCGCATGCCCAGGCCCTCGCCGACGCCACCGACACCGAGGCCATCATGGGTCCCGTGGTGATCGACACCGTGGGCGTCAAGGGCATCGTGTGCGAACGTGCCTTTGAGCTTGCCCGTGAGCACGGCTTTTACTTTGTGGGCGCACACCCCATGGCGGGCACGCAGTACTCGGGCTACGCACACTCCCGCGCCGACCTGTTCCAGGGCGCGCCACTCGTGCTCGTGCCGCCCGCGGTGGACGATGCGCTCAAACTGGAGCTTTTGGGCCAGGTGCGCGAGATGGTGCGCCCCTTGGGCTTTGGCAAGTTCAGCGTGACCAGCGCCGCCGAGCACGACCGCGTCATCGCCTTCACGAGCCAGCTTGCGCACGTGGTGTCCAACGCCTACGTCAAAAGCCCCACCGCCCAGGTCCACCACGGCTTTTCGGCCGGTAGCTACCGCGATCTCACCCGCGTGGCGCACCTCAACCCGCAAATGTGGTCCGAGCTCATGATCGACGACGCCGACGCGCTCGCCTACGAGATCGACCATCTGATCGAATCGCTCGGCGCCTACAGCCGTGCGCTCAAGGACCGCGACCAGCGCTATCTGGAGAATCTCCTTGCCGAGGGCGACCGCATTAAGCGCGCGCTCGACGACGAGACCTCCCACTAGACCACCTATCACGCCAGGTCGAAAGGACCGAAGCTTATGGCGATTACCATCGATATCGACACTGCACGCCCCTACCAGGTGCATGTTGGCACGTTTTTGCTGGAGCAGGCGGGACCACTCGTGCGCGCCACTGCCGGCGGTACCAAGGCCGTCATCGTGACGGACACCAACGTGGGCCCGCTCTACCAGATGCCCGTTAAGCAGAGCCTGGAGGCGTCAGGCTACGAGGTGAGCATCTGCACCTTCGAGGCCGGAGAGGCCCATAAGCGCGCCGAAACCTATGTTGCCATTATGGAGTTTGTGGCAGAGCACGAGCTTTCGCGCTCCGACGTGATCGTGGCACTCGGTGGCGGCGTCGTGGGCGACGTGGCGGGCTTTGTGGCCGCCACCTACATGCGCGGCTGCAAGTTTGTGCAGATCCCGACGAGCCTGCTCGCCATGGTGGATTCGTCGGTGGGTGGCAAGACCGCCATCGACCTGGCTGCCGGCAAGAACTTGGCCGGCGCCTTTTGGCAGCCGAGCGTGGTTATCGCCGACGTGGGGTGCCTGGCCACCCTCACGCCCGAGCAGTTCGCCGACGGCTGCGGCGAGGTCGTCAAGCACGCCGTGATCGCCGACCCGGAGCTTTTCGCCGAGCTGGAGAAGACCCCGCTCACGCTGGAGCTGCTCAACCGCGATGTGGCGCGCGTAGCGCTCATCATCGCCCGCAATATCGACATCAAGCGCGCCGTGGTCGTTGCCGACGAGCGCGAGATCAACCAGCGCAAGCTCCTCAACTTTGGACACAGCGCCGGACACGCCGTCGAGGCCTGCGAGCACTTTGAGCTCGGACACGGCAACTGTGTGTCGATCGGCATGGGCATCATCACGCGCGCCGCGGCTCTGCACGGCATTTGCGATGCTGCACTGCCCGGTCGTATCGAGGAGCTCTGCGCCCGCCATGGCCTCAAGACCCGCTGCGACCTAGATGCCGATGCCGTTTTTGCCGAGGCGCTCCACGACAAGAAGCGCGCGGGCGACACCATCGACCTGGTGATTCCGCACGGCATCGGCCGCTGCAGCATCGACCGCACGCCGCTTTCCACTTTCCACGAACTCATTGCCGAGGGCCTCGGCCAGAAGGGAGACGCATTCGCATGCTAGCCCGCATCACCCCGTCCCCGCTTAAGGGCACCGTTCCCGCCATCGCGTCCAAGTCGATGGCGCATCGCCTCATCATCTGCGCTGCGCTTGCCAACGGCGAGACGCACGTTACCTGCAACACCACCTGCGCCGACATCGAGGCTACGGTGCGTTGCCTTACGGCACTGGGCGCTCGCATCGAGACCGTCGAGGATGGCTTCCAGGTCCATCCCACTATGAAGAGTGTTGAGTTTGGCCTGCTCAAGGCCCTTGCCGGCGGCACGCTCGACTGCGGCGAAAGCGGCTCCACGCTCCGCTTTATGTTGCCCGTCGCCTGCGCGCTGGGTGCGGATGCCACCTTCGTGGGCCAGGGCCGCCTTGGCGCCCGCCCGCTGTCCCCGCTCTCGGACGAGATTATCGCCGCCGGCTGCGACCTACAGGGTCTGGGCGGTTTTCCGCTCAAGACGAGTGGACGCATGCGCCCGGGCACCTTTGTGCTGCCGGGCAACGTAAGCTCGCAGTATATCTCCGGCCTGCTGCTGGCAGCCCCGCTGCTCGCCCAGCCCTCCTGCGTGCAGGTGACCGGCCTCATTGAGAGTCGCCCCTACATCAACCTGACGATCCAGGCCATGAAGGCCTTCGGCGTCGAGGTCAACGTCGAGCGTATTCCCGCCCGGGACGGCCAGCCCGAGGTCACGAACTTCCGCGTGAGCAGTGGCTCGTATCGCACGCCCGGCAGCGTGGCCGTCGAGGGTGACTGGTCCAACGCTGCCTTTTGGCTGTGCGCCGGCGCCATCGGCTCCGACCCCATCACCGTCGAGGGTGTGTCGCTTAGCTCGGCCCAGGGCGACCGCAACGTACTTGCCGCGCTTTCGCGCTTTGGCGCCCGCATCGTGCGCTCCACCAACGCCGCCACCGTGCAGTCTGACAAACTCGCCGGCTTTGAGATGAGCGCCCACGACATTCCCGACCTCGTGCCCGTTATCTCGGCCGTGGCCTCACTGGCACAGGGCCGCACCTTTATCCGCGATTGCGCCCGTCTGCGCATCAAGGAATCCGACCGTCTGGCCACCACCACCCGCGAGCTCACCGCGTTGGGCGCGCAGGTGCGCATTGCCGGTGACGACCTCATCATCAAGGGTGTCGATGCCTTTACCGGCGGCGAGGTCGATTCGCACAACGACCACCGCATCGCCATGATGGCCGCCATCGCCGCGAGCCGTGCCACCGGCGAGGTCGTGATCCACGGCGCCGAGGCCGTCAACAAGTCCTATCCCGATTTCTTCGACCACTACCGTCTGCTGGGCGGCAAGGTCACACTCGAGGAGGAATAGCATGTCCTCGACCTTTGGCAACGTCTTGCATCTGAGCATTTTCGGCCAGTCGCACTCCCCCGCCATCGGCTGCTCACTCGATGGCATCCCGGCGGGCATCGCTGTTGACCAGGAGCAGCTGCAGGCCTTCCTCGACCGTCGCGCCCCCGGTCGCGACGAGACCGCGACCAAACGCCGCGAGGCCGACGCCGCCCACATCATCGCCGGTGTTGTCGATGGACATACCACCGGCGCGCCCATCGCCGCGATTATCGAGAACACCAACACGCGCTCCAAGGATTACTCCGAGCTGCGCCGCAAGCCCCGTCCCGGACATGCGGACTTCCCTGCGCGCGTAAAGTATCACAACATGCACGATGTCGCTGGTGGTGGGCATTTTTCCGGCCGCCTAACGGCACCCTTATGCATCGCCGGCGGCATTGCGCTGCAGGCACTCGAGGCCCGCGGCATTCAGGTCATGGCGCACGTCGCGCAGATCGGCGGCATCTCCGACCTGCCGATGGACGATATGGTCTATCGCGAGGCCGACCGCAAGGCGATCCTTACGAACGATCTGCCGTGCATTGACGCCGCCGCAGCCGGCCGCATGCGCGAGGAGATCCTAGCCGCGCGCGACGAACTCGACAGCATCGGCGGCATCGTGGAGTGCGGCATTTACGGGCTTCCCGCGGGCATCGGCGACCCCATGTTTGACGGCATCGAGAACCGCATCGCTCAAATCGCGTTCGGGATTCCCGCCGTAAAGGGCGTGGAGTTTGGCATGGGCTTTGCCGTGGCCGCCATGCGCGGCAGCGAGAACAACGATCCGTATCGCATCGATGCCGAGACCGGAAAGATCGAGGTCGAATCCAACAACGCCGGCGGCGCCCTGGGCGGTATTTCGACCGGCGCGCCCGTCATGTGGCGTATGGCCGTAAAGCCGACGCCCTCCATTGGCCGCGAGCAGCAGACCGTAGACATGGACGCTATGGAAAATGCCGAGCTCTCGGTCCACGGCCGCCACGATCCCTGCATCGTCCCCCGAGCCGTCCCCGTAGCCGAAGCAGCCGCCGCCCTCGCCATCTGGGACGCTCTCCTCGAGGACGCCGCCCAGCTTTAGTCCACCCACCCCAAGGGTAGTTAATTTGGGACGGGGCTATTTTAGCTACCCCCATATACCGGTTCATATTTGCCCCGGCACCCATCGATTCGCCGACAGTCAAAGGGTAGCTAAAAAAGCCCCGTCCCAAATTAACTACCCCAGGCAACCATTCACGAAAGGGGTCCCTATGGACCTTGCCGATATTCGCCAAGCCATCGATGGCATCGACACCACGCTCCTCAACAGCTTTGTCGAGCGTATGGACATTGCCACCGAGGTCGCCAAGTCAAAAATCGAGATGGGCAAGGCCGTCTTCGACCCCGCCCGTGAGCGCTCCAAGCTCAACAATCTCGCCAGCCGCGCGCCCGAGCGCTACGAGGCGCAGACCATCACCCTGTTCCGCCTCCTCATGAGCATGAGCAAGGCCGAGCAGCAGCGCTACATCAACGAGCTCAAGGGCATCACCGTCTCGCAAAAGGCACACGCCACGGCTGCAGCCTCCGACACGCCCTTCCCTCAAACGGCCACCGTTGCCTGCCAGGGCGTGGAAGGTGCCTATAGTCAGATAGCCGCGTGCAAGCTCTTCGACGTGCCGGATATTGCGTTCTTCGAGACCTTCGAGGGCGTCATGCGCGCCGTACGCGACGGGTTCTGCGAGTTTGGCGTGCTGCCCATCGAGAACTCCACCGCCGGCTCGGTCAACGCCGTCTACGACCTGCTCGCCCAGTTCGACTTCCACATCGTGCGCTCGCTTCGCCTCAAGATCGACCACAACTTGCTCGTCAAGCCCGGCACCAAGCTCGCGGACATACGCGAGGTCTACAGCCACGGTCAGGCCATCGCGCAGTGCGCTAGCTTTATCGAGTCCCACGACCTGCACGCCACCAAGTACCCTAACACGGCCATGTCGGCCGAGATGGTCGCCAGCTCCGAGCGTACCGATGTCGCCGCTATCGCCTCGCGCAGCTGTGCCGCGCTGTATGGTATGGAGGTGTTGGAATCCAACATCCAGGACTCGGACAACAACTACACGCGCTTTGTCGTCATCAGCCGCGAGCCGCGCGTCTACCCCGGCGCCAACCGCACCTCGCTCATGATCACCACGGCCAACGAGCCGGGCGCCCTCTACCGCGTGCTCGAGCGCTTCTACGCGCTCAACATCAACCTCATCAAACTCGAGAGCCGTCCCATCCCCGGGCACGACTTTGAGTTTATGTTCTACTTTGACCTGGACTGCCCCTTTGGCAGCAAGGCACTCGACGACCTGCTCGATTCCATCGACGACGTGTGCGAGAGCTTTACCTACTTTGGCAGCTACACGGAGGTGCTCTAGATGACCGATACCGCCGCAACCCGTCCCTATGGCGTGCTGGGCCGCGTGCTGGGCCACAGCTACACCCCGACCATCTACAAGGAGCTGGCGGGGCTTGAGTACGTGCGTTTTGAGCGCGAGCCCGAGGACCTCGCGACCTTTATGAGGGGCGACGAGTGGGAGGGCACCAACGTGACCATCCCCTACAAGCGCGCCGTCATGGAGTACCTGGACGAGCTGAGCCCGCTGGCCGAGCGCATGGGCAACGTTAACACCATCACACGCCTGCCCGACGGCCGCCTGCGCGGTGACAACACTGACTATTTCGGTTTTCAGTGCCTAGTCGAGGAATTGGGCGTAGAGGTTGCCGGCAAGAAGGTCCTCGTCCTCGGTGCCACCGGTGGTGCCGGCACCACGGCAAGTATGGTGCTGGGAGACCTGGGCGCCATCGTCGTACCCGTGGGTCGCACGAGCGAGGTCAACTACGGCAACATCGCGCAGCAGTCCGACGCCGCCCTGCTCGTCAACTGCACGCCTGCCGGCATGTTCCCCCACTGCCCCGACGCGCCCTGCACACTCGAAGGGCTCGATGCGCTCGAAGGCGTTATCGACATTGTCTACAACCCCGCCCGCACGGGACTCATGCTCGAGGCCGAGCGCCGCGGCATCCCCTGCATCGGCGGCCTGCTCATGCTCGTGGCCCAGGCAGCGCAAGCCGTCGAGCGCTATACCGGCCAGGTCACCCCGCGCGAGCGCATCCTGGACGTAACGGAGCGCCTGTCGCGCCGCGAACAGAACATAGCGCTGATCGGCATGCCGGGTTCGGGCAAGACCCGCGTGGGTGAGCAGATCGCAATGCTGACGGGTCGCGAGCACATCGATCTGGACCGCGCCCTCGAGGAGCGCCTGGGCATGCCCTGTGCCGACTTTATCGTCGAGCGCGGCGAGGCCGCCTTCCGCGAGCAAGAGACAGCGGAGCTGGCCGACATTTCCAAGCGCAGCGGCCTGGTGCTCTCCACCGGCGGCGGCGTGGTCACACGCGACGAGAACTACCCGCTGCTGTACCAGAATAGCCAGATCGTGATGCTCAACCGCAAGCTCGACGAGCTCGCCCACAAGGGCCGCCCCATCACCGCGCGCGACGGCATCGATAAGCTGGCTGAACAGCGCATGCCGCGCTACCGCGCCTGGGCCGACTACATCATCGACTCACGCGACTGCGCTGCCAACACCGCCCAAGCCCTCCTCGAGACCCTCCCACCCGCTCTCTAACCTAAGCCACCACAAAGGGGACAGACACCTTTGTGGTGGCTTTCCAACCGCAAAGGAAGCAACCATGAAAGCACTCGTCATCAACGGCCCCAACCTCAACATGCTCGGCATTCGCGAGCCGGGCATCTATGGTAGCGACAACTACGACCGCTTAGTGCAGATCTGCCAGGAAGCGGGAACCGCACAGGGCTTCAGCGAGGTCGAGGTCTTCCAGTCCAACCACGAGGGCAGCATCGTCGACAAGATCCAGGAGGCTTACGGCAAGGTCGACGGCATCGTCATCAACCCGGCAGCCTACACGCACACCAGCGTGGCAATCCTTGACGCCCTCAAGGCCGTCGCCATCCCTGCCGTCGAGGTGCACATCAGCGCCGTAGAGACGCGCGAGGACTTCCGCCAGGTGAGCTATGCACGCCTAGCCTGCTTCGCCACCATCACCGGCGAAGGCCTCCAGGGCTACGCCCACGCGCTGGAGCTGCTGAAAGAGCATCTGGAAAAGTAAAATGCCAACCCCAACAAACAGCAGCGGCTTGTTCGCGCTCGGCTTCAGCAGCATACAAGATGAAAAAAGCCCAGACCACCAAGCGGTCCGGGCTTAATAAACGATGGTGCTCCATGGCGGATTCGAACCGTCGACCTTGGGATTAGAAGTCCCCTGCTCTATCCAACTGAGCTAATGGAGCAAATAACCACACGCCCAAGCAAGCGCAAGCCTGTCGGGCGCAAGTAATTATAACCTAGTTGAACTGCTCGCGATACGCCTTGCAGACCTCATCGACCGGGCCGTCCATGCGAAGGTCACCCTTCTCAATCCAAACGGCACGCTGGCAGATGCGCTCAACCTGCTCCATGGAGTGCGAAACGAACAGAACCGTCACGTCACCGCTCTGGATAAAGTGCTGAATGCGAGCCTCACACTTCTGCTGGAAGAACACATCACCGACGGACAGCGTCTCGTCAACGATCAGAATATCGGGCTCGGTAATCGTCGCGATTGCAAAGGCGATACGCGCCACCATGCCCGAGGAGAAGTTCTTAAGCGGCATATCGACAAAGTTCTGCAGCTCTGCGAATTCGATAATGCCGTCAAAGTTTGCGTCGATGAACTCCTTGGTATAGCCGAGCAGGGCGCCGTTCAGATAGATGTTCTCGCGGGCGGTCAGCTCGGGGTCAAAGCCAGCACCAAGCTCAATCAGCGGCGCGATGTTACCGTGCACCTTAACACTGCCCTCGCTTGGCTCAAGCACACCGGCGATGATCTTGAGCATCGTGGACTTACCGGAGCCATTGGTGCCCACCAGGCCCACGACCTCGCCACGATGAATATCAAACGAGATATGCTTGAGCGCCCTAAACTCCTCAAAGAACAACTCGTGCTTGGCAAGCTTGATGAAGTACTCCTTGAGGTTGGTCAGCGACTCGGACGCCATGTTAAAGATCATGGTGACGTCGTCGACCTCGACAGCCAGAGGCTGTTCGCTGTAATCAACAACAGATTCAGTCATCACAGCACTCCTTAGATGTAGAGGATGAACTTGCGCTCGGACTTATGGAACACGGTGTAGCCAATAACAAGCGCAAGGACCGCCCAAGCGACGCACATACCAAACGTCATAAGCGAGGGCGTGGTCTGGAACAGGAAGATATCACGCATAAACTGCAGGTAGTTGTACATGGGGTTCGCATAGACCAGAATGCGCACGAGATGCGGCATTTGCGCAATGAAGTCGGTCGTCCAGAAGATGGGCGTAATGTAAGTCCATGCCGTGATGACGACGCTCCACAGATGCATAACGTCGCGGAAGAAAACCGTGAGGGCGGATAGCATCATGCCCAGGCCCATGCAGAAGCACATGAGCAAAAGTAGGCAAACGGGCAGCAGAATGAGATGCCAAGATGGCATAACGTGGAACCACAGCATAACAATGGCAACGGCGACCAGAGAGAAGGCAAAGTTCACCAGCGAGAAGAGTACCTTCTGTACTGGGAAGACCCAGCGGTGCACTTTAACCTTCTTGAGCAGCGGAGCCGCACCCACGATCGACGTCAGCGCCTGATTCGTAGACTCAGACATAACGGCAAAGGTGACGTTACCCACGATCAAGTACAACGGGTACATCTCGGGCGTAATCGAGCCATTGCGGCCCTGGGCAAAAATCGTCGAGAACACGATGGCCATGACAATCATCATCAGCAGCGGGTTGAGCACCGACCACGCAACACCCAACACGCTGCGGCGATACTTGATCTTAAAATCCTTGGTAACCAGCTGACGAAGGATAAACGCGTCCTTCTCAAATTCGTTCTTAGCAAACGTCGCAGGCAGACTGCGAGTTTCTTGTTGCTTTGTCTGATCCGACACGGATGCAACTCCTTTACTCGTAATCGTTGACAAACGAACAGTATAGACCCGACGGTCATGCAAACGATTCGCGCAACAAAACTGGAGAACTAACCCACATCTTAGGATGCCAAGCCCAAACGGCTATACTTTCAAGGATTGAATGTTTAAGGAGCATTGAGTGAATTCTGAATCCATCGCCGTGATCATCCCCTGCTACAACGAAGCGCTCACGATCGGCAAAGTCATCGACGACTTTCACCGCGAGCTTCCGCAGGCGACGGTCTATGTCTATGACAACAACTCGTCGGACGATACTTCACGCATCGCCACCGAACACGGAGCCACGGTGCGTTTTGAGCCCCGCCAGGGAAAGGGCAACGTCTGCCGCCAGATGTTTCGCGATATCGACGCCAATTGTTATCTGATGGTCGACGGAGACGACACCTACCCCGCCGAGGCGGCCAAAGCCCTCTGCGAGCCTATCCTCAACGGCACGGCCGATATGACCGTAGGCGACCGCCTTTCCAACGGCACCTACGCCGAGGAGAACAAGCGTGCCTTCCACGGCTTTGGCAATAATCTGGTCCGCGCCATGATCAAGTGGATCTATGGCTACAGCTTCGATGACGTCATGACAGGCTACCGCGCCATGAGCCGCCCGTTCGTTAAAACCTTCCCTGTGCTTTCCGAGGGCTTCCAGATCGAAACCGAGCTCTCGATCCACGCCGTCGACCACCGCTGGCGTATCAAAGATGTGCCCATCGAGTACCGCGACCGTCCGGAAGGCTCCGAGTCCAAGCTCAATACCGTGAGCGACGGCATTAAAGTCGTCGCGATGATCGGCACGCTGTTCAAGGACTACCGCCCGCTGAAGTTCTTCAGTCTGGTTGCGCTTTTATTCGCGATTATCGGCCTGGCTTTGGGCATTCCTATCTTTGTTGAGTACTTTCAGACCGGCCTGGTCCCGCGCTTCCCCACCGCCATGCTCGCCGCCTCGTTTATGTTCCTGTGCGGACTGAGCCTTGCGACCGGATTCATCCTGGATTCTGTGGCAAAGGTTGAGAAAAAGCAGTGGGAGGTCAACGTGTACAGCAAATACGCCTACGATGACCAGCCCGGCCACCCTACTTCCAAGCCAAGCGAGAGGTAGATCTTCCGCAAAATACTATTGGCACCACTGCGCAGATAGCCACCAACAAGAAAAGCCGCCGTTAAAGAACGGCGGCTTTTACTCTCGAAAAGTTAATAGCGGCTAGAGCGTCTTGAGGTACTCCCCCAGCTCTTCCTCCCAGTCGGGCATGTGGAAGCCGACCGACTCGAGCCTGGACAGGTCGAGAGCGGAGTGGACCGGGCGCGGGGCGATGGGGCCCGCGGCGTTCGCGTAGTAGTCGGCGGTCGAAACCGGCAAGACCTTCTCGCCGTTGCCGTTGGCCGCCTCGAAGACGGCGCGGGCGATGTCGGCCCAGGACTTGACGGCGCCGGAGCCCGTGCAGTCGTAGGTGCCGTAGGGGGCGTGCGTCCCCAGCACGTGGAAGATGGCCTCGGCCATGTCGCGCGTGAAGGTCAGGCGGCCCAGCTGGTCGTCCACGACCGTGACCTGCGTGAGCCCGTCCTCCGGGTCGGCGACGCGGTCGGAGAGCGCCTTCATCGTCTTCACGAAGTTGTGTCCCTCGCCGATGACCCAGGAGCTGCGCATGATGTAGTGGCGCGGGCAGCCGGCCACGGCGATGTCGCCGGCCGCCTTGGTCTGGCCGTAGACGGAAAGCGGGCTGAGGGGCTCGTCCTCGGTATGGACCTCGGCGGTGCCGTCGAAGACGTAGTCGCTGGACACGTGCACGAGCGTGATCCCGTGCCCGGCGCAGGTGCGGGCGAGGAGGGCGGGGCCGGTCGCGTTGGCCTTCCAGGCGATGACACGGCCCTCGGGGGTCTCCGCCCTGTCCACGGCGGTGTAGGCGCCGCAGTTGATCACGGTGCCGTAGAGCGACCAGTCGTATTTGGAGTAGGCCTCCGGGTCGGACATGTCGAAGGTGTCGATGTCGCAGAAGTCGAAGTCCTTGGCGACGCCGCGCTCCTCCGCCAGCGCGCGGACCGCGCGGCCCAGCTGGCCGTCGCAGCCGGTGACGAGGGTGCGCCTGGGCGCCATGGGGACGACGTCCTTCAGCATCGGGTGGTTGAGGTCGGCCTCGGATACGGTGGCCTCGTCGAGGGGGATCGGCCACTCGATGGCGAGCTCGGGGTCGGCGAGGTTCACGAAGGTGTAGGTCCTCTTGAGCTCGAGCGACCAGTGGGCGTCCACCAGGTAGGTGTAGGCGGTGCCGTCCTCCAGGGCCTGGAAGGAGTTGCCCACGCCGCGCGGGACGTAGATGGCCCTGGACGGGTCGAGCGTGCAGGTGAACACCTTGCCGAAGGTCTCGCTGCCCTCGCGCAGGTCCACCCAGGCGCCGAAGACGCTGCCGCGGGCCACGGAGATGAACTTGTCCCAGGGCTCGGCGTGGATGCCGCGGGTGACGCCCTTCCTGTCGTTGTAGGAGATGTTGTTCTGGACGACCTTGAGGTCCGGGATGCCCAGAGCGGTCATCTTGGCGCGCTGCCAGTTCTCCTTGAACCAGCCGCGCGAGTCGCCGTGGACGGCCAGGTCGACGACCCTCAGGCCCTCGATGCCGGTCTCGGTGACGGAGAGGTCCTTCTCGAATGCGATGTCTGCCATGTGGGAAAAGCTCCTATCGAAGAGGTTGGGTAACCGGGGGCGCCCGCGCGGGGACGCAGGGTCATCCCCATGCCCTGCGGCCCCGCGCGGGCGCCCCGCGGCGTGGTTCGCCGGGCGCGGCCTACTGCCCCTGCGCCCTGTACCTGGCCTCGGTGGCCTCCTTGGCCGGGCGCCACCAGGCCTCGTTCTCGACGTACCAGTCGATGGTGGCCTTGAGCCCCTCGGCGAAGTCGGTGTGGGCCGGCCTCCAGCCGAGCTCGCGCTGGAGCTTCGTGCTGTCGATGGCGTAGCGGCGGTCGTGGCCGGGGCGGTCGGCGACCCAGTCGAAGTCCTCGGGGTCCTTTCCCATCGCCTTGAGGATCATGCGGAGCACGGTGATGTTGTTCCTCTCGCCGTCGGCTCCGATGAGGTAGGTCTCCCCCATGCGGCCCTTGGTGAGGATGTCCCAGACGGCCGAGGAGTGGTCCTCGGTGTGAATCCAGTCGCGGACGTTCTCGCCGCGGCCGTAGAGCTTGGGGCGCACGCCGTCGATTATGTTGGTGATCTGGCGCGGGATGAACTTCTCCACGTGCTGGTAGGGGCCGTAGTTGTTGGAGCAGTTGGAGATCGT
The DNA here is from genome assembly GCF_039752775.1 of Collinsella aerofaciens. Classification (GTDB taxonomy): domain Bacteria; phylum Actinomycetota; class Coriobacteriia; order Coriobacteriales; family Coriobacteriaceae; genus Collinsella; species Collinsella aerofaciens_R. Next base: position 9,622 of record NZ_JBDMGT010000020.1, on the reverse strand, counting down.
GGTGCGCAGGCCGTAGGTGCGCGTCCAGGCGCGGACCAGCATGTCGGAGCTGGCCTTGGTGCTCGAGTACGGCGAGGAGGGATGGTACGGCGTCTCCTCGGTGAACTTCGCCGGGTCGTCGAGCGCCAGGTCGCCGTAGACCTCGTCGGTGGAGACGTGGTGGTAGCGGATGCCGTGCTTGCGGACGGCCTCCAGCAGGCGGAAGGTGCCCTCGACGTTGGTGCGCAGGAACGGCTCCGGGTCGGCGATGGAGTTGTCGTTGTGGCTCTCTGCGGCGTAGTGCACGATGGCGTCGTGGCCCGGGACGATCCTGTCCAGCAGCTCCGCGTCGCAGATGTCGCCCACGACGAGCTCCACGCGGTCCGAGGGCAGCCCGGCGATGTTCTCGGGGTTGCCGGCGTAGGTCAGCTTGTCCAGGACGGTGACGTGGACGTCCGGGTGGTTGTCCACCACGTAGTGCACGAAGTTGCTGCCGATGAAGCCGCAGCCGCCCGTGACGATGATATTCTTGGGTTCAAAAATCTCAGACATGAAAATCCAATCTGAAGCACGTACAGCTTCTTTAGTATGCCGCAGGAAGTGATGCCGCGGCACTATTCAACAAAACTATCGGACATTTCGGCATGCGATAAGAGCCATGACCTTCGCAGAATTACTTCCCGTACAAAACGCCTCCGGAATGCAATCTTTGTCGTACTGAAAAACCGAACCCGCAGTTTCTTCGCGTAAGTACTTATAGAAGAAGTCCTCCCAGCTTTTAAACTTCTCACTGTCTGCAAACGCTTCCGGGGCTTCCAGCACCGTCTTAGCATCAAGCCCAGAAATTACGTCGGAGCTCAGCAGAAGCCACTCGAACGACTCGGGAAGACAAACCGTTACTGCATCGCGGCAAATGTCCTGGAGCTTAAGGACACGGTCCGCATAGCACCCAAATGCTGCTCCGTCCGCAACAACAAACACGCGATCGTCGAGATGCTGATCCAACCAGCCCAAAATCGCGCTGTTCGTCATAGCCGAAGCGCAGGCAAGCTCACTGTCAGCGAAATGCCGTTCAAAGAACTGGAAACCAGACTTACTGTCCTCGCATAGAAGGATAGAAAAGTCCTGTTTTGGCGCCGACCGGGAAATAGCATAACGATGATTCCCTCGATCTTGATAAACAGGGACGAATGAATGGTATTTTCCGCTCGTCTTAATCTTGTAAATCTCATCCACACTATAGGGAAGATTGGGGAAATCTGCCCTTGAGATCAGCACGAAGTAGTTCGAGGAATACAACACATGATGAGCGAATTCATCGGAATGGATCTCTTTTAATCCCTCATCGACGAATACGATCGAATTATGAACGGATGAAAGCTGGTTTCTCCAGTCATAATCGGTCAGGGCAACGCAGGGACAATCGCATTGCAGGGAAACGCCAGACTGCTCGCCCATGCGCATGTAGTCAGCGACCATGTCAAACAGCGTCGTCTTGCCCGTGCCACTATCACCGCGCACGATAGAGATATTCCGTTTTATAGTGAATGTATACTTAGTTCCCCTGCGGCGGGAAATCTTAACGAGATGCGAACCGTTCATAAGCAGCACCTACAGATACGGAATCGACTCATGAATCAGCTCGGCCATGTTATGGGCAATGCGGCCGCTGTTCACGACTTTGATTTTAAAATCCTCGCGACCAAAGTCCATCACGTGATAGAGGTTGATAACGAGCTTGCGGTCTTTCGCCATGTCGAGAATCCACTTGGCACAGTTATCGCCACAGGTCGAAGCGTTAAAAATATGCTTTCGATCGAACCTCATGAGCAGCAACGTTTTCACGCCACCAGAAAGTTGAAGTGGAGAAATGGACCCAAGCACGGGGCTTTCAATGACGTTTTCGGAGACAACATCCGATCGATCGACATCTTTAATGATCGAAACCGCATAGGGGTCCGTGATCCAAGAAGACCGGTATGAGTTTTTGAAATATGTCGCTGTGTTGTAAATCGCTTCTGGCATATCGCCAAAGTAGACGCTTAACACATCCACTCCCAATCATATTGTCTTTACGATCAACAGTAATCATAACGAAAGGGGCCACCAGATAAACGGTGACCCCTAAAAGAAAGCAAGACGGCGCTAGTACTCGCGCGGGCTGTTGACGATCTCGCCGGCGGCGACCTTCTTCAGGTGCCGGCCGTAGACCGACTTGCCGTAGGCCTTCGCGGCCTCCTCCAGCTCCGCGGTCGTGATCCAGCCGTTCTCCCAGGCGATCTCCTCGGGCACGGACACCGGCAGGTCCTGGGAGTGCTCCACGGCGCGGACGAACTCCGCCGCCTCGTGCAGGCTCTCCATGGTGCCGGTGTCCAGCCACGCGTAGCCGCGGCCGAGGGTGACCACGGACAGCGTCCCCTCCTCCAGGTACATCCGGTTGAGGTCGGTGATCTCGAGCTCGCCGCGCGCGGAGGGCTGGACCCTATGGGCCTTGGCGGCCACGTCGCCCGGGTAGAAGTACAGGCCGGTGACCGCGTAGGAGCTCTTGGGGCGCTCGGGCTTCTCCTCGATGGAGACGGCACGGCCCTCGCCGTCGAACTCCACGACGCCGAAGCGCTCGGGGTCGTCCACGTGGTAGCCGAAGACCGTGGCGCGGCCCGACTCGGCGTTCTGGACGGCGCGCGTCAGGTGGCGGGACAGGCCGTTGCCGTAGAAGATGTTGTCGCCCAGCACCAGGGCGCACGGCTCTCCGCCGATGAAGTCCTCGCCGATGGTGAAGGCCTGCGCCAGGCCGTCCGGCGAGGGCTGCTCCGCGTAGGAGAGGTTCACGCCGTAGCGCGAACCGTCCCCGAGCAGGCGCTCGAAGTTGGGCAGGTCGGTCGGCGTGGAGATGACCAGGATGTCGCGGATGCCCGCCAGCATGAGGGTGGACAGCGGGTAGTAGATCATGGGCTTGTCGTAGACCGGCAGCAGCTGCTTGGAGGTCACGAGCGTGAGCGGGTACAGGCGCGTGCCGGACCCGCCGGCGAGGATGATGCCTTTCATAAAAATCCTCTCGATTGACAATCGTTGAGCAAAAGCCGCTGATTACAGATGCATAGTTAATTAAATTATACGCACCGGCAGCAACCTCCCCGTCTTCTTATTTAAATCGGACAGCAGAAACACGCAACTCTTTCTGCATTTCTAGCGAGGCAACAAATGAAAAAGTACAATGAGCAGTGTCCAACAAACGAAAGGCAAACAATGCGAGTCGAAACAACCGGAGTATGCAGAGGAAACTGGAAAATCTACCAGCAGCTTAAGATTGAAGGCATCCATAAAGGCTCCAGCGTAACAGCCCAGGCGGCTACAGACGATAACCGCCGCTCACCTTTATCCCTCCTAAAATTCCGGGACAATAGTTGTGACTCGAACTCATACGTCCTTGTAGTCCCCGATCCCGATGCTCGCACCATCAAAATTGAGTTTAGCGAAATCGGCCAAGACGGTCGCACCCTGAGCAGCGACTCCCTTTCGCTAAATTGCAAGAACATCAAATGGGAGTCGCGCCTTAACTACAAAATTAAACCTGACATGTGCAGCAAACTCCGAAACTACGATGACGTTTCAGAGTTTGACATGGCAACGATTGATTTCTGGCAGTGCATCGAAGATTCAAGCGACTATATCCTTAGGTGCACGGTGAGAACTCCTTATCGTAGCGACTCGCAAATCAAACTTCGTTGTTTCGATCGAACCCTTAATGAAGTTAATTTGAGCATCGTCAATTTCGGTTCGAATGTAACAAGCGTTGGATTTACGTCTGAGAAAAAGCAGCTTGAAACGCAGCTCTCAATTCGAATGCCAAAGGCGTTCGATCGTTACTACTTTGTTATTGACGATCAAAATCACCCATCATTCAGTGCATTTGACTGCTTAACACCCGATAAGTTAGGCTTGCTTCTTGAGGAGACCAACTTTCTCTTTACCCATGCGCAGTTTGACCCTGAATACCCCGAATGGTTCACGGAGCATAAGGCAACCATCGGCGCTCTGGAGAAGCAGAGAAAAATCGTCTTCAACAGTGCTCCGAAGTTCAGCATTATTGTCCCTCTATACAACACACCCATTTCGTTCTTTAACGATATGACCGAATCCGTAAAAAACCAGTCTTATGCAAACTGGGAGCTCATCCTAGTTAATGCAAGTCCTGACAATCAGGAACTAAAGGTTCACGTTGAGCAGGAGACGGCCCACGACAACAGAATTAAATCAATTAACCTTACCGAGAATAAGGGCATTTCCGAAAATACAAACGCCGGCGTTGCCATCGCTTCGGGTGATTTCGTTAGCTTCTTTGACCATGACGATATTCTTGAACCGGACTTGTTGTTCTCATATGCCGAGGCAATTGAAAACAATGATGACGTCGATCTTCTATATTGTGATGAAGATAAACTCATGCCTGATGGAAAGCTAGCGCAGCCGTTCTTTAAGCCGGATTTCAATATCGATCTGCTCAGAAACAATAACTATATCTGCCATATGCTTACCATCCGTAAGTCTCTGCTTGACACTCTAGAACCGAACACGAAAGAGTTCGATGGAGCGCAGGATCATAATCTGACTCTCCGCGCCGTGGAAAAGGCAAGGAAAGTTCATCATGTTCCAAAGGTTCTATATCACTGGCGCCTAAGCGAGACCTCCACCGCAGCAAATGCCGATAGCAAGCCGTATGCCACTATCGCAGGTATCAAAGCGGTCCAGAGTCATTTGGACAGGCTTGGGCTCAATGCGAAGGTCGAACAAGCGCGTCGTCCCTTTACATATAAAGTAACCTACGCTGTGCCAGATTCCCATCCACTCGTGTCAATTATCATTCCAACTAAAGACCACGCCAACATTCTGGACAACTGCATTAAGTCAATTGTTGAGAAATCAACGTACGACAATTTCGAGCTTGTCATAATCGAAAACAACAGCACAGAAAAGGAGACGTTCGATTATTACGATAAGTTGCAAGCAAAATATCCTGACATCGTTCGTCTTGTAACTTGGAAGCACGAATTCAATTTCTCCAAGCTCATGAACTTTGGCGTTGCTCACGCCAAGGGCGACTATCTCTTGCTGTTGAATAACGATACTGAGGTAATTACGCCCAATTGGATTGAGACTATGCTTGGCATCTGCGCACGTGAGGATGTTGGCGCAGTTGGTGCAAAACTCTACTATCCCGACAACACCATCCAGCACGCGGGCTTATGCGTCACTGGTGGCGTGGCAGGACATCTTTGCCAAAGCATGCCAAGGGATAACTGGGGCTACTTTGCACTCAACGATGCACAACAAGACTTCAGCGCCGTCACCGCAGCTTGCATAATGACCAAGCGTGATGAATATGAGAAAGTCGGAGGTTTCACGGAAGAGCTTCAAGTTGCATTTAATGACGTTGACTTTTGCTTAAAGCTACGCGAGATCAACGACCTAATTGTATACACACCCGAAGTCGAGCTCTATCACTACGAGTCGATTTCTAGAGGCGTTGAAAACAATACGGAGAAGCAGATTCGCTTCCACAAAGAGGTCGCGTACATGAATTATCGATGGGCTAAGTATTACGTCAAAGGCGATCCTTATATGAATCCAAACTTCACCGTCGGGGAACCCGCGAATCGTTATTATCATTTATAAGAAGTTTGCATTTCTTTTCTTATTCAATCTAGGCAAATTAGCATGTGTCTAGGCTAGATAGGGGAATCGAGGATTAACCCTCGATTCCCCTATTGTGATAAGTTGTCCTTCACTCGACAGTCAGAGAGCATCTTATTCCAAAGGCGTATTTAAAACCCAGCCCCACTGAGGCGTAGCGGTAGTGTGGTAGTAGTTCAGCCACCAGGCCAGTGATGTCGTCCTGATGTAGCCGATGTTATCCATAACCATACCGTTACCGACGTAAATAGCAATGTGTCCCCAGCGAGCCCCCGCATTTGTATGCGTATGAGTAGGGACCGCAACTATCATTCCAACCTTAAGCTGCGATATATCTCGACTGTGACACCAATTCCAAAACATGTCGCATGCGTCACCGTTGGGATAAGACCCTAGCACGGGATAAAAAACCTCGCTAACCCACTCCGAGCACAACCCCACTCCAGGAGAAGGAACGTTGTAGCAGCGGCCAACAATTTGAGACTGAGAGGAAGTGTGGGCAGAACGTTCGGGCTCTACCCAAGCACCAGCTGCATTAAAGAAATACTCGCCATTATCGATACTGTTCCAGCCGGTTGCCATTTGACCTGACGACATAAGGTAATACCATAGCCTGTCAGCATCGCGGAACCAGCCTGTATTCATAACGCCAGATTCGTTGTCGAGGTGATACCACCTCTCGCCAATTAATTGCCAACCGTGCTGCAGCACCCCGTCTGAATCTGTGTAAAACCACGTCTGAGCAGCGGAAGACCAATACCAGCCTACCATGGGCTTTCCTTCGGCGTCGTTGAGCTTAATCGCGCCCGCGCTGTCCTTGACACCCGTTAACACAATTGCTCCACTGCCGCACGCATAATATGCGCTTCCATCTTGCGAGAAGATCCAGGCGTTGCACTCTAATGCACCACCGCTATCGGGATCCAAATAATAAATAGAGCCATTCACAGTTTGAAAACCTAGGAGCATGGCACCATTATTGTTAGGATCAAGCCAATACCAGTTAGAGCCATAGTAAAACCATCCAGCGCGAATCGCTCCAGTGGCATTGGCACAATACCATGTCCCATCGTCAACAAACCAACCAGTGCTCATGGATCCAGATTGAGAAAAATGATACAACGCACCGTTAACAAGTTTAAAGCCCGTAGCCATTAATCCAGAAGGTTCAAGCCAATACCAAGTATTGTCAAGGAACAGCCAGCCAGTCTGCATAGCGCCCGAAAGGTCCAAATAGTACCAGTTATGATTGACTAAAACCCAGCCGGTCTTCATTAAACCTGATGTTTCGTCAAGGTAGAACCAATGACTACCGCTGGCAGCCCATCCCTTCAAATGCGCACAGGACCCAGAGAATAAGTGCCATCCATCACTCAGATATCTCCAGCCAGTAGCTGCGTAGCCTTCGGAATCAAAATAATATTCCGCTCCCCCAATAGTCAGAAAACAGTTTGACGGCCAGCCACCGTCCTCATATCTCCACCACCATTTACCATTTTGGTAGGCCCAAGAACCAGGAAGAGCGATGCTATTATCGGAGGAACGAACAATTCGAAATGACAACTGGGCTGAAATACCGGAGTAATCCCCTAGCCCATTCACACTTATAGCGGCACAGCCAGGGGCAACATTATTTGAATACAAGACTTCGTAATTGATACCGTTTACTAGCACAGACCCATCGACGGCAAAAACAGAAACCTCAGGAGTAATCGCGGCGCCGGTATATTCATATGTCGAAAAATCAATAGACGCTTTTAAATTAACGGAATCCGAAGTCAAGCGGTCGCCGCCCAGTGTCCCAAATGCCTCCAGGCCCGCTTGAACCAAAGATCCATCAGCGCCTTCAACTGCATAATCATAAGATAATGAAAATGCGGTCGTAGGCCATATAAGAGGGGTGAAACAAATTGATACAAGACAAATCGCGCTGAATAAACTCAAATGCCGATTTCTCATCATTTCACTCTTCCTATGTAATCAGATAAACCTTTGAATATCCAGGCACAATCGACCTAGAGCCACAGTTCCCAAAATAAACAGCATGCCCAAAAAATCGTTTAACATGTCGCATCAGATAAAACGACACATCACTCATCAGCATATGGATTGTATATCTATTAGGCAATTATGGAGCAGCAGACGAGAGTGATCAATGTTAGACAAACGACTTTTTAGTCAAAGATAAGTGTGAATTAATCGTCCTTCTTCCGATATCGACAGTCAGGCAACAAGCCATCACCAGCGATGGAATCACCATCACTAACAGTATTCCAAGTTGATTTCCCAGATTGGTAAAGGTAAACAGACGCTTCCAGAGCCAGCTTTGAGCAAGTGAATTGTCGGAAATCAGATATACGGCAAAAGCGGATCCCGCAAGCCAATTGACACGGGCAGAATTAAATTAATATTTCATACACAATTTAAATACTGATAGAAATACTGCAAACGAGAGACCCATTGAAAGAATGCTAGCTGATGAATAAACATACCCGTTAAATAGATTCACAGCAAAGTCGTGAATTATTCCTTGCGAATGATACGGAAGGTACAGCAAGAGAAGTCCTGATATAAAACATGCAGTCCCAACAAGCGCCAACTTATTCCAGCTAGTGGTATTAAAATTTACTGTTATCGTAAATAACAGACACCAATTGCGAGAACGATGAGATCGATGAGCATTCCTTCGGCTGGAAACGAAACGAACGGCAAATATCGAAATAATCCAAATGCAAACGATAATGATAGTGAAAGGAATTTGTGCTCGCTTCTACTACAGGCTCGAAGCCCCTCCAATATATAGGGGAGCAGCAAAATAAGGCCGGCATCAGAAGTGTTAAACCACCATCCATACCCCGTGGCAATTGGAAAGACCGTATTGATAAAGAAAGAGGCCGAAAGGGGCAAACTGCCCGTAAAAATAGAAATAATCCCTAAAGTTATACTGTAAAAAACAACCTCATTATTAAGAATTATTAGCTTCTTGACCGCATCTTTAATGCTAAAAGAAGCTCTGTCGGCTATAAACCAAACGGCGATAGACACGAAGCAGCCAACTGCAACTTTTCCAATAGGGAGAAACACTCCCTTAATGTTAGCGCCGGGCGATTTTAGCCGCTAATAGTCAAACTATTTTGACCAATCCCGGTCACCGAATAATGGCCACCGTGCCTCCCCGCCGCCACTACGCTGGTGGTGCCAACACGCCGGCGTTAGGAGGACCATTGAGGTGAACGAGAGACACGATGACCTACAGGAGATTATAGACGCGGCGCTCCGGGAGATGGCCGCGGAGGAGGGCCGCGCCGGGCGTGCTCGCCGGCCACACCGGCCTGGTGGACGACCTCCTGCGGAAGGGCGTCACCAACTCGCAGGTGATATTCGAGCGGCTGCTCGGCCAGGGCTACGCCGGCGGCCTCACCACGGTGAAGACCTATATCGCCGCGCACCGGGACCTCGTGCCCGCGAAGAGGCGGCAGGCGGCCCCGCAGGGCTGCCGCGGCCAGCGCTTCAGGACGGCGCCCGGAGAGGCCTACCAGATGGACTGGGGCTTCGTCGCGGTCGAGCGCCCTGGCGGGGAGCGGGCGCGGATCGCCTGCTTCGCCATGGTCTGCCACCATTGCGGGGGCGCCCACGTCGAGTTCTTCCCGAACGCGCGCCAGGAGAACCTCCTCATCGGGATGCTGCACGCGTTCTCGGCGCCGGGCGTGCCCGCGACCGTGCTCACCGACAACATGAAGAGCGTGGTCGTCCGCCGCGATGCCGACGGCCGGCCCGTCTGGCAGGCCGACTACGCCGAGTTCATGGGCGTCGTCGGCTTCCGCACCAGGTTGTGCAGGCCGCGCCACCCATATACGAAGGGCAAGGTGGAGAGGCTCGTCCGCTTCGTGAAGGGGAACTTCCTCGCGGGAAGGTCCTTTACCGACCTTGACGCCCTCAACCGGGAGGCCGC
>NZ_JBDMGT010000019.1:0-45912 GCF_039752775.1 Collinsella aerofaciens | reverse complement strand
GGCCGAGCTCGACCTGACGCCGGGGCTCATCGAGAGGGCGCGCGCGGAGAGGGGCGATGCCCCGCTGGCCTAGCCTGGAAGAAAAACGGAATAGACGGACCGACCGTCCGGCTGAGTCTGGGAAGAGGTGCCGGGCGGCGGGCGGAGCATGGCCACCGGACCCATCGAAACACATCTCCACCGTTCCTTCAACTGGGAAAATGCCGCCCCCGGGTCCCGGATAGGACCTCGGGGGCGTTCGGCTAGCTGCGGGAACGGCCTATTCGCTTAATGTGTTCGGCTGAGATCGGAAATCAACCTCGCGAGCCGCCTGGCATGTAGGAGTCTGACGCAGCGTAAGCGGCTTGTCCCCCGCCTCGGCCGACGTGGTCAGCGTATACGTGATCGTCGTCGTCTCGCCAGCATGCAGGTCAACGGTGCCCGAATAGAAGGGGATTCCATGCCACGTAGCGGCGCCAAGACCAAACTGGGTGCCCTCGACGGTCAGATCAGTAATGTTGCCGCCCGTCGGGGCAAACAACGAGACATTCAGACGCTCGTCGTCACGCGCGGCGTCGGGTGCGCTCGCCGCAACGTAGTCGGGCAGCTTGCCAGCCTCCTCCTGCGTCATGATGTTCGTCAGGGTAACGGTGATGCGATAGGAGCACGTGCCGTCGCCGTTCTTCACGCCCTGGCCAATCTGCGTGTCGGCGTTCAGATACCAGTCGAGCTTGGAGAAGCTCAGGTTATTAAAGTAAACGCCGGCAACGGGATCGGCACTCGGGTCATCCGGATCGGGCAGCGAAGCGTCAATGCCCGTCTCTTTGATGGCATTCTGCTCATCATCGTTTCTCATCCAAGCAATCAGGCGGCCCTCTTCGGCACCGCGCTCAACGGCGCTGACAAGCTTCGCAACATCGACATCGCCGATACCGCCAAGAATCTTGTCGAAGGCAGCGCTGGCGACGGATGCAAAGATGCCGTCCGACTCCTCGACCGGATAGTTCCAGTACACATCGTGCATGAGGACCTTTGCGGCGTTGGTGCCGTCGACAACCGTTCCGTCGGGCAGTGACACGTTACCGACCAGGCCCAGCAGATACTGCAGGAACACCGGGTCGATACCGATGACGCCATCAACGTCCTGTCCATACTGGGACTTCCACAACGCGGCGACACGCTGTGAGTTGCGAGGCCAATCAGGCGAATAGGTATTGCCCGAGTTGTACAGGTTACTGTGGTTGCCGAACAGCGCCTCATCCTCTTCGTCGACGCTCTCGACTGCCTCATCCTCACTGAGTCCAATGCGGGGAACAAACTCGCCAATCGACATCTGGCCGTCAGTGACCGAAATCAGGCCCTGCGAACCGCCAAAGCCGCCGCAAGCACGAATCTCGACGTTGTTCATGGCGTACATAAGGTAGTTGCGCGTCTGGCCGTTGGCGCCGAGCATCTGGGGAAGGACGGGGGCGACCTTCTCAGCCGCGTCAACCGCGCCGTTGAGGGTGGCAAAGCCGTCCTTGGCCTTATCGACCAGCTCGGTCACCTGGGAAATATGAGTATCGCCAATGCCCTGGATCTTCTCGTTGGCGCTCTTGAACACCTTCGAGCTGCTGGAAAGCGAATCGGCGACCGCCTGTAGCGCGGACACGTTAATCATGCCGTCCTGGAACAGCTTGCCGGGCGTGGCCTGCGAGAGGTTATCGGCCATGGGAACCAGCGCGTTGCTCGAGACATCGGACAGGGCATCAATCATGGTGCGGGCTGCGTTGATGTCACTGCCATACACCGGGATAAACGATGCCGCCGTCCACAGCGGGCTCGAGGTCTCCGCCTTCATGCTGTTGCAGAGCTCATCGATCTTCTTCGCGTCGTCAGGCAGCGTCGAAAAATCGCCCGACGTGACCTTGTCCTTAAGGCCACCGACGATCTCGACAGCCTCCTTCGCTTCGCTCTTTACGGTCTTTGCCGAGTTAAGCAGCATAAAACCGCTTGCGCCAAGCGCAACGAGAAGCACCGCGACTACAGCGGCAATAATGGCGCCGGTGTGACGCTTTTTGCGCTCGCCCTTGCGATGGCGATGACGGACCAGACCGTCAGAGGTCGAACTCGACGAAGCGTCGCTACCGTAGTTCAAGCCAAAATCGTAATAATCTTCTTTGGAACCCGAGCCCGCAAACTCGGCACCGCTATCATCCAGGCGGGCAAACGTGCCAGTCTCGGAGGCGCCGGTGTAAATCGTACCAAGGTTACCCGTAAGCCCCGCGCCACCGGCAGAGGGAGTATTGTTGGCGGCCTTGCCGGCATTAACGTTGCCGGCGCCATTCGCGGCGTTGGCAGCACCCGCGTTGTTCGCGGGTACCGAAGGAGCCCCGCTCGGCTGCGACGTGGAGGTTGCACCGTCCGCAAAGACATTTCCTCTTGCACGGCCGGTCTTTTTTGCCTTTTGAGACTGCTCGTACAGCGCGGTAAACATCGCCGTCTCGCCCGGGGACACGCGCTTACCGGAACCGCCCTGTCCAGCGCCGCCCGGCGTGCCGGCCTTACCAGCCCCGTTCGGACGCGGCGGAACTGCAGGGCGGCCGCTATCGCTGCCCTTAAAGTGATTACCAGCCATAAAGAAATCCTCGCAATTGAGTCGCAATGAAAAAGTCCATAACGTTACTAGTTTATGGCATTTTGAGCATCGACAGCTAAACTCCAGACACGGACATCAATTGGCGAAAATGCGGCACAACACCTTTTCTGTCTTGGCGGCGGCGCTAGCTACACCGTGAGGAACATCATCACGATGATCATGACAAAGCCGATAAGGTCGGTCGGCAAAAACACCGTCCCCAGCATAACGGCGCTGGTGATGGTCGCCGAAACCGGCTCCACAGTTCCGATGAGGCTCGCGCGCACCGAGCCGATGTCCTTAACGCCCTGCATATAAAGCATGTAAGCAAAAAACGAGCCGATAACCACGAACACCGCGAGCGCCTCGATGCCGGCAGCGTCGAGCGCCGGCATATGCGCCCAGGGCTGCACGAAGACGCACGAGACCACGCCCGCCGTGAGCATTGCCGAACCCGTGACGATGGGGCTGCCGTATTCGGGCAGGATCTTGGCGGGAATCACCGCCATACACGCGGCGCTGACCGCACACATAAGACCTGCTGCCAGGCCAAGCGGCGAGATATTCAGGCTGGTGGGGTCGCCGCCGGTGGCGATTAAAAAGGTTCCACCCAGAGCCAGGCCAATGCCGATGACTTCGCGAGTACGCGGCATGCGGCGATCGATCACGCAGGTGTAGCCCATGATGATAACGAGCTGCAGGCACTGGAGCACCGTCGCGGTTCCGGCGTTCGTCAGGCGCACGGCCGAAAGATAGCAAAACTGGTTGAACAGCAGGCCAAAGGCGGTAAAGAGCAGCAGCTGCTTGCGATCGGCGGGTGTGGTCCAAAGCTTGACCAGGCGTGCGCGGTCGCGCGTGACAACCACAGCCATAAAGAGCAGGCCGGCGAGAATCTGACGCACGCTCATAAGCCACAGCGTATCGACATGGTAGGTATCGAACAAAAAACTCGCGCTGGTGCCCGAGAAGCCCCAAAACGAACCGCCCACCAGCGTAGCCAAGACGCCCGTGATCATCTTGCGCGTCGAAGCGCTGTTCAGGCGGTCGCGCCATGCGCGACGGGTGTTGCGGCTGAGCTCGTCGGTGCCCTCGGGCACATCAATGTTCGATATATCGGTCATCGGCACCGAAGCCCCTGCGCCTTCGACCTGCTCGACACACTCTTTGCTCATTCCACTCCCCCGAAACAGCCTGGAAACAATTCGGCTTACCTTACCACGGCGAAGTCACCAGCTGGAGGCTTGTCCGCTTATCGGTAGGACAATTCCGCAGGCGTCTTTCCATAGCTCGATACCGCAATGGCCTTGCATTATGCGACAGCCAAATCGCGGCAGCAGGCTCTTTTGAAATGGATGCGACAAAGCCCCCGAATTCCACAATGTAAGCGATTTTTAAAAATGTTCTTGCCACCGAGTTCAGGCTCCGTTATATTATCCCTTGCGCGCTTGCGCACCCTTGATCGGGCGTTTAGCTCAGGGGGAGAGCGCTTCCCTGACACGGAAGAGGTCAGAAGTTCAAATCTTCTAACGCCCACCAAATGTTCGCAGCTCAGAGGCTATGTCCTCTGGGCTGTTTTGTTTTATGTCGCCAAATCAGCTGGCAGCTCCAACCGCCCAACTAGCCAAAAGCCGACCATCTACTTGCCGATCTATTCATCGGCATAACCAATCAGTCCGCTCCGCAACTTCTCAGCAAAACGCCGCGATGTCTGCGCCCTGCGGTATCCTTGAGCCACTTGCACCTGCAGCACCAAGGAGCCGCCATGCGCACCGAGCTCGATGTCCCCTTTTCGCACAAAGAAGAAGCCAAGGCGCTGGGCGCCAAATGGGACCGGACCAAGAAGATCTGGTATGTACCCAGCGGCGTCAACCCCGAGCCCTTTGCCGAGTGGCTGCCCGGTGTTGACCGATCCGACCCCTCAGCGCCGTATATATATCTAGTACTGGGCAAGCGCGAGTGCTGGAAGTGTCACAAAGAGACCTCGGTCGCAGCCTTCGGCATTCCCTATCGAACCGATAACGACGAGAGCATCGCCATCGCGCACGCGCCCAACGAAGCCGGGTACATTGCCATCGACACGGCCAACGCCAACGCACTCGCCATCGTGCCCGCTCTTGGCTGCGTACCGGGCGAGATCCGCGACTACCTTCATAAGCGCTGCGGCTACAAGCCCGTAGGCGCGCGAGCCTCCAAAGCCCCGTCGCTCGGCAACACGTGCACCAGTTGCGACGCGCTGCAAGGCAGCCGCTATCTGTTCGAGGAGCCCTCGTCCCCGTTTGCCCTCACTGCCATCAACAAGCTGCCGGCACTGGAGTTTATACGCGTCGAAGTTGCCGGCGTCTTTGGCGTCCCGGTCACGCGTACCGACTTTGACCAGGCGCTCTTTACCTGGGCACGCGACCATCACGCCGAGTTCCACAAGCAACTCGGTGAGGGGATTTATTTGTAGAGGCAAAAGACACTCACAGCCAACTCCTCCGCATCACCTATCCCTCGTCGCCGGCGTCGTACACGATATCGAGGCCACAAACAGGGCATTTCTCCGGATACACCGGCATATGAACGCCTGTCCGTTTTCTCACTTCGTCGCTGAGTCTGTCGCGCGCATCGATAAACCGAATGTCGAGACACGGTATTTGCGAGCCGCAGCAAGGGCAGGTGACGACAAACGACGCGCAATCAACCTCTACGCTCGGAAACATATTGTTGTCTATAAGGGCACACGGCAGTTTTCCGTACTTCCCCATCGCAATATCGCCTCGCCAGCTCATATACGCTCCCCTCTCGCTATACAAATCAGGAAGAGCATGCACCGGCGGGCGTGCGCGAGATTGCATCGCCACGCGATCCGATCAAACAACACGATCGTCAAAGAATGCCAAAGCCAAATACGCTAATACGGCAGAAGCCCCGCCTTTTCACGCTTCTTTTCCGAGCGATCGAACTCAATGCGATGGGCCTCAAGAAACACCGTATCGGGTCGCCACTGACGCTCATCCGGCTGCCTTAGCGTCGCACCCGCAAAGGAAGCGTAGTCGGTCTTATCCAGCAGGTACGATCCGCACAGCCGATATTCGCCGCAAACAGGCTCAAACGAAATCAGGTGAGCATCAAATAGGGAATGAAGATCGCGCCGAAGCAGAATACCGTTGCTGGCAACCTGCGATTTGGGTCCCGAGTAATTCTCGATATGTGCAGCCTCCAGAGCTTCGCTGACGCCGCAGTCCGACACCGCGCAACGGCCATCATAGGCGGCAACGAGCTGCTTGCGGAACCATTGCTGCCCCAATCGCTCGCGCCTTAACGCATAGCGGACCTTTTCGTCGTCGGTCGCACCCTGTCCGGCAAACTCAATATCGACGGGTATGTGCTTCAGATAACTCATGTCGGGCGCAAAACGAGGGTCCGGTCCGCCTTTATGAACAGGACCGTGCAGAACAAACCATCCATTTTCGGGCTCGAACCGCTCAACAAACGCAAGGCCGAGCACCTTATAGCCCACCTCGGTTGCAAATATGACTCCGACCGGGACGCCACATTCCATGCAGTTGAGCATTTTACGGTTGTAATTCTGGTCTCGAGAACCAACGGCTCCTGGCGCTTGGACCGAATACTTAATGACCCACGTACCGTCATCCAAATAGAGCGGAGGCACATCGGTGTAGAAGCTCTTTTTAGAGTTATGGACCGAAAGCGCAAAGATCTTATTGGGATCTTGCTTCACCCGATCCTGGCCCGGCCAGAAGATCCCTGAATCCCGCGTTACGGGAAAGAAGTCCGAGCCAATTCTCAAACGGTACTGATACTGAGGACTATCTTCCTTGGTGTGGTGCGGAAGGCTGGTCCAAACGCCGCCGCGCTGTTCCTCACCCAGAAACCACTCCCATGCCTCAACGTATTCGGAAGGCACGAGACTGCAGGCGCGGTCATAGCTTGGTCCATCCATCAACGGAACAGCAAGGTCAATGTCGTTCATCGCCAGCACCTACAACCATACGAACGCGAGTCATGCCCCTCAATAATATGGCCGAGAGTCAATTATTACGAGATCTCATTCCGCGATCGGCACATCGTTGATGCTCTCGGTTTGCCGCTGGCGCGCTTGTACCCCGCTACCCCACTTCCCTGTATACTGATGTAGCACGTGTTTCATCCGGGCTTGTTGGGCCGGGTCGTTCATGGGAGGTTCTTGTGGCTGTTTCGAATCCGCCTAAGGGAAGCGTTTCTTCTTCGTCCATCAAGCCGGTTACGCGCAAGGCCGTGCGTTGCCAGCGCGAGGTCGCTTGGCTTGTCACGCAGGCGGCGGGCAGACTCGTGGCGAGCACGGAGGACGTCAATGCTCCCACACCGAGCTTTGTGCTGGCAGCGGCGCTGAATCGAGTACGCCAGCTGGAACTCGTCGCACAAGAAGACGGCAGCCATCTTGGCTACCAGGACGCTATGGCGCCCGACCTGTTGACCTTTTGTCGCATGACCAAATTGCCCGCCGCGCCCAATACGCTTTCGGACGCAGGCTACATGTTTACGCTCTCGGGCGCGGACCTTATCCGCGACATCTATGCATACTGCAGCGAGCTCGCCGAGCGCCACGTCTTTGACGCGGCAGAAGTCAAACCGGGAAATGTCATCAAGCTGGTTCTTAGGCTGTTCCTGATAGACGGGTTCGGGGCCATGCCGGCGTAAGCCGAGTCTTTAGCATCACCGTCGACTGGGCAACAACCGCTTTACCTTAATGGACGCCAATCGAGGGTCGATTATTGGGTCGCCTCGTCCACTAACGCATCTATCCCACGCGCTCCGACAGTCGATACTTGCGGTTGCGGCTCGTCGCCGGCGCCGTGGGCTCAAGCTCGCCTTGAGCAATGAGCGCGTTGACGCGCGACCTAACCTGGGAAATTGTGAGCCCTGTGTGCTCTGCCAGCTCGCGCGTCCCCAGCTCGCCGTAGTGTTTGAGTGCCGTCACAATTAAGCCCCCGCCATGATCGACCGGCTCGATCTTTGAACGGTAAAGTACGACCTTGAACCGATCGAATCCCGGGCAGAACAGGGGCCCGGCCAGACCATGCGCGCGCATGGCATCGATCATCATCGGGATGCCCGAGCCATTGCCCTCAGCCGGCGAACCTGCGCCATCCGGCAGCGGGACAATCGACATGAGCTTCACAAGAGTCGCGTTACGGCATCGGGAGCTGCCGTCAAACAAGTTCTCGCGAGTCTTTCCCCCGTAAAGGCCGCCAGGATTTGTCACCTCGACACGATCATCAAAGACGTCGACGGCAATCGATTGTCCACAGAACCGATCCCCGTATTCTCGATGGATTACGGCGTTGGCGATTGCCTCGCGCAGAACCTCCTCGGGAATCTCAAGCGAGTCGACACGCGAGACGCCTTGGACGGTCGAGGTTCGCCGCAAATTCTTGGCGACGGCTGCGACGGCATCCGAGATCATTTCGCCCAACGTTCCCTCACAGATTGTGCGGTCCATGAACCTCAGCGACCCCGCCATGCCCTTCTGAGTTCCCGCATGGACAGCCACGTCAATGAAGAGCTTGGGATAGAACTGCTGAGGGTAGGTGCCCACAACTAGGAGTCCAGCCTTGGTGACATTGCCCTGGGAATCAAGGATATTTAGGCGCTCCAGCTTCGTTTGTTTGTCCGGCGCGCCGCGCATTGCCCGGGGCGTCAACGAGAAAGCCCGATCTATCGTACGGTCGACCAGCGTCTCGTCGAGATTGTCCGCGCCCGCACCCGCCACCGCGTCCCGATCGCTCGGAGTCGCTCGACCGCATGACGCCAATGCGAGCACCTCGGTCGATGAAAGCGGCACATCTTTGTCATCGATGCGCTTGTAGCTGCCGCCCTGGGCGCCCCGCTCTATGACATAGCAGGGCTTGCTCGACGGATCGAGCTCCTCAATCGTAATGACGAGAACGATGACGCCCTGAAGCTCCACTCGCTCGATCGTGTATTTAGGCGGATTGGCCAGCTTTCCTCGACCGCCCGCATCACCCATGCCTGACACAAATTGGTTGAGCACTTTCTCGGTCTCGAAGTTCTCAACCGGGACAAAACCTGCGCGCTCACTCACTCCGAGCACGATGATTCCGCCGGCAGTGTTCGCGAATGCGCTCACCGTTTCCCACACATCGCGGGAAAGCGTCGTGGCGCTCTCCTTCACTTCGACGTTAAGATCATCCGAGCCCATACGCCTTAAAGACTCGAGCAGACCGGTCAGCTCGTTTTCGTTCATCTGCACGTCCTTTCACTCGGTCCGGCGGAGAATGCCACGAATAGATTTCCTTCGTCTCTCAGTTATCTCTCGTAATTATCTCTCATCTTACTGCTATCTCTCATATAAGAGATGAGTGAGAGATAGAAGATAAGATGTCTGCCATCTGTTTCGTTTAAACATGTTTTTGCTGGTAGAACAATCGGTATTGAGACAATACCATGATTGCCTGTCTCTTTGCTGCTCAGTTATCTCTCATATTTATCTCTCATCTTTCTATTATCTCTCATATGAGAGATGAGTGAGAGATGAGAAATGCATGAGTGATGGACGGTCAAGAATCGAGAGTGGATTTCCGGACGGTTTTTGGCGTTTTGGGGCTGTTTCCGTCCGAAAATCCTCTCTCGTTCAATTTGCGTCCGAATATCCACTCTCGTGTGTCCGAAAATCCACGCTCATCCGGCAGATTGGTCGAGGGCTCCATATGGGTATACTCTCGAGGATTCGACTCGATTCGCCCCCCGCTGGGGCGTCAAAGGAGACTGCATATGCCCACTACCTCAACCGACCCGCGCGCCGCAGCCGCTGCACTGCTGGTGCCCGGCACTACCTGCCACGGCTTTGCCGTCGAGCGCCGCGAGACCGTGCCCGAGCTCGACTCGGACGCTTACGTGCTGCGACACACTGCCTCGGGCGCTCGTCTGCTGTACCTGGCGTGCGACGACGAAAACAAGGCCTTTGCCATTGGCTTTAAGACGCCGCCGGCCGATTCCACCGGCGTGTTCCATATTCTTGAGCACTCGGTGCTGTGCGGATCGGCCAAGTTTCCCGTCAAGGAGCCGTTTGTCGACCTGATCAAGAGCTCCATGCAGACGTTCCTCAACGCCATGACCTACCCCGACAAGACCATCTACCCCGTTGCCACCACCAACGAGCAGGATCTGTATAACCTGATGGACGTGTACCTGGACGCGGTGTTCAACCCGGCCATCTATACCAAGCCCACCATTTTTGAGCAGGAGGGCTGGCACTACGAGCTGGATCTGCCAGAAAGCGCCGAGGGCGAGGGCGACAGCAGCTCCGCGAGCCTGCGCGAGGGCGCGCTGCGCTATAACGGCGTGGTGTTCAACGAGATGAAGGGCGCGCTGTCCGACCCCATGAGCGTGCTGGACGACGCCGTCAACACCGCGCTCTACCCCGACACCGCCTATGCGCACGAAAGCGGCGGCGACCCGCGCGCGATTCCCACACTCACCTACGAGCAGTTCCTGGACACGCACGCGCGCCACTACAATCCTTCCAACTCTTACATCACGCTCTACGGCGACCTGGACGTGGACCGCGCACTGGCCTTTTTGGACGAGCGCTATCTGTCGCAGCCGAGCGCCGCGAGCCGCCGCATGGACGCTGCCGTCGCCGCCGGCGAGGACCCGTCCACGCTGGCGCCCAATCCGCTGGGCGTGCAGGCGCCCGTGACCTGCGAGTACAAGCGCATCGAGATGGCCACCACGCCCGAGAACGCCCTGGTGGGCCTGGGCCTGGTGCTGGGCAGTGCGCTCGACCGCAAGCGCACGATCGCGGCGGACATCCTGTTTGAGGCACTGCTGGGCTCCAACGAGGCACCGGTCAAGAAGGCCATTCTGGCCGCCGGCCTGGGCGGCAACGTGGTGAGCTACACCGCGGCCGAGAGTCTGCAGCCCTACGAGCTCATCATGCTGCAGAACGCGCAGCCCGGCGTGGCGCGCGAGCTGCGTCGCGTGTTCCAGGACGCCTGCCTCGACCTGTGCGAGCACGGCGTTCCGCGCGAGCGCCTGGAAGCCATCATCAGCAGCAACGAGTACGATCTGCGCCAGCGCGACTACGGTATCGCCGACGGCGTGGCCATTGCGTGCGACGCGCTGAGCACCTGGCTCTACGATGACGACGCCGCGACGCTGGCGCTCAAGTACGGCCCGGTGTACGAGGAGCTGCGTGGCGAGCTGGACGGCAGCTACTTTGAGGACCTGCTGCGCGAGCTGGTGCTGCAAAACGACCACATGGCGCTGGTCGAGTTGGTACCGGTGGATGCCGCCGAGGGTTCGGAGGGTGCCGAGGCCGCCGAACTGGCAGCCAAGCGCGATGCCATGACCGATGCCGAGCTGGCCGACGTGGTCGAGCGCACGGCCGCGCTGCGCGCCGCGCAGGAGGCGGAAGACACACCCGAGGCCAAGGCCACGCTGCCGCGCCTGCGCGTGTCCGACATTGGCGAGGCGCGCCCCGAGCCGCCGCTGGTCGTGGACACGACTGCGCCTATCCCCTGTCTGCGCCACGGCATCCCCACCAACCGCCTGGCCTACGCCATGCAGTATTTCGATCTGAGCTGCGTTGCGTTTGAGGACCTGCCCTATGTGACGCTGCTCTGCCGCCTGCTCAAACAGCTGCCCACGAGCGAGCACTCGGCCGAGGAGCTCGACAACTTGCTCGCCGGCAAGCTGGGCTTTTTGAGCTTTACGACCGAGGTCATGACCCAGCCCGACGTGGACGGCGTGCGCCCCTACCTGCTGGTGAGCGCCGGCGCCCTGTCCGAGAAGATCGATGCACTGGCGAGTCTGCCGCGCGAGGTATGGTCGAGCACGCTTTTGGCAGACGCCGACGCCGACCGCATGCGCGACGTGCTCACGCAGATTCGCATTGGGCTTGAGCAGGGCTTTATCAACAACGGCCACTCGGCGGCGCTCGGTCGCGCGATGAGCTACAGCTCGCCTTCGGCCGTGGTGCGCGAGCAGCTTTCGGGCGTTGATTTCTATCTGTTCCTGCGCGATCTGCTCGACCACTTTGACGAGCGCCTGGACGGCCTGCGCGCCAAGCTTACCGAGCTGGCGGGCCGCATCTTTGTGGCCGACGGCTGCATGGCGAGCTTTACCGGCAGCGACGAGGACTTTGACGCGTACTGGGATGCCGCGGGCGACCTGGGGCTGGACGCTGGCGACGGCGCCGATGCCGGCCGCGACGCGCTCGTGGTGCCGGCGCCGTGCGACCGCCACGAGGCTTTTGTCATCCCCAGCGACATCTGTTTTGCCGCGCGTGCGTGCGATCCGCGTCGCCTGGGCATTGACGTGACGGGCGCCTGGGCGGTTGCCGCCAACGCGCTCTCCTACGACTACCTGTGGAACGAGATCCGCGTGAAGGGCGGTGCGTACGGCTGCGGATTCCGCGCGGCCGGCGAGCGTCAGGCGGCGTTCTACACCTACCGCGACCCGGCAATCGACCCCTCGATTGAGCGCGTGGCGCGCGCAGGCGAATGGCTCGGCAGCTTTGAGCCCGACGAGGCCGCCTTTGAGGGCTTTATCGTGAGCTGCGTGAGCGGCATGGACGCGCCGGTGAAGCCGTACGCGCTCACCAAGCGCCGCAACACGACCTACCTGGCCGGGCTCGATCCACATGCACGCGAGGAGCGCCGCGCCCAGATGCTCGCCGCCACGCCCGGTGAGCTTCGCTCGCTCGGCGCCGATGTGACGCGCATCGCAGCCGAGTCGCCCACCTGCGTCTTTGGCGGCCGCGACGTCATCGCCAAGAGCAGCGCCGGCTTTAACGTCATCGACCTGCTGGCCTAACGCACAGAAAAGGTAGATTTTTGGGACATGCCTAAAAATCTACCTTTTCTTTTTCCGCCGCTTGGGCGGGGCAGCTCAGCCCATCCCACCAGTTTTATCTCGATCTGTAACATCTAGACAGCGATATCGGCTCCAGATGTTACAGATCGAGACGTTCCCGAATGTCACCGGCTCTTTGTCTCGATCTGTAACAGCTAGGCCCATTTATGCCGAGTTACTGTTACAGATCGAGACAAGCCGCCGCAGACACCCGCCCTTCAGCAAAAACCACCGCAAAGGGGACAGGTGTCTTTGTGTTGATTCGAACACTTGTTCTATAGTAGGGGTGCTTGCATCGGACTTAAATTGCAACTAGGATATAGTTGCAGAATGTGAGGCGGGATGACGCGGATCGATAAACTCATCGCCCAACTGCTTAGCTGCCCTTCGACGTATCGGTATACCGATTTTTTAAAAGTCATGGCTTCATATGGCTTTGAAATGGACAACAAAGGCAAGACATCCGGATCGCGCGTTCGCTTCTACAGGCCATCAGATGGCAGGATGTTCGTAATGCACGCGCCTCATCCATCTGACGAATTGACAGCGGGGACCATTCGAAACATCGTTCGATTTCTGCAAGATGTCGGAGGTAGTCATGAGTAACGTTTTGGCATACAAGGGCTATTTCGCCCCAGTCGAGTTCGATGCCGAACAGCATATGCTAACAGGTATGGTCACCGGCATTAGGGACGCAATCGTATTTGAAGGCTCCACGGTTAAAGAAGTGGAGCAATGCTTCCACGACGCCGTCGACGATTACCTTGAGTTTTGCGCCGAGAAGGGCAAGGAACCCGAGCGGGCTTTTAAGGGCTCGTTCAACGTAAGAACGGGCTCCGAGCTCCACAAGCAAGCAGCGCTGGCAGCGGCAAAGAAGGGTGAGTCACTCAATAAGTTTGTGACAGAAGCAATCGCTGCGGCGTTATAGCATTAACGCATAGGCCCAAACAACCACAAAGGGCGCAGTTCACAGGCATATTTGCGGTGACTTTACTGCCCATATCGCGTTTGCCCAGAAAAAACCTGCCAAAATAAACCTGTCCCTTTTTGGAAGGTTTGGGAGATGAGGCTGGGATGGATAAGGCTGAGTTGCGGCGGGCGGTGATTGCTCGGCGCGATGCGATTGATTTGGATGTGCGGGCGGCGAAGTCTGCTGTTGTATGCGCGCGGCTTGTTGAGCTGATGGATCGCTTGGGTGCCGCGGCACCGCACACCGTTGCCGTCTATGCCGCCATGGGTTCCGAGGTCGACCCAGCCGCGTTTGCCGCCGCGGCCGTCGCGCGTGGCTGGCGCGCGGCCTATCCGTGCATGCTCTCGGCAACAGACGCCATGGCTTGTGGCCAGTGCATGTGCATGCGGGCAGTCTCTGCCGGCGATGCGTCCGAGGCCCCGTTTATCGCCCACCCTACGCGGGCCTTCGCAGCCACGGACGTCGACAGCGACCACTTCCCCATCGTGCCCGCCGCCGAGCTCGACATGGTTGTCGTGCCGCTCGTAGCTTTCGACCGCACCGGCGCGCGCCTGGGCTACGGCGGCGGCTGCTACGACCGCTACCTGCCCACGCTCTCGCCCGCATGCCAAATCACCGGCATCGCCTTTGACGAACAGCGCGTCGACCACGTTCCCACCGACGCCCACGATCTGTCGCTGCCCAACATCGTCAGCGCCTAGCCGCCGCTGTATCGCACCCGCAAGATGAGCGTGGAAAATCTCCCACTTTGAGCCCCCTTACGAGCTAAAAACGGGAGATTATCCACGCTCATTCAACAAGCGTCCGAAAATCCACGCTCGTCCGTCCGATTTTCCACGCTTGTGCAGCCAAACGCTCTGCAACTGCCTCAGCACGCACGCGGCACGCCGGCGACCTTGAGCTTGCGATCGAACTTTGTCGGATCCCTTAGATCATCCCAGCACAAGCGCACGATCTTGCAGTTATCAAGCAGCGAAAGCCTCGACTCGCGCTGGCGCTCATCGAACTGCGTCTTCGCGAGCTTGCCCTCCTCCGCTGCCTTCTCGCTTTTAACAAATCCGTCGAACTCCCCGATAATCAGCCGGTCGCCCACGCGCCACAAGTAGTCGACGCGATACGGTCGTCCCGGCTCAACCGGGTCGAACAGCTCAACTTGCAACTCCGGCGTCTGCCAGCCGCGCTCGATCATCAGGGCACGCGCCTTGGACTCGCCGCCGCTTTCCGACAGCCCATCGGCACATCGTGCAACCCTGCGCGCCGTCACAACACCGCGACGATTCAGGCCAAGCTTGTCGACAGTCTCAACGAGATGCTCCTTCGACAAAAGTTGCTCATGGAGCGCCGAATCCGCGATGATCAGTCCCTCGACAAACGATGCATCGACCAAGCAATCCGTAATCGTTTGATCGATATCGGTTACGGCGATATCCATCTGGGTGGCCCGTGTTTGACGAGCATAGCGATGACGAATGACCTGAGAGCCCGGCGTCGTCGATTGGGGCGGCATCGCGGCGATATGGATGTGCGTCAAATTGGCATGCGAAACCGAAAGGCCATAGATAACAGCCGCCGTATAGGAGCAAAATGTCCAGTCGGGGTGCTTTTGCGCAAGCGCCCGCACCCGATGCAGATAACGCTGCCGAAACTTGAGCTCGGACCAGTATTCCGGACGCGCATACAGCCCCGGCATGACCGCTTCGAGACTTCCCGCCTCCGCCCGCCGCTGAATCTGCTTTGCCTCCGCCGCCGTGCGCGCGTACACGCAGCTCATCTGCTGTTCGCATGCTTTAATGTGACTTGCAAGCCTTTGATTCGCCGTCATGTTTCCCATGTCGCCTCCCAAATCTTGGAACGGCGCAAACGTACCAGACGGTTTCATGCGAAGTCTGACCAAATACCGTCCAGGCGCTGACCAAATGCTTGACGGTTTTGGACGTTTTAGGCTGATGTCTTATATCTGCAGGTAGGGCGGTTGTCGAGAGGTCCCTGTCTCCACATTTTGAGGCCTTGGTCCATCGGATTATCAGAAAGAAAAACCCGTCGAGATTCAAGACTACGCCAAATGCGACTTTGCCTCTGCACGCACCGTCGCTTAGCCGAGCCATCGGCATCTACATGCCTAAAAAATGAGCGTGGATAATCTCCCGTTTTGAGCCTAGTTTCAAGCCAAAAGTGGGAGATTATCCACGCTCGATTTGTAAATGTCCGAAAAACCACGCTCGTCCGTCCGGATATCCACGCTCGTCACGCCGCCGGCACAGCAGCAGCCGTAGCCTAGTGCTCCTCGCCGGCGCGAGCTAGGTCGTAGGGCGTGGTCTGGTAGACGTAGTAGTTGAGCCAGTTGGTGTAGAGCAACTGAGCCTGGCTGCGCCAGACGTTGCGCGGCTCGGCAGTGGGGTCGTCACCTGGGAAGTAATGCGCCGGTACCTGGGGGTTGAGCCCGCGCTTCACGTCGCGCTCGTACTCCAGACGCAGCGTGTCGGTATCGTACTCGGGATGGCCAAATACAAAGAAGCGACGGCTGTCGGTCGACTTGACGATGTACAGGCCCACCTCGTCGGACACGGCCACGACCTCAAGCTGCGGCTCGGCCTCCACGTCCTCGCGGCGCACATCGGTGTTGCGCGAATGCACGGCATAGAAACGGTCGTCAAAGCCGCGGACCAGCGGGCTTTGCGGCTTCACCAGATAATGCTCGAACACGCCACTCGCCTTTGCCGGCAGGTCGTGCTTCTGAATACCGTAGTGGTGATACAGGCCCGCCTGCGCGCCCCAACAAATGTGCAGCGTGGAGTGCACGTGCGTGGTAGACCAGTCCATGATCTGGCAGAGTTCGGGCCAGTAGTCGACCTCCTCGAACGGCATCTGCTCCACCGGCGCGCCCGTGATGATCAGGCCGTCGTAGTGGATGTCGCGGATGTCGTCGAACGTGCGGTAAAACGTCTCCAGGTGGCCGGCGCTCACATGCGTGGCCTCGTGCGTCTTGGTGCGCAGCAGGTCCACCTCCACCTGCAGCGGCGTGTTGGAGAGCTTGCGCATGATTTGCGTCTCGGTGGCGATCTTGGTGGGCATGAGGTTGAGGATGAGCACGCGCAGCGGGCGGATGTCTTGGTGCAGCGCGCGGTACTCGGTCATGACAAAGATGTTCTCGCTCTCGAGCTGCGCGGCGGCAGGGAGGGCGTCGGGAATGCGAATGGGCATGGATGCTCCTTACGAGTCAGTTGCAGCTATGGTACAACGAGCAGCCCTATCCGCGCGAGCACATCGCCCAGCGATGCCGTCAGCGGCCCAAATCACTCCAAAAGTAGAGATTAAGGCATGTGCCAAAAATCTACGGCGCTTTAGTCTAGCAAAGTGGCAGCTGGACGCTACAATGGTTCGACGCGAAAAACTCGGCCGAAAGGATACATATATGTACCAGACGCGTAAGATCGGTGTGGTCGGCCAGGGCCACGTAGGAGCACATGTCGCCAACAGCCTGCTTATGCAGGGCATTGCCGACGAGCTGTACCTGTGCGATATCAACGAGGCCAAGGTGACGTCCGAGGTCCAGGACCTGCGCGACTCCCTTTCGTTTGTCCCGTATAACACCAAGATCGTCAACTGCTACGACCACTACGAGGAGCTGGCCTGCTGCGACGTCATCGTCAACGCCGCCGGCAAGGTCACGCTGGCCGCCGGCAACCGCGACGGCGAGCTGTTCTTTACCACCGACGCCGCCCGCACCTTTGCCAAGCGCATCGTCGACGCCGGTTTCGACGGCATCTTCGTAAGCATCTCCAACCCCTGCGACGTCGTGTGCACCGAGCTGTGGCACCTGACCGGCTACGATCCCAAGAAGATCATCGGCTCGGGCTGCGGCCTGGATTCCGCCCGCCTGCGCACCGAAATCTCCAAGAAGGTCGGCGTAAGCCCCAAGTCCATCGACGCCTACATGATCGGCGAGCACGGCTTTAGCCAGCTGGCTGCCTTTAAGGCCGCGACCATCGCCGGCAAGAGCCTCAACGAGCTTCAGGCCGAGAACCCCGACAAGTACGCCTTTGACCACATGGAGGTCGAGGAGCTCGCGCGCAAGGGCGGCTATGTGACCTACCAGGGCAAGCAGTGCACCGAGTACGCTGTCGCCAACTCCGCCGCGCGCGTCTGCGCCGCCGTGCTGCACAACGAGCACGCCGTGCTTTCCGCCTCCACGCTCATGACCGGCCAGTATGGCGAGGAGGGCATCTTTACCTCCCTGCCGTGCGTGATCGGCGCCGGGGGCGTCGAGGAGGTCTACACGCTCGACCTGTCCGAGTACGAGCTCGAGGGCTTCCACAAGAGCTGCCAGCACATCCGCGACAACATCGCCCAGCTCGACTGGTGGGACGCCGAGGCCTACGACGCAAAGTAGGCCGCTGGCTGCCGCAACCTTGCGAATCTAAACGCGATGCCAAGCGGGCCGCGCCGGAAATCCCCGGCGCGGCCCGCTTTTTTGACTCACGCAGTGCCCTTGCGAATCGAAGGTGAATGCTTTTCCCGTTACTTAGTACTGCTCGATGCCCATGTAGCGACGGACCTCGGGGCTGTGGTCGAAGACCTTGCCGCGGGCGGCGCGCAGCTCGCAGCTCATCGCATAGAAGAAGATCGGCTCCAGGTAAGAACGCACGCTGGCGGGCACGTCGCCCACGCCGTACTCGAGCGCGTCGAGCACCATAACCGTATCGGTATGCGTGTTGAGGAACGCCAACGCGCGCTCCTCCATGGGGCGACACTCGCCCGATCCGAGCTGCACAAAGTAGAACACACCGGGCTCGGTAGCCTCGAAGGGACCGTGGAAATACTCGCCGGAGTGGATGTAGCAGCAGTGCTGCCATTGCATCTCCATGAGCGAGCAGATCGCCATGGCGTAGGTCTGGCTAAAGTTGGGGCCGGAACCCAGGATATAGAAGAACTTATGCTGCTGGCAGAGCTCGGCAAAGCGATCGCCCAGCTCGGCGTTGACCTTCTCACGGGCAGCGGGCAACAGCGCATCCATCTGCTTAAGGCCGGTGTACATGTCAGCGAGCGCCTCGTAACCCTCCTGCTGGTCGAGCAGCTCGGCGGCGATCAGAGCGCCGATACCCTGAGGCACCTCGGTCTGCGGCACGCCCTCGCCCCAGGGGTAGACCCAGGTGGTCCACTTGCCGTTATCGATCTTGGAGCCCTCGCAGTCGGTGAGGGCAACGACCTCGGCGCCAGCGGCCAGCGCCATCTCGCAACCGTCGACGACCTCCTGCGTGTTGCCGCTGTGGCTGCAGGCAATAACGAGCGACTTCTCGCCAAGGCTCTTGGGGGCCATCAGGCAAAACTCGCGTGCCGTGTAGACCGTCGAGGTAAACGTGGTGGCCTCGCGCTTGAGCAGCTCGTTGGCCGGCATCAGGTCGATCATCGAACCGCCGCAAGCGATCCAAAAGACGTTCTCAATCTTGCCCTTGCGCTCGATGATTTCCTGAACCAGATCATGTGCGTTCATCCTGGTTTTCCTCCTTGTGTGGCGGTTTTGAACGACGACAGCTCGTACCTGCGGTCGTTCTATGTTGTCCTATTTATAGCACGCACGACGACGCTCGTGAAGTCATTTCACCAAACTTGTTCTATGTTGTTCTATCTATGGACGTTAGATGTCGAACACGTAGCGCGAGCCCACGATCTTTTGGCGTCCGAGCAGCAAGGGCCGCTCGTCCGCATCGGTAAAGTACGCCTCCATATAGAAGAGCGGCTCGCCGACCGGCACCTCCAGCAGCGGGGCCGCCTGAGCATCAGCAAGCGCAATCTCCACGGTACAGGGGTCGGACTTGAGCGGCGCGCGGCCCGAATGCTCGGCAACGAGCGCAAAGATGGAATTGTCCGTGAGGTCCTTGTCGGCAAGCGTCTGCAGATAGGGATGGTCGGCCAGCACAAAGGCGTTGTTCTCGAGCATGACGGGCACGCCGTCTGCCGTGCGCACGCGCTCGACAACGATGAGCTCGCAGCCGGGTTCCACCCCAAAAAACGCCGCGTCCTCACGCGTCGCCGCGACCACCGTGCGCGACACCAGACGCGCACCCGGCACCATGTCGTTGGCAGCACAACCCTCAGTAAAGCTCTGGACGTCACCCTTCTGGCGAATCTTGCGCTTGAGCTTGGGAGCGCACACAAACGTGCCCCTCCCCTGCTGGCGGTTGAGATACCCCGCGCGCGACAGCTCCTCGATGGCACGGCGCACGGTGATGCGCCCCACGCCGTAGGACTTCGCGAGCTCCATCTCGGCAGGGATGCGCGAGCCGGCGGGGTACACACCGCGCGCGATCTCGCCCTTTAGGTCATCCATGACCTGTTGGTACAGCGGCACGGCGGGCACGTCAGTGCGGTCGGTTTTATCGTCGAATGCCATCGTTACGCTCCATCCCGCGCATGCTCGGACTCAAATTCTTCAATCGCCGCCATAAACTGCTCGCCAAAGGCGTCGGCTTTTTTCTCGCCAATGCCGTTGACCTGGATCAGCTCCTCGCGCGTCTGCGGACGCAGGCGGCACAGGCCGCGCAGGGCCTTGTCGGAAAAGACCATATACGGCGCCATCTCCAGCTCGGTCGAGATCTCCTTGCGGAGGGCACGCAGGCGCTCGAACAGCTCGGCATCGTCGCCAACGCGCGGGCGCTGATCCAGCTCGGCCTCCTCGCGCAGCAGATCGACGGCGCGGCGGGCGCGGGCCGAGGCCTTGCGCTTGGACGCGCGACGCTTAACGGTAAAGGCGAACGCCTCGTCCTCGACCTCGCCGGCACGCGGACCCAGTCCCACGACTGGGTACTGCCCCTGCGAGGTGGCCAGATAACCGCGGCCGCACAGCTGGCCGATGATATCCTTGATGCGCCCGACCGATTCGCTCGACAGCTCACCGTAGCCGCAGTCCTCGTCCAAATGCATCTGGCGAATGCGCTCGGTGTTGCCGCCGTGAAGCACATCGGCGATGAGCGACTTGCCAAAGCGCATGGGACGCGTGGCCACATAACGCACAGCGGCGCGGGCCATATCGGTGACGTCCTCGACCTCGAACTGCGTGAGACAGTTGCTGCAGTTGCCGCAGCCCTCGGCGTCGTCTGCCGTGCCGCCCGCGGCGGCTGCCGCATGCTCGGCCGCGGCCTCGTCGCCAAAGTAGCGCAGCATGTATTCGCGCAGGCAGCCGGTGGTATTGCAGTAGCCCTCCATCTGGCTGAGCAGACGATAACGGTTCTGGAGCGCCCACGCGCGCTGCTCGTCGTCGAGCGCCTCGTCGGCCGCATCGCCGCGGTCGATCAAAAAGCGGCGCATGCGAAAATCGTTACCGTTCCACAGCAAGTGACAGCTGGCCGGATCGCCATCGCGGCCAGCGCGGCCCGCCTCTTGGTAGTATGCCTCGATGCTCTCGGGCACGTTGTTGTGGATCACGTAGCGCACGTTGGGCTTGTCGATGCCCATGCCAAAGGCGTTGGTGGCAACCATCACCTGAATGTCGTCGTCGATAAAGGCACGCTGGCTCTGGCGGCGGGCGTCGTTGCCCATGCCGGCATGGTAACGGCCCACGCGAATGCCACTGGGTCCCAGCGCCTCGGCAAGCTCGCCCGCCAGCGCATCGACCGTCTTGCGAGTCGAGCAATACACGATGCCGCTCTCGCTCGAATGCGCAATCACGTAGTCGCGCACCCAGGCAGTCTTGGCCTTGTCGCCCATCTCCTCGCAACCAAAGTAGAGGCTCTTGCGATCGAAGCCCGTCACCACCGTCGCGGGGTTTTGCAGGCCGAGCATCTGCTGAATGTCCGCACGCACGCGCTCGGTCGCCGTAGCGGTAAAGGCCGCAACGATGGGGCGCTGCGGCAGGGAATCGATGAACTCACGAATCTGCAGATAGGCGGGACGGAAATCCTGGCCCCATTGGCTCACGCAGTGGGCCTCGTCAATGGCCACGAGCGGCACGCCAATGCCGCCGTCCGCCGCAGCCTCCTGCGCAAAGGCTAAAAAGCGCGGCTCGAGCAGACGCTCGGGCGCCACGTACATAAGCTGGTAGCGGCCCTCGCGCGCCCGTTTGAGCACGGTATTTTGCTGGGCCGGAGTAAGGCTGGAGTTGAGATAGCTGGGTCGCGCACCCGCCGCGAGCAACGCACGGGTCTGGTCCTCCATAAGCGACAGCAGCGGACTCACCACAAAGGTGATGCCGGGCAGTATGAGCGCGGGCACCTGGTAGCAAATGGACTTGCCGGCGCCCGTGGGCATAACACCCAGCGCATCGCGGCCTGCAAGAATCGCATCCACCATGCGGTCCTGCCCCGGGCGAAACGAGGTGTAGCCAAAATAGGCGCCGAGCGTGTCAAGCGCCATCTGCTGCATGCTATCGGTCATGGTTTCCTAACGTCCAAGTCATCTGCCGCCGATTATACGCCGCCACGCGGACCGGTACCGCGCGGCTGCCGGCCACGGGCAATACGATCCAAGGCGGGCAACCGTGGATTTTCGGACACTTGCCAAACGAGCGTGGATAATCTCCCACTTTGAGACCGTCACCGAGCCAAAAACGGGAGATTATCCACGCTCATTCTGCAGGTAGTCATTGGGGACGTTCTTGAATGACTAGTCGTTTAAGAACGTCCCCAATGACCATCTTGACAAGCGCGAAAACGTTGCCGGTTGAGCATAAGTCAGTGAAAACGCCCCTAAGCGAGCAAGGTGACGTGAAAGAGGAGGGAAGCGTACTTCGGTACGCGACCGACGATTGAACGTCAGATTGCCGCTTAGGGGCGTTTGCAGCGTCGACAGGTCCGTCGTTCGTCAGAACGGCGGAACAAAACTTCTGATCATGCCGCCGAAGTTGAAAGGCAGATTGCCGCTCTGGCGGGCTTGCAGCGTCGAGCCGTTACGCGGTTTGGTAAAACCGCGTAACCAAAGGCGCAGCGTCGGCCGGTCCGCCGTTCGTCAGAACGGCGGAACCAACCCTACATCACCATGACGTAGCGGCTACCCACGTAGTACTGCTTACCCATCAAAACCGGCTCGTCATCGGGACCGGTAAAGCCGGCACGCAGGTTGAGCAGCGGATCGTGCGGAGCAATGCCCAGCTCGGCCGCCTGCTCGGCGTTAGCTCGAACGGCCTCGACCGTACGGTAGCCAACCGAGACAATCGGCGTTCCGCCAACACGCTCGACCTCGGCAAAAATCGACTTGTCCTCAAGATCGGCCGTCAACAGCTCACGGTAGGCGTCAAACGGCACAAAGATGTTCTCCTCAAAGATGGGCTCGCCGTCGGCCGTACGCACGCGCTTGATATGCAGCAGCAGCGCATCCTTCTGCAGGCCAAAGAACTCCATCTCGTTTTGGCGCGCCGGAACGATCTGGCGATCGATCACGTGCGCACCGGCCTTCATGCCGTTGCCGGCACACAGCGCGGTAAACGTCTGCAGCGTCGAGGCGTGAAACTGGCGGTTGATGTGCGGCGTGGAGACAAAGGTGCCGCGGCCCTGCTGCTTAACCAGGTAACCATCGGAGCACAGCTCCTCGACAGCGCGGCGCACCGTAATACGGCTCACCTCGTACTGCTCGGCTAGTTCAAGCTCGGACGGAATACGCTCCTTGGGTGCATAAACACCTTTCTCGATCGCATCCTTGATTTCGTCATAAATCTGCTGGTAAAGCGGTGCATTTTTGGGCGCAGGCATATCTGATCACTCTTATCAAAATAGCTAAATTTCTAATACGTATATAACGTCTAGTTTCATGTTACCTCATATTGATAAAACGATACACCCTCCCTACCAAAAAGCGACAGCTTCATTTTGGTAGGTTTTATCTGGGCAAACGAGAGCCCTCGAAAGCAACGGGGCTTTCGGGGGGCTCGTTCGGATGGGTTGCGCAGG
Source organism: Collinsella aerofaciens (assembly GCF_039752775.1). Taxonomy (GTDB): domain Bacteria; phylum Actinomycetota; class Coriobacteriia; order Coriobacteriales; family Coriobacteriaceae; genus Collinsella; species Collinsella aerofaciens_R. The sequence continues at coordinate 22,607 of NZ_JBDMGT010000019.1, read as the reverse complement.
ACCGGCAAAATGCCAATACCCTACTTGCCGTCATCCTGCTGCAGGCTGTCCTGTTCGCTGAGGCGCGCCTGCCTGCTGGCCATGCGTGCGGGCTTGTCGGGATCGGGAACGGCCGTGGGCATGGGCTCGTCGACATGACCGCCCCACCAGCCGCCCACAAAGTTGAGCGTGTGGAACACGTTGATCACGGCGCCGGGATCAACGTCGCACACCAACTTGATAATGTCCTGGCTCTCGTAGGTCGAAACAACGGTGTTCAGCAGGTACATCTTTTCGCGGCTGTATCCGCCGACGACCTCGGCGCAGCTAATGCCGTGCTGAAAATGGTTTACGTAGGCAGTCATGACCTCGTCTGCCTTGCGCGTCGTAATCTGCAGCGTCACGCGGTCGTAGCGACGATAGAAACTGTCGATGGTCTTGGTCGAAATAAACTGGAACACGATGGAGTACGCCGCGTTGTCCCAGCCAAACATAAAGCCAAAGATCGCCAGGATAAAGCAATTGAAACCAAAGATAACGCCCCAGATGGTCTTGCCCGTGTGGTTGGAGACCCACAGCGCGATAAAGTCGGTGCCACCGGTAGATGCGCCGGACTTTAGCGCGATGGCAGCGCCCAGACCCGAGACCACGCCGCCAAAAATGATGAGCATAATCTTGTCGCCCAAAAATGGAGCGAAGTGAAAGACGTTGAGGAACAGCGACGAGAGCACGACCTGCATCATCGAGAAGATGACGAAGCGCTTGCTAATGCCGCTCCAGCATAGGAGCGCCACGGGAATGTTGAGCGCAAGCATGCCGAGCGAGATGTCGATGTGAACGCCGCCCAGCGAGGTAACGCGATCGAGCAGGACCGCAACGCCGGTGAGGCCGCTCGGAAGCAAGTCGGCGGGCTGAATGAACGCCTGGATCAGGAATGTCTGGAGAACGGCGGAAATCGTGACCGCCACGGCAGTAATAGCGCGGCGGACGATGGTGAGGCGGCCGAGTACGAGCACTCGGTCCGTGAGCTGATCGATGGCGTTCGCCACGCAGGCTCCTTTCGAAGGCAGATGTAGTTGTGGGGTATGTCCGCGATTGTAGCATGGAGCGTGCGGGGGCGCTTCAATTCACCCTCTCTCGACAACCAAAGCGGGACCAGCAACCCCACGACCAAAGGCCCAAATTACAAGTGAGTAGACTTTACGCGACCTGCAGAGCACACCCAAAACCGCCACCCCTGTGACCTGCGGTTTTACTAGAGCAGATGCGCTTTGTGCTCGTCCTGCACCAAAAAGTCTACTCACTTAGTCCGAATCGAAGCCAAACGGATCAAAATCGAAACCAAATTGAGCCAGTCCACCGCAAAAAACGTTTGAACCCGTGCTTCTCGCGGCGGATTGACACTACAAAGCGGCCAAAATGTCGGTCAGATTATCAATAACGGCATCGGCTCGCGATTGATCGAGGTTGACGCCCTCGTGCGGGCGCAGTGCCAGGACGCGGGCGCCGGAACGTTTGCCAGCCTCGATGCCCAAAGGCGAGTCCTCGATAACCAGGCACTCGGTAGGCTCCACACCCAGCGCCTCCATGGCACGCAGGTAGATCTCGGGGTCGGGCTTAAACGCACTGCACTCGTGACCGCTGATGGTGTAGTCCAGCACGTCGGCGATACCGGCAATCCCCACCAGCTCGTCAATGAGCTCGCGATAGGACGAGCTTGCGATGGCGCACTTCACGCCGCGCTCGTGCAGCTTGCGCATCACCGGCTCCGTCTGCTCGTTGAGCAGCTCGGCATACGGAACGGGATGGTCTGGGCTGTAGACCTGCTTGTACTCCACGCGCAGGCGCTCGCGCAGCTCAACATCGTCAGGTACCAGCGACTTCCAAATGGCGGGCTCGTTAGACCCCGAAAGATCGGGGATCTCGTCAAAGTGAAAGCCCTTCTCTTCCATAAACGCCACGCGACGACGGTTGTAGAACCACTCGGTATCGACCAGCACGCCGTCCATGTCAAACAGCACTGCCTTGATCATACGTATCTCCTTTCGATAGCAAAAAAGGGGACGGGGCGCAAACCCCATCCCCTCTCAATCAACCCGTAAGGTCTACTTACTTGTGATTAGTAGGAAAGCTTCCACATGTAGCGACGCATGGTCAGCGGGTGCTGACGGGCCTCAGCGATCTGGTTGCCGTACTCGCGCATAACGGCGAGGTGCAGCAGCGGGTTGAAGTAGGTGACGACGCTCGCGGGCACGGCGTCAGCCAGGCCGTAGTCCTTGGAGTCGATCAGAGCGACCTTGGCGCCCATGCGCTCAAGGAAGGTGAGGGCGCGGGCGTCCATCGGACGGGTAGCGCCATCGGACATGAAGAAGACGTAGGGCTTACCCTCGGTGGAAACCTCGAACGGGCCGTGGAAGTACTCGCCGGTGTTGTAGGCGGCGGCGTCGATCCACTGCATCTCGGTGAACAGGAAGGCGGCGTGAGAGTAAGCCATCTTCTCGGAGGCACCAGAGGCCATGAAGTAAATCATCTTGTCGTCCTTGAAGTCCTCAGCGAACTTCTTGGCGAGCTTCTTGCAGGACTGAGCAGCGTTCTCGCAGAGATCGAAGACGTTGGTGAGGCCGGTGATCATGTCGTCGTACTTGTCATAGCCCTCGGTCTGCTGAAGGATCTCGAGAGCAAGAGCGATGGCATAGCCGGGCTTCTCGCACTTGGCAGCGAAGTTGGCGTGAAAGCCGTGAACGATGACGTGGTCGGCGTCGACGGTCAGAGCGGAGCCAGCCTTGTTGGTGAGGGAGACGACCGGGCAGTTGTGCTTCTTGGCGGTCTTGTTGGCCTCGACGGTCTCGGGCGTGGAGCCACCGAGGGAGCAGGTGATCACGAAGGTGTGCTCGTTGACCCAGGAAGGCGTGTCGTAGTTGAACTCGTTAGCGGTGAAGATCTGAACGTTCAGCTTGTCCGTGTTGTTGGCCAGGAAGTACTTGGCGGGGTACAGGTCGGACATGGAAGCACCGCAGCCGACGAAGGCGACACTGTGGATCTCGTGGTTGGACAGGACGTCAGCGACGATCTGCTTAGGGAGGTTAAGGTCGATCTCGTACATCTGACACATTCCTTTCGATTTTTGCGGCGCCACATTGCCGGGCGCTCGCAGGGTTACTGTGGTTTGGACCGAGTCGCCGGTCCGTTGAGGATGCGACAAGGGGACTGTCCCATTGTCGCATTTTGGGGATGGAAGCCTGCCTGGGGTATGGGATGCCAGGCAGGCCCCCGGGGGAAAGCGGTTAGGCGCTTGGTCGCGACTAGGCCAGAATGCCGGCCGCGGAGAGGGCGATGCCGCCCACGATGGCGATCGCGAGAAGCCAACCGGTGTTGACGTTCTTCTTGATGAGCCAGTACATAAGGCCGGTGAGGCCGAGGGAGATCATCTGGGGCATCATGCCGTCCAGGATGTCCTGGATAACAACGGTGCCCTCAGCGAACTGCAGCGGGGTGGTGGCGCCGATCAGCGTAGCGATCATGCCGCCCACGGACATAAGGCCCACGATGCCGCAGACATACATGAGCTTCTCCATGAGGTCGCCGCCCTGAAGCTTGCTCAGGTACTCGTGGCCGCCCTGATAGCCCATCTTGGCTGCGAACCAAGTGATCAGCACAGAGGGGACGATGGAGATGAGCATGGCCAGGATCGGGCCCATGATGGAGCCCTGCTGAGCCAGCTGAACGCCCAGGCCAAAAGCGATAACGCGGATGGTACCCTGGAAGAAGGAGTCACCGATGCCGGAAAGCGGACCCATGAGGGAGGTCTTGACCGCGTTGATCGAATCGGGATCGAAGTTCTCGGGATCCTTGGCGTACTCCTCCTCCATGGAGGCGGTGAGGCCCAGGATAAAGGCGCTCGTCTGCGGGGTGCAGTTGTAGAACGCCATGTGACGGTGGTAAGCCTCTTTCTTAGCAGCGAGCTGCTTGGGGTCGGACTCGTCCGGATAGAGGCGGTCGAGCGTGGGAACCATGCCGTAGAGGAAGCCCATGTTCATCTGACGCTCGTAGTTCCAAGAGGCCTGGATGGCCCAGGAGCGCCAGAAGAACTGGCTGACCTTCTTGTTCAGGGACACGTCCTTGGTTGCGGTTGCCATAGTGTGTTCCTCCTTAGTCTTCGTCGTCTTCGAGCGGATCGTAGTCGGAATCGACACCGGCGGCTGCATGGGAACCGTTGAACTTGAAGCCCATGAAGACGACAGCCAGGCACACACCGATCAGAGCGACCGCGATGACGGACAGGTTGAGGTAAGCGGCGAGCAGGAAACCGATGAACAGGAACGGAGTCATACCCTTCTTGATCATCATGGTGAGCAGCAGGGCCAAGCCGTAGGCGGTCATGATCTTGGTCGAAACGTTAAGACCAGTGGACAGCCACTCGGGAACCATGTTGACGATGGCCTGAACCAGGTCGGTGCCAACAAAGACGGCGAGGAAAATCGGCAGGAAGTACATGATGGCGTACAGACCGGAGCCGGCGCAGATGTGCATACGGTAGGCGGTCTTGAACTTTCCGTTATCGATCGCGCTATCTGCCACATGGGTGAGGGCGGCGATGATGGAACGGAACACGATGCCGAGGAGCTGACCCAGGACGGCGACCGGGATGGCGATCGTCATGGCGGTCTCGGCGGAAGCATCGGTCAGGCACGCAAAGGCAGCGGCCACGATGCCGCCCAGGACCATATCGGGCGGAACGGCGGCGCCGACCTGCACCAGGCCCATGGACACGAGCTCGACGGCGGCACCGACGGCAAGGCCGGTGGGCACATCGCCCAGCAGCAGACCGACGAGCGTAGCGCCAACGAGGGGCTGCTCGAAGTTAAGACGACCGAGCAGGCGGGAGTCCCACATGCAGAACACGCCGACGAGGCCGACGAGCACCGCACTGATGAACGTATTCATACCCTTCTCCTTTCAGTCAGGCAAAAGCCTGGTTGATTACAGCTTGGCGTCGATGTCGACGCTCTGATACGTAGGGGTCTGCTGGACATAGAGCTTGATGCCCATGTCGAGCAGCTGGTTGACGTCGGCCTTCTGGGTGGCGTCGAGGAAGACGGAGCTGTCCTTGCCGCCGACCTGATCGGCACCGTCGTGGTTGGCGGTGGCGCCCAGGTTGATGGCGTCGAGCTTGTAGCCCTGACAGAACTGCAGCATCTCGGCAGTGTTGCCAAAGACGAACATGACGCGCTCGCCGAGGGTGTTGAGCTTATCCATCTTGGCGAGGGCACGCTCGACGGTGAAGACGTTCAGGCGCACGCCCTGGGGCTTGGCCAGCTTAAGAGCGCCCTTCTTGATGTCATCGTTGGCGGCAGCGTTGTCGACGACGATGATGCGCTCGGCCTGAACCTTGGTGGTCCAAGTAAAGACGACCTGGCCGTGCAGCAGACGGTAGTCAAGACGTGCGAGGACGATCTTGGCGGGACCGGAGCTGTGACGGGACGCCTTGGCCTTCTTGGCGGGAGCCGCGGCGGCCTCGACCGGTGCGTTGGGGTTGGTCAGACCGGTGCGGGCCTCATTGATGAGGGCCGCGAGCTCGGCGCCCTTGACGGGGGCGGGGCTCATAGCAAGCGTGAGCGCCAACGGGATGTTGAAACCGCTGACAACCGTGAACTTCGTGCCGTTCTTGGAAAGCTCGACCATGCTGTTGTTGACCGAGCTGCCGAGCATATCGGTCAGCACATAGACGGTGTCGTCCGCGTTGAACGTGGCGATCATAGCCTCAACCTTATTGGTGATGGGCTCCTTGTCGTCACGAGCAAGCGACACGACGTGGACGTTCGACACGTCGCCGAGAACCATCTCGAGCGTGTCTTTGGCGCCTGCGGCCAGGCCGCCATGAGATGCGAGAATGATCTGATTCATCTTGCCTCCTCCTTTTCGTTATGGTCATTATAACGTCTTATACGTTGCTTATATTGCTAATTAGTATAAAGACCGTTCGCGGGTGAAAATCGACCGTTGACGGGTTTAACGTACTCGAAACGTTGGACTGGGTAGGCCGGCGCTAGCTGGATAACCCCAGGTCAGACCCTGCGCGCAATCCCCTATCGCACGAAGTACCAGGGGCTTTCCTGTACGGTGGGTTCCAGCGCAATGCCGGTGCGTTCCTTAAACAGATCCATGTCCTGAGATTTTTCGGTCCACCACGCGTTGGGCTTAAAGGTCATGCTCTCAATGACATGACCGACAAACACACTGTTGCGCAGCTTGGAGAAGTCGGTGTTCATAATCAGGATGGACGCGAGCACCAACACGATGCCCAGGACTTTAATCGCGCCGGCGGGCTCGGCGTAGACACCAATGCCCACCAGTACGGTGACGACCGTCTCGAAAGACATTACGACGGGAACTTTCGATGTCTCGAGCCCCATGGACAGACCCTGCATATATAAGATGTAAGCAACGGCTGTGGGGATGAGTCCAAAGCCAAGGAACAGCAGCAGCAGCTGTGGCGACATTGCCGCGGCGACATCCGGCCACGGAGCCGCGATAGCTGCCATAACCGCACCGCCAAAAACAAAGCCCCAAAACGTGACAGCCAGCGGGTGGACCGTCTTGGTTGCTATTCGGCTAAACACCGCGAGCGACGCACCACAAAGGCCTGCAATCACGCCCGACGTGACGCCCCAAACCGAAAAATGAAAACCGGAAAGGTCGCCATTGGTCACTGCAAGCACGCAGCCTACGATGTTAAAGACAATGGCAACGAGCTTGTTGGGGGTCACGTCCTCGCGATAAAGCACGCGGCCGAGCATGACGCCAAACACCGGCGAGGTGTAGAGCAGCACCGAGGCCGTGGACATGCCCACCTCGCCCATGCACTCGTAATAACAGGTGTTGGCGGCGGCCAAACCGACGATGCCGACAAGCGCACAGGGAACAAGCTCTTTAGGGCTTGCCTTGAACAGGGCCAGCGGACCCTGAGCCACGGTAGACCCCTCACCCGGACGGCAGCCCATAAACATCAGGACCGGCGCCAAGATAAGCGCTCCGACCAACAAGCGAAAGGCAGCCATGCTCTGGGACGAAACGCCCATGGCCGAGATGCCGTTTACAAAGATTCCGATGCTGCCCCACATAAGCGCGGCGATCAGCACCAGCACATAGCCCAGATTGCTCTTCTTCAACGCAGCCTCCTCGGTATTGTTTCCAATATGTTTCGTACTACGTTATAGTCGTTATATACATTTTTCAAGACACAAATCGCCGAACGGAAAAATCTGCTTCCCCACATACTCATTGGGGACGTTCCCAAATGACTAGTCATTTAAGAACGTCCCCAACGTCTAAGGCACCGCTGGTTGAGCATAAGTCAGCGAGCGGGCCGCATTTGAGGCAAGGTGGCGTGAAACGAAAGGGCGCTGACCTTCTGGTCGCGCCCTTGAAGTTGAACGTCAGATTGTCCAAATGCGGTCCGCGCAGCGTCGAGCCGTTACGCGGTTTGGTAAAACCGCGTAACTCTTAGTAGTCCAGCTTCCACATGTAGCGGCGCGTCATGTAGTCCTTGTGAGTAACGGCAGAGAGTGCACGCATATACACGTTGTTGAGGATCGGGGCGAAGATCAGGTGGTTGAAGTACTCGCTCACGCTGTCCTTGATGTCGTTGAGGCCGAGCTCCTTGGCGTCGAGCTGATAGACGCGCTCGCCACCGTACTGGTTGACGAAGCGGATGCCGCGCTCGTCGTTGCAGCGGCTGCGGCCGACGCTGATGAGCTGGAACAGCGAGGTGCGCTTGTCCAGGATCTCGAAGGGGCCGTGGAAGAAGTCGCAGGTGTTGATGGTGCAGGAGTCGATCTGCAGCATCTCCTGCACGTTGCAGATGCTAAAGACGTAGGCGGCACCAAAGAGCGGACCCTGAGCCATGACGTTGATGCAGGGCTTGTCGGCGTTCTGCTCGGCCCACTTGGCAGCAAGCGGACGGGTGTACTCGACGGCCTTGCGATAGATGGGGTCGACCAAGTCAAACGCGGCCATAGCGGTCTCGTACTCGGCATAGCCCTCGGTCTGCTGCGTAAGCTCCATGGCGATCATGGTCACGACGGCGGAGTTGGTGCGGCCCATGCAGGACTCGTCGACGGCCAGGCTGTCGTACTGGATCTTGTAGTCGCAGACCTCGGTGAGGCCGGACTCGTCAACATAGATGGCGATGGTGCTGGCGCCGTGGTCCTTGGCGACCTGGGCGGCAACGATGGTCTCCTTGGTGCCGCGCATGGACACGACGACGGCCAGGGTGTTCTCGTTGACGTAGGCCGGGGTGGCGTGCACGAACTCGTTGCTGGTGTAGCTGGAGCTCACGACCTGCGTGGCCTCGTGCTCCATAAAGTACTGGGCAGGATAGTTGCCGCCGTTGGATCCGCCGGCACCAATCCACACGACGCGCTTGATGCCGCCCTTGTCTGCCTTGTCAGCCAAAACCTGGGAGACGACATCCTTAACCTGTTCCTGAGTAGTCATCGTGCATCAGCCTTTCTTCTCGTTTGATGCTCTCGATGGCATACAAGTTACATACATGTTTTGGTTATGTCGACTAGTTGTATGCTATATTTATCTTAGAAATTTTGCTGGTAAGGTTTTCGGTAGCTCAATACCAGCGGTTTTATTGTTGTGTTGAATACATGCTTGCTTAGATAAGCATACAAGTTAAATATAGGCTGATTGCATGAACGCTTCATCTAAAAAGAAACTGAGCCAATACGAGCGCTTGGCGGGTACGCTTCGCGACCGCATCGCCGCCGGCATCTACGCACGCGGAGACAAGCTGCCGTCCGAGATGGAGCTCATGGACGAATCGGGGCTGTCGCGCAGCACCGTGCGCCACGCCCTTAAGGTTCTCGTTGATGAGGGCCTGGTGCGCACCGAGCGCGGGCGTGGCGCCTTTGTGGCCGACACGCCCGCGCTCCACGAGAACAACCTAGTGTTTTCGAGCTATACCAAGCAGGTCGAAGGTCAGGGCATGAAGCCCACCACGCGCACCGTGGACTCGGGCTTTGCCAAGGCGGCCGGCAGCATAGCTAAGTTCTTTGACGCCGCCGTGGGCAGCAAGCTCGTCAAACTTGTCCGCCTGCGCTACCTGGACGACGTGCCGCTGTGCCTGGAGACCACCTACCTGCCGCCAAGCTTCGAGACGCTCATCGATCGCGATATCAACGGTTCGCTCTACGCGACGCTGCGCCAAGAATTCCATCGCGCGCCAGCACAGGGACATAAGACCTTTGAGGTGTGCTATGCCTCGCAAAACGAGGCGTTTTTGCTCAACGTCGAGCGCGGGCAGGCGCTGATCCTGATCACCGACTACGTCTACGACACCGACGGCCGACCGCTCCATGTCTCTAAGCGCATCCAACGCACCGACCGCGCCAAATACACCGAGCCAATCGGCTAACCTGCCAAAATAAACCTGTCCCTAAATGATAGGTTTGGGAAGGTCGGGGAACCAGGTTGGTTTGGGTTGGTTGGGTGTGCGCTCGGCTAGGACCAGCTCCATCCAGCACATGTCGTACCAGCGGCCGAACTTTTGGGCGCAGCGATCGAAGGTGCCCACCAGGCGATATCCCATATGAGCATGGAAATCCCGACTGTTGTGCGTCAGGTACTCATCGTCCTTATCGTGCGGCACGGCAATGAGCGCGCACATGTTGGTGATGCCCATCGCGATCAGGCACTGCTTGAGCGCATCGTGCAGCTTGCGACCCAGCCCGCCATGGCGCACATCGCGTGCCAGGTAGATCGACGTCTCGACCGACCAGTCGTATGCCTCGCGGCTGTTAAGCGGACTCACGTAGGCATAGCCTACCGGACGCCCGTCCAACTCCATCACCAAATACGGATAGCGCTTGAGCGTACGCTCAATACGCCCGGCGAACTCCTCAACGCTCGGCACCTCGTATTCGCAGGTAATCGCCGTCTGGCGCACATACGGCTCATAGATGGCAAGCAACGCCGGCGCATCATCGGGCGTCGCCAGACGAATCGTCGGATCGGACATCTCGGTCATACAACCCTTCTCCCTCAAAAACAAAGGCCGCCTTGCGCCAAACCCAAGCGCAAGGCGGCCCCTCGTCATTACATCAGGCTACAGAACCGCCGCCAACGCGTCGATATCCTCCTGCGTCGTGGCCCAGCTGGTGCAAAAGCGCACCACCGTGTGGGTCTCGTCGTACTTTTCCCAGTACTCGATCGCCGCATGCTCGCGAATGCGCGCCATGTCCTCGTTGGGCAGAATCACGAACTGCTGGTTAGTCGGCGTCTCCAAGAAGAACCGGTAGCCGTGCTCGTGCAGCACGCGACGAAGCGTCTGCGCGGTTTCGATCGCCTGTCGACCAATCTCAAAATACAGGCCATCGGTAAAGAGCGCCTCAAACTGGACGCCCGTCAGGCGGCCCTTGGCCAACAGCGCACCGTGCTGCTTAATGCGCGGAATGGGATGCGCCGGAGCGTGTATGCCGCAAAACACCACAGCCTCGCCGCAGAGCGCGCCACACTTGGTGCCGCCGATGTAGAACACGTCGCACAGCTGCGCCAGCTCGGGCAGGGTAATGTCGCACTCATCGGCCGCCAGTGCATAGGCCAGGCGGGCGCCATCCACAAACAGCGGAATCTCGCGCTTCTGGCACACCGCGTGAATCGCCGCGAGCTCGGCCTTGGAGTACAGCGTGCCGTACTCGGTCGATAGGCTCACGTACACGGCACCCGGAAACACCGTGTGCTCGTAGCTCTCGTTTTCGTAGAACACCTGGATATAGTTCTCGAGGTCCTCGGCGTGCATCTTGCCCTCGTAGCCGGGGATGGTGAGCACCTTGTGGCCGCCAAACTCGATGGCGCCCGCCTCGTGGCAAGCGACGTGGCCAGTCTCGGCAGCAACGACGCCCTCGTACGGCGCAAGCAGCATGTCGATCACCGTCGCGTTAGCCTGCGTGCCGCCCACCAGGAAAAACACGTCGGCGTCAGGCGCCTGGCAGGCCTCGCGAATAAGTTGCTTGGCACGCTCGGTATGCGCATCGGTACCGTAGCCGGGCTGCGGCTCCATATTGGTGTCGACGAGCGCCTGCAGCACTGCCGGGTGTGCGCCGTGGGAATAATCGTTGTTGAACGCGAGCATGGCAATCCTCTCTTACCGGGTATCGGCCAGATGATTCAAACGGAGCTATTGTACGCCGTTGGGATAGGCAATGCGCGCGGCGAGACACTCAAGCGCCAGCACCAGGGCAAAGCCGCAGCTCACGTCGCTCAAAAAGTGTGCGCCGATCACGATGCGGCCAAACGCGACGAGCGCCGCGACCACAGCTGCCGCCCAAAAGATCACGCGGCGACGCGAAGGTTTTTCCTTAAAAGCCGCCGCGGGAAGCCCGGCGAGCATAAGGCCGATCGCCGCATGCGCCGTGTGTCCGCTCGCAAACGACTTGAACCCGTCCTTGATCACGCCGGCGGCGATATAGGTCCACTTGTCGGGATTGCCGATCACCCACCACGGCTGAAACTCGAGCCCCTGCGTCACCTCGATCACGCGCATGCGCGGGCGCGACCACAGCGGCTTGACGATCACGTTGAGGATAATGGCCTGAGCGACCCACACGGCAAGCACCATCAACGCCCAGCGCGTGAGCTCATCGGGCTCGGTCGTGCGCGTGAGGCGATAGATGATAAGGTTGGCAGCGATGACCAGCACAAACGTCAGCACCAGCTGAACGGCAATGAGCTTACCGCTAACCCGCAGGGACGAAACGATCTCGTAGCCGGCCAGGCCAACGTTGATCAGAACGCCCAGCACGGCGAGCCATTTGCTCCCCCTGGAGTCGGGACGCACCGCGCGTACGAGCATAACGCCCGCGACGCTCGCCGTCAGCTCGAACGGCAGCTCGCCGGCGGCCTCGATAAAGCGGCCGTACATGCTGCCGACGTTGAACAGCGCGCTCGAGATCTGATAATCGAAGAAACTGCCCACGCCCAGACAAAGGCACAGGACAACCGCGATAATGGCGACATCTTTCTTATAGATGTATCCGAACATGCTTTCCTTTCGGTCGGGCGAAGGGTCGACCCGCAACGTGGTGGGGCAAAGATAGCTTTGTCCCATAAATACCCTTACAGGTTGAGCATAAGTGAGCGAAAACGTTCCATTTGTGGCAAGGTGGCCCGAAGGAGGAGGGAAGCGTACTTGCGTACGCGACCGACGAGTGAGGGTCAGATTGCCCAAATGGAGCGTTTGCAGCGTCGACCCGTTAGTCGTCGTCGCTGGCACCCAGTTGTTGCAGCAGCATGAGTGCCGCGGCCACGGGGCCGGTGCCGTCGTTGGCGTCGAGACCGCGACCCAGGCCGCTGCCCGCACCGGCGCCTGCCTTGTAGGGTACCGACAGCTTGCGGCTCTTGGGGAAGTTCACCGCGCCATAGCGGGTCTTAAGCTCAAAGGCCACCTTCTTGGGCACGTCGACGCCCAAAAACGTGATGCGGCCGCCACTGAGCGTGACGCTCTCGAGCCCCAGGCGCTCGCCGCGAATGCGGATTCGTGCGCGATTGAACAGGTTGAGTCCCGCCAGCGGCAGCTCGCCATGCGCAGCCTCGGTCTCCTCCTGCACCTCATCGATGCTCTCTAGGTCCTCGGCCGCTGCGAGCTTACGGTACACGAGCACGCGCTGATCCACCGCCGGCAGGTACTCCTCGGACAAGAAGTAGTCGGCCGGCAGGTTAATACCCACGCTCGCCGCCTCCACGCCGGCGTCGTCATCGCCGCGCGCCTCAGCCACGGCCTGGCCCAGCATCTGCGTAAACAGGTCAAAGCCCACGCTCGACAGGTTGCCGTGCTGCTCGGCTCCCATAAGCGAGCCGGCACCGCGAATCTCCAGGTCGCGCATGGCGATGCGCATGCCGCTGCCCAGGTCCTGGAACTCGGAAAGTGCGGTCAGGCGCGCCGTCGCCTCCTCGGTGAGCGGCAGCTCGCCCGGGAACATAAAGTACGCGTAGGCCTGCGTGGCAGAGCGGCCCACACGGCCCTTGAGCTGGTAGAGCTGTGCCAGACCCAGGCGCTGCGAGTCCTCGATGATGAGCGTGTTGGCGGTCGCGTTGTCGATGCCGCTCTCCACGATGGTCGTGGCGATGAGCACGTCGATCTTTTTGGTCGCGAACTCGATCATCACGTCCTCGACCTCGCGCGGGCTCATCTTGCCGTGCGCTACGCCCACGCGCGCCTCGGGCGCGGCCTCGTGCACGCGCGCCACGGCGTCGTCGATGGTCTTGACGCGGTTGGACACGTAGTACACCTGACCGCCGCGACCCACCTCCAGGCGAATCGCCGCGCTCACCACGTCGGGGTCGTACTCTCCCACGTGCACGATTACGGGGCGGCGCCCGGTCGGCGGCGTCGTGATCAGGCTCATGTCGCGCACGCCGCTCGTGGCCATCTGCATGGTTCGCGGAATCGGCGTTGCCGAAAGCGTGAGCACGTCAATCTGCTCGCGCAGGTTCTTGAGCTGCTCCTTGTGCTGCACGCCAAAGCGCTGCTCCTCGTCAATGATCACCAGGCCCAGGTTCTTGGGGTTCACATCGGCCGAAAGCAGACGATGCGTGCCGATGAGCACATCAATCGTGCCCTCGGCAAACGCCTTGAGCGCGCGCTTCTGCTGCGCCGGGGTGCGGAAGCGGCTGAGCACTTCGACCTCGAGGCCAAACGGGGCAAAGCGCTCAAAGAACGTCTCGTAGTGCTGCTGGGCCAGAATGGTCGTGGGGCAGAGCACCATGACTTGGCGGCCGGAGTCCACGCACTTAAACGCCGCGCGCAGGGCAACCTCGGTCTTGCCGAAACCCACGTCGCCGCACAGCAGGCGATCCATGGGCTTGGGCGCCTCCATGTCGGCCTTGATGTCGGCGATGGCCTCCAGCTGGTCGCGCGTCTCGTCGTAAGGGAAGCTCTGCTCCATCTCGATCTGCTCGGGCGTGTCGGGCGGGCAGGCGATACCGGTAATCGACGAGCGGCGCGTATACAGATCGACCAAGTCAAACGCCAGCTTTTTGGCGTTCTTGCGCGCCTTGTTGGTGGCACGCGTCCAGTCGGCGGTGTTGAGCCTGGTCAGGCGCGGCTTGTCGCCGTCAGGACCGACGTATCGCGTGATGCGGTCGACCTGCTCCAACGGCACGTAGAGCTTGTCACCGTCGGCATATTCCAGCAAAAAGTAGTCGCGTTCCTTGCCGCCCACTTCCTGGCGCGCAATCTCGCTAAAGAGCGCGATGCCGTGGGTGGCATGCACCACGTAGTCGCCCGGCTTAAACGGGAACGTGATCTGCGTAATGTCAACCTTGCGGCGGCTGCGCGCGCGGTTGGCATCCATGCGGGCATTGAGGTCGGCGATCGAGAACACGGCCAGGTTGGCATCGGGCACCACCACGCCCTGCGGCAGAGCGGCATCGACAAAGGTCACGCGTCCGCGCGAGATAGTAGGCACGGCGGCGCCGGCGGCTGCCTGGGCGGCACCTGCCTCGAGCGAGCGGGCGTTGAGCGCATCGGCCTTGCGCTCGCGAATGGAAGCGTGGGCCTCCTGGCGGGCGGTGCGATCGGCAGAATCCGCCGCTGCCACGCGCACGCGGTCGCCGATAGCGCCGACATTTTCGGGCGCCGCGGTCAGCGACTCCTCAAAGGTAATGCCCTCGTCGCCAAAGGTGAGCTCCATCGACTCGCGCGCACCGCGGTCGGGAATGGCAAACACGCAGGCGTAGCGCTTGCCCACGACTTCCTGAATGCGCGTCATAAAGCGATTGTCCGAGCCCGCAATGGCCGGCTGCTCAATCTTGAGCTCCGCCGTCACCGCGCCGCCGGCACGGATCAGGCTCACGTAGTTCAGGCGCTGCTGGGCACCAAAATCGAGCTGCTGGGCACGTACATACAGGCCATCCAGCCGGTCAATCCCTGCCTCGCCAGCACGCGCCTCGATATCCTCGTAGGCACGCAGGCAATCGTCGAACAGCGAGCGCGGCTCGGACAGCACCACGAGCGCCTTGCCGCTCACGTGCGCCAGCGGGCTCACGGTCTGGCCGTACATTACCGGCAAAAAGCGGTCGAGCTCGGGTGTAACGATGCGCGCATCCACCATCTCGAGCAATGCGGCCAGCTTGCTGTCGTCCTGGCTGGCGCGATAGAGCGCCACATGCATGTTGTGGACGGCCTCGTCGGTAAGCGCCAGCTCACGGCAGGGGAAGATCTCGATACTGTCCTCGTTACCGATGGTCTGCCCCGTGGAGCTCACCATGCGGCGTATGCGATCGATCTCGTCGCCAAAGAACTCAATGCGCACGGGCGCTTTTTCCTGCGCGGGAAACACCTCGACGGTGTCGCCGTGCACGCGAAACAGACCGGGCGCGTCGGCGGCGCCGGCATTGGTGTAGCCCATGCCCACTAGGCGCTGCGGCACCTCATCAAAAGGAATCTCCTCGCCCACCGCAAAGGTCGTGGACTCCCAATAGCGGCTCTCGACCGGCGGCACGCAGCGCAGCAGCGCGCGGGCCGAGGCAACCATGATGCAGTTGTCCCCGCGCACGATGCGCCCCAGAGCCTCGCAGCGCTGCGCCACCACGGCATCGTCGGGCGCCTGCTCGCGCCACGGATAGTCCTTGCGCTCGGGAAAACGGCACACGTGCGCCAGCCCCACGTAGGCGGCAAGGCTGCGCGCGGCGCGATCGGCCGCATCCTCGCCACTCACAATGTAGACCGTCGGGCGCGGACGGCGCGCAAACTGGGCGGCCGCCATAAGCGTGCGGCCCGACTGCGACACGGCCAGCGTCACGTCCTCGCCGGCATCGAGTCCGGCCTCGACGGTCTGCAGCGCCTCGGCAGTGTAGAGCTGCGCGGCTATACGGTGAATGAGCATGCTGTTCCTCCGGCATCGCAACGCCAAAAGCCCGCCGGGGCAAGCTCGGCGGGTCGTACGTCAAATACATTGTCTGTCATGGTAGCGCATGGAGAGGACTCCGGCTCAAGGGCAAACCCAGCCCCGCAAAAAACGCCAGACGAAAATGCGTTCCGCCCTACCCCGCTACGCGCACGCTGGGGCACAAATCTGCCAGCGGACACTCGTCACACTTGGGTTTGCGGGCATCACAGATCTCGCGACCGAAGGTGATCCACTGATGGTTGACCGACTCCCAATACTCGTGCGGCAAAATCTTGAGCAAATCCTGCTCGGTCTTGAGCGGCTCCTTGGCATGCGTCTTGGGACTCAGCATCAGGCGGTGCGCAATGCGGTTGACGTGCGTGTCCACCGCAATGCCCTCCACGATGCCATACCCCACGTTGAGCACGATGTTCGCCGTCTTGCGTCCCACGCCCGGCAGCTTCACGAGTTCCTTCATGTCGGCCGGCACCTCGCCGCCATAGTCGGCGACGATCATCTGCGCGGCCTCGACGGCATGCTTGGCTTTGCTCTTGTAGAAGCCGAGTGACTTGATGGTGCCCGCCACGTCAGCCACGCTCGCCCCGGCCATGGCCTCGGGCGTGGGCCACTGGGCAAACAGCTTCGGCGTCACCTTGTTGACCTGCGCGTCGGTCGTTTGCGCCGAGAGCAGCACCGCAATCAGCAGGCGGAAGGGATTCTCGTGGTCCAAAAAGCACTCGACCGGGCCATAGCGACGGTTGAGGCGCTCACACACCTCAACGGCGCGCTCTCGTTTGGCGGCATTGGTCTCGCGTGGCATAACGACTCCTCGGCTCAACGGCACAATAAACTTATGGACACAATTGTCCCACGTCCGAGACGCTTACGCCTCCAAGAATGCGCCGGTCTGACGGCTCCACAGGCTCGCATACTCGCCACCCGCCTCGACGAGCTGCGCATGCGTGCCGTCCTCGACGATCTCGCCATCGGCCAGCACCACAATGCGGTCGAGCGCCGCCACGGTGGACAGGCGGTGCGCCACCACAATGGAGGTGCGTCCACGCATCAGGTTTTCGAGCGCCTCCTGCACCAGCGCCTCGGACTCGCTGTCGAGGGCAGAGGTCGCCTCGTCGAGCACTAGAATCGGCGCGTCGGTTAGGATGGCACGGGCGATGGCCACGCGCTGACGCTGGCCGCCCGAGAGCTTGACGCCGCGCTCGCCCACCATGGTGTCAAAGCCACGAGGCAAGCGGTCGATAAACTCCAGGGCGTTGGCCAGGCGCGCGGCCTCGCGAATCTGCTCATCAGTGGCGTCGGGACGACCGTAGGCAATGTTTTCGCGAATGGAGCGGTGGAACAGCAGCGCCTCCTGCGGCACGTAGGCAACCTGGCGGCGCAGGCTCTGCTGCGTGCAGCGCGAGACGTCCTGGCCGTCCACGAGCACGCGGCCGCCCTGTACATCGTCCAGGCGCAACAACAGCTTGGTGAGCGTCGTCTTGCCCGAGCCCGATTTGCCCACCAGGCCCACGCGCTGGCCCGCCGCCACATGAAGTGTCAGGTCATCGAACACGCTCTCGCCCGCCGCAGCGTCACGGTACGCAAAGCTCAGCTGCTCAAAATCAATCGCGCCCTCGGTCACTTTGAGCTCGGGGGCGTCCGGGTCATCTGCCACCAAACGTGGCTCGTCCAGCACGCGCGTCATCTCGGCCGCATCGCCGAGCGCGCGGTTGATGCGCTGCATCATGGAGCTTACGTAGTTCAGGCGCATGGTGAGGTTATAGGTGTAGGTAAAGATCATGACGAGCGAGCCGGCCGAGATGCCAAACCACGCGTTGCCGCCCGCCACGAATACGCTCACCACGGCCATGGTGATGACGATAAGACCCGAGGTCGTAAAGTTGCGCTGCATCATGGCGTGCATCGAGACCGTCTCGGCATCGCGCGCGGCACGATCAGCGGCGTCGAACAGATCACGTTCAAAGTCCTCGCGCCCGCAGGTCTTGACGGCCAAGATGTTCGTGACCGCGTCGGAGAGCACGCCCGAGAGCTTGTTCTGCGCGGCGGACGTCGCGGCCGAAAGCGGCATGATGCGCTTGTACATAAGCCAGACAAACGCGATGTAGACGGCCATGATGCACACCAGGATCACGGTAAACGTCGGCACCACCGGGGCGAGCGCCGCCACCGTGCAGATGACCGAGGTGATGGTGGGGACGAGCGAATACACCGTCACGTCGACCAGCCCCGTATAGCCGCTCATAAAACGGCTCGTCTGGCTCACGAGCGATCCGCCAAAGCGGCTGGTGTGAAATGTCATGGATTGATTGGAGAGCGTGTCGAAGCACAGGCGCGCCAGGTGATAGTTGCCCGCAATCTCGAGCTTGTAGACGGTGTAGTCCTGCAGCTTGGAGAGGATTTGGCCCACCAGGTTAACGAGTACGAGCGCCAGGATATAGGGGCCGAAGACCTCAAACACCTGATCACCCGCCACGGGACCGGCTTGAACGCGGTCGACAATGAGGGCCATCACATAGGTATTGGCAAACGTCAGCAAAAAGATGTAGCCCGCCGACGAGAACACCGAGAGAAAGACAATCAGCGGCTGCGTGCGCGTGACACCCCAAAACCGCTGCAGCGTGCGGCGCACGGTGGAGCGTTTCAGCGGACTGGTGTTTCTCTGAGACATGGGCTTCCTTTCGCGTCTGATAGGGCGAAACGCCATTGTTGCACACTAAAGCGCACTTCAGGCAAGCGCGATGTGAAAGGCAGCGGGGTGCCCGCGTTTGCGCCGGTGCCCCGCTGCCTTGTTGCAATTAGTCCTCGTCTTCTTGGTCTGTGGAAAGGCCCGCGGGCGTGAGTCCCAAGATCTCATCGGCTTGGTCGGCGTCTTCCAGCGCGTCGATATCCTTGAGTTTGCGCTCCATGACGTTGGTGCGCGTGGTGATAATGCCCTCGACCGTTTTACCCGCGGTCTCGATCTGCTGCTGGGCGCGGCGCAGCGCCTTTTGATAGCGCGGCAGCTCGGCCTTGACGGCGGAGAGCACTCGCAGTACATCGTCGGTGCGTTTTTGCAGCCTAAACGTCTGGTAGCTCATCTGCAGGCTGTTGAGAATGGCCGCCATGGTGCTGGGGCCGGCAACGTTGACGTGATAGTCGCGGCCCAGGGTCTCGATAAGCCCGGAGCGGCTGACGACCTCGGCGTACAGCCCTTCAAACGGCACGAACATGATGCCAAAGTTGGTCGTTGCCGGCACACTCAGGTACTTTTCGCAAATATCCTTTGCCTCGCGCTTGACCATGGTGTCGAGCGTCTTGCGCGCAGCCGCCACGGTCTCCGCATCGCCCGACTCCTGCGCGTCGAGCAAGTGCTCGTACGCGTCGCCCGGGAATTTGGAGTCGATCGGCAGCAGCACGGGATCGCCCTCGTCCACCGGCAGCTTGACGGCAAACTCAACGCGCTCCGAGGCGCCGGGCTTGGTGGCGACGTTTTCCAGATACTGGTCGGGCGTAAGGATGTCCGCCAGAATTGCACCCAGCTGCACCTCGCCCAAAATGCCACGCGCCTTCACGTTGCCCAGCACGCGCTTAAGGTCGCCCACGCCGGTGGCGATGGACTGCATGTCGCCCAGGCCCTTGTACACGGCCTCGAGCTGGTCGCTCACCTGCTTAAACGATGCCGACAGTCGGTCGTTGAGCGTGCGGGAGAGCTTCTCGTCCACCGTCGCACGCATTTGATCGAGCTGCACGTTGTTGTCTTTGCGAATGGCGCCCAGCTGAGCATCGACCGTTTCGCGCACCTTGTCCAGGCGATGCTCGATACCCTCGCGGTTGGCACCGAGCTGTTGGGCCGTCTCGCGGCGCAGGTCATCCATCCGGTCACCAGCTTGCGAAAACTCACGTGCGATGGTCAGGTAACGTTGCTGCTCCACGGCCGCATCTGTCGTCTGCTGCTGCGCGATGGCATTGGCCGTGCGGCGAGTTTCGGCCAGCGCGACGTTCAGGGCATCGAGCGCGTTGTTGGCCTGCTCGAGTGCTGCCAGCGTTTCCGCGCTACTGTCGCCACGCTCCCGCAACTCGGCACGCAGGCTCTTGAGCTGGAGGGCGCAAGCCACAGCAACCCCCACCGCCACCAAGGCGATCACAACAAGCACAATATCAATAGCAGACATAAACTCCGCCCAACAAACCCAATCGAGCACCAATCAAAACCGCGATCAATCTTACCCCGCCATACGCACCGGGCGCCCGGCCCCTTCTTGGGCGCCCCTCTCCTCCGCATATTCCATAATGCGGCGCGCCGTCTCCCTGCTCACCTTTGAGTCATCACCGGCTAAATATGCGTACACGTTTCCCTTATTCAGATTCAAATCGCGGCAGAGACCGTAGCGCGTTACACCCGATTCCTCTAGCGCTCCCAACGTTCTTTTTCGCATCAGGGCGTTGATTCTTCTGTCCGCCACTGGCTTTTCCTTCACCGCTCTATACGCACGCCAAACGTTGGCATAACGATTAGGAAGTTTGTCCTCGGCGCATAGAGATGCCAGGCTACCCGTTTGGGCGTACAAGGACAAAACGCCTCGGTAACCCTCTTCCATCCACGAACCCTCGGATAAGCCCAGAACGTATTCGGCTTTACCCTGTGCCAAAGCGAGCAAAAACAGGGGCTCCGCCACGCGCGGCGCAACCGTCGTCGCTTGCTTAACCAGTTTTCTAAAACTGAGCGACTGCTGTCCGGATAGCTCTCGGCAATAGCCTTTTAAGAATCCCTCAAAGGTCAGATTCAACCGAGCACCTCCTTTTTGTATTGCCTGTATGCACAGACCATCTCTTGATAACTCCGCTCCGAAGGCGACGACGCCAGATCCTCCAAGGATGTCGTTAAGTACCTTAACATGGCATTTTCTATTATTATTCATCATCAATAATACTATTCAGTCGCATGACAGGATTCCCAGGATGCGAGGATTCTACTCATGGCGATAATCCCTACACCCCAGAAGTCCTAACGTGACAAACGCTAACTCTCCCAGCCGGCGCGAATGGTTGCTACGACATCGCCTAGGCGCTGGCCCAGGGCCGCTAGATGCTGGAGCACCTCATTGGGCGAGGCACCGTTGAGAATGCACGTGAGGGCATATGAGGCCAAGAAGATTGCCGCAAGTCCTAGCGGAATGAGCACGATCATCGCCAATGTGCGCAGGCGCTGGCCCACGCGGCGACGACGCGCACGACGCTTGTCGAACGCGAGCTCCTGCGCATATGAATCTTGCTGTACGGAATAGGCCTCTGGTGCCGATTCGCACCCGGGCACGGCTGCAGGTACAGCAGCGGGCACGACGTTTTGCACGGGCGCCTGGTTGGCAACCCCTTGCATTTGCATCTCTATAAGCCGCCGCTGCTGCCGCAGCATACGCTCGGCTTGTTGCTGTGGGGTCTCAAGAAACAGGTCCATGTTGGCCTCCAAAATCGGAGCGTTCGACGCTTACGACCAGCATCCCGCACCGCCATGACCGCGACAACGCAATCGCCGGCAATAGCCACAAAGTTTCTTTTGCTCAAAAGCTGTCGAAAAGCTCAACAACTCCCCTACCAGCACTTTCTCTGAGCTTTTTTCGCCAGCAATCTTTTGGCCTTCCACCCTTACGCCAACTGACCAAAATCTAACCAAAAGCTTGACGAAAATTGTGGAGACCGGGACCCCACACAAAAAGTGCCGCCCCAAAGGGCGGCACACAAACTTATTATCAGCTTTTCTGTAACGAGCACGCGACGACTCAACGCCGGAGCGCAGGGCGGGAAACCTTTGCCTCGCGCGACCCTGCGAAGCCGTGAGCGAGAGGGAAAGGTTTCCCCGCCCTGCGCTCCGTGGTCGGTGAGGACAGACTACATGCCTGCGAGACCTCGGGCGGCGGTGGCGCACATAAACGCCAAGGCTAGAATCACGAGCGAGCCCGCGATGTCTGCCAGCACGCCCATTGCACGGCGTTCAAACAACCAGCTCTCAAAGTGCGGGGCGACGTTGCGCCAAACACGCCACAGCAAGATGCCCATACCGATGACGCCCGGGATATTGAGCAGTAGGATCTCGGAGCACAAAAGACCGATCAGGTTACCGGCGGCAAAGCCCGCATCACCCTCGCAGTATTTGCGGTAGACCATATACAGCATGTACGCCACAAACGGCTGCAAGCACGCAGAAATAAACGAGACCACCATCGAGGGGTCCTGCGAAAAGACCTCGGTGAGTTTATCGACACTCGTGGCGTCCTTCGAAGCCAAGAATAAACCGATAACCACAAGGGGCACCACGCCCAAAATTACCTCGACCAGAGTAAACAACTTGGCAGTCAAATCCTCACTAGCCGAATTCAAATGAGGCGCCCACTCAGGATGAGCATGCGCGCCGACTTTCTTGTCCTTCTCGGCACGATCGGCCTTTTTACCCTCGGCAACCCGATGACCAGGATCCTTGCGAGTTCCCGCCGCAGCAACCCGAGCTCGAGACTTCTTGCCCATAAAAAACACCCCATCAGGTAGTAGATAAACTAAAAGTCGCTACCCAGTGTACCCCCTAAACAACGGCGCCGCCCCAACCCGGAGCAAGCCCCGTCAACCAAATGGCCGCAACCCAATCCCTATACAAAACGTGCCGCCCAAGACGATATGAGAAAGCCATTTGGGTCGCCTCCCCCGCGGCGCAGCTTCTTTCCGCGGGCTCGGGATGCCACAATG
>NZ_JBDMGT010000018.1:41180-47676 GCF_039752775.1 Collinsella aerofaciens | reverse complement strand
TGCACGAGGCCCCGCGCTCCAGCATCCTCTGGACCGTGTCCCGCTCGTGCCTCGTGAGCCTTCCGTAGGCCCTCGGGGCCGCTTTCGCGGAACCCTTCTTCCTCTTTCCGGACATGCCGTCCTCCGATCTTCCGGGGCCGGCCGGTCCGGCCCTCAGGGTATCGGGTTCCCATATTCATCCGTACATGTACGGATGAATATGGGAGGTGTTCGGATGAAGTTGATATTCAAGGGCGGCCAAGCGTTTTAAAAAATGCCAACTTTTCTGTTTGCACTTTGCGATTCCTCGTGTATACTGACTTTCGCATTTAACGGAGAGTTGTCCGAGTGGCCGAAGGAGCACGATTGGAAATCGTGTAGGCGTCAAAAGCGTCTCCAGGGTTCAAATCCCTGACTCTCCGCCAGTTAATTCCAAAGCAGGCCTTCGAGCCTGCTTTGTTTTTACCCCACGCGGAGGGGTGGCAGAGTGGTTGAATGCGGCGGTCTCGAAAACCGTTTGGCCTGTATAAGGTCACGAGGGTTCGAATCCCTCCTCCTCCGCCATTTTGGTTGAGAAAGCTCCCAGATCGGGGGCTTTTTTCTTTTAAGTCCCTTACAAGCAAATACGGCGGAGGAGGAGGGATTCGAACCCGCCAGGGCGCAAAGCGTAAAGAAAACGCGCCAGTGGCGCGTTTTTAGCGCAGCGCGGTCGGCGTAAGCCGACCGGATAAATTTTGAGCAAAGCTCAAAATTTGGACATCCCTCCTATTCGACCACGCCCCCATCGCGTTCAGCATCAACCCGGATCCCCAAACATGGAACCTATGACCGTACCCAGTCCCGACCGTTTGCCGAGCAATAGGGTCGCAATCGGCGCCGAACATGTACTATGTACGGGCATTGTCTAAACCCGTAACTCAAAGGACCCCATCTTGCCCGTTGCCGCCGCTATGATCGTTACCGCACACGCCTCGGATGCCATGGTTGCCATCCCGTTTTGGCTCGAGATGTTCGCCGTCGTCGCGGCATCGATCTCGGGCGTGTTGGTCGCACGCGAGCACAAACTCGACCTGGTGGGCGCCGTCGCGCTCGCCGTGGTCTGTGGACTGGGCGGCGGTCTTTTGCGCGATATGACGCTGCAGGTGGGCAACGTCTACATCCTCAACCAACCGATGGCGCTCCCGCTCTCCATCGCCACCGCGGCCATCATCTACATCTTCCCGGCAATCGTCGACAAGCCCGAAAAGCTCATTCCCCTGCTCGATATCATCTCGGTGGGTATTTATGCGGCAACCGGCGCAGACAAGGCGCTGGTCTACGGCTTTGCGCCGGCGGTGTGCATCATGATGGGCTTTTTTACCGCGGTGGGCGGCGGCATGCTGCGAGATGGTTTTATGGGTGTGGTGCCGGGTATCTTCCAGCGCACCAACTTCTATGCCATCGCGGCCATCGCCGGATCGGCAAGCTATGTTTGCCTTGTCATGAGCGGCTTGGTCAGCAATGTCGTCGCACTGGTCGTTTGCGTCGTGGTGACCATGGGACTACGCTGGCTGTCGCTGCGCTTTGATATCAAAAGCCCCACCGAGGATGACATCGCACGCTTTTTGCATCGCAAAAAGTAGGTAGCGCGGGCTCATCCTTCGAAATGCAACCGAGAAGTTCTTTTAGAGCGCCCACGCGTTGGGTACCCTGTTAGGTATATGCCGAGTATCTAACGAAGGATTCACTATGCCCTGCAATCAACTCCCGTTGACCCAGCGCCGTAAAGCATGGGGCCGCATCACCATCCTATTCGCGCTCATCGCGCTGGCGATCACCGTGCTTCCCACGGCGTCGTTCGCCGGCACGGACACCGCAGGAAACGTACTTGCGACCGACAATGACGCCAATCCGTCCGGCGTCGAAGGTGACCTGTACTGGGCAGGTCAGGCCCTCAACTTGGATGATGTGTCCATCGGCCGCGATATCATCGCCGCGGGCGATACCCTCTCGATCCGTGACTGCACAGTGGGCGGCGCCGTCCGTCTGGCGGCACGCACCATCGACATTGCCAAGACCACGGTTGATGGCAGCGTGACCGTCGCTGGCCAGCATGTCGTGCTCAATTCCGACAGCACCGCCAACTGTTTCTACGCGATAGGCGAGACGGTTGCCCTGCGAGGCTCCACCAAGTCGGCAGCGCTTGCGGGCGACACGGTGACCATCGATGGCACCGTCAAGGGCGATGTCGAGGTTTGGGCCGACAAGCTCATCCTGGGCAAGAACGCCCACATCACCGGCACCGTGAACGCGCACGTCTCCGAGGACCCCGAGCGCGCCGCGGGAGCCGAGGTCGGTGCGCTCAAGATCGACCGCACCGAGAACGAGGATACTTCCACCGTTAACGATGTCATCGGCGGTATCGTCGCCGCGGCACTCTCGACCTGCTTTGTCGCTCTGCTGCTCGAGCTCATCTTTCCGCGCGCGACCGCCAGCGCCGCCGGCATGCTCCACCAGCGCTCCATGCCCCTGTGGGTGAGCGGTCTTCTGGGCACGATTGCTATCGTCCCCGCCGTCCTACTGCTGATTATCTCTATCGCTGGTCTGTCGCTTGCCGGAACCCTCTTGTGCGGCGTTATCGGCATCGCGTTGATGTCGAGTGCCTTTGCGGGGTGCGCGATCGCCCGCATGGTTGGACACAACCAAAACCGCTACGCCATGGCAGCCGTGGGCGGCGTAATCGCAGGCGCCCTCACGGGGCTTCCCCTCGTAGGTGACTTCATCAGCGGCGTGGCCTTTGTCTTTATGCTCGGTTACATCATCCAAATCATCTGGCGCAACGCCCGCGTCAAGCCGCAGCAGCCGGCTAACACGCCAGGACTCCCCACCGCTTAGCCGCCAACCACCACAAAGGGACCAGGCACCTTTGTGGTGGTGCAGACCAGCTCAGTCCCTATGCACAAAAAGGGCGCCGACCATTACGGTCGACGCCCTTTCTTGTTAGACGCTATAAAGTCCAGCGCTTATTTGTTGACCTGGCCGGCGCGGACGGCGGCCTTCTTGCGGTCGGTGGCGTTGAGCAGGCGCTTGCGCAGGCGGATGTTCTTGGGGGTAATCTCAACCAGCTCGTCGTCGGCGATGTACTCCAGCGCCTCCTCCAGCGAGAAGGTGCGGGGCGGCACCAGCTGAACGGAGATATCGGAGGTCGAGGAACGCTGGTTGCCCAGGTTCTTGGTACGGGCGATGTTGACGACCATGTCGCCAGCCTTGCTGCGCTCGCCCACGATCATGCCCTCGTAGCACTCGGTGCCCGGCTCAACAAAAAGCTGGCCGCGCTCCTGCAGCGTACCCAGAGCATAGGCAACGGCCTTCTCGGTGGTCATGGAGATCATTGCGCCGTTCTGACGGTTGCCGATCTCGCCGGCGTAGGGACCGTACTCCAGGAAGGTGTGGTAGAACACGCCCTCGCCGTGGGTGACGTTCATGATGCGGTTCTTAAGGCCCATGATGCCGCGGGTCGGGATCTTAAACTCGAGGTGCGTCACGATACCCGAGGTATCCATGCTCGTCATGATGCCACCGGAGGTACCGAAGACCTCAACGACCTTGCCCGAGTACTCGTCCGGGCACTCAACGACGGCCTGCTCGACAGGCTCCATCTTGTTGCCGTTCTCGTCCTTCTTAAACAGAACGCGGGGACGGCCGACCTGGAACTCAAAGCCCTCGCGGCGCATGGACTCCATCAGAACGGACAGGTGCAGAATGCCGCGGCCCGAGACCTCGACGCCGCTCTTGTCCTCGAGCTCCTCGATCTTCATGGTCACGTTGTTCTCGGCCTCGTTGAACAGGCGCTCCTTGAGCTGACGGGCGCCCACGATGTCTCCGTCGCGACCGACGAGCGGGGAGGTCGAAGCCTCGAAGACGATGGACAGGGTCGGCGGGTCGATCTCGATGGGCTCGAGCTCGACGGGGTTCTCGGGATCGGTGTAGACATCGCCGATATCGGTGCGGTCGATGCCCACGACGGCGGCGATGTCGCCGGCGCCGACTTCCTGGCACTCGGTGCGGCCCAGGTAGTCGAAGGTAAAGAGCTGCTTGACGGTAGCGGTGGCGCTGGAGCCGTCGTTCTTCACAACCAGAATCTGGTCGCCCTGATGGATGGCGCCGGAATACACGCGACCGATGCCGATACGGCCAACGAAGTTGGAGTGGTCGATGGTCACGCACTGCATGGCCAGCGGAGCGTTCTCGTCAACCTCGGGCGCGGGCATGTCGTCGATGATCATATCGAGCAGCGGATACATGTCCATGTTGCCGTCGTTGGGATCAAGGCGGGCAAAGCCATTCATGGCGCTGGCGTAGACCACGTGCTCCATGGCGAACTCAAGCTGGTCGTCGGTGGCGCCCAGGTCGGCCATGAGGTCCAGGCAGTCGTTGTAGGCCTTCTCGGGGTTGGCGCCCGGACGGTCGATCTTGTTGATGACGATCATGATCTTAAGGCCGGTGTCGATAGCGTGACGCAGCACGAAGCGGGTCTGGGGCATGGGGCCCTCAAAAGCATCGACCAGCAGCAGGGCGCCGTCGGCCATACGCAGCACGCGCTCGACCTCGCCGCCGAAGTCGGCGTGGCCCGGGGTGTCGATGACGTTGATCTTGACGTCCTTATACTCGATAGAGATGTTCTTGGCGAGAATCGTAATGCCGCGCTCGCGCTCCTGGTCGTTGGAATCCAGGACGCGGTCCTCGACCTGCTGGTTGGCACGGAAGGCGTCCGTGGCACGCAGGAGCTTGTCGACCATCGTCGTCTTGCCGTGGTCGACGTGGGCGATGATGGCGATGTTCCTCAGATTGTCTACGCGCATGTAGTTCCCCTATCTTCTATCCATATACAAACGGCACGCGTATGCGGCCCGCCCAGCGATACAACGCTCAGCGGGAATATTGAGCCTTTTACCGAAAACTCGTTTATTTTAGCGATTTTAGATGAGAGGGGTTTCCTCACCTGCAGGTTCAGGGTCGCTCCACATAAAACCATCGCCGGCGCCCATGCCCTCATACAGCACATATGCCGAAAAACCGCTCTCGAGCGTCGTCTCGAAAAAGCTCACGAGCAGGGCGTCATGGTAGCCGCCATCGATCTCGACGCAGCCGGTGTAGCCGATGGCATAGCGGACGATACGGCCCAGGCCCTCGTCCTTAAGACCCATCTTGTGCTCGGAGATAAAGTTGGTGGCCGCCTCCAGGCACGCCTCTTCGCCGTCCTCGTCGAGCGCCGCCAGATAACGGTTGGAAGCAGCATCCTCAATTGCCACGACCACGCCAGGGTTTTCACCGGCGGCAAGGTCGTCCAAGAACGCGCCGATCAGATCGCACACCATGGCGTCGAGCTCGGCGGAGACGTTACCGGCATCCTGCATATCCTGTGCCATCTTTAGACCTTCCCATCGAGTCTGACGTCGTTACAGTTCTTGTGCCTCGGCGGCGATCTTGGCGGCAGCGTCGCGGGTGCGCATCATGTCCGCCGCGCGCTTGTCGAGCACCTTGATCTGACTGGTCAGCATGACTGCATCGACCACGCCCCAGATCACCAGGCCCGTAGAGATCGAAAACCCAAGCGCACCAACTGTACCACGAAGGCGTGAGCAGATTGCCGCGACAAGGGCGGAGACGACAACCATCTTGATAAACGAGCCGCGGCGCTCGCGGAGCGTGCGGGCCTGCGTCACATAGGCAATGCGAGCCGCCTCAGAAGCCTCCGAGCGCATCTGGGCCTCGCGGGCGATCGCAGCCGCCTCAGCCGACATACCGCCGGCCATCAGCGAACGCTCCGCATCCTGGCCGCCCCGCATTTAGAAGTCATCGGGCGAGAGCGTATGGACGAACTCGTCGAACTTCTCGAACTCCTGCTCGTCGTCAACTTCCTCGGTATGGGCAGAAACAGTGCCCAGGCGATTCATGATGTCGTCCTCCACAAACATGGGGGCATTGCTGCGCACGGCAAGGGCAATGGCATCACTGGGACGGGCATCGATCTTGCGCTCGTCACCATCGGCCAGTACGACAATCGTCGCGTAGAACACCGGCGGCTCGGCGCGAACGATCTCGATGCGCTCGAGCTTGGCGCCCAGGGCGCCAACAGTATCGAGCAACAGGTCATGGGTAATCGGGCGATCGGCGCGTCCGCTGTCGATGCCGCGGCTGATTGCCGCAGCCTCAAACGAGCCAGTCTGGATGGAGAGGGAGCGCAGCGGCGCGGGGGAATCCGACTTGCTGCAGCGTTCGCGAAGCACGATAAGCGATGGCACGGGACCGGCGGCCATGACGATGGTCTCTATGTCGACACGAACCATGGAACACCTCCGGTACGTAGCGGTTAACACGCGGCGGCCCGCCGCGTTGAATAGCTATACTACCCAAACTTTCGCGTAGCACACAAAATCAAAGTAGTTAATTTGGGACAGAGCTTTTTTGACTACCTTCTGTGGCTAAGAAAAAAGCCTCGAGGCAATTGCCCCGAGGCTTTTAACAGTTTTGATGG
>NZ_JBDMGT010000018.1:0-41080 GCF_039752775.1 Collinsella aerofaciens | reverse complement strand
TGGACCTGACAAGATTCGAACTTGTGACCTCCCGGTTATCAGCCGGACGCTCTAACCAACTGAGCTACAGGTCCATCATGGTGGAGGTTAGGGGGATCGAACCCCTGACCTCAGGCTTGCAAAGCCCGCGCTCTCCCAGCTGAGCTAAACCCCCACGGAGACAGTAATAAACACCCCAGCGGCGACTCGGCTCTCGCTGGGGTGTTTATTGCGAAAGAAAGTGGTGGACCTGACAAGATTCGAACTTGTGACCTCCCGGTTATCAGCCGGACGCTCTAACCAACTGAGCTACAGGTCCATCGCGCAAGGGATATATTAGACGAGTCGTTACGCGCGCGTCAACAACTTTTTTGAAAATCTTTGGGAGGGATGGTCGCTGGGCTGGCGAGATGGTTTTGGTTTGCTGCTCGGACAGTCCTGCGCAAGACGAAGGCCACATTAAGTGGCCTTCTTTGCGTGCGGAACTCGCGACAAACCAAAACCATCTCGCCAGCCCAGCGACCATGGGGTCCCAAGGTTTTCAAAAAAGCGGTCGGCGCGCAGTGCGCCGACCGCCGATATATGGGGTCTGATGATTTTTACCAGCTAGGGCCTCTTACTCGTCTAGGAGATCCTCTGGCATATCATTGCCGTCGCCCAGGTCGACTGGGGCCTCTTCGGTGTCGACTGCGGCCTCGGCGCCCTCGCCTTCGGGTTTTTCCTTGGCTGCCGTCATGCGGGCTACGGCGCAGATGCGGTCGTTGTCGTCGACGGTCATCATCTTGACGCCCTGGGTGGCGCGGCCAGTCTGGCTGATCTCGTCGGTCTTAACGCGAATGACCGTCGCGCCCTCCGTCACGATGAACAGCTCGTGCTGCGGGCCCACCGTCTTCATTGCCGCGAGGTTGCCCTTGCGCTCGGTCATTTGAATGGTGTAGACGCCCTGGCCGCCGCGATTCTGCTCCGGGTAGTCCGCGACCGGCGTGCGCTTGCCGTAGCCGCGCTCGGTGATGACGAACAGATCACCGTTGCCGTTAGTGACTTCCATGCCCAGAGCGCTCACGCCGTCCTTCATACCGATACCGCGAACGCCGCTGGTATCGCGGCCGGTGGCGCGCACCTGCTCCTCGGAGAACATGATCGCCTTGCCTGCGGTGGTGGCCAGGATAATCTTGTCGCCCTCGCGCACGCGGCGCACATTCAGCAGCGCGTCGTCGTCACGCAGGTTGATAGCGATCAGGCCGTCGCGACGGCTGCGGTCATATGCGCTCATCACGGTCTTCTTGACCATGCCGCTCTTTGTGGCAAACATCAGGTACTCGTCGGCCGGGAACTCGCGGCAGCTGATGACGCTCGCGATCTTCTCGCCCTCCTCGAAGGGCAGCAGGTTGACGATCGCGGTACCGCGCGCCTGGCGCGTACCCACCGGCAGCTCGTGCACCTTCAGACGATAGACCTTGCCCTTGCTCGAGAAGAACAGCACGTACTCGTGCGTGGACGCGATGAACATCTCATCGATAACGTCATCCTCTTTGAGGTTGACGCCCGACACGCCCTTGCCACCGCGCTTCTGGGCACGGTAGGCAGCCACCGGGATACGCTTAACGTAGCCGGTGTGGGTGATGGTCACGACCATATCCTCGTCGGCGATGAGGTCCTCGACATCCAGGTCCTTCTCAACCTGGCTGATCTCGGTGCGGCGCTTGTCGCCAAACTTCTTGGAGATCTCGCGCATCTCTTCCTTGATGACGCCCAGGATCTTCTCCTCGTGCGCCAGCAGGTCCTCGTAGTAGGCGATGGCGCGGCGCAGGCCGTCCAACTCTTCTTGGATCTTGTCGCGCTCCAGGCCGGTCAGGCGGCGCAGCTTCATCTCGAGGATGGCCGTGGTCTGCTCGGGCGTAAAGCCAAAGCGCTCGATCAGGCGGCTGCTGGCCTCGGAGTCGGTCTGCGAGGAGCGGATGATGCTAATGACCTCGTCGATATGGTCAAGGGCCATCAGGTAACCCTCGAGGATATGAGCGCGGGCCTGGGCTTTCTTAAGGTCGAAGCGGGTGCGGCGGGTGACGACGTCGACCTGGTGGTCGATGTAGTGCTGCAGCATCTCGCGCAGGCTCAGGCATTTGGGAACGCCGTTGACGAGTGCCAGGTTGTTGGCGCCAAAGGTCGTCTGCAGCGAGGTGTACTTATACAGGTTGTTGAGCACGACCTGCGGAATGACGCCCTTCTTGAGCTCGATGACCAGACGGATGCCCTTCTGGTTGGACTCATCGCGCATATCCGAGATGCCCTCGATGCGTTTGTCGTTGACGAGCTGGGCGATCTTCTCCTGCAGGGTGCCCTTGTTGACCATGTAGGGAATCTCGGTAAAGACCAGGCGGTTGCGGCCGGTCTTGGTGGACTCCACATGTGCCTTAGCACGCACGGTAATGGAGCCGCGGCCGGTCTCGTAGCTCTGCTTGATGCCGGCGCTGCCCATGATGATGGCGCCGGTGGGGAAGTCCGGACCTGGCATGATCTGCATGAGCTCGTCAACGGTGGCGTCGGGGTTGTCGATCAGGTAGCAGGTGGCCTCGATCGCCTCGGTGAGGTTATGCGGGGCGATGTTGGTGGCCATGCCGACGGCGATGCCCTGGCTGCCGTTGACCAGCAGGTTGGGGAAGCGCGCAGGCAGCGCCACGGGCTCGGCAAGCGATTCGTCGTAGTTGGGCTGCCAGTCGACGGTATCCTTCTGCAGGTCGCGCAGCAGTTCCATGGCGGGCTTTGCCAGGCGGCTCTCGGTGTAACGCATGGCCGCCGCGCCGTCGCCGTCGATGTTGCCGAAGTTGCCGTGACCGTCGATGAGCGGCGTGCGCATGGAGAACCACTGCGCCAGGCGGACCATGGCCTCATAGACCGCGAAATCGCCGTGCGGGTGGTACTTACCGATAACTTCGCCGACCGTCCAGGCCGACTTCTTGTGCGGTCGGTTGGGGTAGATGCCGCTCTCGTTCATCGCGTACAGGATGCGGCGGTGCACCGGCTTTAAGCCGTCGCGCACGTCCGGCAGGGCGCGCGCCGTGATAACCGACATCGAATACTCGATGAACGACTGCTTCATCTCGCGACCGAACTCCGAAATCTGGAGCTGGCCGCCGTTGATATCCTCGCCGGCCGAGGCGCCGCGATCGACTTCGCCAAAGCTCTCCTCGAGCTCGGCGTCGTCGTCTTCTTCCTCATCATCATCGGCATCGGGGTTATAGGCGTCCGGATCGCCGTCCTCGCCCTGCTCAGCACGGGCAAGCAGGCGCTTCAGATCATCGGGCATACCGGCATCGCCGGCCTCGTCCATACCCTCGTTATTGTTGATATCGTCTGCCACGTTACCTCCTCTTAAGCGTCAAGGAATCGTGCATCATGTGCATGCTTCTCGATGTACTCGCGGCGATAGCCGACCTCGGAACCCATCAGCTCGCGCACGGCGCGGTCCGCCACCACGGCGTCCTCGATCGACACACGCTGCAGGATGCGGGTCTTGGGGTCCATCGTCGTCGAGGCGAGCTGCTTGGGGTCCATCTCGCCCAGACCCTTGTAGCGCTGGACGGTATAGCCCTTGCGCTTTTTGGTAATCTTGCCGTCCTTGGCCTTGCCGTCCTCGTCGTTATCGTCGGGGTTCAGGCCCAGGCTCTGGATGGTGTCACGCAGGATCTCGTCTTCGGGCTGGCGGCCGTTGGGATACACGTAGTGGATCTTGTTGCGCACCTTAATGCCAAAGATGGGCGGGCAGGCAACATAGACGTAGCCGGCATCGATCAGCGGACGCATGTACTTGTAGAAGAACGTCAGCAGCAGGATGCGGATATGCGCACCGTCGACGTCTGCATCGGTCATGATGATGATCTTGTGGTAGCGCGCCTTGGTGATATCGAAGTCGCCGCCGTCGCCGGCACTCGTCGTGACGCCGCAGCCGATCGCGGTAATCAGCGACTGGATGGTGTCACTCGAGAACGCGCGATGGTCACCAACGCGCTCGACGTTCAAAATCTTGCCGCGCAGGGGCAGAATCGCCTGGATGTCTCGGCGACGGCCGTCCTTGGCCGAACCGCCTGCCGAGTCGCCCTCTACGATGAAGAGCTCGGTCAGCTCGGCATCGCGCACCGAGCAGTCGGCGAGCTTACCGGGCAGGGACGCCGTCTCGAGCAGGCTCTTGCGGCGGGTCGCCTCGCGCGCCTTGCGGGCGGCATTGCGCGCCTTGCAGGCCTGCTGCGCCTTCTTGACGATCTCGCGAGCGGGCTTAGGGTGCTCCTCGAGGTAATCGGCAAGGCCGTCGGTCACGATCTTGAGCGTCAGCGCGCGCATATAGGAGCTGCCGAGCTTGGCCTTGGTCTGGCCCTCAAACTGCGGATCGGGCAGCTTGACCGAGATAACGGCCGAAAGGCCCTCGCGCACATCGTCGCCGGTCAGATTGGCGTCTTTTTCCTTGAGCAGGTTCTGCTTGCGCGCATAGTCGTTGATCACGCGGGTGAGCGCGGTGCGGAAGCCCTCAAGGTGCATGCCGCCCTCGGGGGTGTAGATGTCGTTGGCAAACGACATGACGTTCTCGCCGTAGCCGCTATTCCACTGCAGGGAAACCTCAACCTCGCCCATCTTGGCCACAGGTGCGTCCGGGTCCGATTTGCCCTCGATGTAGATAGGCTCCTTAAAGGCCTCGGGGACGTCCTTGCCCTCGTTAAGGAACTTGACGAAGTCGATGATGCCGCCCTCGTAGCAAAACTCCTCCACGTGGGGAGTAGACTCGCGCTCGTCAGTCAGCACGATTTTGAGGTTCTTATTGAGGAACGCCGTCTCCTGCAGACGGTTGTGCAGCGTATCGAAATCGTAGATGCATGTCTCGAAGATCTCGTCGTCGGGCCAGAAGGTGACGGTGGTGCCCGTCGAATCCGAGGTGCCCACGACCTCCATCTTCTTAACGGTCTTGCCGCGCGAGAACTCCATCTCGTAGGTGTTGCCGTCGCGACGAACCTGAACGACCACGCGCTTGGACAGTGCGTTGACGACGGAGATGCCAACGCCGTGCAGGCCGCCCGAAACCTTATAGGCCGAGTTATCGAACTTACCGCCGGCGTGCAAGATCGTCATGACGACCTCGAGCGTCGGGATCTTTTTAACAGGGTGCTCGTCGACGGGGATGCCGCGCCCGTTGTCGACGACCGTGATGGAGTTGTCGGCGTGGACCGTCACCTGGATCTCGGTGCAGAAACCGGCCATGGCCTCGTCGACGGAGTTGTCAACGATCTCCCACACCAGGTGATGCAGACCGCTGGCGCTCGTCGAGCCGATATACATGCCCGGGCGCTTACGAACGGCCTCGAGACCTTCGAGAATCTTAATCTCGCCGCCATCGTAATCGTTTTCGTTTGCCACACGTCCTCCTTCAGTCAAGAAAATGTGTACAGCCTTACTAGTTTATCGTAAAAAAATACCCTCGGGAACGAGGGTATTTGGCTCTACAAGGCCACCAGATGCGATTTAAGGCTCTTTTTTGCTTTCTACGCCCTTGGCCCACTCGGCACTGGCTCTCATGGCATTCTCGAGGGCCTCGCGCAGTTTTTGGTCTTCGATGGGCGCCACTTGGCGCTCAATCTCGGTGCGCTCGGCCTCACTTAGGTCGGCGTGCGGGGCCGGCGGGCGCTCGGTCGTCGCCGGGCGCAGGCGCTGCTTGGCGGCGGGCGGCGTGTGACCCGGCGCGGTGGTTTTGAACACCAGGCCGTCCACATGCGCACCGGCGCGCTCCATGCGCGCGCGGATGATCTCGCGCAACAGCGTCATTTCCTGCGTCCACGAGGGCGAATCGAGATATACCAGCAGCTCATTGGACTCGGGCAGGTAGCGCAAGCCCGTCACATGCCGCCCCTCGCGCGTGCCCGAGCACACCGCGTTCCACGCGCGATAGACCGCGCGCGACTCCTCGGCAGCCTCCATCTGCGCGCGGCGCTCAGGTGTCGCGGCCGCCAGGATGCGCTGACGCTCTGCGTTCAAAAATCCACTGAAGGCAACCGTTTCGCTCTCGCGCTCGTAATTAGCACGTCTCACCCATGCTCACCACCTTGGCTCGATCAAGCAGGTCATCGGTAAAATACCCCAGGTTGGTCGTGGTTATGACCGTCTGGATATCATCGCCGATCAGCCGCAGAAAAGCACCGCGGCGTTCGCCGTCGAGTTCGCTCATCACGTCGTCCAAAAGCAGCAACGGGGCGGTGCCCAGGACATCGCGAGCCACGGCCACCTCCGCCACCTTCCAGGCCAGAACCAACGTTCGCTGCTGACCTTGGCTGGCAAATGAACGGGCGGAGCGACCCGCCACGGTAAACTCAATCTCATCGCGATGCGGTCCCACCAACGTCACGCCGCGGCGAATTTCCTCGTCGGCGTGCTCATCAAGGGCAGCCAGCATGCGCTCGTACGCCCAGCCCTTCAGCTCTTCGCGATCATCGACCTGGGGCAAATCCCCCAGCGTGGACGTATAGGTCACGTTGGCAGCCTCACCGGATGCCACTTGCCCGTAGGCAGTGTGCACATGGCCCGCCAGCCGGTCGAGCAGGGCCAACCGGTGCACAAGCAGGGCCGAGCCCGCGCGGGCAATCGAATCGTTCCACGCGCCGAGCATCTCGCGACAGCACCAGGTCTCCTTGAGCAGGGCGTTACGCTGGGTCACGCAGCGTCCATAGGTGCTCGCAAGATCGGCATAACGTGCGCTCAGCTGCATGCCAAAGTCATCGAGGGCGGCGCGGCGCACACTGGCGCCTCGCTTAACCATGTCCAGATGGTCGGGGCAAAACAGCACGCTCGGCAGAGCCCCGCGCACACCGGCGGCAGAGCACCTCTTGCCGTTGCGGCTAAACGAGCGCTTACCGTCCTCCACGCTCAATCCCATATCAAGCACGCGGCCGTCGCCCTCGAGCCTCAGCTCGACCTTGCACGAGCCCACGCCATCATGGACGAGCTCGGCTGCGGTCGGATGCCTAAACGAGGCGCCGCTCGTCAGCAGCTGCAGCGCCTCTATGAGATTGGTCTTTCCCGCCGCGTTGGGTCCCGCAAGTATCGTCACGCCCTCGTCCAGGGCAAGGCGATAACTATCGAAGCTGCGGTAGTGCGCGACGGAAAGATCGCGGGCGAACATGGTCATAGGGCGGTTGCTAGATGCGGACCGGCATAACCAGGTACAGGTAGTTGATCTTGTCGTAGGACTTGAAGATGCCCGCCTGCGAGTAGCTCTTGAGCTCCAGCGTGATCTCCTTCTCCTTGGACAGGGCATTGAGGCAGCCGAAGATGTAGTGGTAGTTGAAGGCGATGGTGCCCGACTCGCCCTCGGCCTCGACATCGATCGTCTCCTGCGCAAGGTCCTGGTCATTGGAAATGGAGGACAGGCCCATCTGCCCGTTCTCGACATCGATCTCGAACTTGACGGCGGGGTTGGCGCTCGCGATAACGGCCACGCGCTTGAGGGCGGCGTTAAAGGCGGCGACGTCAATCTTGACGCTCGTCACGCACGAATCGGGGATGAGCTGCTTGTAGTTGGGGTACACGCCCTCGATACGACGCGACACGTAGGTGGTGTTGCCGGCCTCAAAGACGACCTGGGTGTCGGTAGCCCCGATCATGATGGTCGCCTGGCTGGCCATGATGTTCAGTGCGTCGTTAAAGGCGTCAGCCGGAACGTTGAGCTCAAAGGAGCCCTCGAGGGTCGAGGTCTCGACCTGCGTATCGCACACGGCCAAGCGGAAGGAATCGGTCGCCACCAGGCGCACGGTGTTGTTCTCGACCTTCATGTGCACGCCGCCCAGGATGGGGCGAGCCTTGTCGGTCGAGGTGACGCGCCACACGCGGCCGACCATCTCGGACAAGATATCGGTCGGCAGCTCCACGGCACTCTCGATGGCATAGGCCGGAAACTCAGGGAAGTCATTGGCATCGAGCGTGTTCAGGCGGAACGAGCTCTTCTCGCAACTGATCAGCACCTGGCGCTCGGACAGCTCAAAGGTGACCGGGGCATCGGGGAGAGTCTTGGTGATATTGGAGAGCATCTTACAGGGGATAACCATCTCGCCCTCTTCTTCGACATGCGCCGCGATGCGATGACGGATCGAGATGGTGTAGTTAGAGGTCTGGAATTCCAAGATGCCGTCTTGCGCCTTGACGAGCACGCCCGACAGGATGGGAAGGGTGGATGCCGAAGCGACACCCTTCATAACGACGCCGATGGCTTGTGTAAGCGAGCTCTGGCTGACGGTGAACTTCATCTTTTAATACCTTTCTATAGATATAAATATCTTAATAATAGTAACAGCACTGACGAAACTGTTGATTACTCACAAAGACGCAGGTCAGACCCAGAAAGAGAATCGACAGCAACCTGTGTGCAACAGGGGTGGTTTTCCACGTTCAAAACCTGCGCAAAACTTTTCATCACCGCGGATTGGGTTTTAGACACCTTATGCCCGTGGTTTCGACAAGTTTTCAACAGGTGTCTCTATTTCCCTACGAGCGTAGTGTAATTTTATCGCGCAGCGACTTGAGGTCTTCGGTGACGGTGCGGTCTTCCTGGATCATCTTCTGGACCTTTTTGTAACTCGTGCTGACGGTCGAGTGGTTGCGGTTGCCAAATTCGGCGCCTACCGCCGTGGTCGTCATCTCGCACATTTCGATGGCCAGGTAGATAGCGATATGGCGTGCTTTGGCGATATTGGCGTTGCGACGCGGGCCGATGAGCTCCTCGTGCGTCACGCCGTACTGCTCTTCGATGACGGACTGAACCGTTTGCACGTTGATCTTTTTGGCCGATGTGTCGAAGTACTGGCTGGCGATGGCGTCGATATCGTCAAAGGTGAGCTCCCCGCCCTCGCGCTCGCGGTCGCCCGCCTCGCCGGCGCAGCGCTCGCAGAAGCTCTCGAGTTCGCGGATGTTGGTGCCCGACACCTCTGCCATGTGCTTAAAGTGCTCATCGGTCAGGTGCCCGCCGTCGCCCCCGTAGGCCGCCAACAGTGAGTCGTCGCCTGCCTCGGGAGCGGCGACGATGGTGTTCTCGTAATAGCGCTGCAAGATCTTGTATTTCATCTCGTAGCTGGGCTCTGCGACCAGGCAGAGCATGCCGGCGTTGAAGCGGCTGGTCAGGCGCTCGTCCATGCTCAGGTCCTTGGGGGCGCGGTCTGCCGCGATGACGACCTTCTTGTTGTTGCGGATGAACTCGTCCATGAGCTGGAAAAAGTAGTCCACGCTCGCGCGCTTGCCGATGATGTTTTGGATGTCATCGATGATGAGCACGTCCACGCCGTGGTACGCCTGCATGATGGGGGCGTTGCTCTTCTTTTGGCGGTCGAACTCGGTCATCAGGTCGTCCAGATATGCCTGGGAGTTGGCATACTTGACCTTGATCTCGGGCGACTTCTCGGCGAGCTCGTTTTTGATGGCAAGCAGCAGGTGCGTCTTGCCCAGGCCCGATTTGCCGTAGATAAACAGTGATGTGCATGTGCCGCGCTCGTCCGCGAGGGCGGCAAACTTGAGTGCCGAGCGATAGGCATGGCTGTTCTCGGGGCCGTAGACAAAGTTCTCAAAGGTAAATTTTGAGTTCGCGGCGAGCGGGGCTCCATCCGTATTCTGCTCGGCCGGCACGGTCGGTGCTGGCATGGGCGAAGCGGGGGTCGCAGCTTGCGTGGATTTAGTCGGCGCTCCGCCCTTCATCTGGTTCATCATGCGACGAAAATCGTCGGCCGAGAGCGTGTTCTTGATTGCAATGCCCGAATCCGCGCCCGCCGCTGCGTCGTGAGCGATGGGCATGTGCGTGACGGGTGCGTTCGTTGACGTCGCTACCGCGGTCGGCAACGGCGCCATGGTTTCACGGGAAACATCGCTGTGCTGGTGCTCGATTGTCGGCACGTCGCCTGCGGAGGCCGGCACCGCCGGGGAAGCAGCGGGAGCCGTGGCGGGCGCCGTCGCGGCAGCGGATTCCGTCGCGGCGCCTTGCGGTGCCACGATGTCGAGCGCAATCGGCGCAAAGGCGATTTCTTCTAGATAGGCCTCAATAGTCGGCTGATGCTTTTTGAGCTGCGCGATGGCAAAGCGCGAGGGGGCCTCGATCGTGAGCGTATCTTCGGTCAGGCTTATGGCGCGCGATTGCCCCAGCATGTTGATGAGGCGTGCATCTTGGCCGTCGCGCTGACAAAAGGCGATGGCATCCCCCAGGATGATGCTTGCTTCCTCGTCCACTGTCTCTCCCGTTCTTTAGCTCTGAGCTCGCACGCGAGCGGCGCCGAGTTCGGTCAGATGGTATTTCTGGCCATGCTTGATGACCAAGCCGGCCTGCGCCAAGTCATTGAGCGTGCGTGACCAAGTGGGGGCCGAGTTTCCAAACGCCCTCGCCAGATCGGTTGCACCGCACGCTTGATTTTGCGCCAGATAGCCCAGCGCGGCGTTGCCGCGGTCGCTTACGAACACGTCCGGTTGTGGCTGCGCATACTGATTTGCTGCATTAGGATACATCATTTGAGCTGCTGGTTGTTGAGAACTCTGCATCGGTGGCATTTGCTGTTGAAAACTTTGAGGCCACTGTTGGTAAGGCTGCGGAGGCATCTGCTGGGCCCAAGGGCTGTACTGCTGCTGCGGCATCTGCTGGTACGGCTGCTGATATCCCTGCTGGTACTGCTGCGGGAACTGCTGGCCATACCCCAGTGGCGGCATCTGCTGATATGGATATCCCTGTTGGTACGGCTGATAGCCCATTTGCTGGCCACCCGGTGCCCCCGTCGCCTGCTGCATTGCTGCTGCATCCTGATCCGCCAGCGGCACGGTCTCTGGCATGTTTGGCGGCATCGACATCGATGTCGCCTGGGGCTCTTGTGTAGGAAGCATTCCGGGATGCTGCATCTGCCCCACGGGGGGCTGCATCTGCTGCGTTGCCATGGGCTGCTGCGCAAAAGCTCCCGGCAGGGGATATGTGGGCTGCTCCGTCTCGGGCCGCACGGAAGCACCGCGTCCGCCGGCGCGCTCGATTTCCTGCACGCGTTTAGGGTCCAGGCTTACCGTAACCACGGTGCCGTTGCCCATGTTGTCCTCGATGGATACGGCACCGCCGGCGTTTTCCAAATACTCCTGCACCATGGGAAACCCTGCTCCGGTTCCACGGATATAGCGCTTCATCTTGCTGTTTGCGCTGGTAACGCCAAAGTCGAAAGCACGTTCCTTGTCGTCGATGCCGGGTCCTTGGTCAGCAAAGCGGATGGTGTCTCCGCCGTCCAGAATCGAGATGATGGGCTCGGCAAAGTGTGCGTGGATAAAGTTTTCGACAATCTCGCGGATGACCATGAGCGAGATATGGCCACCTTGTTCTTTCATGCACTGGTAGACGGTGTTGGTCGTCTCTTCCAAATACGTGCGGACATCTTGCGGATCAATGACGATCACCCGCGGTGTCGACAGCATGTCGTCATAGACGGCGATGCGCGCGGCGTACATGGCTTTTGGCGCCTGCGTGGTCGTCTGCTCGCCTTCCGCACGCTCTTCGCGCACGCCGGTGATGTGCTCGTTGTCGGGTGCCGGGTCTCCGGAATCGACCATGGTGTAAAAGTCGTCAGACATGCCGCTCGCAATCTTTCAAAAGGTTTCGAACAAATAGTAGCTCACCGTGCAACGTTTCTCATCTTTCGACAACTTTTCAAAACCTGTTGAAAACTTTGGAAAACGGGCGAAAAGTTCTCAACATTGCCAACATGACCTGTTGAAAACTCGATGAAATATCGTGAAAGGTTGCCATGAGGCGCAAATTTCGGTTGTGCTTATGGGGGAACCGTGTGAACTGCGCAACCTTTTACCTTTGATTTCTTGACATTTGAACATTGATTTCCCTACAATCTTCAAGCTCACGTGTCTATATCTGCGTCCGCGTCCCCGCGGACACTCGAAATGCAGCAGGAGGAACTTAAGATGAAGCGTACGTATCAGCCTAATAAGCGTAAGCGTGCCAAGACCCATGGCTTCCGTGCCCGTATGGCCACTAAGGGTGGTCGTGCCGTGCTCGCCCGTCGTCGCGCCAAGGGCCGCAAGCGTCTCACTGTCTAGCAGCGATACACACATCTCGCATGAAGACTATTAAGTCTCGGCAAGATTTCGAGCATGTGTTCAGTCAGGGGCGTCGTTTCAATCACCCTCTGATTCGAATGACCATATGTGAATCGGTTGGCGAAGGCGACTCCGGAAGGGTCGCCTTCGTTGGTGCTAAGCGACTCGGTTGTGCCGTCGTGCGCAACCGATCTAAGCGTGTGATGCGCGAGGCCGCCCGCAGCTGCGGATTTCCCGTTGCGGGTTATGACATCATCTTGTTTGCAACTCCCAAGACGAGGGTTTCCTCGCCGCAGGAGATGGACAAGGCGTTGCGTTCGCTTATGAAGCGCGCCGGCGTTGCCGGGGAGGAGCGATGAGCAATCACGTTTTGCGACGTGTTGCCATCGCTCCTATTCGCATATATCAACAGGTTATTTCGCCCTTATTGCCTGACGCCTGCATTTATTACCCAACGTGCTCGCAATACGCCATCCAGGCGATTGAGAAGCACGGTGTTTTGAGAGGCTGCTGGCTTGCCGTGAGGCGCATCGCTCGTTGCAATCCCCTGCACGTCGGCGGTTATGACCCTGTGCCCTAGCGGGCACTCGCTATCGGAGGAAAACTTACATGTGGGATTGGATCGTTAACATCCTTTTCGAGCTGCTCAAGCTCATCCAGACCTTTGCGGTCGACTGGGGCCTGTCCATCATCATCCTGGTGGTCATCATCCGTCTGCTGCTGACGCCGCTCATGCTCAAGTCGACCAAGTCGACGGCTCGCATGCAGGTGCTGCAGCCCAAGATGTTCGAGATCCAGGAGCGCTATGCCGACGATCCCCAGCGTCAGGCCGAGGAGATGCAGAAGTTCTACAGCGAGAACAAGTTCAACCCCATGGCTGGCTGTCTGCCGCTGCTGATTCAGATGCCTATCCTGTTCGCCCTGTTTACATTGCTGCGCAACCTGCCGCAGTACTTTAACGACGGCACGTTCTCGTTCTTCAACATCCTGCCCGACCTGACCACCACGCCGAGTGCTTCCTTTGCCGATGGCTTTATGGTTGCACTGCCTGCGCTGGTTTGCCTGATCCTGTTCGCCGTTCTGACCCTGATTCCGCAGCTCTATATGTCGCGCAACCAGACCGGCCAGCAGGCTCAGAGCATGCGTATGATGGCCGTTGTCATGACGGTCATGATGCTTTGGATGGGCTGGAGCCTTCCCGTTGGTGTTCTGCTGTACTACGACGTCTCGTCTGCTTGGCAGGTTATCCAGCAGATTTTTGTGACGCAGAAGGTCATCGACAAGGCGAAGGCCGATGAGGAGGAGCGTCTTAAGAACGCTCCGCTGCAGGTTGAGGTCACTCGTCGAGAGAAGAAGCCGCGCCCGCACAAGAAGAAGTAGTGGGATATCAATCTTATTTAGGTACCTAACTTTTGGAGTACGTTATGTCTGAAGAGATCATCGAGGATATGCTTGAGGAGGTTGCCCCGCAGGTCGCGGGCGATTATCCCGAGATTGCACAGCGCTACAAGGCTGGTGAAGAGCTGACCGATGAGGAGCTCGACACCATTGCCGATGTTGCTATTTCCATCCTGCGTTCCATCCTTTCGCACTTCGATGCCGCCAACTCTCCTATCGATGAGTATGAGGGCGACGAAGGTGAGCTGATTTTGGATGTAACGGCTCCCGACCTTGCTGTTCTCATTGGCCGTCATGGTCGCACCCTTGATGCCCTTCAGGTTATGTTCTCTTTGCTGGTGAGCCGCAAACTTGGCTTTAGGTATCCGGTTGTAGTGGACGTCGAGGGATACAAGAGCCGCCGTCAGGACAAGGTTTCCTCCATGGCTCAGTCTGCTGCCGAGCGTGCCATTCGCACTCATAAGAGTGTTTCGCTTCCGCCCATGAATGCCTACGAGCGTCGACTGGTTCACATTGCACTTCGTGGCAATGATGCCGT
This sequence comes from Collinsella aerofaciens, assembly GCF_039752775.1. Lineage (GTDB taxonomy): Bacteria > Actinomycetota > Coriobacteriia > Coriobacteriales > Coriobacteriaceae > Collinsella > Collinsella aerofaciens_R. Next base: position 27,078 of record NZ_JBDMGT010000018.1, on the reverse strand, counting down.
CGATACTCATTCTGAGGGTTCTGACCCTGATCGCCATGTGGTGATTGTTGCTCGATAATCTACTCGAGTTTATGCTAAGGGGACGTGGTTTCCACGTCCCCTTTTTTTGTCAAAAGTTCTCGATACGCTGATTTTTGTCAGAAAGGAGCTTTCGTTGTTAGTACTTACTGATCAGCAAGCTGACGAGATGTTGAGTCGTCTAGCTTTCTATTGCAAAGAGTATTCCTTGAGCGTAACTGATGTTGAGCTGAGGAAATGTATTCAGCATTTGGATTTGGTTCTAGAAACAAATAAGACAACCAATCTCACCCGTATTCTTAACGTAGAAGATGCTGCAGTACTTCATATCCTCGACTCACTTGTTTTGCTCCCCTATATCAACAAGGCTCCTGAGGGAGCTTTGCTCGATATGGGAACAGGTGCGGGCTTCCCTGGTATTCCATTAACCATAACCACGCATCGTAAAGCTACTTATATTGACTCTGTTGGCAAGAAGGTTGATGCGGTAAATTCCTTTGTCCATGCTCTTGGATTGAAACATGCCCATGCGGTTCATGATCGTCTTGAAGAATATGCTCGGAGCCATAAGAAGCAGTTCTCTGTTGTAACCGCCCGCGCACTGGCCCCTCTACCGATTCTTGTTGAATATGCGGCTCCGTATCTGAAGGATGGAGGTCTATTTGTTATAACCAAGGGCAATCCTTCGGATGAGGAGCTTGCTTCCGGCATGTCAGCAGCTAAGATTTGCGGCTTCACTTTGCTTCTGAATGACGCAATTGATTTGCCTGAAGGCTTGGGTCACAGGGAGTTCATTGTTCTTAAGAAGAGTCATCCAGCATCTGTCTCATTGCCTCGTGCAAATGGCGTGGCAAAGAAGAATCCGCTTGCCTAGATGTTTCACGTGAAACATAATGGATACTAACAACTTGCAGTGTTTCACGTGAAACATGGCGGTTGATATCGATTCGGAATGTTTCACGTGAAACATCCTCCGTTTGACAGCTTTAATACACACCAGGAGGGACCGTGGGATTTCGCGACGTTAAGCGTTCTAAGAGCGCAAAAGACACGCGTATCATTGCAATCATCAATCAAAAAGGCGGCGTCGGTAAGTCAACGACGGCCGTAAACCTTGCAGCAGCACTGGGTGAGCAGGGTCGTAAGACACTGATTGTCGATTTTGATCCGCAGGGAAACAGCACCAGTGGATTCGGAATTGAAAAAGAAGACCTTGATCACTGCATCTATGATGCATTGTTGAATGATGTGCCGGCAGAATCGCTTGTTCTTGATACAAATTGTAAAAAGGTATTCGTTATTCCGGCTACAATTCAACTTGCAGGCGCGGAAATTGAGCTCGTAAGCGCAATTGCTCGTGAAACCCGCCTCAAAGATTTGCTTGAGCCGATTCAGGACGAGTTTGACTTTATTTTCATTGACTGTCCTCCTTCGCTCGGCCTGCTTACTATCAACGCTTTGACCGCAGCAGACAGCGTTTTGATTCCGATCCAGTGCGAATATTACGCACTCGAGGGCGTTACGAAGCTGCTTGAGTCAATGAAGATGGTCAAATCACGGCTGAACAAGGGCTTAGACACCTATGGTGTGCTTATGACCATGTATGACTCGCGTACTTCACTATCGAATCAGGTTGTTGAGGAGGTTCAATCGTACTTTGGTGATAAGGCGTTTAAGACGCTAATCCCCCGTACGGTTAAAATCTCCGAAGCTCCGTCTTTTGGAGAACCGGTAATTACCTATGCACCTCAAAATAAGGGTGCAAAAGCATATATGAACCTTGCAAAAGAGGTGATCAAGCGTGCCTAGTGTAAAGAAACGTGGCGGATTGGGACGTGGACTCAATGCTTTGGTCTCAGAGGCCGAGTATGAGACCGGCGGTTCGGCTGCATCGGCTTCAAATGCCGCATCTGAAACAAAACTACCTATTGAGGATATCGTTCCCAACCCTAATCAGCCGCGAATTCACTTTAACGAAACTGAACTTCGCGAGTTGAGCGAGTCAATCCAAGAACATGGCGTTTTGCAGCCGCTTTTGGTTCGCAAACATGGAAACGGCTATGAGATCATCGCTGGTGAGCGTCGTTACCAGGCGTCAAAGCTTGCTGGCCTTGAAGAATTGCCAGTCATCATTAAAGAGGTAAATGATGAAGAGATGCTGGCTCTTGCTCTTATCGAAAACCTTCAGCGTTCTGATCTGAATCCCGTCGAAGAGGCTAAGGGCTATCGCCAACTCATTGATGCCAGCGGGATGACCCAGGAGGCATTGTCCAAGGCAGTAAGCAAGTCACGCTCTGCAATTACAAACTCGCTGCGTCTTCTCGATCTCCCCGAAGTAGTTCAGCAGATGATTTTTGAGGGTAAACTTACTGCTGGTCATGCACGTGCGATTCTTGCAGTTCCCTATGAGGACGCGCGTATTCGACTTGCAGAGAAAGTTGTTACAGAGGGCCTTTCCGTAAGAGCGACAGAAAATCTTGCTCCGTTGTTTTCTGCCGGAGAGACACCTAAGACGCCGAGGCCTGCAACGCCTCAGTCTTTTAAAAAGGCTGCCCGCGTGCTTCGTCAGGTTTTTAATACCAACGTGCGTGTGAAGAGCTCGCGTGGAAAGAATAAGATTGAGATTGAGTTTAAAGACGAGGAAGAGCTCTCTCGTATTCTTGGCGAAATGATTCAGTTTGATCAAGGAGGCCAAGATGAGGAATAAGATTTTAACAGCGATTGCATTGGTGACGACTGTCGCGGCTGGTGCCTTTGCTGGCTATAGGATCGCTACAGACGATGAACTTCGAGGTCGTTTGCTTCGTAGCGCGCAAGATATCGTCGATACTTCCAAAAAGAAAATGGATGTTATGACAGAAGATGTTGCCATGCGTACTGCTCAGGTAACGAAGAATCCCAAGATTAATCAAGGTTGGGTCAGCAACCAATGGGAAAATGTAGGCTATTAGGTACCTAACAATTACTCAGCATATTTTGAGGGGTCCTTGTCTGATTCATGAGACAAGGACCCCTTATTTTGGCCGTAAAAATGGGACAGGTAGCAGCTGATTCAAAATTAAGGTCAATAAATGAAACGACCCAGGTTGCATATTCTGTAACCGGGGTCGTTCGATGTTTCACATGAAACGTTTTGGGATGCGACTCCCCTATGCGTTCTTCTGAACTTTGAAGCGCTGCTTCAGCTGTCCGCAAGCGGCGTCAATATCGTTACCACGGGAGTTACGAATCGTGGTCTCGATGCCACGGGACTCAAGACGACGCTGAAGATCCTCAACCTTATGAATCGGCGACGGCTTGAGCGGGCTACCCTCGATGTCGTTAAGCTGAATGAGGTTAACGTGGCACAGCGTTCCCTCGCAGAAGTCGCAGAGCGCCTGCATTTCGGGATTCGTATCGTTGACGCCTTCGATCATGGCATACTCATAGGTCGGGCGGCGGCCGGTCTTCTCGGTGTAGAGCTGAAGCGCTTCGTGAAGGCGAAGCAGCGTGTACTTCTTAACACCGGGCATGAGCTTATTGCGCGTCGACTGGATGGCGGAATGCAGGGAAACGGCAAGCGTGAACTGCTCGGGGATGTCGGCAAATTTGCGAATACCGGGAATAACGCCGCTGGTAGAGACGGTGAGGTGACGAGCGCCGATACCGATGCCATCGGGGTCGTTGAGGATTCGCAGCGCCTTGAGAACCTCGTCGTAGTTGGCAAACGGCTCGCCCTGGCCCATGAAGACAACGCTCGTGGCGCGCTCGCCAAAGTCGTTGGATACATGAAGTACCTGGTCGACGATCTCTTGAGCGGTCAGAGAGCGCTTGAGGCCGTTGAGACCGGTAGCGCAAAAGGCACAGCCCATGCCACAGCCTGCCTGGGTGGAAACGCAGACGGAAAGCTTGTTACGACGGGGCATGCCGACGGTCTCGACGGAAACGCCGTCGTGGTACTCGAGCAGATACTTGCGAGAGCCATCTTTGGAAACCTGCTTGGTGAGTTCAGTCGGCGTGTCAAAGGCGAAAGCCTCTTTAAGCTGCTCGCGGAAAGCCTTGGGAAGGTTGGTCATATCGTCAAACGAACAAACGTTCTTCTCAAAGACCCATTCGATGAGCTGCTTCGCGCGGAAGGCGGGCTGGCCAAGCTCGGCCACGAGCTCGCGAATATCGTTTTGGCTCAAGTCGCGAATGTCCTGAGATTTAGTCCTGGGATTCATGGAAGCCTTTCGATTTTGGGGAAACGTAGAGGGTATCGCTACAATATGGTATCAGCTGCAGAAATTATAGAGGAGGAGTCTGCCCATGCCGGGTAAAAGCCTAGAGAACATGCACGTAGCGGTCTTGGCGGGCGGTCATTCCGCTGAGCGCGAGATCTCGCTCAATTCGGGAAAGAACGTCGTGGTTGCCTTGAAGGAGGCCGGCTACACTTCGGTGGAGCTGCTCGACACGGCTGCCGATGATTTTATGGTAACCATGGCGACCGGCGGCTTTGACGTGGCGTTTATCGCCATGCACGGTGCCGGCGGCGAGGATGGCGCCATGCAGGGCGCCATGGAGACCCTGGGTATCCCCTACACGGCCTCGGGCGTGCTTGCCAGCGCCTGCGGTGCCGACAAGGAGGTCTCTAAGCTCCTGTACGCCAAGGCGGGCATTCCCATTGCCCCCGGCCTCGCGCTCGAGGTGGGCGATGAAGTCGATATCGATCATATCGTCGAGGTTTGTGGCGAGCGCTGCTTTGTGAAGCCGGCCGTCAACGGTTCCAGCTATGGCATTTCCCTGGTCCATGAGCCCTCCGAGCTGCCCGCGGCAATCGCCAAGGCGTTTGCGTACGGCGACAAAGTGCTGGTCGAGAAGTGCATCGAGGGTACCGAGATCACCGTCGGTGTGTACGGCGAGGACGACGTGCGCGCTCTGCCGATTGTCGAGATTCGCAAACCCGAGGACTGCGAGTTCTACGATCTGGACGTGAAATATGTCGACCCTACGGACATCCATCGCATTCCGGCGCAGATTTCACCCGAGAATTACGCTCGCGCTCAGGAGCTTGCCTGTGCTGCTCACAAGGCCCTCGGTTGCCTGGGTATCTCGCGCAGCGACTTTATCGTGAGTGAGGACGGCCCCGTTATCCTCGAGACCAATACCATTCCCGGCATGACCGATACGTCGCTGTATCCGGACGAGATCCGCCACACCGACGACATGACGTTCCCGCAGGTCTGTGACAGCCTGATTCGTATGGGCCTTCGTCGAGCGGGCATTGCATGCTAATCGAGGACGCGGTTTCGTCAGGAACGCCGCAGTTTGTCATCGACTCCTATGCCACGCTTGCCGAACGCGCCAAAACGCAGTCCTTCGGCCTTATCGAGGAAGATGTGATTGTCCTCGATACCGAGACCACAGGTCTTTCGGTGCAGGACAATGAGCTGATCGAGATCTCGGCGGCCCGTCTTTCGGGCCGCGAGGTCGTCGACCGCTTCGATACCTTCGTGCATCCCAAGCAGCTGATTCCCGCCGAGATCACCGAGCTCACGAGCATTACAAATGCCGATGTGGCAGATGCCCCGTCGGCCGTTGAGGCCGTAGCCGCTCTCGCCGATTTTGTCGGTGGTTGCCCGGTAATCGCACATAACGCCACGTTCGACCGCTCGTTTATCGAGTCGGTCAAAGGCGGCGTCAACGTGAGCGATATCTGGATCGATTCGCTGGCGCTGTCGCGCATCGCGCTTCCGCGCCTGGCATCGCACAAGTTGTCTTTTATGGCCGATCTGTTTGGCTGTGACTCGGTATCACACCGTGCCAATGCCGACGTCGACGCCCTGTGTGGCGTATGGCGCGTGTTGCTCGTGGCGCTCACCGACTTGCCTCAGGGCCTCATGGCGCGCCTAGCCGACATGCATCCGGATGTGCCTTGGTCCTATCGTCCTATCTTCTCATTCTTGGCAGGGCAGAACCCTGGTTCTATCTTCTCTCTCAGCGCCGCTCGTGCTGACGTTCTCAAGGCCGATCGCGCCGACGATCGGGTGGACGCCGACGAACTGCCGGTCCTCAAGATGCCGAGTCGTGAGGAGATTGAGGCAGACTATGCGCCAGGTGGCCTGGTCAATCGCATGTATCCCACCTACGAGCCGCGTGATGAGCAGATCGCGATGGCGCTCGAGGTCCGCGATGCGCTGGTCACGGGCACTCATCGTGTAATTGAGGCGGGCACGGGCGTCGGCAAATCGATGGCCTATCTGGTGCCTTTTGCCGAGGCAGCGCGCCGTAACAACATCACGGTTGGTATTGCGACCAAATCGAATAATCTTGCCGACCAGCTCATGTACCATGAGCTGCCAAAACTTGCCGAGCAACTGGACGGTGGTCTGTCATTTTGCGCTCTCAAGGGGTATGACCACTATCCATGCCTGCGCAAGCTTGAGCGCATGAGCCGCGGCCAGGTCGAGATTACCACCAAGCGCGATCCGGCGGACACGCTCACGGCGGTCGCGGTCATTATGGCGTACGTCTGCCAATCAGCCGATGGCGACCTCGACTCGCTCGGCATTCGGTGGCGCAGCGTCAACCGCCCCGACTTTACGACGGCCTCGCGCGAGTGTGCTCGTCGCCTCTGCCCGTTTTTCCCTGATAAATGTTTGGTCCACGGCGCTCGCCGTCGTGCAGCGCATGCCGACGTGGTGGTCACCAACCATTCCCTGCTGTTCCGCAATGTCGCGGCCGAGGGCAGGATTTTACCTCCGATTCGTCATTGGGTAATCGACGAGGCCCATTCCATCGAGCGCGAGGCGCGCCGTCAGTGGGCGCGCGTGGTGTCGGCGGACGAATCACGCGTTCTGTTTGAGCGCCTGGGTGGCTCGAGCACCGGTGCGCTAAGCCAGGTCTCCCGTGATTTGGCAACCTCCGAGGGCTCTACGCTCTATCTGGGCCTTACTGCCAAGGCGACGTCGACGGTTGCGCGCGCGAGCATGGCAATCGCCGACGTGTTCGATGGCGTTCGCGAGCTCGGCCGCCGTGCCCGTGGGGGTTATGACAATGCCAATCTATGGATTGGCCCCGAGCTGCGCGAATCTGACGACTGGCATGATTTCTTACAGTCGGCCTACACTGCCATCGACGCATTGGAACAAGCTGACAGGAGCGTCGACGCGCTGGTGCAAGCCGTCGCCGCCGACAAGCCCGAGGTTGTTGTCGACCTGGGTGATATCTCGCGCCGCCTGCACGAGCTTGCCGAGAACCTCAAACTCATCATTGATGGCACCGATGAACACTACGTGTATTCGCTGCAGGTCAATCGCAGACTGCGCGCCGGCGGAGAGTCAATGACTGCAGAGCGCATCGACATTGGCGAGGCTTTGGCAACCGAGTGGCTGCCCGAGGTTCACACGGCTATCTTTGCCTCGGCGACCATGACGGTGTCCAAAAGCTTTGAACACTTTAACCACGCGGTCGGCCTCGATCGCATCGGCGCTTCAACATCCTCATCGTTGCACTTGGACTCGAGCTACGACTTCGATTCGAACATGGCTGTAGTCGTTGCGGGCGATATCCCCGATCCGCGCGATCGTGAGAGCTATCTTACGGCGCTCGAGCGCGTGCTGGTCGACGCCCATCTTGCCATGGGCGGATCGGTGCTCACACTGTTTACCAATCGGCGCGACATGGAAGACCTGTACGCCCGCGTTGAGCCCAAGATGGCCCGTGCGGGTCTGGAGCTCAACTGCCAGCAGCGCAACTCATCTCCTCGTCGCCTGCGCGACCGGTTTATCAACGAGCCGGCTTCGTCGCTTTTTGCTCTTAAGGCCTTCTGGGAGGGATTCGACGCCAGCGGCGAGACGTTGCGCTGCGTCATCATTCCCAAGCTGCCGTTCTCGAGCCCCACGGACCCGCTCTCGTGCGAGCGCAACCTGCGCGAAGACCGCGCTTGGGCGCGCTATTCGCTGCCCGAGGCGGTGCTCGAGGTCAAGCAGGCGGCCGGCCGCCTTATCCGCTCGTCGACCGATTGCGGCGTGCTGATTCTGGCCGACCCGCGCCTGGTGACGAAGGGCTACGGAAAGAAGTTCTTAACGTCGCTGCCCACGAGCTCCTACCAGCGCATCGAATCGGCGCAGATCGGGCACTATCTGCAACTGTGGCGTGCACGCCACGAGCGGCGGCGCTAAAGCGGACAGACGAGGGTTTTTGCCATATCGCACAGATGCTTTGACAGGGCGGGGTCATCCAAGATGCGGATGGCTCCGCCCGCTGCGATTACCTGGCTCAGTAGCCAACGCTCGGAGCCGTAATGCACGGTTACCATTACCATGTCTGCCCCGCTGCGCTCGATTAGGGTGATGCCGGCCCAGTCCAGATGTTCCGCCATATCGAATGGCATCAAGAGCTTTGCGCTACGCTGCGTCCGGGCAAGGGAATCGTGGAGGGATGCGACGTCCGGTGCGTGAGACACGACGGAGTCTTCCGTCAAGGTGAGTCCCTCGATTTTATCCATGCGATAGGTGCGCTGCTCATCGACTGCGATGTCCCAGGCAATCAGGTATGTTTGGTCGCCGTTTGCCGTAATGCGCAAGGGGTCGACCAGACGCTCGCGTGGCCGTGCATCGTCCATCGAACGATACGAGATGCGGCAGCGAACGCCGTCCTGAATGGCACAGCTCAGCTGCTGCCAGTGCGACCCGTGGTTGACGGTGTCAAAGACGCGCTGGTTATAGCCGAGCTCTTCGGGTAGAAGAGCATGTCGAATCCGAGCTGCCGCCTGGGGCTCGATCCCCAACGATTCAAGTTCATGGTTGAGCACGGCGCCCTCGGCGGCACTCAGACGCAGCGGTAGCACGCGCCCGGCGTCACCGGTGAGGACCACACGCTCGCCGCGGCATTCGCAGATGATGCGCGCGCCCGATTCTCGGTCCGCGAGCGTCGAGACGATCTCAAGAATCTCGTCGAGCGACACCCCCGTGATGTCAAAGCGACTGCAAATCTCGGTTCGTGTCATGCCGCTCTCGCCGACGGCGTAGAGGGCCTCCATGATGTCGATGGCGCGCGAGAGTCTCTGCTCGCTGGTGAGTTTACGCACGGGCATGCTCGTGCACCGTCCTTTCTATGAGGTGGTTCCACGCCTGCTTGAGCGATTTGGGGGCCATGGGCCTCATGCCGTCCATGGCGTGGGCCATGCAAAATGAGGCGGCGGCTTCAAGGTCACGCACGTCAACGGTCCAGGTCCATCCCGCATCGGTGTGTGCGAGCTCACCTCGCCCGCGCGTGAGGCCGTTGATCATATCGATCTGCGTCTGAGGGGCGAACGAGAACGTGGCTGCAACGGGCGGTCGGTCGACAAAATCGAATTCAAAGAACAGATAGTCGTTGAGATTGAAGTCTGCAGGGATGGCGTAGGCCTTCGAAGGACGCCAAGCGCGAACGATACGGTCGCAGCGGAATGTCCTGATGTCGTCGGTGGCATTGTCGAGGCCGCAGAAGTACGCCACGCCCTCGCGCTCGAACATGCCGTAGACGCAGACGGTACGTTCTTTCTGCTCGCCGCGTCCGTTCTGATATAAAAACCGCAGCGCGCATCGCTCGGCAAAGGCGCTCCATACCGCATCGACGGTGGGAGAGCGGCGGATCGGTGCTTCGTCCACCGCCGACATGCCGGTGAGGTAGGCAATTTTGGAGCGAATATCGGCAAGCGGCGCGGCAAAGGTGGAAGAGCCGGCCGCTAGCGTCTGGTCGATGGCGTTGAGTAGGATGTCGGCGTCGTCTGCGGTGATGAGGCCACCTGCTGCAAACGTGTGCTCGCGGTCGATTGTCCACGAGCTTTCCTCGGTCTCCTGCGCGCCGGTGGGGCGAACCTCCTTGATTAAGATGCCGCGTTCGAGCAGTTTGTCACGATCGCGTCGAAACTTGCGCTTATCCGAGTCGATATTGCCCGAGCCATATCCCAGGTCAGAATCCAAGACGATCTGCTCGGTCGTCAGCGGTTCGGGGGAGCTATTGAGCACAAAGAAAAGATTGAGGATGCGCTGAGCCGTTTTATCGAAACTGGGCTCCGAATTCCCCTTTTTAATTGTCTCGGTCGTGTCGCTTGCCGTCATAGAGTCCTCGCATGAGAAGGTGGTTTGCTGCCATGATTTTAGTCCGATATGGAGATTAGGCTATATCCTTGTCCGCTCGGGGCGTTAAGATGGCCCGAATTCGGTCGTTTGCGCTCGCTCGGGGTATACTTTCGACTATATACGGTTCTAATGTGCATGCATTGGGCCTATTTGTCGGATTATGGATGTGGAGCGCACATGGCGAACACCCAGAACTATATTAACCACCTGCTGCAGAACACCGGCATTACGCCGGCATGCAGCGAAGAAGAGCGCTTGGCTGCCGAGGATATCGCTCAGATCTTCCGCAACCACGGCTTTGATCCCGAGGTTCAGGAGTTCAATGCCCCGGCGCCCAGTAGATTGGCATTTGCCGTTACCGGTATTCTTGCGTTTGCCGGCGCCCTGCTGATGGGCATCGGCGCCGGTATCGGCTTGGTCGGCACCTTGCTGGCTATTGTCGGCGCCGTTCTTTACGTGCTCGAGCGCACGGGCCACCCCGTGGTTTCGCGTCTGGGCAAGACGGGCGTGAGCCAAAATGTCATCGCCTACCACAAGGCCTCGGGCCCGCTCGCGTCCCCGCGTAACCGCCCGGTGGTCGTTGTCGCACACTACGACTCTCCCCGTGCTGAGCTGCTCGCCCGCGAGCCCTATGCTTCGTATCGTGCGCTCATCGCCAAGCTGTTGCCCGTTGCCACGGTTGCCCCCGCTGCCGTTGCCATCCTGCGTATCCTGCCGCTCCCCGGCGCGCTCAAGGTTCTGCTGTGGATTGTCGCGATCCTCGCTTCCCTCGTTGCACTTGCCAACGCGGCAAACATCATCTCTAACCGCCATATTCTTCCCTATACGTCCGGCGCGGTGTGCAACAAGTCTTCTGTCGCCGCTATGCTCGGCGTTATGGACAACGTTGCTCCCTTCCAGGGTGAAAACGAGTTTCCCGACGATGTTCCGTTCGATACCTATTTTGGGGAGCAAAAGCGTCGTGCCGAGGAAATGGCGCGTGCAGCGGCGGAGTATGCCGCGGCCCAGCAGCAAAACGACTACGGTAACACCATCGAGTACGAAGAGCCTACCTACGCCGAGGACGAGTTCGGTCAGCCGATTGCTCCCGACACTCAGACCGAACCCGAACAGGGTGAGGCTTTCGACGAGCAGATCGAGGGCTTTGAGGGTGCGTCTGCCGACGAGACGCTGATTGGCGCCATCGTGCCCGAGGATCAGAATCAGGCTGTCCAGGCTGAAGAGTTCAATGACGAGGTTTCCGCTGCCGAGCCGGTGGAGGAGCCTGTCGCGGCCGAGCCCGAGCCCAAGCTCTATCGCAATGCCGCCGGCAACATCCGCTTTGGTTCGGATGCCATCCGTGCGCTCGGAATGCTTCCCGAGTCCTGCACGCTCGATTACGAGGAGGGCGAGGAGCCGACGTTTGAGCCCGAGCCTGCCCCCGTCGTGACTGCGCCTGCGCCCGCTGTCACCGTGGATGATGAGTCTGCCGCGGTTACCGCTGCCGTTGCCGAGCCCGAGGCAGTGTCCGCGTTCGATCCCGCGGCAGGACTGGACATTTTGGCTCCCGCCGCGCCGGCGCAAGACGTTGCGGACGAGTCTGACGACGATTACGTTGAACAGCCGAGGCGCGTGTCTTACGAGAGCGATACTGATTTCTCGGCCGAGATTCCCGCGGCAACGCCCCATGCCGACATTGCATCGGCGTTCTCGTCGATTGGCGCCAGCGCTTCCAACTTCTTTAAGGGTGCGCTTGCAAAGGGCAAGAAATTTGTCGACGATTTCGAGGGGAAGCGCGCTGCCGCACGCGAGGCTGCCGAGCAGGAGGCTATCGCTCAGCAGCAGGCAGCCGAGGCGGCACGTGAGCTCGCGGCGCAAGAGTTCGAGCAGAACGAGGCTATGCAGTCCGTGCCCGTCGACGCCGCCGAAGCTACAACGTCTTTCGAGGCCCAGCAGCACGTCGATAGCACCATGTCGTTTGATGCCGCGCAGTTCGATTCCACGATAACGTTTGAAAAGCAAGGCACCGCGATTGCCGAGCCCCTTCCTGCTTCCGATGAGCAGGACGACGTGGCAGACGATGACGAGCCCATTGATGCTGCCGAAATTCAGGATGCTGCTGAGGACGAGCCCGTCGAGGCCAACTCTGACGAAGAGCAGTACGCGGTAGCCGAGCAAGATGATTCGACCGAGGTCGAGCAGGAGGAAGTGTCTGCGGTTTCCGAGACTCCCGAGACGGATGAGTCGAGGCCTTACTCCACGCAGATTTTCACCATGCCGACCCCGAGTGGTTCCGGTGCCACGGTTGCCAATGTTGCTCCCACCCAGGACGAAACGGTCGATTCCCTTATGGCCCAGATTTCCTCCCAGGCATCGCCGCGTCCGCAGATGAATGTTCCCGATCCGGCGTCGGCACCGTCGCCTGCACCTTCCTCGTCTCCGCTGGCTTCGGTCCCCGATCCGTCGCTGCCGTCTATGAAGCAGGCAAACGTTGCGTCTCGCACGTCGCTGTTCGACCTTCCCGATCCCTCTGCCCAGGTCAACGACCCCTTTGCTACCGCCCAAGGTCCCGAACCCACATCGGCACCCGTTGCGCCTCCTATGCCCGTCGCGTCGGGCGCGCAGCCGATCGAGACCATTTCAGCTCCCGCCCCGGCGGCACCCAAGTCTCGTAAGCGCGGCCTGGGCGGTCTGTTCGGTCGTAAAAAGAAAAACGAGCAGGACAGCATGAGTGACTGGCTGGGCGTCGAAGACGATTACGATGCCAAGAAGTCCGGTCGCGGCATCGGTTCGTGGGATAATTTCGAGGACGATAACGATGGCTGGAAGGGCGGCGCTACGTCTTCCGACGGCGCTTCTTCCGAAGATATGCTCTCGGCTGTCGCCTCTATGGGCGATGATGAGCTGCTCGGTCACGATATCTGGTTTGTGGCAACGGGCGCCTCGGATTGTGATGGCGCCGGCATGAAGGCCTTCTTGGCTTCGCATCGCGATAAGCTCCGCGGCGTATTCTTTATCAATCTTGAATCCGTCGGCGCCGGTAGGCTTTCGGTGGTGACGGTTGAGGGCGAACAGCAGCTGCTCAAGGGCGATCGCCGCATCATGAACCTGGTCAGCAAGGTGTGCAAGTCGTTCCATGTCGATTGTGGCGCGCTCGAGATGCCCTATGCCAAGACCGATGCCTATGCCGCGCTCGAGGCGAGCCGCCGAGCCCTCACTATCGCCGGCGTGGACGGCACGCGTCTGGCTTGCGCTCGTACCGAGGACGACCTGCCCCACAATGTCAACCCGACGAACATTGCTACGGTATCCGAGGTCGTGACCGAGGTTATCCGCCGTTCGTAGACGGAGCTCTAAGGAGTCAACGTGTTTTCGTATATTAAGCGCCATTGGCCTGTCTACGTGATTTTGACCTTGATTGCCATTGCGTTAGGATTTGGGGCTGCCTACATCGTGGGTGCAAAGGGTTCGACCCCCGCCTCCGCAATCAGCGAAGAGGTGGAGCAAGAACAGAGTACGGGTGCCGATGGGATTCCTGAGTCCGAGCAGGCAATCGTTGATGGTGGATCTTCGTCTGCAGAGTAGATACGGCGATTTACATGATTGAAAGCGGGTGAGCCAGGGGACTGGCTCGCCCGCTTTTTCATCGCGCTAGCGCTTCTTTGGGATCGACCTAAGGCGAGCGAACCATAGGGCTGCGGCACCCGAGGTCAGGAGCGCGGTGATGCAAGCGGCGATGGGAACTGATCCTGTTGCCGGTAGGTCCTGCGGTAGGGTACAGCGTTGAATAACGCTGTCCTCGTCATGTGACTCAAGTTTATCGCCGCCACCATTGCGGCAAAGATCGACGCGCGCGCTGTTGGTGAGTGCGGTTTGGGGCGTATAAGCCGACGTCGCCTGCATGTGCACGATTGCGCCCCGAGCGTCTGTGCCAAGGATTGCTTTGGCATCGTCAAGGTCGTCGTGCTCATCTTTGAGATCATCGCGGGTCCAAGAATCCGCATCGCTTCGAGTCGTAAAGCCGGCGGCTACCGCACCGTATTCAATGCGAATGCCCGTTACGACGGTATTGGACGCAAGGTCGAGTTCTTTCGCCTCGAGTGTGGTGGATTCCGTGGTCGAGACATCCGCCTTCCAGAGGTGCCAGCCGTCGTAATCGACGAGGCGGCAATCCTCACCCAGACTTTCCTTTACTTCGTCGGACTCAAGCCAAGGATTTTCGTGCCCATCGTCAAGTGTCGCGTTTGCCGGCTCATCGACGTCTGTCGAGTCCAACGGCGTCGTGCGATACCACACGTTGCACAGACCGTTGAGGTCGCCGATGGCGACGGGGGTTTCGATTGAGACGAATCTCGCCGTATCGTCCTCGGCACACTCAAGATCATCGGTAATTGTAAACTCATCAACCCAGGTAGTTGAATCGTTTCGAGCGTCGATGGTATAGGAGAAAAGCCCATCCGTATTGGTTTGCATCGCGGCACGGTTTTTACCATCGCCGTTAGCCAACAGGCCCTTTTCGATAGGCTGGACAAGTTCCTGACGCTTGTCGACCTGCCCCTTGATCTCGATGGGCGCATCCTTCATCGCGACGGATTGGACTTCTCCCGTATCCTTTATTTCAAACGTTATCTCCTCGGCAAGGTCATAGGTCCGCGGAGACATCATTTCGCGCAACGAGTAGGTGCCGGGTGCAAGATGTTCGACGCGGTGTGGCTTGTCGGATGAGGTCCAGGAGTCTATTTCGGTTTTATCGGGACCATATAAGGTGAGCCGTGCGCCTTCTACTTCCTGCTCACCGCTTGCATCGACCTTGGAGATATCAACCTTGGTGTAATCGTCGGATACGTTAAGCCGTGCTTCTACAACGGGTGTTTTCTGGTCGGCATAAGTAAGGTCGACAATATGGGTTGTCTGATCGAGCAAGAAGCCTGCCGGCGCTTGAGTCTCGACAACCTCGTAGCGTGCGGTGCCAGATCCCAGTGGGAGGTTGTCCGCGCGTGCTTCTCCAGTTTCATCCGTCGTGACGGTAGCGACAGTCTCACCGTCGAGTGCGGCAATGCTACCGTCGGGGCGCACGATATCACCCGAGGCACGGATCTCAAAGATGGCGCCCGCGAGGCTGCTGCCGTCTACGGCATCGGTTTTAACGATCCTGATATTTCCGGTCGCGGCGCGGTCATAATACGAGGCGATTGCAACGGGCGTTAGGTTCATGTCGGCGGGTATGTTTACCTCGATTTCTTCGCTGACAAGATAGGGCTCTTTGGCCGAGGTTTCGCGTACATAATAGGTGCCCGGCACGAGCGATTCTGGCAGTGTGACGGTCCCGGTCGCGTCAGTCGTAAAGGTGTCCATTACGTTATGTGCTGGATACCAGCAAGTTTGTGAGACAGGTTCGTGATTGCTGTCGAGGAGTTGGAAGGTGAATCCGGCTAGGGGAACAGAAGCGCCTGTTTGGGCATCGCGTTTTACAATCTGGAGATGCGTCGACAGAGCGTGGTTGTCCACGATATATTGAAGCTCGGCGCCGTCGGAAATCTGATTTGCCCCGACGGTCCATTCCCCTGCACGTTTAAAACCCTCGGGGACGGTTTCCGGAACCTCACGAACCGTGTAGCCGGCACGGTCGTATGGGACGGCTCCGTGGACACCGGCGGGTCGCTTGCCTGTGCCGAACCATGCTTCGGGCTGATCTTCGGTGGAGGCAAAGCCATAGATGTTTGTGGTCAGTGTGCCAACAACCTGCTGAGAGCTGTTGCTGACAACCTCAAAGACAACACCACCCGCCGGCTGCTCCAGGCCGGATTGGTCGCTATTGCCGTAATCCTTGAATTTGGAAATCTCAAGGTTAAACGCAATGGGGATATCGGAAACGCGAGATTCGATCTCGACCACGCCTGAATCGCCGAGCTGGTCGGCTCCAACGGTATAGGTCCAGCTGTCGTTGGATGGCAGGTAGCCCTCGGGGGCTTTTGATTCGTAGATGGTAAAGGTTCCTAAGGGGACATCGGCGAGGGTGGCCCGACCGCTTTCGTCGGTCGTGAGGATTTGTGCCCATCCAGGGGTTGATTGCGACACACACGTGAACTCTGCTCCTGCGAGCGAAGCTCCCACCTGGTGGCCGGCATTCGTCGCGGCATCGAGTTTTACGATACGCAGGTTGATGGTGCCGGGCTGTTCATCAATGGCGACCCGCCCGCCGTCATTCCCCGTGGTAAAGGCAATACGATCGTGGCGGGGGACATAGCCGGCCGGCGCCTTCGTTTCAACTAGGTAGTATGCCGTGTTGGGCAGAAGTGTTGCTTGCGCTCGACCGTTGCTGTCCATCTGGACGGTGCCGACATGCGCGCCGCTGGCGCTCTCAAAAATATCGAATGTTGCCCCGTCAAACTGATAAGTATTGTTTCCGCTGGTAATGGCGGCGTTTGCAGACTGTTTTTTGAAGGAAACAGAGACTGCCGGCAGTACATAGAGCATGTCTTGACGTTTGCTGCCGCCCGATACGGCTCCTAGATAGCGCCGCGCGCGGTGCGGAGCGGCTTTGATGCTTCCTGATTTTGCGTTGTCGTGGAGCCACCGCGCAGCCGCCACGACTTCATTGTCGGCGGTAAAGTGCCCGCTCTTGGTTTTGCCCTGAGCGGTCGTGTAGGAATAGGTACCGTCGACATGGGTAGTGCCGTTGAGCATCCATACGGCAAGCTGGGTTGCGGCGCGGGCGCGATCGGGTGAAAGATGGTAACCGCCAAACGACGTGGCGGTAGGATATCCGTGACAAACGATTGCCGCGAACTCGTCGTCGAGCCACACCCAGCCTTGATCAAAGTTGAGCCATGGGCCGCCCGGCTTGGTGGGGCCGGGGCGCTCCTGGTTCATGCAGTAGGCAATCGAGGCGTCTTGAGCTTCATACTTGCCGATGAAGAAGGGCCCACAATCATCGCTAATAGTGCGGAAGCCGAGTTGGTCGTAGCCATCGACGGCAAATGCGGCTCTCGGTGCCAGGCAGCCGAAAAGCAGGAAGAGGAGCAGGAGCAGCGGACCTGTTGCGATTGCGCTGTGGACAGAGTGCGTGGGTGCGTTGGACATGGCTGCTCCTTATCCCTCGTGCGCCGCATGGGGAGGCTGCGACGCGTAGGATGAGGCTACCCCCGAGGTTCATGCGGGTAAGTACCGGAGCCTGACCAAAAGCTTGCCCAATTCCTGACAAATTGAGCTCAAATACAACAATCAAGCAAAAGCGCAGGTAGAAGATAGGGAGAACAGGAGGTCAAAGGTCCTCATCTCCACAATTGACGCGATTTTCAAACGAATCTCCACAGCTAAAACAAGCATCGCCACCCTTGTATCGAACAAGACAACCGCGTTATACTAGCCAACACACAAGCGGGCATCGCCAAGTGGTAAGGCATCAGCTTCCCAAGCTGACACTCGCGGGTTCGAGTCCCGTTGCCCGCTCCAGTAAAAAGCACAAGCACGGCAGCGTTACGTTGCCGTGCTTTTTACTACCAAGCGCCGGGACTCGAACCCGCCAGGGTGCGAGCGTTAAGCAAACGCGAAGCGTTTGTAGCGAGCAGGCGAAGGCGCCGACAGGCGCCTGAAGCCGGTGCGTATTTGCGAAGCAAATACGCGGATGTCCCGTTGCCCGCTCCATCGAGTACGGGGGACCTCGGGAACGTCGGGTCCAACCCGCTGTGCCCGTGCGTGTGCGCGGACCGGGTCTGTCGACCGCAGCCGGTGCGTATTTGCGAAGCAAATGCGCGGACGTCCCCATGCTCGCTCCAATTCCAAAATGTTAGGTTAATGCCTGCTGCCCATACTTGCACCTGCGCACGGTACAATGGTTGGGTTACGACCAACGTGCCAATAACCAAAAAGGAGCCGCTATGATCGATCGCTATACCCGCCCGGAGATGGGACACATCTTCTCCCTCGAGAACAAGTACGCCATTTGGCAGGAAATCGAGGTTCTGGCCTGCGAGGCCCAGGCGGAGCTCGGCAAGATCGGTATTTCCAAAGACGAGGCCCAGTGGATCCGCGACCATGCCAACTTTGAGAAGGCGAAGGTCGATGAGATCGAGGAAGTCACGCGCCACGACGTCATTGCCTTCCTGACCAACATGAAGGAATACATCGATGCCGATGTTCCCGAGGGCGACCCCAAGCCCAGCCGCTGGGTTCACTATGGCATGACCAGCTCGGATCTGGGCGACACGGCCCTGTGCTACCAGCTCACCCAGGCCTGCGACCTGATCATCGAGGACGTCAAGAAGCTCGGCGAGATTTGCAAGCGTCGCGCCTTCGAGGAGCGCAACACGCTCTGCGCCGGCCGCACTCATGGCATCCATGCCGAGCCGATGACCTTTGGCATGAAGTTTGGCTCTTGGGCCTGGGAGCTCAAGCGCGATCTGGACCGTCTTGAGGATGCCCGCAAGAACGTTGCCTTTGGTGCCATCTCGGGCGCTGTCGGCACGTACAGCTCCATCGAGCCGTTTGTCGAGGAATATGTCTGCGAGCACCTGGGCCTGGTTCACGACCCGCTGTCCACGCAGGTTATTAGCCGCGATCATCACGCCTACCTCGCCGGCGTTCTCGCCACCACCGCGGCCACCTGTGAGCGCATCGCTACCGAGGTTCGCAATCTGCAGAAGACCGATACACTCGAGGCCGAGGAACCGTTCCGTAAGGGTCAAAAGGGCAGCTCCGCCATGCCGCACAAGCGCAACCCCATCACCATGGAGAAGGTCTGCGGCCTGTCGCGCGTCGTGAAGGCCAACGCGCAGGTTGCCTTCGACAACGTCGCCCTGTGGCACGAGCGTGACATTTCGCACTCCTCTGCCGAGCGCGTCGCCCAGGCCGACAGCTTCATCGCCCTCGACCACATGTTCCAGTGCCTCATTCGCGTTATCGACGGCCTGCAACTGTATCCCGCCCGCATGATGGCCAACCTCAATAAGACCCGCGGCCTCATCTTCTCTTCCAAGGTACTGCTCGCCCTCGTCGACACGGGCATCACCCGCGAGGACGCGTACGCCATTGTGCAGGAGAACGCTATGGCAACCTGGCACGAGGTACAGGATTGTGTCTCCGGCCCCACCTTTAAGGAGCGTCTCGAGGCCGACCCGCGCTGCACCGTCAGTCAGGAGAAGCTCGACGAGATCTTTGATCCGTGGGACTTCCTCACCCGTATCGACACGGTCTTTGATCGTCTGGAGCAGCTGAGCTTCGAGTAGGTTCGGGCATAACGTTAGCTTTTTAGGGCGCTTTGCTGGTAATGTGTGTTGCCGGCAAAGCGCCTCGTTGCATTTAGGGAAAGACGGGGATAATAGTCTTCTCGAATAACATTCTGAGAGGGGATCGCATGATTTCGTTTGATTACAAGCCTCAGGGCGTGTGTGCTCGCAATATTCACCTTGATCTTTCCGATGACGGCAACAAGGTGATGGGCGTTGAATTTACCGGCGGCTGCGACGGCAATCTCAAGGCTATCTCCAAGCTGGTCGAGGGCGCTCCTGCCGATCGCGTAATCGAGGTTCTCGCCGGTAATACCTGCGGTATGAAAAAGACCTCCTGCGCCGACCAGCTTACACGCGCTATCGAGGCCGCTCGCACCGAGATCGCCTAATGGGTATCGCCGATCACATCAAGAACGGAATATCGCGTCGCGGCTTTGTACTCGGTGGGGCTGCCGCGGGCGCTGCCACGGTGCTTGCCGGATGCTCGAAAAAAACGGGCACCAGCGACGATGCCGCTGGCGAGCCGCAGGTTATCAAGGACGATTCGAAGATTGTCTCGATCACTGATGAGTACGAAGCTGTTGATATCGATCTTGAGCCCGCGGCCTCGTGGACGCTGCCGCTGGGCACGCTGCTGTACTACTGCGATGGCGACTACGCCGCCGCGATGATGGCGCCTGCTTCTGCCCTGCATGCCAATACGCTTGGTGTGCTCAACCTGGGCGATGGCTCGCTTACCACACTTATCGAGGATCCCATTGAGGGAACCGGTTATGCGTTTTACGACGTTCGCGCGGGTGATGGCGTGTTCGCATGGGTCGAGATGAACTTTGCCAATGCGTCTTGGAAACTCTATGCGCAAAACCTTGCAGGCTCCTCCCTTACCGGCAACGCTGTCGAGCTCGACCGCGGCGGCGAAAACTACGATCCGCCGCTCTTCACAGCGTATGGGTCGTCGGTCATCTGGTATAAGATGCCTTCGTCCGGCGGCACCAAGACGAGTAACGATTCGTACTGCTACCGTCAGTCGCCCAGCGAGTCCAAGCCTGAGACTATTTGGAAGTCGACGGGCCGTTTCGCATCCGCCCCGCGTGTGAGCGACGGCATCCTGACCATCTCGCCCCGCGTGCACAATGATGAGGGCGTCTATTACGGTATGACGGCGATCGACCTGACTGACGGCAACAACACGAAGCGAGCTCAGCTGGTGCTTCCTTCGTCGGTTTCGCCTTTCGAGGCCGTGTATATGGGAGACACCTTCGTGTTCTCCATTGAGGCGACGTATAGCGGTGTGGGTGGCCTGGGCAATATGGGCACCTATATCGGTAACGAGGGCGGGCCGTATCTCTTCCTTTCGCGTGAGCCGCTCGCGTGCGCTGCGGGAAGGAAAAATAAATATCTGGTCAAAGTTCAGGCGTCGCATTTTTTGATTGACACTTCGGCTAAGACTTACGGCTCGCTTCTGTCGCCCGACCGAGCCTTGGAGTATGGCGATTATCCTGCTACGGCGGGTAAATCGAACTCGTTCTTAACGTACGCAACGGTGCGTAACAGCCAGGGAATTCCCGAGACGGTTACCGCTCGCTTGTTCTCTCTTTAGTCTCCGAGGGGTTAAAAAGGCATCGACAGGGGAATAAGCGCGTTGTGACTATGAGTACCGCCCGCCGAGCTATCGCACCCATGCGATACCCGGTGGGCTCAGGTGCGTTAAAATGGGCTTGTTCTTAGCTAATTGAGACAGGGGGGCCGTGTTATGGCTTCAGATGCAAAAAAGATTCTGCTGGTCGAGGATGAGAAGGCAATCCGTGACGCCGTCGCTGCCTATCTCGAGCGCGAAGGCTACTGGGTTGTGGGCGTCGGCGACGGCCAGTCCGCGATCGAGGAGTTCGAGAAGCATCAGTTCGACCTGGTCGTGCTCGACCTTATGCTCCCCAAGATTCCCGGCGAGCGCGTTTGCCGCACCATTCGCGATACCTCGGATGTCCCCATCATCATGCTGACGGCTAAGGGCGAGATCGAGGACCGTATTATCGGTCTTGAGCTCGGCGCCGACGACTATCTGATTAAGCCGTTCTCGCCGCGCGAGCTCGTCGCCCGCGTTCGCGCTCTGTTCCGCCGTGCCCATCAGGCCGACGAGCCCGCCGTCGAGGTACTCGACTTCGGCGATCTGGTCATCGATATCTCGGGCCACAAGATCTTGGTCGAGGGCAAGGAAGTCGATCTGACGGCTTCCGAGTTCAAGCTGCTCACCACGCTTGCCCGCCATCCCGGCCGTGTGTATAACCGCATGGAGCTGGTCGAGAAAGTGCTCGGGTATGACTTTGAGGGCTATGAGCGCACCATCGATAGCCACGTGAAGAATCTTCGCGCCAAGCTGGGCGATGATCCCAAGAAGCCCAAGTGGCTCTACACCGTCCATGGTGTCGGCTATCGCTTCGAGGCTCCGGCCAAGACCGATAAGTCGGACGAGAAATAGGGAAATCACATATGACACCTGCGCGCTTTGAAATCGGACAAAAGCACAAGCAGGAGAGCGAGGCGGGTTCCAAGGCTAGTTGGAACACGCCTCGTTCCGATTCACGGCCAACGATGAGCTATCCCTCGCGCATGGCACTTGCTTTTGCTCTGACATCGCTCATGACAGTATTGGTGCTGGTGGGCGTTGTCTCTGTTGTGTGGGGCACGGTCTTTTCGGATTACACACGCTCCAATATCGTCGAAATCGCAAATTCCGCTGCCGAGAAGTTGGCGACCTCATATGAGGAAAACGGCTCTTGGACCGCGGGAGAACTGCGCACGGTCGCAACGTCGAGTTTGGTTTCCGACGATCTGGGCATGCAGGTCGTCAATAAAAAGGGCGTGATCGTTTATGACGATTCCTGGCCCTCGGCAAGCGCCACCGCCGATGTACGCGAAAACCAGGCTACGACCGACGACACGAGCGGCAAGAGGGCATCGCATAGCCCGGTCTCGTCTGCTCCAACCGACTCCGATAGCGTTGCTAACGTCGAGATTGTAACGTCTTCCGGCGAGCATGTCGGACAGGTAAAGCTGTGGGCCATCGGCTCCGACGCTCTGCTCACCAAGGCGGACTCTGCGTTTAGGGAGAAGACCTTTAACGCCATGGCCCTCGCCGCGGTTGTTGCAATCTGCATTTCGGTCGTTATCGGATCGCTCGTGTCGCGCATGCTCACCAAGCCGATTCATCGCATCACCAGTACCGCAAAGCAAATCCGTGACGGCGACCTGTCGGCTCGCACGGGACTGCGCGGTGATGACGAGATCGATCAGCTGGGTGAGACCTTCGATGAGATGGCCACTTCGCTCGAGAAGGATATGAAACACGAGAAGCGCCTGACCTCAGACGTTGCACACGAGCTTCGCACGCCGCTTATGGCCATGCTCGCAACGGTCGAGGCTATGCAGGATGGCGTGTATCCCACCGACGATGAGCATTTGGAGACCGTTGCTTCCGAGACGCGTCGCCTGGCTCGTCTGGTGCAGCAGATGCTCGACCTATCGCGTATGGAAAACAGCACGGCTCCGCTCAATCTAGAACCGGTGGACATGGTTCCGTTCGTGCGATCGATTGTGAATGGCCAGGAGCGCCTGTTTGCCGACCGTGACCTGCGTTTGCGCTTTGCAGATGAGACGCAGGGCCACGATGACGTTGTCGAGGCAGATCCCGACATGATCACGCAATGTGTTATCAACCTCATGAGCAACGCCATGCGCTACACCCCCGAGGGCGGTTGGGTCGTGGTGTCGGTGCTCAGTGACCGCAGGCACGTCAGCATTGCCGTTTCTGATACCGGCATCGGTATTGCCAAGGACGATCTGTCGCGCATTTTCGGGCGGTTTTGGCGCGCCGATGCCAGCCGCGCCCGCGAAGCTGGCGGCCTGGGCGTCGGCCTCGCCGTGACTAAGCAGATTGTCGAGCGTCACCATGGCTACATATCCGTGGAGTCGGAGCTTGGAAAGGGTACGACTTTTACGATTCATCTGCCCCGCGAGCACACGGCAGACGCGGCATCTACTACAATGGAGCACTAGCTTTTCGCTATTCGGTGAAGGAGGGGCCGCGTCCCTGCCGCTCCGAGTTTGCGAAAACATGCGGGAAAGAACCCGCATTTCTGTCGTATTTAGGTAAGGAGTGACTCACGTGACAACGATGGAGCGTCATCCGGATTCCCGTGGCAAGGTTCGTGATATTTACGATGCCGGTGAAAACCTGCTGATGGTCGCCACCGACCGCATTTCTGCGTTCGACTTCATTCTTCCCGACGAGATTCCGTTTAAGGGAGAGGTGCTCAATCGCATCTCGGCATTCTGGTTCGATAAGTTTGCCGACATCGTCCCCAACCATCTCGTTTCCATCGACCCGGCGGATTTCCCCGAGGAGTTTGCTGAGTATCGTGACTACCTCGCTGGCCGCGCCATGCTGGTTAAGAAGGCCCAGACGATTCCTATCGAGTGCATCGTCCGCGGCTATCTGACCGGTTCGGGCAAGAAGACCTACGACGAGAACGGCACCGTCTGCGGCATCCAGCTGCCTGAGGGCCTGACCGAGGCTTCCAAGCTTCCCGAGCCGTTGTTCACGCCGTCCACGAAGGCCGAGATCGGTGACCACGACGAGAACATCTCGTTCGAGCGTTGCTGCGAGATCGTGGGCGAGGACATCGCCACGCAGATTCGTGACCTTTCCCTCAAGATCTACAAGGCCGCTGCCGAGTACGCCGCGACCCGTGGCATCATCATTGCCGACACCAAGTTCGAGTTTGGTGTTATTGATGGCAAGGTCACGCTGATCGACGAGTGCCTCACGCCCGACTCCAGCCGTTTCTGGCCTGCTGCCAGCTACGAGGAGGGCAAGATCCAGCCTAGCTACGACAAGCAATTCGTCCGCAATTGGCTTAAGGCCAACTGGGATATGACGGGGGAGACCCCGCACCTGCCCGCCGAGGTCATCGATGGCACGTCCGAGCGCTATCGCGAGGCCTTCCAGATCATCACCGGCTCCCAGTTCACAAGCATGAAGGAGAACGCATAAGTGAGTACCCGTAGCGCCACGAACAAGCGCACGCAATCCCACGAAGTTACCGGGGTTGCGCGCAAGTCTGCCGCATCTGCTAAGCCCGCCCGCCAAGCAGCGAGCTCCGTTCGCGTCGTGCCGGCTTCGTCTAAGGCACGCCGCAAAGAGCTCGAGAAGGGCGAGAACCTCGAGGGCCTCTCTAAAGAGGAGAAGCGCGCCCGCAAGGCCAAGCAGCGCGCCAAGGAGGACCGCATCTATACGGTGTCGAATATCCTCCTCAAGCAGGACGAGGACTACACCAAGCGCCGTCGCATCTGGTGGATTGTGCTCGCCATTGGCATGGTGCTCGTCGTGGCAATTTGGGCCTCGCTGTACTTCGCTCCCGCTGGCATGGTGTCCAGCCCTGTCCAGATGGTCGGCATCGTTTTGTCCTATGTCATCATCCTAGGTGACTTTATCTACGACTTCGCTCGTATTCGTCCCTTGCGCAACATGTACCGCGCGCAGGCCGAGGGCATGTCCGAGAACAAGCTCAACGCTCTTATTGAGCGCGCGGCTGCCGAGGAGGACCAGAAGGACTCCAAGAAGAAGTAGCGTTTGCATACATACTTATCGCTAAGATATAAGGCGCGTCGTTTTTGCGGCGCGCCTTTTTACTGTTCTATAGATAGATGGAGTGGCACATGATTCGAGCTGCCCTGACGGTCGAAGAGGCTCTGGAGGGCATGAAGGCCCTGGAGCCCAAGATTAAAAACTACGCGCGCCTGGTCGTCCGCAAGGGCGTAAACGTCAAGCCCGGCCAGGAGGTCGTCGTTCAGTCTCCGGTCGAGTGCGCGCCGTTTGCGCGCGTGGTGGTCGCGGAGGCCTATGCTGCCGCCGCCGGCCACGTGACGGTCATTTGGGCCGATGATGCCGTGACGAGGCTCACGTACGAGCATGTCGAGAAAAGCTATTTTGAGCAGACACCCGAGTGGAAGCGCATGCAGCTGGATTCCTTGGCCCAGGATGGTGCCTGCTTTGTCTTTATCGAAGGTGCGGATCCTGCGGCCCTCAAGGGCATCGATCCAGCCAAGCCGGCCGCGGCATCAAAGGCGAGGAATACGCAGTGCAAAGTTTTCCGCCGTGGACTGGATTACAACATCAATCCGTGGTGCATCGCCGGCGCTCCGGTCGTGGCTTGGGCGCACGAGGTGTTCCCGGGAGACGCCGATGAGGTTGCAATCTATAAACTGTGGAATGCGATTCTGCACACCGCGCGCGCCGATGGCCAGGACCCGGAGAGCGACTGGGAACTCCATGACGCCGCATTCGAAAAGAACCTGCGTTTCCTGAACGACAATCGTTTCGACTACTTGCATTACACCGCGGCAAATGGAACCGATCTGACGATTGGCATGACGAAGGGTCACGAGTGGGCCGGCGGCAAGGGCAAGACGCCCGATGGACATCCCTTCTTCCCCAACATTCCCACCGAGGAAGTCTTCACCTCGCCCGATCGCATGCGCGCCGACGGTATCGTGTACTCGGCCATGCCGCTCATCCACCACGGCAATAAAGTCGAAGATTTTTGGATTAAGTTCGAGGGCGGCCGCGTGGTGGACTACGACGCCCGCGTGGGCAAGGCAACGCTTGCGAGCATTATTGACACCGATGAAGGTGCCGCTCATCTGGGCGAGGTCGCGCTCATTTCCAAGAACACTCCGATCCGCGAAAGCGGCGTTCTGTTCTACGATACGCTCTATGACGAGAACGCTAGCTGCCATCTCGCGCTAGGTGTCGGTTTCCCCGAATGCATCGAGGGTGGGTATGACATGTCCAAGGAGGAGCTCCTGGAGCATGGCGTTAACGTCTCGAGCACGCACGTCGATTTTATGATCGGCACGGACGACATCGATATTACGGGCATTACGCCTGATGGACGTGAAGTTGTGATTTTCCAGAACGGCCAATGGAGTTGGGAATAGTCCCAGACCGTGGTACAATGCCACCCGCGGGCCGTTAGCTCAGCTGGCAGAGCAGGGGACTTTTAATCCCAAGGTCCAGGGTTCGAACCCCTGACGGCCCACCATAGAAAAGAAAGCGATCGACTCCGGTTGGTCGCTTTTTTGTTGCCGCGACACGGGTTCGAACCCGTCGGGGCGCGGAGCTGAGTAAACGCGTGAGCGTTTGCCAGCGCAGCGCGCAAGGCGCGAAAGCGCCGCAGCGGCCGCCTGCGGAGCAGGCTGAACCCCTGACGGCCCACCATAGAATAGAAAAGCGACTGGCGGATGCCGGCCGCTTTTTTGTTGCCGGTGCACGGGTTCGAACCCGAACTTCTCTATATATAAGAACGCTCGGCGAACAAAACCTGCCTTTTACCGACGGGAAACAAATAGCTGATGCTTTTGGAGTAAAGTGGCGCTCCAGAGATGACCGATGCCTTAACACCTATAAACCAGCTGGTCATCGCCAATATCAGAAGCTGCTGCTTCGAATACGGCCTCAGCGAAGCAACTGAGGGTTCTATTCATTTGTGAACAAAATATGGAGTGCGCGATTCCCGCCCGCGGGGGCCCTCCGGTCTGGCAATATATCTCCTTGCCGCGCGGCCCGGTCGGACCGGATCAGCCGCGGGGCGTGCACCTTGAGAACCGGATACTGCGAGGATGGACACATTGAGTGTCGCATCCGGGCAGACATCGAACCATTTGAAATGGTCTAACTTGGATTTGTTTTTCGCAAGGCCGCCGAGAGG
>NZ_JBDMGT010000017.1:0-48800 GCF_039752775.1 Collinsella aerofaciens | reverse complement strand
AGGGCCTGACCATGGAGGACGTGACGCCCGAGCAGCTCGAGCAGTTTAACGCCGAGGCCAAGGAGACCTGCAAGGCCGAGCGCGAGCGCGTGCTTGCCGCCGGCGGTCTGACCGTCATCGGCACCGAGCGCCATGAATCCCGTCGTATCGACAACCAGCTGCGCGGCCGTTCCGGCCGTCAGGGCGATCCGGGCGAGACTCAGTTCTACCTGTCGCTCGAGGACGACCTCATGCGCCTGTTCGGCGGCGACAAGATGGACCGCGTCTCCAAGATGATGGTCACGGCCGACATGGGCGACGACATGCCCATCCAGCACAAGATCATTTCCAAGGCCGTCGAGAGCGCCCAGCACAAGGTCGAGAGCATCAACTTCTCCATGCGTAAGAGCGTCCTCGAGTACGATGACGTCATGAACAAGCAGCGCCAGGTCATCTACGCCGAGCGTAACAAGATTCTGGATGGCAAGGACCTGACCGACCACATCACCGAGGTCATGCACGACACTGTGTACCGCTGCGTGCAGGAGTTCTGCACCAAGGACAGCCACGATGGCGAGCGCGATCTCGAGGGCCTGCGCAAGTGGGTCGTGGAGCTGACCGGTCATATCGATACGCCCAAGTTCCCCGACGAGGATTACGAGGCCCTGGCTGCCGATGTCCTGGCCTACGTTGAGAAGTGCTACAACATGAAGGCCGAGCGCCTGGGTGAGGACCTCATGCGCGAGCTCAACACCCAGGTCATGTTGCGCGTCATCGATACCCGCTGGATGAACTACCTGCAGGAGATGGACTACCTCAAGACCGGTATCGGCCTGCGCGGCTTTGGTCAGCGCGACCCGCTGGTCGAGTACAAGACCGAGGCTTATGGTGCCTTCCAGATGCTCGTCGACACCATGTACGAGGATTACCTGCGCACCGTCCTGCGCATCGAGATCAAGGCCGCCCCGCACGCCGTGGAGCACAAGGAGGACCCCGCGCTCGAGGGTGCGCACTTCTCCGGCCCCGCCGATGTCGATGGCGACAACGGCAACTCGGTGCTGCGCAAGCAGGCACAGGTGCAGGCTCGTACGGCCGTCCAGGGAGGCCCGGCTGCTGTCAACAACGGCGGCAAGGTGACCACCTACCGCAAGTCAGAGAGCGATGACCCT
The DNA here is from genome assembly GCF_039752775.1 of Collinsella aerofaciens. Lineage (GTDB taxonomy): Bacteria > Actinomycetota > Coriobacteriia > Coriobacteriales > Coriobacteriaceae > Collinsella > Collinsella aerofaciens_R. Next base: position 47,652 of record NZ_JBDMGT010000017.1, on the reverse strand, counting down.
TATGTCAACGTGGGCCGCAATGACCTTTGCCCCTGCGGCAGCGGCAAGAAGTTCAAGTATTGCCACGGCAGGAATCGTTAATGGCGGAGGCTTTAGAGGTAACGCCCGCCGAGCTGGACGCGTTTGCGGACCGGCTCGGCGAGGTCGAGTCGTATCTTCATTTGGACGAGAAGCGCACGCGCGTGACCGAGCTCGAGGCAAAAAGCGTGGCCCCCGGCTTTTGGGATGACGCCGACGCCGCTCGCGCCACCATGGAGGAGATCGCTCGCGCCAAGGAAGATATCGCTGCCGTGGATACCGCGCGCGGCGAGCTATCTGACGCCCGTGCGGCGCTGGAGCTTGCCGAGGAGATGGGCGACGACCCCGATGCCGCCGCATTGCGCGAGGAGGCTGCGGCCACGGCTGAGCGCCTGGCCCGTGCAATCGACGATCTCGAGCTTTCGAGCTGGTTTACCGGTGAGTTCGATCACGGCGATGCCATTGTGACTATCAAGCCCGGACAGGGTGGTCTGGAGGCCCAGGACTGGACCTTCATGCTCTTTAAGATGTACATGAAGTACTGCCAGCGTCGCGGCTGGAAGGTCACCATCAACGACTGTCCCGCAGCCGAGGTCATCGGCATCGACCGCGCGACCTTTACCGTCGAGGGCAAGGACGCATTTGGCATGCTGCGCGCCGAGGCCGGCGTCCACCGCTTGGTTCGCATTAGCCCCACCGACGACAAGAAGCGCCGCCAGACCACGTTTGCCGGCGTCGAGGTCATCCCCGTGCTACCCGATGATATCGACATCGAGATCAGCCCCGATGACATCCGCGTGGACGTGTACCACGCGAGCGGCCCGGGCGGTCAGGGCGTCAACACCACCGACTCCGCCGTGCGCGTGACGCATTTCCCCAGCGGCATTGTGGTTACCTGTCAAAACGAGCGCAGCCAGATTCAGAACAAGGCCGCGTGCATGCAGATCCTCAAGGCCCGCCTGTACGAGATTGAGCTCGAGAAGCGCGCCGAGGCCCTGGATGAGATCCGCGGACCCAAGACCACGATTGGTTTTGGCAACCAGATTCGCAGCTACGTGCTCTACCCGTACCAGATGGTCAAGGACCTACGCACGGGCGTGGAGACCAGCAATGTCGAGGCCGTTCTTGACGATGGCGACCTGGACCCGTTTGTTATTGGCTACCATCGCTGGGCCACCGGCAACGCCGACGCGGAGACCCCATCTGCTTAAACCGCTCGGGTTTATGTGGAAATGGATTAAAACCCTCCGAGCGGTGTGGTTTTGTATCCAGAGTAAACCCTGCGCAGGGGTGGTTTTTGTTCGGCGAATAGGTAGAATCGAATACAAGAAGAAGTTCAAAGCGCATCCGATGGGGTGCGCTTTTTTGAGGGAGGCAGCATGGCATATCGTCTGGACATCAAGCGCATTCTTTCGATGAACTTCTTTCACGATTTGCCCCAGATCATGTTGGGGTGTGCCTTGGCCGCCATCGCGACCGACCTGTTTTTGATTCCCAACGGTCTTGCCGCCGGTGGCGTTACGGGCCTTGCCACCATTATCCAGGCGGTCGGTGCATCGCGCGGCCTATCGCTTCCCGTTGGTATTCAGACGATCGTGATGAACGCCTTGCTGTTGTTGGTCGTTATGCGCGAGGGTGGCATGTTCTACGTGGTGCAGACCGCGACGGGCTTTGTGCTGCTGGGCTTCTTTACCGATCTGTTCGCTCCGTTTGTAGCACCTCTGGCGGATGCGGACCTGATGCTCCCTGCCATGTGGGGCGGCATTATTACGGGCATCGGTTACGGCATGGTGTTGCGCGCCGGCGCCAACACCGGCGGCTCGGACACGATTGGCCAAATCATCTCGCGTAACACCTCGCTGCCGGTGGGCTCGACCGTCATGGCGATCGATGTCGCCGTATGCGCGCTGTCGGCTCCGGTCTTTTCAATCGAAAACGCACTGTATGCAGGCCTTTCTATGGTCATTAGCGGTTACGTGATCGATGCCGTGGTCGATGGTGGCAACAAGCGCCGTATGGTACTCATCATCTCGGATAAGTTCCCTGATATCGCTGCCGATATCATGTATGGCCTGGGTCGTGGTTGTACCAAGTTTAAGGCGACTGGCATGTATTCGGGTGCCGAGAAGCCGGTGATTATGGTCATCGTGAGCCGTCGAGAGCTCAATACCCTCAAGACGATCGTGCGCGAGCGCGATCCTCACGCCATTGTGACGGTCGCTGACGTTACGGAAGCCTTCGGCGAGGGATTCAAGGACATTAGCGCGTAGGGTCGACTGCGTTCCATCCAAAAGACGTTCACATTGATAAACCGTTTCATCAGCGGTTCTGCCTGCTAAATTGTTCAAATAATGATAAAAACTCTGGTAAAGCCATCAGTTTCCAGCATAATGAATGACGTACGTGCATTGCGGCTGTGTTGGGATTACCTTCGGTGCCGTGCGCATTTTGTCTAATGAGGATGAAAGGAAGGCACAATGAGCGACGAAGAGCTCAAAAAGGTTGCCAACGAGGTAAGGAAGGGCATCGTCACCGGCGTGCACGCTGCCAAGTCCGGCCATCCGGGCGGTTCGCTCGGCGCTGCCGACATCATGACCTATCTGTACTTTGAGGAAATGAACGTCGACCCGGCCGATCCCCGCAAGGCCGATCGCGACCGTTTTGTGCTCTCCAAGGGCCATTGCGCTCCGGGCCTGTACGCCGTGCTCGCCGAGCGTGGGTTCTTCCCCAAGGAGGATCTCGAGACGCTGCGCCATATCGGCAGCCACCTGCAGGGTCATCCCAACATGAACGACACCCCGGGCGTCGACATGTCCACCGGCTCGCTCGGCCAGGGTATCTCCGCCGCCGTGGGTATGGCCGTTGCCGCCAAGCACTGGGGCGATACTTACCGCACGTACGCCCTGCTGGGCGATGGCGAGAGCGAGGAGGGCCAGGTCTGGGAGGCCGCCATGTTTGCCGGCAACCAGCAGCTCGATAACCTCTGCGTGATCGTCGACCACAACGGCCTGCAGATCGACGGCCCCGTCGAGGAGGTCAACGACCCCATGCCGCTCGCCGACAAGTTCCGCGCGTTCAAGTTCCACGTGGTGGAGCTCGCCGACGGCAACGACTTCGACCAGATCCGCGCCGCCTTTGCCGAGGCTCGCGCCACCAAGGGGCAGCCGACCGCCATTATCGCCGAGACCCTGAAGGGCAAGGGCGTGTCCTTTATGGAGAACCAGGTTGGTTGGCACGGCAAGGCCCCCAACGATGAACAGTTTGAGCAGGCCATGGCAGAGCTCACGGCCGCCGGAGAGGAGCTCTAGGATGGCAGACGTCAAAAAAATCGCCACGCGCGTAAGCTACGGCGAGGCCCTCGTCGAGCTCGCCAACGAGCACGATGACTTTGTGGTCCTCGACGCCGACCTGGCCGCCGCCACGCAGACCGGCAAGTTCAAGGCCGCCTGCCCCGACCGCTTCTTCGACGTGGGTATCGCCGAGAGCAACCTGATGGGCGTCGCCGCCGGTATCGCGACCACCGGCCGCGTTGCCTTCGCGAGCACCTTTGCCATGTTCGCAGCCGGCCGCGCTTTTGAGCAGGTCCGTAACTCCATCGGCTACCCGCACCTCAACGTTAAGATTGGTGCCACGCACGCCGGTATCTCGGTGGGCGAGGATGGTGCCACGCACCAGTGCTGCGAGGATATCGCCCTCATGCGCGTCATCCCCGGCATGACTGTGATCGTTCCTGCCGACGACGTCGAGGCCCGCGCCGTGACGCGCGCCGCCTACGAGTGCGACGGTCCGGTGTACATGCGCTTCGCTCGTTTGGCCTCGCCGGTTATCAACGACCCCGAGACCTACAACTTCGAGTTGGGTAAGGGCATTGTCATGCGCGAGGGCGCCGACGTCACCATCATCGCCTGCGGCCTGATGGTCGGCGAGGCTCTCGAGGCCGCCGAGCAGCTCGCTGCCGAGGGCATCGACGCCGAGGTCATCAACATGCACACCATCAAGCCCATCGATGCCGACCTGATCGTCAAGAGCGCCACCAAGACCGGCCACGTCGTGACCGTCGAGGAGCATTCTGTAATCGGTGGCCTGGGCAGCGCCGTTGCCGACGTCCTGTGCGAGCAGTGCCCGACGCCCCTCAAGAAGATCGGCGTCAACGACACCTTTGGCGAGTCCGGCCCGGGTGCCGAGCTCTTGCACAAGTATGGCCTGGACGCCGCCAACATCGTGGCGACCACCAAGGAGTTCTTGGCATAAGGCAAGGCGGATCTCAAGGACTGCTTCGCCAGAACTATGGAAACCCGGCAGGGGCGCTCTCTTGGAGAGCGCCCCTGTTTCAGTTGCGGTGAAATAGGGACTGATTAGACCTTTTAACTGGTAAAACGGTCCCTATTTCACCGCAACTCATGAAGACGCCCCTCAAGCACGGTCCCATCAGGAAAAAGGGCATATATCGACAAAGCGCAATTCAGACCCTTCCAGCTTTGTATTTGCAGCACCTCAAGATAAACGCGGCGACCCCTTAGTTATCGCAGGCCGGGCACAGGGTTACTCTCCAAATCTTTCCGCAGGACGGAGGAGCCCCCGCCGCGCGAAGCGCGCAGCGGGGGCTCCGACATGTCCGAGGACGATTTGGAGAGTAACCCTGTGTCCGGCCGACGGGATCCCTAACCACGCCATGCTTCTTATGTGCAGCAAAGCTAATGCTGCTAAAATACAAAGCGCTCATGTAGTTTAAACGCACGACGATAAGGAGCACCAGTGGGTAACCACTTCCGTACCTCCGGTGCGGGCGATGATGCCCCCAAGACGCAGGCAGGCGTCCAGGGCAGTCGTTTCGCCACTCCGGATTCAGAGGGCCAGCCTGTTGCTCAGGCCCCCGCTCAGCCGGCAGATCAGGCACAGCCGGCATCCGATCCCTTTGCCTACAATCCAACCAGCGATGTCGCGCTTTCCGGCACGGCGGGTTTTGAGCCCGTTCAGGCCGTGACCGCTCGCGTGGAGCAGCCTCAGGCTGGTGCCGCCACGCCGCAGCCTACCATGGCCGGCATTCCCGACCCCTTGGCCCCTGCGACGCCGGCTCCTCAGCCTGCGCAGTCCGGTCTCTTTGCCGCTGTTCCCGACCCCACGCAGCCTGCTGCCCCGGTGGTCGAGAGCGATCAGGCAGCCGAGGTCGCAAGCCTCGATAACGCGCTCAACAACCCCGATTTTACGTCGGTGTTTGCGCCCATCGATCCGCAGGCCAGCCGCAAGAAGATGGCCAAGCAGGCCGGTGTCGAGCCCGTCATCCTTATGGAGCATGTCACCAAGATCTATCCGGCACAGCCCAACAAGCCTGCACTCGACGACATCAACATCGAGATCTATCCGGGCGAGTTCGTCTTCCTGGTCGGTCACTCCGGCTCGGGTAAGACCACGCTGCTGTCGACGCTCAACCGCGACGTCAAGCCGACGAGCGGCCGCATCCTGGTTGCCGGTCAGGACCTCATGAAGATCAAGAACCGCAAGGTTCCGTTCCTGCGCCGCCAGATTGGCGCCGTGTTCCAGGACTTTAAGCTTCTGCCGCAAAAGACCGCCTACGAAAACGTGGCGTTTGCCCTGCAGTGCATCGGCAAGCCCAAGGGCGTCATTCGCAGCCAGGTGCCCGAGGTGCTGCGCCTGGTCGGTCTGGCCGATCAGATGGACTCGCTGCCCGACCAGCTTTCCGGTGGCGAGCAGCAGCGCGTTGCCGTCGCCCGTGCTATGGTCAACCGTCCGCCGCTGCTGATCTGCGACGAGCCCACGGGCAACCTCGACCCGGCGATCTCGCTGGGCATCATGAAGCTGCTTGAGCGTATTAACCGCACCGGCACCACCGTGATCGTCGCCACGCACGACCGCGAGATGGTCGATAGCATGCACCGTCGCGTGATCGCCCTCGAGGGCGGCCACGTCATCCGCGACCAGGAGAGGGGAGGTTACGGCAACTATGGCACCAACTAACGTGGGCTACTCCTTCAAAGAGGCAATCAGCCACTTCTTCCGTAACTGGACTACCTCGCTCGGCGCCGTCATCACGATCTTCCTTTCGCTGTTTATCATCGGCCTGTTCATCATGGGCTCTGCGATGCTGAACTCCGTGATCGGCACCGTCGAGGATCAGGTTGTCATCAACGCGTTCATTAGTGATGACGCCGATCAGGCCGATGTTCAGGCTTTTGAGGCCGAGCTTAAGACGTGGAATAACGTCAAGTCCGTGACCTATAAGGACAAGGACGACGCGCTGGCCGAGTATACGAGCAAGATGTCGGGCAACGCCGACGCCACCATGAGCGCGCTCGATGGCCAGAACCCGCTGCCGGCTTCCTTCGCTATTGAGATGGACGATCCGTCCAAGGTCGAGAGCACGGCAAAGAAGCTCAAGAAGGATGCCGATTTCCAGAAGATCGCGGATGACGGCGACGTCAACGCGAGCGTGCTGTACGGCCAGGAGGAAGTGAGCCGCCTGTTCCAGGTGACCAACTACATCCGCATCGCCGCCGTGGTGCTCGTTGGTCTTCTGACCTTTATCGCATTCATCTTCATCAACAACACGATTCGCCTGTCCATCACGGCGCGTCGTCGTGAGATTGCGATTATGCGTCTGGTCGGCGCCAGCAACGGCTTCATTCGTGGCCCGTTTATCACCGAGGGCGTGCTGCAGGCCATTTTGGGCTCGCTGCTTTCCATCGGCGTTCTGGAGCTGCTGCGCAATCTGATGATTCCGCGTCTGCAGGAGAGCATCGGCTGGATGTCGTTTGCCCTGCCGATGCGGTACTACCTGGTGACCTATGCTGCGCTGATTCTGGTCGGTGTGATTATCGGTCTCTTTGGTTCTGCCATCGCCATGCGCCGCTACCTGCGCGTGTAGGCATGCTTGGAATTCATCCCTTCCAACGGGTCGTCTCTTATGGGGCGGCCCGTTTTTTGATCCCTAGGGGACGGCAGGAAAGCGAATCATTTGGGTAGACTCTTTGGAGTTCGCAATCGATAGTTAGGAGGCGCCATGGGGCGCAATAACAAGCATAAGCGTGGAGCTCGCAATCAGCGCGGGCCGGTGCGCAGCGAACGCCGTCCGAGCCTGACCGGGCGCGTGCAGCTCCATGAGCATAGCGCCTACGTTGTAACCGAAAACGGCGACTACAAGGTCATGGGCCGCGGTAAGCGCGAGATCATGGATGGCGATACCGTTGCCGTGAGCATTAAGAACAGCCCGCACGGTGAGCGGCGCGCCGTGATCGAAAGCGTGGTTGAGCGTGCAGCCATAAGCGTGGTGGGCACGTACCAGACCGCCGGTCCGCTCGGTGTGATCGAGCCGCTCGATTCGCGTCTGAAGGCCGACTTCTTCATTCTGCCCGAGGATACCTCGGCGGATCGTCTGGGTGTCCACCCGGGTGATGCTGTTGTCGCGCGCATTTTGACCTACCCGACGCGCCTGGAATCGGGTACCGTGACGATCGAGCGCCGCATTGGCGGAGATGACGCGCCCGATTTGGGCGTTCAATATGTGATGGCGCGTTACGGCTATACCGATAGCTATCCCGAGGCCGCGCTGGACGAGGCCGAGGGGCTTTCGCTCGATGTGTCCGCGGCGCTTAAGGACCCGCTCCGCCGCGATCTGCGCGACCGCTTTGTCATCACGATCGACCCGGTCGACGCGCGCGACTTTGACGATGCCATTTCGTTGGAGCGCACGCCCGAGGGTGGCTACAAGCTGGGTGTGCATATCGCCGACGTTTCACACTATGTGGCTTGGGACGGGCATATCGATCTTGAGGCTCGCCATCGTACGACATCGGTGTATCTGGCCGATCGCGTGCTTCCCATGCTGCCCGAACGCCTGTCCTGTGACCTGTGCTCGCTTCGCCCTGACGAGGACCGTCTTGCGTTTACCGTTGACATTGAGCTCGATGCACAGGGTCGCGTGCGGCATTACGATCCGTACCCCAGCGTGATTCGCTCGCGTGTGCGTATGGACTATGACGGCGCCGAGGCGCTGCTGGTGCGTGCCGGCGCGGTTGAGTATTCGGTGCTGGAGGGTGCAGCCGAGGATGTTGCGGCTGCCGAGACCTCGCGCGAGGAAGCGCTTGAGCGCGGTCTTGCGTGCGAGGAGGCCGCCCGCGGCTACAACATCGACCTCGGCGATTTCCTTGTCTCCGCTAACGAACTCGCCGAACTTCGCCGTCGTATTCGTCGCGCCCGCGGCTCAGTCGATTTTGACACAGCCGAGATTCGCGCTCTATTGAATGAGGACGGAGTGCCCGTGCAGATTGTGGCGCGTGAGCGTTCGTGTGCCACGTCGCTTATCGAGGAAGCCATGCTGCTCGCCAACGAGTGCGTTGCAGAGTGGCTGGCAGACCGTGATATCGAGGCCTGCTATCGCGTGCATGAAGATCCGAGCCCCGATAGCCTGCACGGTGCCGCCGTTGCGCTGGCGCAGCTAGGCATCATCGACGATCGCCGTGCTGCCGGTATTGCCCTGGGGAGCCCCGATGAGCTGCAGGCTGCAGTTGATGCTGCCGCCGGTACGGCCAACGCACCGCTCGTTAACACGCTGCTTCTGCGCAGCATGCAGCGCGCGCTGTACAAGCCGCGCAACGAGGGCCACTTTGCGCTCGCCGCGCCGTGCTACTGTCACTTTACGAGTCCCATCCGTCGCTACCCCGATCTGGTGGTGCACCGCGTACTCAAGCTGCAGTTGGCCTATGAGCAGCTGGGCGGCAAGGACGCCCTGGTCCGTACGCCGCGCCTGATCGGCAAGGGGCGCGAGTCACTGCCGCGCATTCTGCCGCAGATCTGCCGCGCATGCAGCGATGCCGAGCGCGCGGCAGATGCCGCCAGCCATGCGACGCAAAAGATCAAGATTGCCCAGTACTATGAGGACCGTCTGGGCGAGCGCTATGCCGGAACCGTCTCGTGGGTTAGCAGCATGGGCCTTTTTGTGCGCTTGGACCTAACGCAGGTCGAAGGCTTGGTTTCGATCAAGAGTCTGGGCAACGAGTGGTTCGAGTTCGACGAGGACGCGCTCACGCTCACAGGTGCCGACACGGGCACCCGTTACGAGCTGGGGCAGCGCGTGATTATCGAGGTCTCGCGCGTCAATACCACGCGTGGGCACTTGGACTTTAAGCTTATCCATTAGCCAAATCCCGACTCATGGTGGGGGAGCGGAGGGCGGCCTTTCGGGACCGCCCTTCGCATTTGAATCGTGGCTACCTTGCCGTCTGCTCGGCCGCCCGCTTACCTGCTATTTGAGAGGTAAAACCTACCAAAATAAACCTGTCCCTTTTGGCAGGTTTACAAGAAAGCGGGGATGAGATGGCGACGGTGTACGGTTATGCGCGGGTGAGTTCGCGCGATCAGAATCTTAATCGGCAGCTGGATGCGCTGGGCGCCTATGGCGTGGGCTCGGCGAATATTTATGCCGACCATGCGAGCGGCAAGGACTTCGATCGACCGCGTTATCGCGAGCTGCTGCACGTCCTGGGAGACGGGGACGTGCTGGTGGTGCTTTCTATCGACCGACTTGGCCGTAATTACTCCGAGATTCTTGAGGAATGGCGACGCATTACCAAGGTGCTCGGGGTTGCCATTGTGGTGTTGGATATGCCATTGCTTGACACGCGCGCCAGGGCCAGCGGCGCGCCGGATGTGACTAACACCCTGATTGCTGATATTGTGCTGCAGCTGCTGAGCTACGTGGCGCAGGTGGAGCGCGAGAATATCCATCGGCGCCAGGCGGAGGGGATTGCAGCGGCGCGGGCGCGAGGGGTCCGTTTCGGTCGACCTCGCAAGCCATGCCCTCCTCAGTTTGAGCTGGTGCGCGATAGCTATGAGGCGGGCGATATTACCCGCAGCCAGGCAGCAAAGTGCCTGGGCGTGTGCGTGGGGACGTTCGATCGCTGGATGCGCGAGGCGGGGTAGGGTTTTGCGTCGCTTTGTCGCTTCCTGTTGCGATTCAAATTTTGATACGGTGACGATGCCATTTGGGGCTACACTCGCTGATATTCAAAAAAGGAGGTTGACCCTTGGCGCGCGTAAAACAAATAATCGGATGGACCGCGATCGTTCTGTTCGCTGCAACGCTGGCGGGCATCTGGGTGCTGACGGAGCAAAATGCGGTGGAGACGTCGTTGCTGAGCGAGTCCACCGCGCGTGTGGTGGAGGGTCAGGCTACGGGCGTTCAGGCTGTCGATGCCACGGGTGAAGCCCAGACGGAGAACGGAATGACCGGGGGCACCGATTCGGCTGCCTCGAATGTCCGGTCTGGCCGACTTGCTTCCATTCGCATGTGGGTGGGCACGAACGTCCGTCGCGTTGCCCATACCGTAGAGTTTTTCTTCGTCGGATTGTTCGCCTCGGTGGTCGTGGCTTGCTTTTCCAGGCGTCCGTGGAGCGTATGCTCCCGTTGCGTGCCCGTATTGCTCTTTTGCGCCGCCTGCTCCGTTGGCGATCAGGTACATAAGATCTTTGTTCCCGGCAGGCATTTCGACGTTATCGATTTAGGATTCGATGCTGCGGGCTATGTCATCGCCATGCTGTTGGTATTGCTGACGGCGGCGTTGGTGCGCCATGCGACTCGGCCGATCGGCGCCCATGCGAGGCGCTAGCCGGTAACAAACCCGTTTCTGATAATGCGACCTTGTTGAATTATTTTGTGTCGCGCGTATTTCCGAGCGGTCGGATTTGAGGGGCGAGCGGTAGAACGCTCGCCCTTTGTGCGCCACGATGCGGCACAATGTACCGCAAAAGCTGTTTGTATCCGGTACGAATCGTTCGTTGGTCTTTAATTTCAAGACTTTAGTCCGCTGGCCGCGCAGCGGCCAGCTTTGAACCACCCGCTACGCGGGTGGAGACAAACGGCTTTACAAAGCCACCCCTCCGACCGATATTGACGATTGTTCAGGCCGTCAAGAATTCGAGTCGAAGGGGTGGTCGCCATGGCCCAGAAGGCCTACAGCCTTTCCCACACGAAGTGGATGTGCAAGTACCACGTCGTGTTCACGCCGAAGTATAGGCGCAAAGTGATCTACAACCAAATCAGGAGCGACATAGGGGAGATCCTCAGGAAGCTGTGCGAGTACAAGGGGATCGAGATAATCGAGGGGCACCTGATGCCCGACCACGTGCACGTGCTGCTGGCGATCCCGCCGAAGTACAGCGTCGCGAGCGTCATGGGCTACCTGAAGGGGAAGAGCTCGCTGATGATATTCGACAGGCACGCCAACCTCAAGTACAAGTTCGGCAACAGGAAGTTCTGGGCGGAGGGCTACTACGTGTCCACCGTCGGCCTGAACGAGGCGACGATCGCCAAGTACATCAGGGAGCAGGAGTCCCACGACATCGCGCTGGACAAGCTGAGCGTGAAGGAGTACGAGGACCCCTTCAAGAGGGGGTGATGCTGCCGGTTCGACCGGCGCGCCACGGGTCAAGATGCACTAGGCCTGGACGAAGTCCGGGCCCGCGCCTTTAGACGCGAGCCCGGGGCCCGTGGGTTATACCCTAAGAGCAAACCACCCTTTTTAAGGGTGGTTCTGATTCTTCTCAACGGAGGTGTTTGAGATGGCAAACGGATTGCTTTTGCGGCTTCGCGAGCGTGAGCTTAGCGCGAGCCCGGCGGAACGCAATGTCATCGCATATGTAAGCGCTCATCCGCACGAGGTGGTCGGGCTGTCCGTCCGCGGTCTTGCCGATGTCACGTTCTCCTCGCCCTCGAGCATTTTGCGCTTTTGCAAGCGTTTGGGTTTTGCGGGCTACAAGGAGTTCCAGCGCGAACTGATTGCCGAGCTGGCGCTCTTAGGTGACAAGAAAGACGTAGCCCTCGAGGACATCTCCATGGATGACAGCGTCGAACGTATCGTGGGGAAGGTGATGAAAAGCAACGTGCGCACGATCGAGGCGACGGCGCGAACGCTCGATTACACCGTCTTGGAGCGATGCGCGGCCCGTCTTAAGCGGGCACGCGCGGTCAATCTGTTCGGTATTGGTGCCTCTCGTTTGGTCGCGCACGACCTGGCGCAAAAGCTCATGCGTGTCGACAAAGAGTGCCATCTGTACGACGACTGGCATGATCAGCTCTTATGTGCCAAGAACATGCATGAGGGCGATATGGCAATCGCCTTTAGCTACTCGGGCTTGACGCAAGAGGTGCTGGACTGCACCGCCGAGGCTCAACGTCACAACTGTCCCGTTGTGGCCGTTACCAAAGTAGATGGATCATCCAAGCTTGCCACCATGGCCGATGCCGTGCTCGGCGTTGCTGCGAGTGAACCCTTGGTCCGCAGCGGTGCCATGGCTTCGCGTATGGCCCAGCTTATGGTTGTCGATGCCCTTTACGCTGCTTACGTTGCCAGCGACTACGAACGGGCGACGCATGTCATTAAGCAAAACTACATCGAGAAACAGGAAAGATGAGGTGAATGAAATGCTCGATTTAACAAAATTCACGACCGAACAGCGTAATCAAAGGTCAATGGACCTCGATACGATGACATCGCTGCAAATCGTCACGACGATGAACGATGAGGATCTTCGTGCCGTCCAGTCGGTCACGAAAGTGTTGCCCCAGGTTGCCACAGCAATCGACTGGGCTGCTGAGGCACTCGAGCGCGGCGGGCGCGTCTTTTACATGGGCGCAGGCACCAGCGGTCGTCTGGGCGTACTCGACGCTTCGGAGTGTCCGCCCACGTTTGGCGTGTCACCCGATCTGATTGTCGGGCTCATTGCCGGAGGCGAGACGGCGTTTATCAAGGCTGTCGAAGGTGCCGAAGACAGCGATGAGCTTGGCGCGAACGACCTGCGAGAGCGTGGACTCTCGGACAAGGATCTTGTCGTTGGCCTGGCGGCAAGCGGCCGTACTCCTTATGTGGTGGGCGGCCTTGCGTACGCCAAGGCAACTGGGTGCAAGACCATTGCAATTGCCTGCAACCAAGGGTCGAAGATCGGGGAGAGCGCAGATCTTGCCATTGAGCCCGTGCCCGGTCCCGAGGTGCTGACCGGCTCAACGAGGCTCAAGGCGGGAACGGTTCAAAAGCTCATTCTCAACATGATTTCGACCGGTGCCATGGTCAAGATCGGCAAGGTATACCAAAACCTGATGGTCGATGTGCAGCAGACGAACGAGAAGTTGGTGGTGCGCGGCCAGAACATCGTGATGGAGGCGACCGGCTGTACGCGCGAGCGCGCCGTTCAGGCGCTTGCAGATGCCGGCGGCCATGTAAAAACCGCTATTGTCTCGGTACTGTTGGACCGCGATGCCGAGCAGGCTACGGTAGCTCTTGAGCGGGCGCGAGGCCATGTCCGTGCTGCGGTGAGTGGCCATGAGAAGAGCAATGCCGACGCCCAATAGGTGCGCGGCGTGAGCTGATATGACATCCAGACGAGATACCCAATACAAGGAGGAGTTATGACGAACAAAGAGCTGGCTCAAAAGCTGCTGGACCTTTTGGGCGGTAAAGACAACGTGCTGGCAAACGCGGCGTGCATGACGCGCCTGCGCGTGACCGTCAAAGACGCGGGCAACGTCGACACGGAGGGCATTAAGGCACTCGACGGCGTGATGGGCCTGGTCGAGGACGACACGATGCAGATCGTGCTGGGTCCGGGCAAGGTGAATAAGGTGCTCGAGGAGTTCTCCAAGCTCACTGGCCTTGCGAAAGGCGTTGCCGACGAGAGCGTGGTTGACGCTGCGGCCACAAACAAGGCCGCGCAGAAGGCCAAGTACGAGTCTAAGCCGGTTCAGGCCTTCCTCAAGAAGATTTCCAATGTCTTCGTCGCCCTGCTTCCCGGCATCATTGCGGCTGGCCTCATCAACGGTATCTGCAACGTCATTAACGTCTCGACGGCAGGCGCGCTTGCAGGCGAGTGGTGGTACCAGGGCATTCGTTCCATGGGCTGGGCCCTGTTTGCCTATCTGCCCATCTTGGTGGGCTATAACGCGGCACGTGAGTTTGGTGGCTCCGCTGCGCTGGGCGGCATCGCCGGCATGATGTGTATCGCCAACAGTGCCATGCCCCTGCTTGCGCCTGGCGCGGCTGATCCTGCCACTGCCATTCTGCTGCCGCTCACCAGTGCGCAGTACAACCCCGCAGCGGGCGGCATGATCGCGGCTCTCATCGCTGGCGCATTTTTTGCCTGGATGGAGCGTCAGATTCGCAAGGTTATGCCCAACGCACTCGACACGTTCTTGTCTCCGATGCTGGTGCTCATCATCGGCGCCTTTGCTCTGATGCTCGTCATCCAGCCGGTTGGCGCATGGCTGACGACTGCCATCTTTAGCGTTTTGACCTTTATCTTCGAGAAGCTGGGCGTCCTGGGCGGCTATATCCTGTCGGCAGGCTTCTTGCCGCTGGTTTCCGTCGGCCTGCATCAGGCGCTCACGCCGATCCACGCTATGCTCAACGATCCCGACGGCGCTACCAAGGGTATCAATTACCTGCTTCCCATCCTTATGATGGCTGGCGGCGGCCAGGTCGGTGCCGGTTTGGCGCTGTACTTTAAGACCAAGAACGCCAAGCTCAAGAAGTACGTCGCAGAGTCCATTCCCGTTGGAATCCTGGGTGTGGGCGAGCCTCTGATGTATGCTGTTACGCTGCCGCTCGTTCGTCCGTTTGTGACGGCCTGCCTGGGTGCCGGATTTGGCGGCGCGCTCGCGGCGCTGCTTCACATCGGCACGGTTTCTCAGGGCGTTTCCGGTCTGTTTGGCCTGCTGATCGTCGTTCCTGGCCAGCAGCTCGGCTACGTTGCCGCTATGCTGCTTGCCTATGCCGCCGGCTTTGTCCTGACGTGGTTCTTTGGCGTCGACGAGCAGAAGATCAACGAGTTCTTTGGCGAGTAGTTTGATATCGCGAGCCGTGTTGCTCGGGGTTCGCGGCGCGCGGCAGATTTCTTGATGTTATGGTTGTGCCGGCGGGGCTAGCTGCTCCGCCGGCCTTTTTTAAAGGAGCGTTGAAGCGTGAAAACGGGTATTTCGATTTATCTTTCCAGCCCTCTGCAGGATATTGAGCGGACGATTGAGCGTGGTGCCGCGGCGGGTGCGCGCTATGCGTTCACCTCGCTGCATATTCCCGAGGATGGGGGAGCGGCGTATGCCGATAAGGTCCGTCATGTGCTGTCGCTGCTTTCCGCCCGCGGCATTGCGCTCATTGCCGATGTGGGGCCTCGCACGTGCGATTTGCTCGGGCTTGAGCGCATCGAGGACTTGCGCGATCTGGGGTTGGAATACCTTCGTTTGGACTATGGCTTTAGCGCCCAGCGGGTCGCGGAGCTGTCCGGTGTATTTCGCATTGTGGTCAATGCATCGACAGTGAGTTCTGATGAAATCGCATCGTGGCGTGAGGCCGGTGCCGATGTGACTCGTTTTGCCGCCTGCCACAATTTTTACCCCAAGCCTTATACCGGTTTAGCTCTGGAGGACATTGCTCGGGTGAATCTTCGTCTTGCGGCGCTTGGATTCGAAATCATGGCTTTTGTGCCGGGTGATGCTAACGTTCGCGGGCCGGTATTCGAGGGACTGCCGACGGTCGAGGCGCAGCGCGGTCGCGCGTCAAAGGTTGCCCTCAATATGCTTGAGCTTGCACATGGCGCCGATTGCGACATTGTGTTGGTCGGCGACCCCGATCTTTCCGATGCGGGCTGGGCGCAGTTTGCTCAAGTTTCCGCCGGATACGTGGACCTGCAATGCGAGCTTGAGCTCAGTTATGCCTATGTGCGCGGGCAGATTCATCACGACCGGCCCGACTCGAGTGTCCTCATCTTTAGGTCTCAGGAGTCACGTACGAAGCTTAAGCCGGATTCCGTGCCGACGGATGCCGGAGCCGGCCTGCCGCGAAAGGCGGGGTCGATCGCTGTGAGCAATAGCGGATATGGGCGCTACGAAGGCGAGCTTGAGATTGCGCGGGTCGATCTTCCCGGTGACGAGCGCATGAACGTTGCGGGCCATATCACGCCCGAGGCAATGGAACTGCTGCCGTTTATCAAGCGCGGATTCGGGGTACGGTTCGTTTAACGTGTGACCCGCGGGCTACAATTGGCCCATCATACGAAGGCGCCTCGTGTGGCGTGTGCCTGCGTTGGCCGATCTATATTCGGAGGATTCCCATGACTGTACTGTTTGTTGAATATCCCAAGTGCTCGACCTGTAAGAAGGCCAAGGCATGGCTGGACGAACATGGGGTAGAGTATATCGATCGCGATATCGTTTTGGACAATCCCACGGCTGATGAGCTTGCGACCTGGATTGCTCGTTCGGGGCTGCCGGTGCGGCGCTTCTTTAATTCGTCGGGCATGAAATATCGAGAGCTGGGCCTGAAGGCGCGTCTGGATGCGGGCATGACGGATCGGGAGTGCTACGAGCTGCTGGCGACCGACGGCATGCTGGTCAAGCGTCCGCTGCTGGTGGGCGACGACTTTGCGATTCCCGGCTTTAGGGAAGCGGCTTGGGCCGAGGCGTTGCTGTAGCGGCTGCGGAAAGTGCGACCCGGAATTCGCTTCCAGAATGGGATGCGCTTTCCCAAAGTGGCCGGTTGCGGAAAGCACGTCCCATTCTGAGCTTCGATTGTGGGACACGGTTTCCGGTTGAGGGCTCGACGGGAAAGTGGGGACCAGTTTGAGCTTGAAATCTGGGACGCACTTTCCGCCGGCGGGCCTGCCCCAGTCAGTCCGCCAGCTGTGCCCATTCGTGCGGATCGTAGACCTTTACGTGTTTGTTGGGCTTGCCGCTCCAGTACTCCTCGTCCATAAAGGGCAGATATGCCTGAACGCCGGGGCAGATAAAGGGAATCCGCTGCTGTTGCAGTCGCTCGCGCTGGCGCTGCTCCAGGTGCGCCTCGGATATGACGGTCGGCATACCGGACAACTCGACGAGGCTTGCCTGGATTCGCTTAAGGTCGGGGAGTCCCGCGTGCCATGACATCCGCATGATCAAAAAGGATGCACGGCGGTATTTTGCCTGCACCACAGTAATGGCGGGGCGCAGTGTGGGATGGATTTTGTCCCGTTCGGGCCAAAGGTCGGCAGTGATCTCGAGGCCCAGGGTCTCCCATAGGTAATCAAGCTCTTCGTCCATGGTACCTCGATATCTACGCGATCATTGATACTTCGATTGTGTTGCCTGGTGCTATCGTTTTCGCGGTAGAATCTGCCAACGGTTGACGGCTACCGCTCGCGGTGTTTTGCCCTTCGTGTACAGCGGTCGGCTTCACAGGTCCTTCACGGGTTGGACTAAATTAGGCCAATTTGACTGAATTTCAAAAAAGTCAAAATTGGGGCTTGCGTCACGGCGAGACTTCCCGTATATTTCTTTCTTGCGCAAAGGCACAGCCGAGCGCAGCGATGCAGTCATTGGGATGTCGTCTAATGGCAGGACAGCGGATTCTGGTTCCGTCAATGGGGGTTCGACTCCCTCCATCCCAGCCATTGCATTTGCTACATATGGCCCGTTCGTCTAGCGGTTTAGGACGCCGCCCTCTCAAGGCGGAGATCACCAGTTCGAATCTGGTACGGGCTACCAAAATTGAATGCCCGGGCCTCGTAAGAGACCCGGGTTTTGTGTATTGACCGATGCTTAAGGCGCGCGTTGAGTCTGCCGCCCGGATCGAGGAGTAGCCATGGATCTGCCCATCAGCTTGCAAGACATCACGTATGCCGAGAACTATCTGGCGCAGGGCGACCTGGCTACGGCGACGCCGCTGCTGGAGCGTCTGGTGGAGCTCGCCGAGGAGTATATCGACGCTGAGTGCAAGACGGAGGAGAAGCGTCAATACTTTAGCTTCGATAGCAAGTTTGAGCGCTTGGCCTATCGCCGCGTGGAGAAGGATCCGCGCGAGCTCGTGCAGGTCGAGGTGCCGTTTGACCGCCTGTACTCTGACATGGCGTTTGCCTACATTCGCCAGCAGGATTATGTGAGTGCTCGCAACGCCTTGATGCAGGCCGTGCGCTGGGACCCCATGAACTGCAACTACCGCCTGGATCTGGCCGAGCTGTTCCGCGCTCTCGAGGACAAGCAGGAATGGGCATCGCTCTCGTTCTCGGTGCTGGAGCGTGCAAGCGATGGCAAGTGCGCCGCCCGCGCTTACGCCAATCTAGGTCAGTACTTCTTGGAGCCCGAGACCGAGAACGTTTCGGCTGCCGTGGGCTGCGCGCGTCTGGCGCTGCGCCTGGCGCCCAACGATGCGCATACGACGCGCCTGCTCAACAAGATCCATACCACCTATCCGGATGCCGCCGATGAGAGCGACGACCACGTGATGGGTGAGCTCGCCCTGCAGGGCGTGCCGACCTCACCTTCGGCCGAGATCGCCATCTGCCTGATCATGTGTGCGACCGATGCTGCAAGCGACGGCGACAAGCAGGAGGCGACGCGCCTGACGGTGCGTGCTCGCGACTTGGTGGGCGAGGAGGCCTGCGCGGCGATTATCAAACTGGTGCGCGAGAGCGATGCCGAGCTCAATGCCGAGCGCAAGGCAAAGCGCGCAGGTGCCGACAAGGGAACCGATGGCGCCAAGGAGGCCGGCGATGCCCAGTAAGCGCGAGCGCAAGCTCATTTCCAAGAATCGCTCGGCACATCACGAGTACTTTATCGATGAGACGTTTGAGTGCGGTATTGAGCTGAGCGGCACCGAGGTCAAGTCGATTCGCGAGCGCGCCTGTCAGATCACCGATACCTTCGCGCTGATCCGCGGCGGGGAGTGCTGGCTCGTCGGCCTGCATATCCATCCTTATAGCCATGGTGGCGTGTGGAATCGCGATCCCGACCGTCGGCGTCGTCTGCTGCTGCACCGTAAGGAGATCGACTTTCTTGACGGCAAACTTCGCAACCGTGGTTATGCGCTGGTTCCGTTGGAGCTCTACTTTAATACCGACGGCCGCGTAAAGCTGCTGCTGGGTCTGGGTCGCGGCAAGAAGCTCTATGACAAGCGCGAGGATATGGCCAAGCGCGACGTTCAGCGCGAAATCGATCGTGCGCTTAAGGAGCGTAATCGCTGACCGCCCTTCATAAGTTGCGGTGGAATACGGACTGTTTTGCCTGTTTGAGGGGCTATTCAGTCTCTATTTCACCGCAACTGCGGGCGTTCCATCTTGCTTACTGTTCTGACACATATGTCTCAAAGGCGGCGTTCGGTATGTGCGTCGCCTTTTTTGTGGGTACATACATCCATGAGGCTCAATCCCGAGTTAGGGGAGTGATCGTTATGGACAAAACTGCGTTCTTTACCATGCCGAGTGGCCTGTACGTGGTGAGCGCCGTGGCAGACGGGCTGCGTGCCGGCTGCGTTATCAACACAGCAGTGCAGGTGACATCCGCCCCGCCGCGCATCTCGATTGCCGTGAACAAGGAAAATGTCACGTCCGGCGTAATCGCATCGGCTAAGGCCTTTGCGCTGACCGTGATTGACCAGACCGCCGACATGCTCTATATCGGCAACTTTGGCTTCCGCACCAGCAGCGATTACGACAAGTTTGCCAAGTACGAGACCCACGAGACCGCTCTGGGCATGCCCTATGTGCCCGAGCACGCGGCGGCGCTGTTTAGCTGCCGTCTGATTGATACCGTGGACGTGGGCACGCACCTGCTCTTTATCGGCGAGGTGGAGGACGCCGAGCGCTTGAGCGGCGAGGCCCCGCTGACCTATGACTACTATCACAAGGTCTTGAAGGGCAAGACGCCGCCCAAGGCTTCATCGTATCAAGGCTAGAAATGTTCTAAAAATACTTGCATTATATTATTGAGAATCTATACTAATAAACGAAGTACATCACCAGTCGCGTTCGAGAGGAGAACATCATGGCTGAGGAGAAGAAGACGTATAAGTTTGTGTGCACCGTTTGCGGTTACGAGGTTGAGGTCGACACGCCCGAGCTGCCCGAGGATTACGTATGCCCGGTCTGCGGCGTCGGCCCCGATGAGTTTGAGCTCGTCGAGGAGTAACTCGTAGGCACACGGCGAAAGCCGAACATAGCTCTGTCCAAGGGCCCCGGTCGAATTCTCGGCCGGGGCCTTTTTGATTTATCTGACGGTTTAAAACGGCCTTACGTGTTACAGATTGAGACGTTATATCTGGACAGTCACGCCATCCCAATTACATCCCCGTTAGCAGCACGATGTCGAGAATCGTCACGATGGCACCGATTCCTACGAGCAGCGTGTTGAGCGGGCGTGAATTGGCGTATCTGCCCATGACGCGGCGCGAGCTGGTGAGCCGTATAAGCACGAAAACCGTGATCGGCAGCTGAAGCGACAGCAGCGCCTGGCTCCAGATGAGACCTTCAAAAGGATTTGGGACGACCAGACACGCCGCCACTGCGCCGACGAAACATGCCGCCACCCCAATCGAGGAATGTCGGTCGTGGATGTCGTATTCCTCGTCGAACATGCCCGCGGTGATGGTGCCTGCCGCCATGCCCGCCGTCACACTACTCGAGAGGCCCGCAAACAGCAGCGCCACCGCAAAGATAGTCGAGCTCGCCGGGCCCAAGATGGGGGAGAGCGTGGCCGCTGCGACGGCGAGGTCGTCTACGACAATGCCGTGCGCAAAGAAGGTCGTTGCGGCCAGGATGACCATGGCCGAGTTGATTGCCCAGCCCACGCCCATCGAAAAGAGCGTGTCGAAGAGCTCATAGCGCAGACGCTCTTCGATAACTTGCTCGCCTTGGCCTTCGAAGTGCATGGATTGGATGACCTCGGAGTGCAGAAAGAGGTTGTGGGGCATAACGACCGCGCCCAGGACACTCACGATAATCGCGGCCGAGCCGGTGGGCATGCTGGGCGTAATCCAGCTTGTGGCGGCTTGCGGCCAGTCGACCTTGACCAGCGCAAGCTCGGCCAAAAACGAGAGTCCTACCACGCCCACGAAGGCAATGATCCACCGCTCGGCGCGCTTGTAGGAGCTCGTCATGAGCATCGCCATCGATGCCGCCGCCACGATGACGCAGCCTGCGCGCACGGGCAGCCCAAAGAGCATTTGAAGGGCAATCGCGCCACCCAGGACTTCGGCCATGGCGGTGGCGATGGTCGCGAGATAGGCACTGGCGAGCACCGTGCGCCCGACGAAGCGGGGGAGGTAACGTGTCGTGGCCTCGGCAAGACAGGCGCCCGTGGCGATACCCAGGTGCGCCGCATTGTGCTGCAGCACAATGAGCATAATCGTGGACAGTGTGACGATCCACAGCAGCGCGTATCCAAACTGCGAGCCCGCGGCCATATTGGAGGCCCAGTTGCCCGGGTCGATAAAGCCGACGGTCACGAGCAGCCCGGGGCCGATATGCCGCGCAATGTCTAGGCCTCCGTGACCGCCGGTGCGTCGGGAGCCAAAATGTTGTTTGAGATGGTTGAGCATGGTGCGCTCCTGTGTGCCGTTTGTTTGACGCCGCAAAGGATACCCGTTTTAGGCTCAAAAGTTAACTATGACTAACAAAATAGTTGTATTTGAATGGGGTGGGGAAAGGGGGTTGCCGAAATGTCTTGATCTGTAACATCTAGGCGCCAAAATTGGGTCTTCCTGTTACAGATTGAGATGTTTGAAGCGGTGAGCTTGAAGACCGAACTTGGGGCCCTTGTTGTCGTCCTTGAGGTCGGCGGCGCCCACTCGTAGGGCGTGCGTTACGCGATTGTTTCGAAACGGGTGGGAAACACAACGGGCCGGCGATGCTCCTAGTATGCCTATTCAACTGACTGACTAAATATCTAGGGGAGGATCGCGATGCAGGCAGATTCCGCTCAACAGCAGGGCCTTTATCGCCCCGAATTCGACCACGATGCATGCGGCATCGGCGCGCTTGCCGATATCAACGGCGAGCGCCATCACCAGATTCTGGACGATGCACTGTCCATTCTGGTCAACTTGGAGCACCGCGGCGGCACGGGACTCGAGAAGAACACCGGCGACGGCGCTGGCATCCTGTTCCAGGTTCCGCATCACTTTTTCCGTAAAGAGGCCCAAAAGTGCGGCCAGATTCTGCCGGCAGAGGGCGACTATGGCGTGGCCATGCTGTTCTTCCCGCAGGACGACAAGGGCGTAGAGGATGCCCGCCGCGTGTTTGAGGAGGGCTGTGCCGAGGCCGGCGTGCCGCTGCTCTTTTGGCGCGAGGTGCCGGTCGATCCGCACGACCTGGGCGAGACGGCCCGCGCCTGTATGCCTACCATCCTGCAGGCCTTTCTGGGCCGTCCCGACGACACGCCGGCGGGCGACGCCTTTGAGCGTCGCCTGTACGTGTGCCGCCGCACCATCGAAAAGAAGGCCGACGCCGAGTTTGCCCTGCGCGACAAGATCTTCTATGTGTGCTCCATGAGCTCGCGCACCATCGTGTACAAGGGCATGCTGGTCGCCACGCAGATGCGCCGCTTCTTCATCGACCTCAACGACGCCGCCGTCAAGACGGCCGTGGCGCTCGTCCACTCGCGCTACTCCACCAACACCACGCCCAGCTGGGAGCGCGCGCACCCCAACCGCTTTATCATCCACAACGGCGAGATCAACACCCTCAAGGGCAACGTCAACTGGATCCGCGCCCGCGAGCCCAACCTGTACAGCCCCGTGCTGCAGCACGATCTTGAGCGCGTGATGCCCATCATCAACCGCGAGGGTTCCGACTCCGCGATTCTGGATAACGTGCTCGAGTTCCTGGTCATGAACGGCCGTCCGCTCACGCGTGCCGCGTCCATGTTGCTGCCCGAGCCGTGGGATCACAACGACAGCCTGAGTGAGGAGCGCCGCGCCTACGACGCCTATCAGTCCATGCTCATGGAGCCGTGGGATGGCCCGGCGGCCATCGCCTTTACCGACGGTCGCACGCTGGGTGCCGCCCTCGACCGTAACGGCCTGCGTCCCGCCCGCTACTATGTGACGCGCGACGGCCGCTTTATGCTGGCGAGCGAGGTGGGCACCATCGAGGTGAGCCCCGAGAACATCCTGACGAGCGGCTGCCTGGGACCGGGCCAGATGCTCGAGGTCGACTTTGCCCGCGGCCGCGTGATCTACAACGACGAGCTGCGCGCCCGTTACGCCAAGGAAAAGCCCTACCGTGATTGGATTGCCGAGGAGACGCTGACGGTCGACGCGCTCGACAAGCCCGCCGCGGCGACGCCCGCCGAGGACGACGAGGTGCCTACCGCCGTGCGTATGGCCAAGCTCGGCTATCACTGGGATGATGTTGACGAGGTCGTGCGCCCCATGGCCCAGCAGGGCAAGGCACCGCTCGCCTCGATGGGTATCGATGCGCCGCTGGCCTGCCTGTCCAAGAAGACGCGTTCGTTCTTTGACTACTTCTATCAGCTGTTCGCCCAGGTCACGAACCCGCCGATCGACGCCCTGCGCGAGCATATGGTCACCTCGACCACGCTCTACCTGGGCAACCACGGCAACCTGCTCGAGGATTCCCGCACGGCCTGTCAGCTGGTGCGCTTGGAGCGCCCGCTGCTGAGCGAGGAGGAGTTCGACCACATTTGCGCGATTGACCGTGTTGGCTTTAAGACCCGCCGGTTCCGTGCCGTGTACCGTCGCGACGCGGGTGAGGGCGCGCTGCAGGCTGCGCTCAAGCAGCTTGCCGAAGACGTCGAGGCTGCGGTTCGCGATGGCGTGAACATCGTGGTGCTGAGCGACCGTGCCGCTGCGGGCGAGGTGCCCGTGCCGTCGCTGCTCGCCGTGGGCTGCGTGCACAACCACCTGATCCGTGCCGGCGTGCGCACCTTTGCCGATATCGTGGTGGAGTGCGGCGATGCCGTGTCTCCGCACGACTTTGCGGCGCTGGTGGGCTACTCCGCAAGCGGTATCTACCCGTACAACGCGCATGCGTGCATCCGCGATCTGGCGGCACGCGGCGACCTGGACGTGACGGCCGAGCAGGGCATCGCCAACTACAACAAGGCTGCGACCGCCGGCATCGTCTCCATCATGTCCAAGATGGGCATCTCCACGGTGCAGAGCTACCATTCGGCGCAGATCTTCGAGGCCGTGGGCTTTACGCCGGAGTTCGTCAACGCGTACTTCGCCGGCACGGTGAGCCGTGTGGGCGGTATGGGTGTCGAGGACGTCGAGCGCGAGCAAAACGAGCGCTACGACGCCGCGCTCGCTATCCTTAAGAGCCCGGCTCCCGATCAGGTGCCCACGCTGGGCCTGACCAAGTGGCGCCCGCTCGGCGGCGAGGATCACCTCATCGATCCGCAGACTGTCTACTTGCTGCAGACCGCCTGCCGTGAGGACAGCTACGACACCTTTAAAGAATACAGCGCCCGCCTGCACCGCACCGGCCGCGCCGTGCGCCTGCGCGACCTGTTGGACTTTGATGCCAGCGGCCGCACTCCGGTGGCACTCGACGAGGTCGAGCCTGCGCTCAACATCGTCCGCCGCTTTAACACCGGCGCCATGTCGTATGGCTCCATCAGCAAAGAGGCACACGAGTGCATGGCCATCGCCATGAACCGCCTGCACGGCCGTTCCAACTCCGGCGAGGGCGGTGAGGATCCGCGTCGCGAGACCCCGCTGGCTAACGGTGACTCCAAGAACTCCGCTATTAAACAGGTAGCAAGCGCGCGCTTTGGCGTGACGAGTCGCTACCTGTGCAGCGCTTTCGAGATTCAGATCAAGATGGCCCAGGGCGCCAAGCCCGGCGAGGGTGGCCACCTGCCCGGCAAGAAGGTTTACCCCTGGATCGCCGAGGTCCGTCAGTCCACGCCCGGCATCGGCCTGATCTCGCCTCCGCCGCACCACGACATCTACTCCATCGAGGACCTGGCAGAGCTGATCTTCGATCTTAAGAACGCCAACCCCGGCGCGCGCGTGTCGGTCAAGCTGGTCAGCGAGGCCGGCGTCGGCACCATCGCCACCGGTGTGGCCAAGGGTGCTGCCGACAAGATTTTGATCAGCGGCCACAATGGCGGCTCGGGTGCCGCTGCGCGCGACTCGATCTGGCACGCGGGTCTGCCGCTGGAGCTCGGTCTTGCCGAGGCCCAGCAGACGCTGCTGCAAAACGGTCTGCGCTCACGCGTGGTGCTCGAGGCCGACGGCAAGCTCATGGACGGCACCGATGTCGCCGTCGCCTGCCTGCTGGGCGCCGAGGAGTTTGGCTTTGCGACCATGCCGCTCATCTCCATGGGCTGCCTCATGCAGCGCGATTGTCAGCAGGACACTTGCCCGGCCGGCATCGCTACGCAAAACTGCCGCCTGCGTCGCGGCTTCCGCGGCAAGCCCGAGCACGTTGAGCACTTTATGCTCTTTGTTGCCGAGCAGCTGCGCGAGGTCATGGCGAGCCTGGGCTTCCGCACCGTCGACGAGATGGTCGGCCATCCCGAGTGCTTACGCCAGATCGAGGTTCCGGGTAACCGCAAGGCTAACCTGCTGGATCTGTCGCCCGTGCTGGCGAGCGCGACCTGTGAGTTTGGTGCCCATATTCCGGGTGCCGACGGT
Source organism: Collinsella aerofaciens (assembly GCF_039752775.1). Lineage (GTDB taxonomy): Bacteria > Actinomycetota > Coriobacteriia > Coriobacteriales > Coriobacteriaceae > Collinsella > Collinsella aerofaciens_R. The sequence continues at coordinate 22,222 of NZ_JBDMGT010000017.1, read as the reverse complement.
CGCCACTTCCTGCCGCAGATGGCCGCGGACAGCGAGCTCGACAAGACGCTCGACTCCACGTTGTTTGTGCCCTATACGGCCGATGCCCGTGCGCACCTGCGTCCGATTCGCTTCCGCGCCGATATCGCCAACGTCAACCGCTGCGTGGGCACCATTTTGGGCAACGCGGTGACCAAGGCGCATCCCGAGGGCCTGCCTGCCGGCTCCATCACCATCGATTGCGATGGTTCGGCCGGTCAGAGCTTTGGTGCCTTCCTGCCGCGCGGCATTACGCTCAACGTGTGCGGCGACGCCAACGACTACTTTGGCAAGGGCCTTTCGGGCGGCGAGGTGTCGGTGCGCCCCAACCCGCATGCGACCTACAAGTTCGACGAGAACATCATCGTGGGCAACGTTGCGTTCTTTGGTGCCACGAGCGGGCGCGGCTTCATTAACGGTCTTGCCGGCCAGCGTTTTGCCGTGCGCAACTCCGGTGCCACCGTGGTGGTCGAGGGCTGCGGCAACCATGGCTGCGAGTACATGACGGGCGGTCTGGCGCTCATCCTGGGCGAGGTCGGGCAGAATTTTGCCGCCGGCATGACAGGCGGCGTGGCCTACGTTTTTGACCAATATGGCACGCTCGACGCCCGCGTGAACCACGAGAGCGTTGAGCTCAAGGCCCCGACGGCCGGCGAGCTGGCGCAGATTCGCGAGCTTATCCAGGAGCACGTGGACGCGACGCAGAGCCCGCGCGGCATTAAGTTGCTCTACAGCTTTGAGACGATGAGCAAGCACTTTGTGAAGGTCATTCCGACCGAGTACGAGCGCGTGCTGGCGATTGTCGCCGCCGCCGAGGCCGTGGGCAAGACGCATGCGCAGGCTGAGGAGCTGGCGTTTGACATTGTGACCGGTCGCGCGAGCGCCGCGGATGTCGCTCGCTTTGATGTCGCGGGCGGTGCTGCGGACGCTGCGTCCGTGGCTGCCAGCTCTGTTGCTTCGACCAAGAAGGAGGCGTAAGTGCCATGGGTAAGCCCGGTGCTTTTCTTGATATCGATCGCGTGACCCACGAGCTTCGCCCCGTGGAGGAGCGCAGCCATGATTTTGATCCGCTGTACGTGGAGCTCGACGACGACGCGCGCCGTGCCCAGGCGAGCCGCTGCATGATGTGCGGTGTGGCGTTTTGTCAGATGGGCGCGAGCTTTGGCAAGGCGCGCCCGAGCGGCTGTCCGCTGCACAACCTGATTCCCGAGTGGAACGAGCTGGTGTACCGCGGCCGTTGGGACGAGGCTGCCGAGCGCCTGTCACTCACCTCGCCCATGCCCGAGTTCACGAGCCGCGTGTGCCCGGCGCTGTGCGAGGCCGCATGCAACCTGGGCTCGGTCGATGGCCAGCCCACGACGATCCATGACAACGAGCGCGCGATTAGCGACCATGAGTGGGCCAACGGCGGTCCGCACCGCTTTGAGCCGGCAGGGGAGGGTGCACCCACGGTTGCCGTGGTGGGTTCCGGTCCCGCTGGTCTGGTGGCAGCATGGGAGCTTGCGCGTCGTGGCGCCCGCGTGACGGTGTTTGAGCGCGACGACCGCCCGGGCGGTCTGCTCATGTACGGCATTCCCAACATGAAGCTCGAGAAGTCCGTGGTCGAGCGTCGCGTGGCGCTCATGCGCGAGCTGGGCATTGTGTTCGAGCTGGGTGCTGACGTTGCGAACCCTGCGGTGGCGGCCAAGCTCAATGACTTTGACGCCGTCGTGGTGGCCGCCGGCGCCCGTGCTCCGCGTGGGCTTTCGGCTGCGAACATTGATGCTCCGGGCGTAGTGTATGCCGTGGACTACCTGACGGCTTCGACCGTCTCGGTGCTCGATGGCGACGAGCCCGCGGTGAACGCGCGCGGCCTGGACGTTGTGGTCATTGGCGGCGGCGATACCGGTAACGACTGCGTGGGCACCGCGGTACGTCAGGGTGCGCGTAGCGTGCGCCAGTTTGAGTTCTTGCCGGCGGCGCCTGATGCGCGCGCGGTGAGCAACCCCTGGCCGCAGTGGCCCAACGTGAAGAAGACCGATTACGGCCAGCAGGAGGCCATCGCTGCCATGGGCGGCGAGATGCGCGCTTGGGGTGTGGATACGCTCGAGGTACTGTTGGACAAGAAGGGCGCGGCCGCGGGCCTGCGCGTGGTCGATCTGGATTGGTCGGCTGGCAAGCCCGAGCGCATCGCGGGCTCCGAGCACGAGGTGCCGGCCCAGCTGGTGCTCATCGCCTGCGGCTTTACGGGTCCCGAGCACGGTGTGTTCGACGCCGTTGGCGTGCCTGTTGCCACCGCTGGTCGTCCGCTGCCGGTGATGGCTGCCGAGGGCTCGCACCTTGCGGCCCGTGTCGACGGCGTCGCCGCGGATGCCGCGCCGGTGTATGTGGCGGGTGATGCTCGCAACGGCAGCTCGCTCGTGGTGAACGCCATGGCCGATGCTCTGGCCTGCGCAGCCGAAGTCGCCGATGCGCTGGAGCTGTGAGGTAGTCATTTAAGAACGTCCCCAATGACTAGTCATTTTTTGTCTAGTCGTTGGGGACACTCTTTGCGAGCGATTTGCTCGTTTGTCGACGCGCGAGTGTCCATTCGGCGTCTTCTTGAGCTGTGGTGCTCTGCTGTTTCTGTGATGGCCGGGGGCGTTTGGCTCAAAAGGACGGGTTTGCCGTCTATGTTTACCTGCGGTTTTGTTGCGGTGCGCATTTTCGGTCAAGCATCCCGTCAAGTGTTTGGTCAGCATCTGGTTTGCAGCCGGAGGCCTATTTTGCCCGCGCTGGTCGTGGCTGCCCACCCTCCTCGTAAGCTCAAATTGAGGTCCATCAGTTTGAGGAGGATGCCATGACTGACCACGCTTTAGACCGAGCGCAGCTAGCCGAAGCCGTCGGCAACGATATTGCCGACATGGCCCATTTTTGGATGCTGCGGAAGTTCCAGTTTTTGGAGCCGGCGCGCGAACAGTTCGAGATCATTGTCGACCCGTGGCTCAGCTATTGCACTGAGCCTTCGCAAAACGAAATCATGGCCTACAACATGGCATTTACCGATTGGCTGCTCTTCGAGCGCCCTTATCGCCATGGCAAGACGCTGCTCGAGCTGTATGTTGAAGAGCCGCCGACATCGCTTTCGCCTGCCTCGCTCAAGCGGCTCGAGCAGGTACGCGACACGCAGTATTTCTCGCGCTTTGGCATTTTGGACAAGGATCCTGCGACTGGTATGGTCGCGCTGAAGGACACGCGCACCGACCGTCGCTTTGATGTCTACGACCCGCATATCGTGCAAAAGGAGCATTGGAGCGACGGCGCGATTGCGGTGCGCCTCGCCTGCGTCGACGATGTCTGGCTGACGGCGGGACAACTCTATCTGTATGACATCGCACGCCTGAGTGACACGGCGGTCGATGGGCCTGGTGCGGTGCATCCGGAGGACCTGCAGGATGGCTTTGACACCTCGTGCATCAGTTTCTTCTTGCGTCTGGTCCGCGACATCATGGGCGCCCAGGGGCGGTACGTAAAGTCGCTCAACATCTACGAGCAGGAGTGGGAGTAGGGGATGGACCTGGCGTTGTCCTGCCTTGCCTTCTGTCTTTATGTCTCGATCTGTAACGTTTAGGGACAAAAAACCGGTCTACCTGTTACAGATCGAGACGAATGCTTGGGCGCCGTTGGTTTGTCTCAATCTGTAACGTTTAGGGGCCTGGAGAACGTCTAACTGTTACAGATCGAGACGTTTGGCACCTGACTGGGGGAATGTCTCGATCTGTAACATTTAGCGGCCAATAATCGGTCTTCTTGTTACAGATCAAGACATTTGTCAGCGGAGGCAACGGTGACGACGTCCCATTTCTCCGATGTGGTGGTGATGAAAGTGTCTAACACCGTTCTCAAACACAAGCATACGACTCGCAACACGTTGGCGCGGAACAGGATGCTCGCGCGGCTCACGGAGGTGACCGAGCAAGGTGCGCTGCTCGCAACGCATGACAATACCGAGCTCATGTGGCTGCGACGCCATGTTGGAACCGACGATATCGCGGAGCCCGAGCCGTACCTGTTCTGTTTTCAGCATGATTGGGATGCATTGACGCCGGTGGATCGAGCGCTGCGGACTATTAAGGGCCTTGCGGAGTTTCATCCCGATTGGGCGTTTTGGGGCTATGACGCGGCGCTTTTGTGGGGTCTGGAGGTGCCGAATGATCTGCTCGGGCCGCGTTTTCTTGTAAAGACGGGTTGTTCGGTGACGTTGAGCGGCGGGTGCAGGTTGTTGCGTCCGCAGATGGCGGGCGCGCTCGAGCGTGTTGATGGCGTGCGGGTGACGTCGTTTTGGCGCACGGCGGAGGATTGCTTGCTGCGTGCGCCGTTTTCCTACGGGTTGGCGATTGCCGATTCTGCGCTGCGGGCGAAAGGCGTATCACGTGGGGATTTGTGCGAGCGCCTCCGTGCCGATTGCGAGGGCAGGCGAGGGTATCGCAGGGCACAGGTGATTGCGTCGTATGCGGACGGGTTGTCCGAAAACGGCGGCGAGTCTCGGTTCCGAGCGTTCTTTATTGCGTACGGCTTTCCGGTTCCGGGGCTGCAGGTGGAGTTTCGCGACCCGCTCGATCCGAGCCAGGTGTTTCGAGTCGACTATTTTTGGAGGCTCGAGGACGAGACGTGCGTGATTGGCGAGCTCGATGGAAAGGGAAAGTATGCCCTGCAGGATGGTGGGGATCGGGAGTCGGTTGACCCATTCGTGGCAGAACGTCAGCGGGAGTCCCATCTGACGATGCTCGGACATAAGGTACTGAGGTTTACATTTGATGAGCTCAAGAGTCCGGGGAAGCTGGCTGAAAAGATGAGACTGGCGGGCATTCCGCAGCGGGTCGATCTGGCGGAGGAATGGAGGCAGCAGTGGTATGGGCGCTGAGGGGTGCAACTGACGCGGATGTGGTTGTTCCTGCCGAGTTTGTCTCGATCTGTAACAACAAGGGGCCGTTTGGCCTCGCAAATGTTACAGATCGAGACAGAAGGTTGGCTGCCGCTAAAAGATCCTATTCTGTAACATCTAGAGGCTCAAAACCTGTCTACTTGTTACAGATTTAGACGTTTGATGACAGTGCTGGAGAATATCTCGATCTGTAACATCTAGCGGCCATAATTCGACCCAACTGTTACAGAACGAGACGTTTGGCCCACACGGCTGGAGCATCGCCGTGCTGGCCTCTCTATCCTCACATCCTCCCTTTTCTCCGTTAACCGATATATTCGACTTTAGTCGCTGCATTAGGTGATAATGGACAAATGTTCAAGTTAATCGTGAGGGAGGAGCTCGATATGGCGACTACCGATCGTCCCACGTTGTTTATCAATGCGACCATTCTGGACGGCTCGGAGCATATGGAGCCGCAGCCCGATATGGCCGTGGCCGTCGAGCGCGGTGTCATCACTTGGATTGGTCCGAGCGCCGTGGCGCCGGCGCCGGCGGGTGCCGAGGTCATCGACCTGGGCGGTGCGTATCTCATGCCGGGTCTCATCAATATGCACGTGCATCTGTGCGGCTCGGGCAAGCCGGTTTCGGCGGGCGATGCGGGCGCGCTGATGAAGAAGCTCGATAATCCCGTGGGGCGCGCCATCGTGCGCCATATCCTCAAGGGCAGCGCTCAGCAGCAGCTGGCAAGCGGCGTGACCACGGTGCGCGGCGCGGGCGACCCGTTGTTCGCCGACATCGCCGTGCACAACGCCATCGACGCCGGCAAGTATCAGGGTCCGCGCCTGGTAGCGCCGGGAACGGGCGTCACGGTGCCGGGTGGTCACGGTGCGGGGCTGTTCGCGCAGGTCGCCAATACCCCCGGCGAGGCGGCCGAACAGGTGCGCGATCTGTATGCGCGCGGCGCTGACGTCATCAAGCTGTTCGTGACGGGCGGCGTGTTCGACGCGACCGAAGTGGGCGAGCCGGGCGTGCTGCGCATGCCGGTCGATGTCGCCGCGGCGGCGTGCAAGGCGGCACACGAGGTTGGCCTTCCGGTCATGGCCCATGTCGAGAGCACCGAAGGTGTGAAGGCCGCGCTTCGGGCTGGCGTCGACACAATCGAGCACGGCGCTCCGATGACGCCTGAGGTTCTGGAGCTGTACCGCGGCGCCGCGGGAACACAGCTCGAGGGACGCGCGCCGAGCGTGACCTGCACGATTAGTCCGGCGCTGCCGTTTGTGCTGCTCGATCCGGAAAAGACCCATTCGACCGACACGCAAAAGAAGAACGGCGACATCGTGTGCTCGGGCATTATCGAGAGTGCTCGTGCCGCCCTGGATGCAGGCGTTAAGGTGGGCCTGGGCACGGATTCGAGCTGCCCGTTCGTGACGCAGTACGACATGTGGCGCGAGGTAGCCTATTTTGCCAAGTACGTGGGCGTGAGCAACGTCTTCGCGCTGCATACGGCCACACAGGTCAATGCTGAGCTGCTGGGGCTGGGCGGCGAGACTGGTACGATCGAGTGCGGCAAGGCCGCCGATATCCTGGTGACGCGCAAGAATCCGCTCGATGACCTATGCGCTCTGCGTGAGCCGATGCATGTGATGTGCCGTGGCGATCTGGTGCGCAAGCTCAAGGTGAAGCGCATTCCCGAGGTGGACGCCGAGCTCGACACGATTATGGCCATGCCGGCAGAAGCCCTGGCAGAGGAGCTCGCTCGCGATGGCGTAGCGTAGGCGCTGGTGTGACGGGGCAACAGCTTTATCGAATGATGTCGCCCCATGCAAAAAGCCGGGGTCTCAACACGAGGCCTCGGCTTTTAGTATTCCTATGGTGTAGATGCTATGAGCGCGTTTCCATCTTAGCGTGGCACTTGGGGCAGGTGACGCGGATTTTGCCCTTGCCCTTGGGGACGGACAGCATCTGGCCGCAGTTGGGGCACTTGAGGTAGGCCGTGGTCTTGCGGCCCTTCCACATCTTCTTTGCCGTGCGCTTGGCACGCTCAAAGTCTTCCTTGCTCGTTCCAGCTGCGCGCGAGGCGCTGGCCGCTGCAGTTCCGCCGCCCAGGCTGGCCACGAACTTGCCCAGGCAGGGGACGTTGGCAGTCGCGGCAACGAAGGCATCATTTTCCTTGCGGCGCGCGTCGATGTTTTTGGACAGGCCGCGCAGCACGCCGAGTGCGATTACGGCGATGGCGATCCAGCTGAGCCACTGGATACGGGCCATCGATCCGACCATCGCGAAAATAATTCCTATGAAGCCCAGCACGATGGTGAGTTCATCGGCGCCGTTGCGACCCTTCATAAAGTCATTCATGCGAATTGCCTTTCGTTCGATATGCTGCACGCCTTTATACCCCTTTTGGTGCATTGGGGACGGGTTAATCTGCACCAAGGTGGTGCAAACGTACCTGTCCCCGGAACACCAAGACGGTGCAAAGAAGTTTGTTCCCAATGCACCAATTACTTGGCGAGCTTGTCGACGACGCGTTCGATCTCGGCGAGCTTGGCGGCTTTGAGCTCCTCGTCACCCGATTCGATGGCCGACGCGACGCATCCCTCGATGTGAGCCTTGAGCACATCGGCGTTGATGCGGGCGATGAGTGCCTGCGTGGCCATGAGCTGCGTGGAGATGTCGACGCAGTAACGGTCCTCCTCCACCATTCGCAGGATGCCGTCGATTTGCCCGCGCGCCGTCTTGAGCATGCGAGTCACCGATTTGTGGTCTGCCATCATGGCGGGTCCTCGTTTCTGGTCGATCTTCCGGATGCCCCCGTCAGTTGCGGTGAAATAGTTCTTGTTTGCAGGCTTGAAGCGCTAAAACAAGAACTATTTCACCGCAACTTCTGAGGATTGAGTAGGCAGCGTCTGCTACGCAGCGGTCACAGACGGGGCGTGGAACTTCTCGCCCGCGCCCTCGACGGCGTCGGCGAGCTGCTCGGCGGTCACGGTGTCGGCGCACTCTACCTGGACGGTTTGGGTCTCGTGATCGGCGTCGGCATCGGTCACGCCTGCTACGCTGAGCAGCGCGGTCTCGACAGTAGCGTCGCAGTGGCCGCACATGAGGCCGGAAGTCTTGATTGTGTAACGCATGGGTGTACTCCTTATCGATTGAGATTATCTGACAGTTTAGTCGTGAACAGCGTCATCTTAAAGGTGCGCTGAGGTGCCCGAGATTGCCCCGAAAGAGGAGCGAAGCGTACTTGGGTACGCGAGCGACGGTTTGAGGGGCAAGGTCGGGTGCATCAGTGCGCCGTCTTAGGCTTAAAGGATTTCAGGCGCAGAGCATTGCTTACGACGCAGACGCTCGACAGGCTCATGGCCGCGGCGCCAAACATCGGCGAGAGCTGCCAGCCGGTGAGGGGGAAGAACACACCCGCGGCGAGTGGAATGCCGATGCCGTTGTAGAACAGCGCCCAGAACAGATCCTGCTTGATGTTGCGAATCGTGGCTCGCGAAAGCTCGATGGCGTGGGCGACGTCCATGAGGTCGCTGCGCATGAGCACCACGTCGGCGCCCTCCTTGGCGATGTCGGCGCCGGTGCCGATAGCGAGGCCAACGTCGGCGCGCGCCAGGGCGGGGGAGTCGTTGATGCCGTCGCCCACCATGGCGACCTTGCTGCCCGCATCCTGCAGTTCGCGCACGTGGCGTTCCTTGTCGGTGGGAAGAACGTCGGCGATAACCTGCTCGCTGGTAAGTCCCACGCGGCGGGCGATGGCCTCGGCCGTCACGCGGTTGTCGCCGGTGAGCATGCGCACGTCGACGCCGAGCGAGCGCAGCGCGGTAACGGCCTCGGCACTTGTCTCCTTAACCTCGTCGGCCACGGCGACGATACCGGCAAGCTCACCGTTTTTGGCAAAGAACAGCGGCGTCTTGCCCTCGGCGGCAAATCGCTCCGCAAGTCCTGCGGGCACGGTGATACCCAGCTCGCTCATCAGGCGCACGTTGCCGGCTGCGATGACATTCTGCCCCTCGCGTGCCGTGACGCCTCGCCCGGGCACGGCGGCAAAGTCCTCGACCATGCGTGCGACGATTCCGCGCGTCTCGCACTCGGCCATAATCGCCTCGGCCAGTGGGTGTTCGCTCTGGCGTTCCAGCGCGGCGGCCAGCTTGAGCAGCGCCTTTTCGCTCATGGCGGGCGAGCCGTCAGTGCGCGTGGCCACCACGATATCGGTCACAGCCGGTTTGCCGCGGGTGACGGTGCCGGTCTTATCGAGCACCACGGTGCCCACGTTGCGCAGATTTTCCAGCGCCTCGGCGCTCTTAAACAGAATGCCCATCTCGGCGCCCTTGCCGGTGCCAACCATAATGGCGACGGGCGTGGCCAGGCCAAGCGCGCACGGGCAGCTGATCACCAGCACGGCCACGGCGGAGGTGAGCGCCTCGTTTACGCTGCCGGTCAGCGCCATCCACGCCACAAAGGTCACGGCCGAGATCGCAAACACCACGGGCACAAACACGCCGGCGACCTTATCGGCCATGCGGGCGATGGGCGCCTTGGTGGCGTTGGCGTCCTCGACGAGCTGGATGATCTTGGCGAGCGACGTGTCGGCGCCCACGCGCGTGGCACGGAAGGTAAACGATCCGGTGCGGTTGACCGTGGCGGCGTTGACGGTGTCGCCGACGGTCTTTTCCACGGGGATGGACTCGCCGGTGAGCGCGCTCTCGTCCACGGCCGAGCTACCCTCGAGTACCACGCCGTCGACAGGGATAGACTCGCCGGGGCGCACGTGCAGCACCTGGCCGGGAAGAATGGCGTCGACGTCCACAGCGGTCTCGGTGCCGTCGTCGGCCACGACGGTCGCGGTCTTGGGCGCCAGGTCAATGAGCGCCTCGATGGCTCCGCCGGTTTTGGATTTGCTGCGCGTCTCGAGGTATTTGCCCACGGTGACGAGCGACAGAATCGTGCCGGCGCTCTCAAAGTACAGGTTGTCCATGCCCGTCATCATGGCCTCGTGGACCTGCCCGGCGGCCAGCTGGTCGGCCATGATAAACATGGCGTAGAGCGACCATGCAATGGAAGCGGTGGCGCCGACGGCGATGAGGGCGTCCATAGTGGGCGCGCCGTGTACGAGCGACTTGAAGCCGTTGATAAAGTACGCGTCGTTGACGTAGACGATGGGGATGAGCAGGACGAGCTCGGTGAGCGCCAACGTCATGCTGTGGGTGTGGTCGGTGAAGACGCTGGGCAGCGGCCAGCCGAGCATGTGCCCCATGCCTATGTAGAACAGCGGGATGAGAAAGACAATCGAGACGATGAGTCGAGTGCGCATGGCAGAGGCGGTGGCCTCCAGCTTTTTGGTCGGCGACTCCATATGGGCGGCGCCGGACCTGACTTGTGCGTTGCCGTTCGGGGCGGCTTCGGTGCCCGTGCTGACGGGCGAGGCCGAATAGCCCGCGCGGTCGACGGCGGTGCAGATATCGTCGGGGGAGACCTGCGCGGGGTCATAGTCCACCAACATGGAGCCGGCGAGTAGGTTGACGGCGACGCTTTGGACGCCCTCGAGCTTGCTGACGGCGCGGTCCACGTGTGCCTGGCAAGCGGCGCACGTCATGCCGCCCACGTCAAACTTATCTTGAGCCATGGCTTCTCCTTTCTGTGGCGTAGTGTTGGAAATGTTAACCTGCCGATACTATACACCCATACCCCCCGGGGGTGTCCAGTGATAGTTGGAATGTATGACTTTTCATTACAGATGAGGGTGGCGGCTCAATCAATGGTCGCCTCTGCCAAACATCTCAATCTGTAACGTCTGGACCGGTTTTTGAACCATAGCTGTTACAGATCAAGACAAACAGTTGGCAGGAAACTCAACGTCTCAATCTGTAACATCTGGCGGAAAATATAACCTCTAACTGTTACAGATCGAGACGGACCGTCCGCGGTCAACTCAAATGTCTTGATCTGTAACATCTAGAGAGGTTTTTAACCCCTTACTGTTACAGATTGAGATGTTGTCTCGCGGGGCTGGGGTTTTGTCTCGTTCTGTAACATCTAGACCTGTATCTGCCGAGCTGGTGTTACAGATCGAGACAATTGCCGGGGAGGGGTTCCGTCACGGCAAGACGCCCGCCGCCTAGATACAGAATCCGGGGATCACGCAGGTTCGCTTCTTGGGGCTGTCCGCAGGCGTTGCGTACGTAAAGACGTCGCCGTCGTGTCCCACGCGATTCAAATAGAGCGTGCCTTCGGTCTCCGATGAGTCGGGGCTCACCGTGCGCTCCCACCAGCAGGTGTCCTTGCCCTTCCACTGGCGGACCAACATCTCGTTCGTGGAATACGGGCTCACCTTGAGCTCGCGGAAGAGCTGATACTCCTTGCCCTCGCCGTTATAGATGTCGGCCAGGTAGTGATAGTCCTTGGCAAACGAATCGGGCGGTTGCGTACCACACAGCTCGACCATGGCGGGCAGCCAAAGGGTTGCGGACAACTCGCTCAGACACGATGCGCTTCTGGCGGCGCCAAAGTTATTCGAGATCTTTTTGACAGACTTGATGAGCGCGCGCAACTCGTTGGGCAGCAGCTTAAGGCCGTCGCTGTCGAGCCATTCCCGCAGCTCGCAATCTGCCCAGCCGGCGCTCGGCGGTTCAGCCGCAGCATCGCGCTCGGCAATGCCGGCATCGAACATAAACGTCAGTCCGGCCTTGCCCGTCCCGTCCAGAAGCTCGTCGTGACGGATGCCCACAAGCTGCGCGCCGACGTGCAGCCCGTTGGTGAGCCTCACGCGCTTGGTGCACGGATAGGGGATATGCCCATCGGCATCGAGCAGGTGGTAGCGCTTGGCAATCTCGCGTGCCTCGCTACGGGTCCCGGCGGCCTTAATCTTGAGCGAAATCTCCTGCAGCCGATCCCAGGCGTAGTCGTCAAGAGAGCTGCGGATGCCGTCCAGGTAGTCGGGGATGCCAAAGCCACGGGTCGCCGCGCCAATGACGCCGAGCCCCGCAACGACTGCAACGACGCCGCCGATAATAAAGCGACGGCGGGTCATGGCATCGTGACGGGCCTGCTCCAGGATCTCTCGTGCGCGCTCGCCGGCGACGTCGACCTTAAGGTGCGTACCGGAGTCGATGTCGATTACGGCGTCATTGCCCGCGCCCTCGCGGTCTTCAGATTCTGCAGCGGGGAGGTATGTCGAGAGCACCTCGAGCATCTGCTGCTCGGTAGGGCGATCGCCCTGTTCGACCGAGATGCCTTTCATGATGATCTGGACGAGCGCCTCGTCGTCATTGCATCGCGGCTCGAGCGGTACCGGCTTGGTCTTGGTCTTTATGAGGTAGAACGAGCCGGTTGCCGCGGCACCCGTCGACTTAACATCGAACGGTTTGCGACCGCTGTAGAGCTGGTACAGAATGCTCGAAAGCGCATAGACGTCGATCGCGGGCGAGCGGCGAAGGGCTGCGATGCCTTCGATATCCTGCGTGAGCATCTCGGGCGCGGCGTATGCGGGCGTGGCAAAGCGCCAGATGTCGGCGCGCCGGGTGATCGTGTCGTCGCCGAGGGCCATGGTCGCGGAGCCCATGTCGATGAGGCAGGGGTCAAAGGAGCAATCGGCAATCTGCTGCTCAAGCGTTCGGCTGGTGGTGCGGAACATGATATTGGCAGGCGACAGGTCGCGATGGACGACCGGATTCACGAGGCCTTGGGTCATCAAGAGCGCGCGAAGCACGGCGTTTCCGACAGCGGCGACCATCTGGGTGGTCAGCCCGCCCGAGGCGTCGTGCGGAAGCAGAGGCAGCGCCTGCTTGAGCGAAGTGCCCTCGACCCACTCCATGAGGATAAGCGGGTCGTCCTCGCACGATCCGTAGCCATAGACGCGCGGAAATCCGCGCAGGTGCGAGACGGTACACAGATGACGGTACTCCTCAAACAGCGCGGCGGTGTTGGCCAGGTGCGCGGCCGATTGCTCGGCGGAGCGGTCGGGGGCTTGGCCGGAAAGGAGGGCGTTGTCCTTGAGTAGCTTGACGGCAAAGACCTCGCCGCCCGTGTTGGTCGCGCGCAGCACGTGCCCGATGTTGCCGTTGTTGCGGTGGGCCGTCTGGAGAATAAGCGTCATAAACCGGCGCTTGGCGTCGTCCTCGGCGCTGGGGTTGACCGCCACGGCGGTATCGAACGTATCGAGACGGATGAGTTTGTCGCCATAGGCGCTATCGGTAGTATCCATGGCGTTCCTTCGTTTGATGGGGCCGCGTGCTCACGCTGAGAACGCGATTATCGAGTAAAGCCCATGATAGACGTGTTTGCCGACAAGCTGACTCGTATTGCTATTTACAGTGCAGCGTGCAATGAAATGATATAAGACGAGTGGCACCTGTTTCCCCACGTCTCTACGCGCTAGTCCACAATAACGAGAAACGTTGTATAGAGGCCCAAATGAAGTCTGTCGCTGTTGGCGATTTCCACGGGGGGATAGACTTTGCCGGGCTCTCGTTGGTCGCGCGGCGGCTCAATCACAATATTGCCGTCGCCCGCGCCCGATTCGAGCGCTGTGCCGTTGGTCGACCCAAGGCCCTGGGCGTACCAGTGTCCACCTTCGAGCCAAATGCGGAGATGCTCGCGCGATGCGTCGGCGCCTACATCGGTGATGCTGGGCGAGGTTTTGGGCAAGGACCCAATTACCGTGCCGCGCGGATCGCGTGTGAGGGGATGGATTTGCATGTCGGCGCAGTTGTCGGCATGGGTTCTGAGCAGACCGAGGTTGGGGGCGACAGCGTGCGGCTGCTCCAGGCTGCCCATAAAGCCACGTCCGACGGTAGTTTCGGTGGTGCCAAAGTGCCCGCCTGTCTTGCTGTCGCAAAAGCGCTCGACGGTGGCCACGCCTTGGATGGGGTCGGCGAGCGCCCCCGTTGCCACAAAGAGCATAAGGTAAAGCGTACTCTTCTCGCGCACGGCATTGCCGTCAAGGTTGTCGATGTGATTGAGGGCATTTGCATATAGGCGGCTGTCCAGCTTGTAGCTGGCGAGGGCCGACATCATTTCGTTGGCGGCCGGGCCGCGATAGTGCTCGGCGATTGCCTGATAGACGGACTCACCGCCGCCGAGCTTGCTGCAGATTGCCGCGGAAAGATTGAGCGTGGTGACGGCAAAGTCGCTGTAGATGGCGGGCGCGCACTGGTCAGGCTCGCGATGGACGATGTAACGGGTGAGATACGAGCGGTTGGAAGAGCATTTCTCGAGCAGGGTACTGCCGAGATAAGAGTTTCCATTGATGAGCATTCGGGCGATCTCGAGATGTTTAAGACCGCCGAACGAGCGAATATCGTTATAGAGAACCGAGCAAGGCGTCTCTGCTGCCACGGATACCTCCTTTGATTGCTTCCTAGCAATATGGCGATAGGAATTAATGGCCCCCGGTGGGCGACGTATTAAATGGCTGCGCAATATATAGCGTAACCAAAGCAACATTATAGGCCACATGTTCGAAATTGCAGGAAGACTGGGAGATTTGGTTTGGACTGGACGGAAATCCCCCCCTCTCTGTCTTGATCTATAACAATTAGGACCGATTTTACTCGGTAACTGTTACAGATTGAGACGTTTGTGAACCGTGCCGACCGTTTGTCTCGATCTGTAACACGTAGAGGAAGATTTGCCCTGTAGATGTTACAGATTGAGACAATCGGCCGGGCCCACCTCGGGCCCGCCCCGTCCGCCCCGTCATCTGTGGTTTACGTGGGGTCATGCGAACCGAGGGTATACTAACCGGCGGCGAATCTGCTCCATCGCTTAGGGCCGCTGCGTCTGGACGGCGCGTGATAGGGCTGCCAAAGCGATCGCCAGCGTGCTGAGCAACGTCCTCTCTGTGCGCACCTGTTTTTGTATGTATTAGCGCACTACCAAGCACGCTCGCGCGGCCGCATGCCGTGCCCACAATGCGTGCAGATAAGGAACAACAACATATGCGTAATTCTGTATCCGACGTCACGGACGCCGAGATTCTGGACGAGACCCGCGAGACCATGACCCAGGCTGCCTTCGATGCTGCCGACGAGGCCAGCGCCGCCGAGACCATCGAGTCCGCGACCGAGAACCTGCCCGCCTTTGACGAGCTGGGACTTTCGGACGAGATGCTTCGTGCCATCGAGAACCTAGGCTACACGGCACCCACGCCTGTCCAGGCTGGCTCGATCCCCGTGGTGCTTGAGGGCCGCGACCTGCTTGCCGCCGCTCAGACCGGCACCGGCAAGACGGCTGCTTTTTTGCTGCCGACCATGAACAATCTGGAGCACATCGCTCCTCCCAAACCCGTGCGCGAGCGCGGCGGCCGCAACCGCCGTCGCGGTGCTAAAAAGCCCGAGGGTAACGGCCGCGGTCCCGTGATGCTCGTCATCACCCCTACGCGCGAGCTTGCCCAGCAAATCGACGAGGTCGCGAGCAAGATCGCCGACGTCACCGGCCATGTCGCCGTGACCGTCGTGGGCGGCGTGAGCTACAAGCCCCAGACCGCGGCCCTCAAGTATGGCTGCGACATCCTGGTCGCCACGCCGGGCCGTCTGGTCGATCTGATCGAGCAGGGCGCCTGCCACCTGGGCGAGGTCAAGGTGCTGGTGCTCGACGAGGCCGACCGCATGCTCGACATGGGCTTTTTGCCCGCCGTCCGCCGCATTGTGCGCGAGACGCCGGCCGAGCGCCAGACGCTGCTGTTCTCGGCCACGCTCGACGAGGAGGCCGTGGGCGAGATTACCGACCTGGTGAGCGACCCGGCCCGCGTGGAGATCGCGCCTGCCACGTCGACCGCCGACACCGTCGACCAGTTTGTGTTCCCGGTGTCCATCGAGGCCAAGAACAACCTGCTGCCCGAGTTCCTCAAGAAGGAGGGCCCGGAGCGCACTATCGTCTTTATGCGCACCAAGCATCGCGCCGACAGCTGCTGCCGTCGTCTGGAGCGCAAGGGCATCAAGGCTGCCGCGATCCACGGCAACCGTAGCCAGGCGCAGCGCGAGCGCGCGCTTTCGGCCTTCCGCGACGGTACCGTCGACGTGCTGGTGGCAACCGACGTGCTTGCCCGCGGCATCGACATTAGCGACGTGCGCTACGTCGTGAACTTTGACGTGCCGGCCGAGCCGACCGACTACATCCACCGCATTGGCCGCACGGGCCGCGCCGGCGAGCTGGGCTGGGCCATTACGTTTGTGACCGAGCAGGATGTGGACGAGTTCTACGAGATCGAGAAGCTCATGGACAAGACCGCCGACATTTATGACGCCGGCGACCTGCATGTGGGTCCCAATCCGCCCGCGGTTGACCCCGAGCGCGACCCTGCGGCCTTTAAGGTGAAGAAGAAGACCAAGCGCGGCAAGTCCAAGAGCAAGAAGAAGCTTGAGCAGGCACGTCGCGACGGCAAGCGCAACGGCGATGTGGCCGGTCGTTCCAACCGTGGTCGCGGCGACGGCGAGCGTCCGAGCCGTCCCAAGCGCGGCGGCAAGACCCGCGTGCGCGAGGGCGTTCAGGCTCGCGTGGACGAGGCTGTGGAGAGCGTGGCCCGCGAGGTGGCTGCCGAGGAGCGCGGCGGTGCTGGTGCCGTTGAGCAGGCCCCGCGCGGCAACCGCGCCGAGCGCCGTGCCAAGCAGTTCCAAGGCGAGGCGCATCGCCGTCGCCGTGAGGACGAGGACCGCGGCGGTCGTCGCCGTGTCGAGCGCGAGGACGAGGGCCGCGGTTCGCGCAGCGGCAAGCGCGGTGCGGGCGACCGTCGTCGTTCCGGTCGCGATGGCGAGCGCGGCGGGCGTGATGAGCGCCGTGGCGGCGAAGGCCGTGGTTCGCGTGACGAGCGTGGTACCCGCGGCGGCGAGTCCCGTGGCGGCAAGCGCTTTGAAGAGCACGGCGGCCGCGGTGTCGAGCGTCGCGATGGCGCTCGTGGCAAAGGTGGCCGCAGCGGCGCCGGTCGTTCGAATGAGTCGCGCGATCGTCGCGACCCGCGTGCCAGCCGCGACCGTCGCGATGACTGGCGCAACTACGACGACACCCGCGAGGAGCGCCGTGGCGGCTATCACGGCGGGCGTGGCGGCAACCAGGCCGGCTCCCGCGGCGGTCGTGCCGGCGGTCGCGATAACCGTGGCAGCTATGGCAACCGCCGTGGCGGCAAGCGCGGTGGCAGCTCCCGTCGTCCCGGCGACGGCGGCGGCAAGCGCAAGTAACATACGTGTCGCGCGGTAAGGCGAGATGTGTTTGGGTCCCGAGCAGGCTATGCTCGGGACCCTTTTTGGTGCCAGGGGGACAGGTTGGTTTGCGCCAACGTCTTGAAGTTGCGGTGGAATACGGACTGTTTTGGCCTTTTGAGCGGCTTTTCAGTCCCTATTTCACCGCAACTCATGATTGGTGCAAAGTAACCTGACCCCAATGCACCAGAGCAAGGAGTGTCCCTGGGTGCCGGCAGAAAAGGATCGTCCCTAAGTGCCGCATAGATACCGTTTATCGGAGAAACAATACCGTTCACCGGTCATAATGATAATTCTGGCTTTGCTGTTGCCTACAATAACTCCCGTAAAAAGAAATGCGGAAGGTTACCGAGTCCCTCGGACGTGGGCCTAACCAAAGTCTTTGAACGGGTGTGTCTCTATGGACGCATTCGTTTGATTTTGGTTGGGCTATATATATGAAGGGACATGCCACCATGGGTTTCTTTTCTCGCCTTATGGGGGGCTCGGATGAGCAGAAGACTGTAACCTCCGAGTTCGAAATCCTCGCTCCCGTTTCCGGCGAGCTTGTTCATCTAGAAAAAACCAATGACCCCGCTTTTAGCAGCCGTGCCGTGGGCGATGGTGTTGCCGTGGTTCCCCAAGAGGGAACGGTGTGCGCTCCTGTTTCCGGCACCGTCGCGGCGCTGTTTCCGACTGAGCACGCGCTGGGCATCATGTCCGACGACAGCTCTGCTCAGGTGATGCTGCATATCGGAATCGACACTGTTAAGCTTGAGGGCAAGGGCTTCCATGCGCTTGTTGCCCAGGGTGACCATGTCGACGCGGGCCAGCCCCTCGTCGAGGTCGATTTCGACGCGGTCCGCGCCGCCGGCTTCGATCCCACGGTCTTCGTTATCGTGTGCGAGCGTTCAGAGAAATCAACTCTTCGTGAGCATGCTTCCGGCCCTGTTGCTGTTAAAGAGCCTGTCATCTGGCTTTCCGAGTAAATTCTTGTGGTGGGTACCGTGGTTATCAAGCGAGTTTTTAACAACAACGTCGCAATGGTCACTTCGGACGATAGCTCCGAGCTCATCGTCATCGGTCGAGGCCTCTGCTTTGGCCGTCATGCCGGCGATGCCATCGACGAGGCGTCGATCGAAAAGACCTACGCGTTGCAGAGGGGAACTTCTCAGGATTCGCGTACGATTGACCGCTTGGCACATCTTTTGGAGTCCATCCCCACCGTCAACCTCGTGATTTCCGAGGACATTGTTCAGATGCTCCGTCGAGAGCTCAATGTTGATATTAACGACAAGATTCTCATTGCTCTCGCAGACCATATCAGCCTTGCTTTGGAGCGCGAGCGCAAAGGCGTTCCCTGCGAGAACCCGCTGCTGCTCGAGATCCAGCAGTTCTATCGCAAGGAGTACGCGCTTGCGGGCCGTGCCCTTCAGATTATCAAGGACTATTTGGGCATCCAGATGAGCGAAGAAGAGCAGGGCTTCATTACGCTGCATATCGTCAACGCCACCATGCCGCAACGCTCCGACCGTCTCATCATTTCGGTTCAGCTTGTTCGCGACGTGCTCTCGATTGTTTCCGAGCGCTATGCTACGACCCTCGATGACACCTCTCTGCCTTACGAACGTTTCGTTCGTCACCTGCAATTTTTTGCGCAACGAGCGCTCGATCCCGCGTCAGGGCAAATCAATGGCGATGCGCTGTTCCGAATCGATGAAACGGCGTATCCGTGCGCATTCTCGTGCGCGGACGTCATAGCCGCCCACTTGTCGTCTACCTATAACGTTGTCGTTACCAATGCCGAGAAGAGTTATCTCGCGTACCACATTGTTAACCTGCTTGGAGAACCTGGTCTCTAGGCATAACGTGCCCACACACCGATTGATATAAGGCAAGGCTCACGGTCTTGTCCAGGGCACATCTGTCTTAATTTGCGGAAAAGGAAGGGGAGTACCGCTATGACCGCAAAAAAGAAGTTCAATTTCAAAGCGCCGTTGGAGGTGTTCGCGAAGTCGATCGTCCAGCCGATGATGTATCTCTCGGTTGCCGGCATCCTGCTCATCGTGGGCATCATTCTGACCAACAAGACCATCTGCGCTTTGGTCCCCGTACTGGGCTCCGGTCCGTTCCAGCTTGCGGGCGCCGTTGTCTACCAGTCGCTGATGTTTATCATCAACAACCTCTCGATTCTGTTCTGCGTGGGCATCGCCGGCGCCATGGCAAAGAAGAACAAGGGCCATGCTTCGCTGATCGCCCTGATGTCGTTCTTCCTGTTCTTGCAAGCTAACAACATCGTGCTCAACGCTACCGGCTCTCTTGCCGATGCGAGCGGCATGCTCGGCCTAACCGGAACCGGCCAGGCCACCGTTATGGGCATTCAGGTGCTCGATACCGGTGTGTTTGGCGGCATCATTCTTGGTTGCATCACCGGTGCCGTGTTCAACAAGTACTCGAACAAGCAGTTCCCCATTGCCCTTTCGATGTTCTCGGGCGTTCGCTTTCCGTTCCTGATCATGATCATCATTTCCTGGATCATGGGCGCTGGCTTCTGTATCGTTTGGCCTCCGGTTCAGGGCGCCATCTCCTCCGTTGCCGGCATCATTAAGGAGTCGGGCAACGTCGGTCTGTTTATCTACGGCATGCTCAACAAGCTGCTCGTTCCCACCGGTCTGCACCACCTCATCTACACCCCGTTCCAGTTCTCCGATGTGGGTGGCACCCTGACGCTGGGCGATCAGGTTATCGCCGGTGCCTACCCCATCCGTGTTGCCGAGATGGCAATGACGGGCCAGCCCTTCTCCGATAGCACCTACTTCAACAGCTACACCTTCAACAACCTGTGGCCCTACATCGGTATCGGTCTCGCCTTTATCGTCACCGCTTACAAGGGGAACAAGGATAAGACCAAGGCCGTTATCATCCCGCTGATCATCACCGCCGTGCTCTCCTGTGTCACCGAGCCCATGGACTTCCTCTTTGTCTTTGCCGCTCCCGTGCTCTTTGTCGTTCACTCGATTCTTTCCGGCATCTTCTTAGTTCTGCTCAAGGTCCTCTCCGTGCCCGCTTCGACTGCAGGCGGCATCATCAACATCGTGGTTTCCAACCTGGTCCTCGGTGTCGACAAGACCAACTGGCCGGTTATGCTGGTGCTTGGAGTCGTCAACGCCGCTCTGTATTTCTTCCTCTTCACCTTCCTCATCAAGAAGCTCAACCTTCACACGCCTGGTCGCGAGGAGGAGTCCGAGCTCGCCGAGTCCGTTGCCGAGGGCGAGGCCGCCGCGTCTGTCACGGTGAAGCAGGGCGCTGTTGCCGCAGCTCCCGCAGAGGGCGTCGATGCAGGTATTGCCGACCTGGTCGCAGGTCTTGGCGGCAAGGACAATATCGAGGAGCTCGAGAACTGCTTTACGCGTCTCCGCGTGAACGTTAAGAACCCGGACCTCATCGATGAGAACCTCATCAACCACGTGCCCAACAGCGGCATCAACCGCAACGGCAACAATATCCAGATCATCTTTGGCATGAAGGTCGCCGAGATGCGCGACAAGGTCGAGAACGCAATTGAGAAGGAGCAGTAAACAATGATCATTACTCTGTGTGGTGGCGGATCCACCTTTACCCCCGGCATCGTCAAGTCCATCGCCCTGCGCAAGGACGAGCTCGACGTTGACGAGATTCGCCTGTACGACATCAACGAGGAGCGCCAGCGCAAGATCGGCGTGCTCGTGGACTGGATTTTGCACGAGGACCTCGGCCTGGACATCAAGCTCACGGTGACCACCGACAAAAAGACGGCTTTTACCGACGCGAGCTTCGTGTTTGCCCAGATGCGCGTGGGCGGCTACGCCATGCGCGAGCAGGACGAGAAGATTCCGCTGCGTCACGGCTGCGTGGGTCAGGAGACTTGCGGTTGCGGCGGCCTTGCCTACGGCATGCGCACCATCTTCCCCATGGTCGAGCTGATCGATGACGTTGAGAAGTACGCCAAGAAGGACTACTGGATTCTCAACTACTCCAACCCTGCCGCCATCGTCTCCGAGGGCTGCCGTGTGCTGCGTCCCAACGCTCGTATCATCAACATCTGCGACATGCCGATCGCGATCATCGACGTGGTTTGCGCCGCGCTCGATATCGACAAGAAGGACGTTGAGTACGATTACTTTGGCCTCAACCACTTTGGTTGGTTTACCTCGATTCGCCACAAGGGTGAGGAGGTGCTCCCGCAGCTGCGCGAGTACATCAAGGAGCATGAGATCCTGCTGCCCGATTCGTACCTCAAGGGCATGAGCTCGCTGATGTCCAAGAAGCCCGAGGAGGCCACCGATGAGCACCCCGAGCAGAACCGCCACACCAAGGGCAGCTGGTACTACGTCTGGAAGGGCGAGTACGAGATCATGGAGTGCTTCCCGGAGTACCTGCCCAACACGTACCTGAACTACTACCTGCAGCAGAAGGAGTTCGTCGAGCATTCCAACCCCGAGCGCACCCGTGCGAATGAGGTTGAGGAGACGCGCGAGAAGAACCTCTTCGACGGCATCGACCACTACGAGAAGACCGGCGAGATCGACGAGAGCACGTTCTATGCGGGCAGCCACGGCGACTGGATTGCCGACCTGGCCATCGCTCTGAAGAACGACACCAAGCAGCGCTTCCTGGTCATTTGCGAGAACAAGGGCGCTATCCCCAACATGCCCTATGACGCCATGGTCGAGCTGCCTGCCTACATTGGCAAGAACGGCCCCGAGGTCATCAGCCGTGACAACATTCCGCTGTTCCAGCAGGGCCTCATGATGCAGCAGCTGAACTCCGAGAAGCTCGTGGTCGAGGCTACGATCGAGGGTTCGTACGAGAAGGCGCTCAAGGCCTTTACGCTGAACAAGACCGTGCCTTCGATGAAGGTCGCCAAGGAGGTCCTCGACGACATGATCGAGGCCAACAAGGGTTACTGGCCCGAGCTTAGCTAAAGACAGAAGGTCGCTGGCACAAAAGAGCCGCTGACCGCATGCCTGGAGCAATGTCCCGTCCACGTGATTGCGTGGGCGGGGCATTGCCGTTTTGCGCAAAGGGTTGATATGGGGGTGTTCCTATAGTTTTGTCAACTGGGCAATGCTGTTTTCGAGATTGAATCGCGACATGCTAACGCCAGGCC
>NZ_JBDMGT010000016.1:0-49098 GCF_039752775.1 Collinsella aerofaciens | reverse complement strand
CGGGGGCGTGGCGGAATTGGCATACGCAGGAGACTTAAAATCTCTCGCCGCAAGGATTGTGGGTTCGAGTCCCACCGCCCCTACCATATGGAGCTTTCGAGCCCGTGTCCCCAAGGGATGCGGGCTCGCTTCTTTTAGATGCCGGTGGGACTCGAACCCGCGAGGGGGCGAGCGTTAAGCGGACGCGCAGCGTCCGAAGCCGGTGCGTATTTGCGCAGCAAATGCGCGGACGTCCCACCGCCCCTACCATATGGAGCTTTCGAGCCCGTGTCCCCAAGGGATGCGGGCTCGTTTCTTTTACACGCCGGCGGGGCTCTAAGTTGCGGTGGAATAGATCCTGTTTATACCGTTTACCAGCTTATTTAGGAACTATTTCACCGCAACTCAGAGGAAGACGGTTAAAGAGCACTCAGGCTCGGGGTCCAGGCGATGGTGGGAGTCGCGCCGTCGAGAACCTCGTTGATGGTGGCGGCCATGCCGGCGAGGAGGCTGTTCTCGCTTACAGTGAGCGCATCGTAGCCGCCGGCACGCATGAGCTCGCGGATCACCACGGCGCCGGCCAGAATCACGCCCGCGCGCTTGGGCTGCACGCCCGGCAGCGCAGCGATACCCTCCACATCCAGCGTAGACATATGATCGATAGCGTCCGAGATCTGCTCCATCGAAAGCTCGCGCAGGTGCACAAAGCTCGAGTCGTACGGCTCCAGCTCGTGGACCAGCGCCACGAGTGTGGTGACGGTACCGCCCACCGCGACCAAGCGCTCGGCGCGCTCAAAATCGCTCGGCAGGCTCTCAAAGTAAGCCTCGAACTGCTCGCCCGCCCAGTCGGCAGCGGCAGCAAGCTCGCCGTCCGAAGGCGGCAACGCCGAGAAGAAACGCTCCGTCACACGACGGCAACCAATGTCCAGCGAACGCGTTCCCTCCAGCGCGAAGACCCCGCGCTCCGGCGCGTATACGCCCGTCGCGAGCTCCGTGGAGCCGCCACCCGAATCGGCGACGATGATGCGCTCGCCTGCAAAGTCGTGCGCTACGCCAAAAAACGTCAGGCGCGCCTCGACCTCGCCCGGAATCACCTGCGGTTCGAGCCCCAGCTCACGCAGACCGTCCAGCAGCAGTGCGGCATTGGATGCATCGCGCGCGGCGCTCGTGCATGTGGTGCAAATGCACGCGGCCCCAAAGGCACGCGCCTCGTCCACAAACATGCGGCATGCAGCGAGCACGCGCTCGACCGCCGCCTCGCAAAAGCGACCCGTCGCGTCCACACCCTCGCCCAGGTCGGTAATCTCGGTATGCTTGGACGATTCCACGATCGCCCCGCCCTCGACCTGCGCCAGCACCAGTCGCGACGACACCGTTCCCAGATCGATCGCCGCCACCTTATATCGTTTGCAATCTGCCATTGCGGGCTCCCCTCCGGGCGCTATTTGCCGTTGGACACGACCGTCTGGCCCTCGACACCGTTAAACCCAAACAGCATGTCGAGCGCCTGGATGTACCACGGGGCGTCCTTACCGACTTCTTCGATTTCCTTGGCAACTTCGCTGGCCTTCTTGGCGTTCGACGACTTCTTGCTCGAAGACGAATCCGAATCGTCGTCCAGGCCCTGCACTTCAACCCTCTTCTCGCCGGGCATCACCAGGCCCAGATCCTCGGACGCCGCATCCTTAATGCCCTCCTCCGAGAGCAGTTTGTCGACGCTTTTTTGCAGCTCATCATTGTATTGCTGACGAATCTCGACCTGCTTGGCCAAGATATCGCTCGAACGCTTTGCCACGTACAGATCGCGCACGGGGAAATACAGGCTCACGAGCACCAGGGCAACGACAATGCCGATGAATAGCCCTCGCTGAGGACCGTGGGTAAAGTCGTAGATCGCCTTGACCACCGCGTTGTCGTTGGCGTAGTGCATAAAGTCCGAGCCCGAAAAACGGTTCGAAGGCCTGCTCGACCTATCGTGCGTTTGAGCCGACGAGCGCTGAGCATGCGACGAACGTGCCGGGCGCACTGGTCCATCTGTCGAAGTATTCACTTGAGCATTGGGGCGCGAGGTACTTGTCGGGCGTTGCATGGAGCGGTCGGCGCCGGCGTAGGCGGACCCACCGAGCTGCACCGTGCGCGCACGGCGAGGCGACGGCTCACGCGAACCGGCGGAATAGTACCTGTTGTCGTAAATCTGATCCATGTGCGCCTTGTGCGGTTGAGGTTTGTTTGCGCTAAGTATTCTAGTTATAGCACGAGCGCCCGCACCGCCTTCGCCAGCCTTTGCTCGACATAAAAAAGGCGCTGAGTCATATGGCCCAGCGCCCAATGGTGCTCAACAGCGCCCGGCTGGAGCAAGGCAAATCCGAGTCTTCCCCGCCCCCGCGACCTCCGCGTGCCTAGCGAATGTTGTAGAACGCGGCCTTGCCGGCGTAACGCGCGCTGCCCTCGAGCTCGTCCTCGATACGGATGAGCTGGTTGTACTTGGCGATACGGTCGCTACGGCACGGGGCACCCGACTTAATCTGGCCGGCATTGACGCCCACGACCAGGTCGGCGATCGTGGAATCCTCGGTCTCGCCGGAGCGGTGACTCACGATGCAGGCGTAGCCGGCCTCCTTGGCGGTCTCGATGGCCTCGAGCGACTCGGTGAGCGTACCGATCTGGTTGACCTTGACCAGAATCGCGTTGGCAGCGCCCAGTTCGATGCCCTTCTTGAGGCGCTCGGTGTTGGTAACGAACAGGTCGTCGCCCACCAGCTGCACCTTGTTGCCGATGCGACGGGTCAGCTCGACCCAGCCATCCCAGTCCTCCTCGGCCATGCCGTCCTCGATGGAGATAATGGGGTAGGTGTCGACGAGCTTCTCCCAGTAATCGACCATCTGGGCGCTCGTGTACTCAACACCCTCGCCCTTGAGCTCGTACATACCGGTCTCGGCGTTGTAGAACTCGGTCGAGGCCGGATCCATGGCGTACATGAAGTCGACGCCGGGCTTAAAGCCAGCCTTCTCGACGGCCTTGGTAATGTACTCGAACGGCTCGGCATTGGTCTTGAGGTTGGGCGCGAAGCCGCCCTCGTCGCCCACGCCGCCGCCAAGGCCGGCCTCGTGCAGCACGCCCTTGAGGGTGTGGTAGACCTCGGCGCACCAGCGCAGGCCCTCGGCAAAGCTCGGAGCACCCACGGGCATGATCATGAACTCCTGGAAGTCAACGTTGTTGTCGGCATGCATGCCACCGTTGAGGATGTTCATCATGGGCGTGGGCAGCAGGTGAGCGTTGACGCCGCCCAGGTACTGGTACAGCGAAAGACCCGCCGACTCTGCCGCAGCGCGGGCAACGGCCAGCGACACGCCCAAGATGGCGTTAGCGCCGAGCTTGGTCTTGTTGGGCGTACCGTCGGCGGCGATCAGCGCGGCATCGACGGCACGCTGGTCGAAGGCATCGAGGCCCACGACGGCATCGGCGCACTCGTTGTTGACGTGCTCGACGGCCTGCGAGACGCCCTTGCCCAGATAGCGACCTTTGTCGCCGTCGCGCAACTCGCATGCCTCAAAGGCGCCGGTCGAAGCGCCCGAAGGCACCATCGCGCGGCCGAAGCTGCCGTCCTCGAGCACGACCTCGACCTCGACGGTGGGGTTGCCGCGGCTGTCGAGTACCTCGCGACCGTAGACGTCCAAAATATCGCTCATGTTGTCTCCCTCTCACTTGGAAACGTAGTTGATGCAAGCGACTGGCCGACTGTGCACCATCGGTGCGCCTCCGTAAGTTAGCCATGTCGCACTTTTTGCATTATGCCCTAAGTTAGCCGAGGGATACACTTGATTTTCGAAAAATTTAGCGGGAACGATGAGGCATGTCAGCCCGTCGTTCCCGCAGTCTTACTCCTCCGCCTTTGCGGCATCCCACAGGTCGTTGAGGCCGTGGGTCGAAAGCTCGGCAAGATCCACGTGGGCGTCGGACGCCATCTGCTCCATCGCGGCCCAGCGACGGCGAAACTTGGCCGTGCTCGCGCGCAGGGCACTCTCGGCGTCGATCCCCTCTTTGCGCGCGACGTTGACCAAGGCAAAGAGCAGGTCGCCAAACTCCATTTCGCGCTCGGGCGAGCCAGGGGCCTCGGCCTCAAACTCGGCACGTTCCTCGGCGACCTCATCCCACACGTCCTGGACCGTCTCCCACTCAAAGCCCACGGCAGCCGCCTTGCGCGACACCTTCTGAGCCTGCATCAGCGCCGGCAGATGCGTGGGCACGCCGTCGAGCAGACCCTCGGGCGCGGCCTCGCCCGCTGCCACGGCCTTGTCCTTGGCGGCTTTCTCGGCAAGCTTGACCTCGTCCCAAATCTTGAGTACCTCGTCGGAACTGTCGGCATCTACATCGCCAAACACGTGCGAATGACGGCGGATGAGCTTGGCATCGATATCACGCGCCACGTCGGCCAGCGTAAACTCGCCGGCGTCCGCCGCAATCTGCGCATGCAGCACGACCTGCATGAGCACGTCGCCCAGCTCCTCGCGTAGGTGAACCGCGTCGTCCGCCTCGATGCAGTCGAGCGCCTCGTAGGCCTCCTCGATCATGTTCTTGCCAATGCTGCGGTGCGTCTGCTCACGGTCCCATGGGCAGCCATCGGGCTGACGCAGACGCCAGATGGTCTGCACCAGATGCTGCAGCTCGGTCGACGCGTCGACTAGCGTGGACAGATCGCGCGAGCCCTCGGCATTTTGCTGAGCCATGTGCTGCGCCATGGTTAGTCCTCCTCCAGGATCACGTGGCGGAACGCGCCGTCCTCGTAGATGCCGTAGCTGTGCGTGCCGTCCTTGGGAATGCTCACGCTACCGGGGTTGAAGAGCCACAGGCCCGGGTGCGCGGCGCTTTCCTCGTTGACCTTGATGTGCGTGTGGCCGTAGACGAGCGCTGAGCCCTCGGGCAACGCGGGCGCGTGGTCGACGCTGTTGTGCATGCCGGCGCCAAAGACATGGCCGTGCGTCAGGAACAGCTCGCGGCCGGTCTCGTCGAACAGCGTGGCATAGTCGGCCATGACGGGGAAGTCGAGCACCATCTGATCGACCTCGGCATCGCAGTTGCCGCGTACCGCGATGATGCGGTCGGCCAGGGCGTTGAGCAGCGGGATCACGCGCTTGGGGGCGTAATCGCGCGGCAGGTCGTTGCGCGGACCGTGATAGAGCAGGTCGCCCAGCAGCACGATGCGGTCGGGCTGCTGGGACTCGATGGCGGCAACCAGGCGCTCGGCCCAATATGCCGAGCCGTGGATGTCGGAGGCGATGAGGTATTTCATGGGGAGATCCTTTCGAATGGGGTTGATATGGCTGGGCGCAGGATGTCGCCACCAGCCGCGTTATTCAAATCGCAGTGCCACGGCTTGTGCCGCCTGCATCACGCGCTGGAGCGGCACATTGTGCTCGCGAGCGAGACGGGCGCAGTCCTCGTACTCGGGCGCTGCACGCTCGCTGCCGTCGGGCAGGGTTGCCACCTTGACGGACACCTCGCCCCATAGCGTCGTTACGCGCTCAAAGCGGCGTGGCAGGCAAACGCGCTCCATGACCTGGCGACGAATGCCGTTGGTCGTGGTTTCCAAAAAGATAATCGTCTGCAGGCGCTCGATATCCTCGTGAGCACAGATTACCTGTAGCTGCCAACTGGGACGGCCTTTCTTGCAATAGAGGGGCAGCCAATGCACCTCGCGCGCACCCGCCTCGCGCAGGCGGTCGGCAGCGTAGGCGAGCACCTCGGGCGACGCGTCGTCGATGTCGCATTCCAGCTTGACGATGGTCTCGGGCGCATCGGTCTCGCGGGACAGCGGGGATGTGCTATCGCATTGCATACGGTCCGGATCCTTTCCGCGCGGGCTCGTTTTGTTCATCCAAACGCTAGCACATCGCGGGCGGCGCGGATGTGACGGCGCGCGATGAGCGCGATTTTCCTTGCCCGCAAGAAACCGACACTCCACCGCCTCATCCAAACATGTACATCAGCCTCCAAACATGTCATTTTCTGCAGCTTTTGGAGGCTGATGTACATGTATTGGAGTAGAGCCGCACCGCGCACCCTTTCCAGTCGATTTCGGCCCCCCGCGTGCACGACGCGCCGAGGCTGCGCCATTACAATGAAGCGGATTCGCTTGACGCAAAGGAGCTGCCATGCCTGCTTGCCCGCTGGTCGATTGCCACACCCACACCTCGTTCTCGGACGGTCATGCCTCGTTTGAGGACAACGTTCGCGCCGCTGCTGCGGCCAGCTGCCGCGTCATGGTCTCAACCGACCATCTCACCCTGCCCGCCAGCATGGATGCCAACTGCGAAGTGCAGGTTACTGAGGGCGACCTGCCGGCACATCGTCTGGCTTTTGAGGATGCTCGCAAGCTTGCCGCGCAGATTGCGCCGGAGCTCAGCTTTATCTATGGCTTTGAATGCGATTGGTACGAGGGCTGCGAGCCTTTGGTTGATCGTTGGTCCCAGGGCGCCGTCGTGCGCCTGGGCAGTGTGCATTGGATTGGCAACCCAGGCGATATTGCGGCAGGCGCTGCGGGCACGGCGGGGACGGAGGACGCCGCTCGTCCCGATACGCCCGATTCGAGCTGCGGTTGGATCGACGACGACACCAACCTGCATGTTTGGGAAAACTTGGGCGTGCGCGGCGTATGGGAGCGCTATGTCGACGACTGGTGCCGCGCCTGCGAAAGCCCACTTAACTTTGATGTGATGGCTCATCCCGACCTGGTCATGCGCTTTTCGAAGGAAGGCTTTGCGCCCGACTTTGACCCCGCACCGTTTTGGCAGCAGATGGCCGAGTGCGCGCACGATACGGGTCGCCGCGTTGAGGTCTCGACCGCCGCACCCCGCAAGGGCCTCGACGACTACTATCCCGCGACTGGGCTGTTGCGTTGCTTCGCCCACGCCGAGGTACCGATTACCTTTGGCTCGGACGCGCACCGCGCCTGCGACATCTGCTGGAACATCCGCGAGGCCCAGGCCCACGCCTACGACTGCGGTTATCGAACCTTCGACATCCCCCACGCCACCGGCGAATGGGAATCCACGCCCCTCGCCTAGCCATCCCTTCATAAGTTGCGGTGAAATAGGGATTGTTTTGCTTGATGAAGCGCTTAAACAGTCCCTATTTCACCGCAACTTCCATGACCCCGTTACACCAACAAAGACTGTCCCAAACGACTAGTGGCGGCGGGCGTTGAGTTCGCCGGCCAGCTCGTCGAGGGTGATGCCGTAGCGCTCGAGCGTCACGAGCAGGTGGTAGACCAGGTCGCCGGCCTCGTAGCGGATGTGATCGTGATCGTTATCCTTGCAGGCCATGATCACCTCGCTCGCCTCCTCGGCAAGCTTCTTGAGCAGCTCGTCCTCGACGTCGGTCAACAGACGAGCGGTGTAGCTCTCCTGCGGCGATGCGTCGCGACGGCCGTGAATCACCTCGGCGAGCCCCGTCAGCGTCTCACCGATATTTCCATCCTGAACGTTTGCGGTGCGCACACCCATAGTTCAATCCTTTCTGGTTGGCCGAGCGTCTAATCGAGCGCCCGCCCTACGCGAGTTTCTTAAAGAAGCAGGTACGGTTGCCGGTATGGCAGGCCGGACCCGGCGAGTCAACCTTGACCAGCAGCGTATCGCTATCGCAGTCGGCCCAAAGCTCCTTGACCTCCTGCATATTGCCGCTCGTCGCGCCCTTGTTCCAGAGCTCCTGGCGACTGCGGCTCCAAAACCACGTGGTACCGGTCTTGAGCGTCAGCCCCACCGACTCCTCGTTCATCCAAGCAACCATAAGCACCTCGCCGGTGTCATACTGCTGAACCACACAAGGAATCAACCCACGGGCGTCGTATTTCAGCTCGGTAGCATTTACCACCTCAGTCATCATTCCTCCCAAGTAATTACCGTGAACATCGCAGGTCGGCGAGGCTTGCCCAGGTGCCGCAGGTTGCCGCGAAAGAGGAGCGACGCGTACTTTGGTACGCGAGCGACGGTTTGAACGGCAAGATGCGGTGCCTGGACAAGCCGCAGCGAAGCCCGCAGCATTAGAAGTCCAACCTCACAGGAATACCTTGAGAGGCCATATACTCTTTGACTTCGCGAATGCTGAACGTCCCAAAGTGAAAGACGCTCGCCGCCAGCACGGCATCGGCCTCGCCCTCAATCACGCCCTCGGCAAAATGCTCGAGCGCGCCCACACCGCCGCTCGCAATCACCGGAATCGGCACCGCGCGCGCCACGGCGCGGGTGAGCGCCAGGTCAAATCCGGCCTTGGTGCCGTCGCGGTCCATACTGGTGAGCAGGATCTCGCCGGCGCCGCGACGAGCCGCCTCCTCGGCCCACGCCACCGCGTCGATGCCCGTGGCGTTGCGGCCGCCCGCCGTGAAGACCTCCCACTTGTCGGCACCAGATGCGCCGGGCAAACCGACGCGCTTGGCATCGATCGCCACGACCACGGCCTGGCTACCAAACGCCGCGGCAGCCTGGCTAATCAGCGACGGGTCGCGCACGGCGGCAGAGTTGAGCGACACCTTGTCGGCACCGGCTGCAACCATGGTGCGCATGCCCGCCAGGTCGCGAAAACCGCCGCCCACGGTATAGGGAATGGCTAGCTCCTCGGCCGCATGCGCCGCCATCTCGATGGTCGTCGCACGGTTGTCGCTCGTGGCGGTAATGTCCAAGAAGACGACCTCGTCCGCACCCTCGCGGTCGTAGGCGCGCGCCAGCTCCACCGGATCGCCCGCATCGCGCAAGCTCACAAAGTTGACGCCCTTGACCACACGGCCGTCCTTGACGTCCAGGCAGGGAATCACACGTTTGGTAAGCATGGGCTACTCCTCCCCTCGGGCGGCGGTCAGCGCCTGTACCAGCGTAAAGTTGCCCTCGTAGAGCGCGCGACCGGTAATGGCACCTTCAATCGCGCCCTCACGCACTGCGGCCAGCGCGCGGATGTCGTCGAGCGTCGAGATGCCACCCGATGCCACGACGGGAAAGCCCGCGACCTCGGCCACATGGCGATACGCCGCCACATCGATGCCCGCCTGCATGCCATCGCGCGCAATGTCGGTATACACCAGATGCTTAAAACCCAGCTCGGAAAGCTGCGCCACGGCGTCGTCGAGCGCCACGCCCGCGCCGTCACGCCAGCCATTCACCTTGACCTGGCCGTCGCGTGCGGCAATATCTGCCACCAACAGCTCGCCAAAGCCTTGGGCCGCCACCTCGGCAAAACCCGGCTCGGTCACGAGCACCGTGCCTAGTGCGATGCGGCGCGCACCGTAGCCGGCCAACTCGTCGATGCGCGCGAGCGAGCGGACGCCGCCGCCCACGTCCACGGACAGACCGTTGACGCCGCAGATGGCCTTAATCGCCGCCGAGTTGGCAGCGCATGTGTCCTCGTCCTCGCCAAAGGCAGCGGACAGGTCGACGACGTGCACCCAGCTTGCGCCCTGCTCGGCAAACGAGCGAGCAACGGCCACGGGGTCGTCGGAATATACCTTGCAGCGACTCCGGTCGCCGCGCTCCAGGCGCACGACCTTGCCGCCGATCAGATCGATTGCGGGAAACAGGATCATCGGCCGGCCTCCTCGACGATGTTGACGAAGTTCTTAAGGATGCGCTGACCCAGCGCGGAGGATTTCTCGGGATGGAACTGGCAACCCCACACGTTGCCATGGCGCACGATGCACGGGAAGCTCCGCGTATAGTGCGTGCGCGCCAGCACATCGGCGGCATCGGAATCGTCGGCCACCGCGTAGCTGTGGGTGAAGTACATGTTGGCACCCTCGGCAAAACCAGTAAGCAGCGGATCGGCCGCACCGGCGGGCGTCATGTGCACCTGGTCCCAGCCCACGTGCGGCACCTTCAGGCGGCTCGACTCCAGGCGCGTGCACGAACCGCGCATAATACCCAGGCCATCGACCCAGAGGACACCGGCCCGCTCGGAGGCGTTGCCGTCGGCGACCGCGCTCTCGCTCGCAGGAACGCCCTCGTTGCCGCGCTCAAAAAACAACTGAAGGCCCAGGCAGATGCCGAGCAACGGAGTTCCGGCGGCAACGGCGTCGAGCACCGCGTCCGCCTCGCCGCCCTCGCGCATAAAGGCGACCGCGTCGTAAAACGCGCCCACGCCCGGGATGACCAGGCCGTCGGCGTTGCGGATCTGCTCCGGATCGTCCGACGTGCAGGCGGCGGCACCGGCGCGCGCAAGCCCGCGCGCAACGCTCGACAAGTTGCCCTTGTGGTAGTCGACCACCACGATCTTCGGTTCGCCCACGCGACCCCTCCCTTATCTCATCATCCAAAACCACCACAAAGGAGACAGGCACCTCTGTGGTGGTTTGTGCGATCCGTCAGCTACAGCGAGCCCTTGGTACTGGGGATGCCCTGCACGCGGGTATCGAGCTCGCAGGCGTGGCGCATCGTGCGGCCCACGGCCTTAAAGGCGGCCTCGATAATGTGATGCGAGTTGCCGCCCGCCAGCTCGCGCACGTGCAGCGTGAGCTTGGCGTCGCGCGCAAAGGCGTAGAAGAACTCGACGGCCAGCTCGGTATCGAAGCTGCCCACGCGCTCGGTCGGCACGGGCAGCTCGCAGTAGGCCTGCCCGCGGCCCGAAATATCAACAGCAGCCATCACGAGCGTCTCGTCCATGGCGATCGCCGCGTCGGCAAAGCGCGTAATGCCCGCCTTGTCGCCCAGCGCCCGGCAAAACGCCTCGCCCAGCACAATACCTGTGTCCTCGACGGTGTGATGCGCATCGACCTCGACGTCGCCCACCGCGTGCACCGTCAGATCGAACAGACCATGGCGGCCAAAAGCGTTGAGCATGTGGTCGAAAAACGGCACGCCGGTCGAGATATCGCACACGCCAGATCCGTCCAGGTCGAGCTTTACGACAATGTCGGTCTCGCCCGTCTTGCGGGTCACCTCGGCATAACGGCCCATCTACATCTCCTCCTTCACCAGCGCGGCAAACGCGGCCAGCACCTCGTCGTTTTCCTGCGGGGTGCCCACGGTAATGCGCAGGCAGTCCGCGAGCCCCGGCGCGTAGCTAAAGTCGCGCACCAAAATCGAATACTCGTCGCGCAGGCGCTCGCGCACGCACGTGGCATGCAGCGTGCGCACGAGCACAAAGTTCGCCGCGCTCGGCCATGCCTCCACGGGCAGGCCCTCGGCAGCCATCGCGCGCAGGGCGCACAGCTCGCGCTCGCGCTCGGATGCGACCTGCACCACCACGGGCGCGTACGCATCGCGGGCACGCACGCAAGCAAGCACCGCGGCCTGGCTCAGCACATTGACCGAGTAGATCTGGCGAATCGCCGCGAACACGTCGATGACCTCGGGTGCCGCGATCACGTAGCCCAGACGCGCGCCGGCGGCGCCGAACGCCTTAGACAGCGTATGCAGAATCACCAGGTTGGGATACTCGGCGATAAGTCCCTGTGCCGTGGTGGCCGCACCAAATGAATCATCGGCAAACTCAACGTAAGCCTCGTCGATCATAACCATGCCGGGGCACGCATCGCACAGGGCCGCGACAAAGTCGAGCGGAGCCACATCGCCCGTGGGATTGTTGGGCGAGGTCACGATAGCAAGGTTGCACTCGGGCGCCGCCGTGAGCACGGCCGCCTGGTCGAGCTCAAAGCTCGCCGGATCGCGCCACACGTCGCGAACCTCGGTCTGGCAGAGAGACGCAAAAAACGCGTACTCACTAAAGCACGGCGGGCAGTTGAGCAGGGTCCGCCCGGCGCCGCCAAATGCCAGCAGGTAGTTATAGAGCAGCTCGTCGCCGCCGTTTCCCACACAGATGTTCTCGCGCGTCACGCCATGCCAAGCGGCAAGCTCGTCGCGCAGGTCGTTGGACATGGGATCGGGGTAGCGGTTGAGCGGTGTGGCAGCCAGGGCGGCGTCGATCGCCTCGCGCACGCCGGCCGGCACGGGATAGGTGTTCTCGTTGGCCGAAAGGTTGATGCGCGTAGGCGTAAAGTTAGGATCGTAGGGCTCAATACCAGCCAGGTAAGGCTGGACGAGCTCCTTCATGCGGGGCGTCAGCTCGGCCATATTAGGCCTCCCCGCCGCTCGCGCCAGCGCCATCCGCGCCTGCGGCCGCGAGGTCAACGCCCTCGGCAACCGTCGCCACGGCGTCACCCGGCCAGGCGACCTTGGTCAGGTCGGCCGCGGCCAGCGACTCGGCACTCACGGCACCCTCGCCCTGCTCCAGCACGCGGCGGCGCAGTGCGGCCGAAAGCGCGTGCGCCCACAGGCCCTCGGCCTCGGCCAGGCACTGCGTAGCGGGAGCGTCGGAGAGCAGACCCTCAGGCGTATAGCAGATAACGCTCGAGCGCTTAACGAACTCTTCGACCGAAAGCGGGTTGGAGAACATGGCCGTGCCGCCAGTCGGCAGCGTGTGGTTGGGACCGGCAACGTAATCGCCGAGCGGCTCGGAGCTCCAAGCGCCCACAAAGATGGCACCGGCGTTGCGAATGCCGCCGAGCAGGCCCATCGCATCCTTGCAGTGCAGCTCAAGGTGCTCAGGCGCCACGGTGTTCACGGCCTCGACGGCGGCGGCCATGTCGGCGGCGACCACGATGGTGCCTTCGTTGTCGAGCGAGGCGCGCGTGATCTCGGCACGCGGCGACTGCGCCACCAGAATGTCGATGCCGGCCTCGACCTCACGCGCAAACTGCTCGTCGCAAGTCACTAGATAGCAGGCTGCCAGCGGATCGTGCTCGGCCTGGGCCATCAGGTCTGCCGCGACCACCATGGGCTTGGCCGTAGCATCGGCCAGCACGCAGACCTCGGACGGGCCAGCGACCATGTCGATGCCCACGTCGCCCGAGACAATCTGCTTGGCAGCGGCAACAAAAGCGTTGCCCGGGCCGGTGATTTTGTCGACGCGCGGAATGGTCTCGGTGCCGTACGCCAGCGCGGCCACGGCCTGAGCGCCGCCCACCATATAGATCTCGTCCACGCCGCCGAGTTTTGCCGCGGCGAGCGTGTAGGGGCTGATCAGGCCGTCTTTTTGCGGCGGGGTCACCATAACCACGCGCTTGACGCCGGCGACCTTGGCGGGAATGGCGTTCATGAGCACGGTGGAGGGATATTGCGCGCGGCCGCCCGGTACATAGATGCCGGCCGCCGCGAGCGGGGTCACCTTAACGCCGAGCATCGTGCCGTCCACACGCGTGGTAAACCAGCTCTGCTCGACCTCGCGCTGGTGGAACTCGCGAATCTGGCGCGCGGCCTTCTCAAGCGCGGCGACAAAGGCCGGGTCGAGGCCTTCAAGCGCGGCATCGACCTGCTCTTGCGGCAGACGGAAGCTCTGCAGCTCGACGCCGTCAAAACGCTGACAGTAATCGCGCACCGCGGCATCGCCGTTGGCGCGCACGTTGGCCACGATATCGCGGGCGGCGTCGATGATGTTTTGCGGCAGCACACCCTTGCGGTTGAGCTGGTTGGTAACGAGGCGCTCACCGGGAGCAAGCTTGATGGTCTTCATATCGGTATCCCCTATCGGTCGATGTTGTGTTCGAAAAACGAGAGGCCGGGCGGCGGCGCCAATCGGCCCGCAGTCCGTACGTTGGGGCGCCCGTGCGCGCTCGCGCTATTGTGCCGAGCCCGCGACGGGCTCAAAATGCTTGTCCTTAACGGCCGCGGCCAAGCGATCTGCCAGATTGCGTACGCGCGGATCTAAGCGCGCGGCACCCGGGTTGACAAAGAAACGGGCCGTGCAGTCCATGATGCGGCCGGTGATGACCAGGTCGTTGTCGCGCAGCGTGGCGCCTGTGGCGGTAATATCCACGATGCGATCGGTCATGCCGACAATGGGGCCCAGCTCGATGTTACCGTGCAGCGAAACGATGTCGGCGTTCACGCCGCGCTCGGCATACCAGGCACTCGCGATGCGCGGGTACTTGGTTGCCACGCGAAGCGAACCGCGGCGGGCATAGTTGCGCTCGGCCTGACCGGCGCGCCACGCGGGCTCCGCCTCGATAAAGGTGCACAGGCCATAGCCCAGGTCTACCAGCTGCAGCAGGTTGAGGTCCGCCTCGATGAGCGAGTCCCAACCGCAGATGCCGCAATCGGCACCACCGCAGCCCACAAAGGCAGGCGCATCGCTGGGACGCACGATGACAAACTCGATATCGCCGACCGTGCCCTCGCCGGCACGCGTGTCGCGACCGCGCACAATCAGGTGACGGCCGGGATCACGCAGCTCAGAGACGTCCAAGCCCGCGGTCTCGAGCACGTCGAGCGTGTCGGCCTTAAGCGAGCCCTTGGGCACAGCGATGCGCAGCGGGCCCTCGGCGCCACGGCCCGCGGCGTGATCGCCGTCGGAAGCGGCATCCTCGGCCGAGGTGCGCGCGGCCTCCAGGCGCTCGAGCGAAAAGGCGAAGCCCGCCGCCGGCACCTCAATACCGTCGCCAAATGCGCCGGTAAAGATGGAATCGTAGCGTCCGCCCGAACCGACCGGATCGGGCAGTCCGCCGGCATAGGCCTTAAAGACCAGGCCCGTGTAGTAATCGAAAGAATTCATAATGGAAAAGTCGAAGGACAGCACCTGAGCGTCCTCGGGCGCCAGGCCCTCGACCAGCGCGCGCAGCTCACGCGTGAGCGGCGCGACAATACCGGCAGCCGCCAGCAGCGCATCCACGCGATCGAGCACTTCGGCCCCACCATGCAAGCGCGGCAGTTCGCTGACGGCGGCCTTAACGGCATCGGTCTCGGCGCTTGCCGCCACGCGGGCATCGAGGCCCACAAAGTCGTTGGCGTGCACGCAGCGCAGAGCCTCGGCAGCCAGCTCGCGATCCTCGCACGCCGCGAGCAGCTCCTTAAACGGGCGCACGCTACCTGCGATAATGCGCGCATCGGGCAGCGCCAACTTGCGAACGGCCTCGGCCACCAGCGAGACGATCTCGACATCGCCCGCGGTATCGCCCGCGCCGATGAGCTCAAAACCCAGCTGGGTAAATTGACGCGAACCGCCGGCATTGCGCTGGCATTCGCGAACCACCGGCGCCTCATAGCGCAGGCGCAGCGGCAAGTCGGCCGCGCGCATGCGGGTCGAGACCAAACGCACGATCGGCAACGTATTGTCGGGACGAACCACCAACAAGCGGCCGTCATCGTCAAAAAGCTTAAACGGCGTGTCCGCGATACGGCCGCCCTCCTCGAGCGAGCCCTTGTCCTCGAGCAGCGGCGTCTCAACCGGCAGATAATTATGCTCCCTAAAGCAGCCCTTCACCGTCAGCGCAATCTCCTCGCGCGCCTGAGCCTCCTCGGGCAATATGTCCCGGAATCCCCACGGTGTGGCCGTCATCTGGTGAGCCTCCTCATGCTGTGTTTCGTATGGAACAGAAGACCGGCATAGCTCCGCCGGTTTTCTGGGTACTTTAGCATACTAGAGTGTTTGCGGGGAGAATCGTCCTCCTCGGCTCACACCGTATTCATTTGGAAACATAGGAGCGGATTGTCGCAACCCAACCCCACCTAGACGCCAATCGCACGACGATACTCTGCCATTACCTGCGCATCGGCAGCTGCGGGGTCGGCGAAATAGCGCCAGTCATAGGTCTCGGCCGAAACAACTCCGCGATAGCCGCGCGCCACCAGCCTATCCAGGTCGGCGCACATATCGCGGTCGCCGTCACCCCAAGCAAGATGCGTCGTGCCGTCTGCCGCAACATCGACAAAATGCACGTGGGCGACATCATCGCCAAGCAGATCGAAATAATCGTCGATGGTATCCCCTGCCACCGCCATAGCGCCCAAATCCAGACACGCCTTAAGTGCCGGATGATCAACTGCCTCGATCATGCGCTTCGTATCGGCCGCCGAGTTCACGATCATCGACTCAACCGGCTGTAGGGCCTCGAGCACCAGTCGCACGCCGCACTCTCCCGCATGCTCGGCAATCGCACGCAGCATCGAGGCGCTGCGACCCCACGCGTCCTCGATCGGCTCGTTCAAAAATGCCCAGCCGCTCGAGACCATGACCTGCTCGGCTCCAAGTTCCGCCGCGATATCTACAACGTTCTTAAAGTACGCGAGCGTGCGGGCACGCGCCTCATTCCCGCGCGCCGCGATATTCCACGGCTTGGGGTTGTTCTGTTCGGGACAAAGCCCCACAATCCGAACCCCATACCGCTGTGATAGCTCCCGCACCTGCTCGAGCGAATCGTATCCATGGCAATCGACATACAGATGCATCGCCCCGGTCCAAAGCTCGCAACACGTGTAGCCCGAAGCCGACGCCGAAGAAAAGAACTCCTCAAGGTCAAAATAACGATGGCTGATATTCATGACGGCAAGCTGGGGATAGCTCATAATTACTCTCCAACCCAAGCGAGGCCCCGTTCCATATAGGAGCGAGGCCCAATTACACAAACGTTATTTGCTCTTAGTAGTCGAACTGGTGATAGTAGCGACGGTAGTTGAGGTTGTGCTTGGTGATCGTCTCGTAGTAAGCGGCAAGGCGATCGGTGATCAGCGAGGAGAGGATCCACGGAGACACGATGACGCGGAACTCGTCGTCAAGGCCGGGGATCGCGAACTCGGCGGTGTCGATGACGTTGATGTCGGTGTCGCCGGTCACGCCGCGGGTCAGGAAGGCGCGGACGCGCTCGTCGAGCTTGCGGTTCTCGTCCTCGCCCATGAACAGGAAGACCGGGACGCCGGGCTCCACGAGCTCGAGGGTGCCGTGGAAGAAGTCGGCCGAGGTGATGTAGCGGGTGCGCTTCCACTGCATCTCCTCCAGGATGCACATCGAGAACAGGATGGTCTCGCCCCACAGGGCGCCGGAGCCGATGAACATGGTGTAGGGGGCCAGGGCGTACTTCTTGGCGAGCTCCTCGGCGCGCGGCTCGAAGCTCTTGCGGATGTCGACCAGGTGGGTCCAAACGTCCTTGGTCTGCTCGATGAACTTATCGAACTGCGGGAAGCAGCCACGGCGATTGAGCAGGCGCAGGCCGAAGCAGTCGGCGAGGTAGTAGCCCATCTCGCAGCCACCGTTACCATGATCGGAAGCCATCTTGACGCAATTCTCGGCGCCGACAGCCTGGCCGATGAGACCCTCAGGCTTGGTCATGGCGTAGACGCGAATGCCCTTTTCCTTCATCTTCTTGACGGCCTCGAGGACCTCGGGGGTAGTGCCGGACTCGGAGGCGGTGAGCACGACGGACTTCTCGGTCATGCGCTTGTGGCCGGAGACGTTCCACTCGGCGGCGTGGATCAGGTAGACCTCGAGGTCGCGGTCGCCGAACTTGTTCATGAGGTACTCGAGCTGCATGAGCTCGTCCCAGGTGCCGCCGACGCCCATCAGGAACACGGCGTCGTAGCCCTCGTCGGCGACCTTGTCGGCGAGCTCAATCATCTTCTTGCCGGTCTCGTAGACGTTCTTGCCGTCCTCGACGTAGCCCTCCTGGCTAAAGTGCATGATCTCGATCTTCTCGGTTTCCTTCATGGCTTTTCCTTTCTGTCCTGCACGCAACTCTATACATCGCGTTTCTTTTCGATACCAATTATAGACATACACCTAATGTGTTTTTAATACCACTTATCAATCTGCTCCAATCCTCGGTGAACGGTCGAAATTCTCTGGTGAGTGGTATTAAATTAGAATTGAATGTATAGCTAACGCCTCTTGCGCCTCCCTTGTGTGACAAAGAACAGCGTTCCTACCAGCGCAATAATGGTCGATGCCCCAAACAGTACCGTCTGGACACCCAAAGCCTCCGCCAAAAACGGAGCCGCCAGCAGCGGCACCACGCCGGCGCTCATCAGGCCAAAACGCACAAAGCCGGTAATGCGCCCCAGGTATTTGATGTCGGCACGCTCCTGAATCAAGATCATCTGCAGCGGCTCCAGGAACCCCCAGGCCAGACCGTTAATCGCCTGACCGATAATCGCGACCCCCAGCATATCGGTACCCACGTACACCATGGACCCAATGCCCACGGCCATGAGCGCGCCGAGCAGCAATCGCAGGTTGACATGGCGAGCAGAAAGCTTGGTCAGGATGAACGCGCCCACCGAGGAAGTGAGGCCCACGACCGAAGACAGCCAGCCCAGCCAGACGATATCCACGTTGAGTACATCACGGTAGAACAACGACTCCAGCGAATCGAACGCGCCAAACGCAAAGAAACCCAAAAAGCCCGAGATAAAGATGAGACGCAGGTCGTGGTCGCGAAACGTAAGTCGCGCACCCTCGGCCATGCCGCCCAGA
Source organism: Collinsella aerofaciens (assembly GCF_039752775.1). Taxonomy (GTDB): domain Bacteria; phylum Actinomycetota; class Coriobacteriia; order Coriobacteriales; family Coriobacteriaceae; genus Collinsella; species Collinsella aerofaciens_R. Next base: position 30,903 of record NZ_JBDMGT010000016.1, on the reverse strand, counting down.
ATACCGCCCTTCGGCTTCTCCCCTTTTGCGGGAGCAACACACTCGTGACAGCCCAAGGAGAGCACGGCCGCCACACCCATCATGCCCGCCATGAGCAGATAGACCGATTGCGTGGCAAAACAGCTCACGATGGCACCGCCGAGCAGCGGGCCAGCGGTATAGGCGATATTGCTGTAGAACACCATGAGGCCGTTCACGCGGGTACGGCCCTCGGTGGTCGACTCCAGGTATCCCGGAAACGCATGCGTGCAGGTGTTGATAAAGCCGCCCGCAAGTCCCAAGACGCACGCGGCAAACACAAGCCCGGGGACAGACAACGGCGCTAACCCCACGCCAAGCGATAGCACTGCCGTAATCACGCACGTCACAAACGACGTCCGGCGCGGTCCAAAGCGATCGATGACCGAGCCCGACACCATATTGCCCACCGACGTCATAAGATTGCGCACGAGCGTAATGGCGGCAACCAAAAAGGCCGTGCCGGCCAGATCATACGTGGCCGCACCGATAAGCCCCAAAAAGTAGACCGCGTTGTTGGCGCACCACTGCAGGGACTCAATAAGAATCAGCCTGACCTCTGCCGGCGTCAGGCGCATTGCTTCGCGATCCTTCGCGAACATACGAACTCCTTCTATACAAAAAGGGGATGGAGGGCATAGGCCTGCTCCATCCCCTTTCCAGGTTGCAACGAAAATCTATGCAGCCGGGCCCTTACGCCAGCACGCCGAAGAACGCGCCGATGATGCCCACGACCATGGTGGCCACGATCAGCACCATGGGGTTGATCTTCTTGGACAGCAGCCAGTAGTACAGCCAGAAGGCGATCATGCCGAGCATGCCGGGCATGATGCCGTCCAGGATGTCCTGGAGGGTCTGGGCGTCCTCGCCCGAGCCGATGGCCACCGGGATGCTGGCCCAGAACATGTCCTTGCACATGGCGCCCACGACCATGACGCCCACGATGCCCACGCAGGTCATGATCTTCTGCATGAGGCCGGTCCTCTGGGCCTCGTCCAGGAAGCCCACGCCCAGCTCGTAGCCCTTGACGGCGCCCCAGATGCGCAGCGCGAAGCCGGGGACGTTGTAGATGAGCAGGAAGGCGATGGGGCCGAAGGGGTTGCCGGCCTGGCACAGGCTGATGCCCACTGCGGCGGCGACCACGCGCAGCGTCGACAGGAAGATGGAGTCGCCGATGCCCGACAGCGGGCCCATGAGGGCGGCCTTGACGTCGTTGACGCTCTCGGGCTCGATCTCGCCGCGGGCGACCTTCTCCTCCATGGCCATCGCGATGCCGCCGACGAACGGGGCGAACTGGACGGTGATGTTGAAGAACGCGCAGTGGCGGTGCAGGGCCTCGGCGTAGTCGTCGGGGCGGCCGGCGTAGATCTTCTTGAGCATGTTGGCGACCATCAGGCAGAAGGCGATGTTCATCTGCTTGTAGTAGGTCCAGGAGAACTCCATGCCCAGGGCGCCGGTGTTGACGGCGCTCTTGATGAGGTCGGAGCGCGTGATCTTGTTCTCGGGACTAGAAGTCATCGTCCTCATCCCCTTCCGCGGAGAGCTGGGGCTGGGCTCCGCCCAGGCCGAGCAGGTCGAACTTGTCGATGCCGATGATGATGGCGATCAGGGCGACGCCCAGGACGGGCACGTTGGCGTAGGAGCACAGCAGGAAGCCCAGGAAGTAGAAGGGCACGAGCTGCTTGGTGAGCACCAGGCGGCCGAGCATGGCGAAGCCCATGGCAGGCAGGATGTTGGCTGCAACGCCGCAACCGTCGATGATGAAGGGCGGGATGAAGTCGAGCAGGCCCTGGATGGCGTCGGAACCCAGATAGAAGGCGCCGCCACACAGCAGGAAGTACTCGAGGCAGCCCCAGATTCCAATTCCCCAATGAACGGCGTAGATGCCTTTGAGGTTTCCCTTGAGGGCGAACTTGTCTGCCATATCGACAAACACAGGGAACAAGGCATTGGTAATGTTGCCGATCGTCAGCGCAAGGACGGCGATGGGCATGGCGAGCGCGATGGCCGTCTCGGTACCCTGACCGAGCTGAATGGCGAAGGCGCAAGCGAGCACGCCGCCGACGGTTTCGTTAGGCGGTACGTAGGCGCCGATGGAGATCGAGCCCATGAACAGCAACTCAAGGCTTGCACCTACGGCAAGGCCAGTCTGCAGGTCTCCCAGCACCAGGCCCACGAGCGGGCATAGAACGATGGGGCGAAATGCGTAGAGGGTGCCGAGCTGGTAGTCGAGACATCCAAACGCTCCGACTAAGCCGACGAGGATTGCTTGGACAAGCATAGTTCCTCCCAATAAGGAATCTCGAACCGTCGTCACTCCCGTCGCGCGCGCTGTTGATATCAATCCGGAAACTCGACCACACGGCCCGAAGCGTACCTGGTGTGCTGTTAACACCTATTCCAGGCACAAATGATTTGATACCAATTATAGATATGCAGGTTCTTACTATTTAATACCACTCGCTCAGCGGGGTGTTTTTTACCGTAAACGGCAGACGTATCCCATCAGGCGCGCTCTTTGTTTCGATGGCGGACAAGCGCCACCAGAAAGCCATCGCCAAAGGCATCGTATGCCAAGTTGCCTACAATCACCAAAACGATTATCGCCGCGCCCAAAAACTCGTTCCAGCGAAAGACCTCGCCAAAGAGGAGCGCCGACCAGCAGGGAGCGAGCACGACCTCGCTCATGCAAACCAAGTTGGCCGCAAACGCGTTAGTGCGCGCAATCCCCTTGGCATACAGCACACTCGCAAGGCCGCTGCAAAAAAGGCCATGCACCAGCATAAGCCCCCACTCAAAGGGTTTTACGGAGCCTAGGTCGCCGGCAAAATAGACGATCGGCAGTATCGAGATGCCGCAGGAGATGAGCGAGGACACCATGGGCGACGCATCGGGGCGAGAGTTTAAAAAGAAACACAGCCCAAAGGTGGCTCCCGAAATGACGGCAAGCAGGTTGCCGAGCATGCCCTCGGCGCTCAAATCGCCTAAAAAGAAAAGTCCCATACCCGTAAAAGCAACCACCACGGAGGCAATCTTCGCAGGCGAGGGCAACGTGCGAGTTGCGAGCGACTGATACACGATAACGAAAATCATCGAGGTGTACTGCAGGACGATCGCGTTGCCGACCGTCGTGAGCTGGTTGGCAAAGTTAAACGTGGTGCCCGTCACGAAGTTGCAGACGGCCACAAGGGCAATAAGACGGCTGACGCGGAGGACAGGCCTACCGACGAGCAGGATAAAGAGCGCCATAAATATTGCCGTAACGGCACCGATCAAAAGAGCCGACTGCGAATTGGCGCGAACGAGGATGCCGATAAAACTCCACAAGAGCGCCGTGCCAAATAGATACATCGCCCCGCTCACGCCATTATCGGATGGATTGTCAGATCGAATCACGAAGCACCTCCGGCTAGCTTTCGGTAATAAAAAACGGCGACCGCAATGGGTCGCCGTTTCCCTTGGGGGCAGAATAGAACGCAGGAACCTACGCCAGCACGCCGAAGAACGCGCCGATGATGCCCACGACCATGGTGGCCACGATCAGCACCATGGGGTTGATCTTCTTGGACAGCAGCCAGTAGTACAGCCAGAAGGCGATCATGCCGAGCATGCCGGGCATGATGCCGTCCAGGATGTCCTGGAGGGTCTGGGCGTCCTCGCCCGAGCCGATGGCCACCGGGATGCTGGCCCAGAACATGTCCTTGCACATGGCGCCCACGACCATGACGCCCACGATGCCCACGCAGGTCATGATCTTCTGCATGAGGCCGGTCCTCTGGGCCTCGTCCAGGAAGCCCACGCCCAGCTCGTAGCCCTTGACGGCGCCCCAGATGCGCAGCGCGAAGCCGGGGACGTTGTAGATGAGCAGGAAGGCGATGGGGCCGAAGGGGTTGCCGGCCTGGCACAGGCTGATGCCCACTGCGGCGGCGACCACGCGCAGCGTCGACAGGAAGATGGAGTCGCCGATGCCCGACAGCGGGCCCATGAGGGCGGCCTTGACGTCGTTGACGCTCTCGGGCTCGATCTCGCCGCGGGCGACCTTCTCCTCCATGGCCATCGCGATGCCGCCGACGAACGGGGCGAACTGGACGGTGATGTTGAAGAACGCGCAGTGGCGGTGCAGGGCCTCGGCGTAGTCGTCGGGGCGGCCGGCGTAGATCTTCTTGAGCATGTTGGCGACCATCAGGCAGAAGGCGATGTTCATCTGCTTGTAGTAGGTCCAGGAGAACTCCATGCCCAGGGCGCCGGTGTTGACGGCGCTCTTGATGAGGTCGGAGCGCGTGATCTTGTTCTCGGGACTAGAAGTCATCGTCCTCATCCCCTTCCGCGGAGAGCTGGGGCTGGGCTCCGCCCAGGCCGAGCAGGTCGAACTTGTCGATGCCGATGATGATGGCGATCAGGGCGACGCCCAGGACGGGCACGTTGGCGTAGGAGCACAGCAGGAAGCCCAGGAAGTAGAAGGGCACGAGCTGCTTGGTGAGCACCAGGCGGCCGAGCATGGCGAAGCCCATGGCAGGCAGGATGTTGGCTGCAACGCCAAAGCCAGCAAGGACAAAGGGCGGGATGAAGTCGAGCAGGCCCTGGATGGCGTCAGCACCCAGATAGAACGACAGCGAGCACAGCAGGAACGCCATGATGATACCGGTCAAACCGATCAGGAAGTGCATCGCATAGACACCCTTAAGGTTGCCCTGGCCGGAGTAGACATCAGCGCGGTCGACCAGGATTGGCAGGGCGGCGTTAAGGATGTTCTTGATGGCAAGGCACAGCGTGGCGATGGGCATGGCAAGCGCGATGGCTGCCTCGGTGCTCTGGCCCAGCTGGATAGCGAAGGCGCAGGCGAGCACGCCGCCGATCGTCTCATCAGGCGGCACGTAGGCGCCGATGGAGATCGAGCCCATGAACAGCAGCTCCAGACTCGCACCGATCGCGAGGCCGGACTGCAGGTCCCCCAGCACCAGGCCCACGAGCGGGCACAGGACGATGGGGCGGAACGCGTAGAGCGTACCGAGCTGGCAGTCGAACTTACCAAATGCGGCGATAAGTCCGATGAGGATTGCTTGGGTAAGCATACATCCCCCTTTCCATATAGGACACTACGAAGAGCTCAGACTCTTCGAAATTGAACGCCTAGAGCACGCTGGCGCAGTCGACCTTGGGGTCATCGGCCAGGGGTCGAATCTCGACCTCAACGCCACGATCCAGCATCTCGCGCACATCGGCTTCCTCGGCCGCGGTCAGGAAGATCTGACGAGAGACCTGACGAGCGTCGGGACGCTTCTCGTCCTTGGGCTTGGTGTTGCCCAGGTTGACCGACTTGATCTGCGGGCAGCCCTCAACAAGCTGCTTTGCCTCAGCGATAGTGGCGACGCAGATGATCATCTTGTACTTGTCGGTCACGCCCGAGTTGATAGCTTCGATTGCATGCTCCATATCTTTGATGACGAGCTTGCAGCCGGCAGGCTTGCCCATCTTGAGCGTCGTCTTCCACACCGGGTCGTTAGCGACCTTATCGCCCACGCAGAAGATGCAGTTGGAGCCAAGGCCCTGAACCCAGGAAACTGCGACCTGGCCATGAAGCAGGCGATGGTCAACGCGAAGTAGCTGAATCATAATGTGACCCCCCAAAGGTCTTGTGCCGTCATACGGCGTGTCAGTAGGTGCTGCGGATTAGAACTCTTCCTCCTCCTCGTCATCGACCAAAAGATCGTTGACAAACTTCACGCGCGTATCGTCCGCAGCGACGATGGCGCGAATCGTCTCCTCAACCGGCGCCGACTCGTCAGAGAACAGCAGCTGGATGAGCAGAGGAAGGTTCATGTTGGTAACGAGGTACGTGCGGGGACGCGTCTGGACGATCTTGGTGAACTCGTTGTTAACGCTACCGCCAAAGAGGTCGGTGCAGACAACGACATCATCGTCGGCAGACATGCCTGCCAGCAGTTTTTGGGCCTCCTCGGCCACGTCCATGCGGCCATCGACGAACATCGAAAGATCGTGGACGTTGTCGCGAGCGCCCGAGAGCAGCTCGACGCTCTCCTTGATGCCGGTGGCGAAGTGCGCATGGCTGGCGATGATGTACTGTCTCATTCTGTGTTCCTCTCAATAGCCCGGCACGTTCCCGCACCCGTTTTCTTTAGTAGTCGAACTGGTGATAGTAGCGACGATACTTGAGGTTGTGCTTGGTGACCGTCTCGTAGTAGCGAGCCAGGCGGTCGGTCACGAGCACCGTCAGAATCCACGGGGAGACGATGACGCGGAACTCGTCGTCAAGGCCGGGGATCGCGAACTCGGCGGTGTCGATGATGTTGATGTCGGTGTCGCCGGTCACGCCGCGGGTCAGGAAGGCGCGGACGCGCTCGTCGAGCTTGCGGTTCTCGTCCTCGCCCATGAACAGGAAGACCGGGACGCCGGGCTCCACGAGCTCGAGGGTGCCGTGGAAGAAGTCGGCCGAGGTGATGTAGCGGGTGCGCTTCCACTGCATCTCCTCCAGGATGCACATCGAGAACAGGATGGTCTCGCCCCACAGGGCGCCGGAGCCGATGAACATGGTGTAGGGGGCCAGGGCGTACTTCTTGGCGAGCTCCTCGGCGCGCGGCTCGAAGCGCTTGCGGATGTCGAGCATGTCCTTCCAGATATCCTTGGTCTGCTCGATAAACAGATCGAACTTGGGGAAGCAGCCGCGGCGGTTGAGCAGGCGCAGGCCGAAGCAGTCGGCGAGGTAGTAGCCCTTCTCACAGCCGCCCGAACCATGGTCAGAAGCCATGGCGACGCAGTTCTCGGCGCCGACAGCCTGGCCGATGGGGCCCTCGGGCTTGGTCATGGCGTAGACGCGAATGCCCTTTTCCTTCATCTTCTTGACGGCCTCGAGGACCTCGGGGGTGGTGCCGGACTCGGAGGCGGTGAGCACGACGGACTTCTCGGTCATGCGCTTGTGGCCCATGACGTTCCACTCGGCGGCGTGGATCAGGTAGACCTCGAGGTCGCGGTCGCCGAACTTGTTCATGAGGTACTCGAGCTGCATGAGCTCGTCCCAGGTGCCGCCGACGCCCATCAGGAACACGGCGTCGTAGCCCTCGTCGGCAACCTTGTCGGCGAGCGCGGTCATCTTCTTGCCGGTCTCGTAGAGCGCCTTGCCGTCCTCGAGATAGCCCTCCTGGTCGAAATGCATGATCTCGATCTTCTCGGTTTCCTTCATTTGTCTCTCCTTTCTGGGGTTGTTTCCACATCCCCCATGCCAACGGGCATCAAAACCCGCTTACATTCCGTAACACTCGGCCGCTTTGGCCTTAAGCGCATTGACTGACTCTTCGTAGCCCTCCGCCTTGACCTCCATTTGCTTGGAGACGGCATCGAGATACGGGTGAACGTCCCATGACTTCAGACGCTCGGCGATTATTGCCGCAATCGTCTGGAAGAACACGAGATTGGGAATTGCACTGAGCAGCGGAGCCACCTGAGGCACCACAACCTCGTGAGCCCTACCCTTGGGATGGGCCGTGAGCAGCACCGTTTTTGCCGTAACGTTCGATAGCGCATCGGCGATATTCGCAAGACGCTCCGACCCCTGCGGATCGTCGACAATAAACACCAGGTAGCCCGGAACAATCTGCATCTCGGGACCGTGGACGAACTCCTCGCCTTCGTGATGCATGGCAGGAATCTTGATGGTCTCGCTCAGTTTGAGCGCCGCCTCCTCGGCAACACCGTAGTTGGGGCCGTTGCCGACGACCATAGCGGGCGTGTGCTCAGAAAGCTCGAGCATGTGGTCTTGGACATATGCCTCGGCGGTCTTGCACATCACGGCATTAGCCTGGATAGCCTCGCGCAGGCCATCAAGACGCTGAGCAACGCCCTTGGCGTCAATCGTTCCGCGCGCCTGACCGCCGTAAATACCAAAGAGCACCAGGTACTCAACGAGAACCTCGACGCCCAGAGTCACAAAGTCCACCGACTCGACACCCACACCGTAGTCAAGAACGATGTCGGCGTGTTCCTTGATGGGTGCCTCGACGTTTGCCGTGAGCGCAACTGCAGCCATATCGTGTGCGCGCATGTAATCAAGAGCCGCGATCGTATTGGTCGAATAGCCACTCTGCGAAACGGCAATGTTGAGCGCATGCTGTGGATAGGTGTGTTCAAAATCGACGAAGGCCTCGGGCGTCACAACGGACACCTGCATCTGCAGCGTATCTTGCAGGAAATCGCGGGTGCAATCCGCAGCATGGCGCGACGAACCCGAAGCAACGATGCGCAGTGCGTCAAAAGAACCGGACTGGAAAATATCAACGAGCTGCGCTACCAGCTCAGACGAACGCTCGAGGTTCTCCCCCATACGCACATGGGCAAGCTGAACGTAATCGAGCATCTTCATCGTCTCACCTCGTTACAAATCATTAGTATTTGATATCAATCACAGTTATAGGTTACGGCTTTTTGATACCTCTTTGTCGATTAATTTATCCCCTTTGGCGAACGGTCGATTTTGAGCCATGTAAGGTTGTATATACAGTCGGTCAAATTGCCCAAACAGACCGGCTGTTACCGCGCGCGATGCAAAGCCCCAGCTAGTACGTATAGGTGTAGCCGCCCGTATCGCCACGATTGAAGGACTTTACATACTCGATAGCCTGACCGCTCGCGTCATAGCTCACGCATTCCAAAAGCAAAACAAGATCGCCCTGTTCCAGTCCAAGGAGGCCGGCATCTCGTGCGCCCAGTGCCTCGATATCGAGCTTTTCCTGTGCCATGACTGGCTTTCGGCCCAGCATCTCATAGGTCTCGTACAAACTGAAGACCGACACGTCAATATCTTCGATGGTTGGGAACAGCAGGCAGGGAATCAGCGCCGTCTCAATCGATACGGGGCTACCGTTTATGCAGTTCAGGCGTCGAACGGAATAGAGCAGGTCGTCCTCGGCGATGCCAAACAGGTCGGCGTAATATGGCCCCGCATAACGCTTGGAACGCGCGAGAATACGGACGGACGGCTCGCCGCCCGAAGCACGGACCGATTCACGGAAACCGACCGTGCGTTCAAAAAAAGCAGGTACTTTCTGCGCCACAAAGGCACCTTTTCCCCGAACACGGCGAATCTGCCCGCGTCGAACCAGCTCATCGACAGCGCTTCGGATGGTCAAGCGTGTCGTACCAAATTCCTCGGCGAGGTCTTTTTCGGACGGAATCATGGAACCCGTGGGATATGCACCGCGCTCGATACGTTCCTCGATGCAGCGTCGAATGCGCATATAAACCGGGGTGGCATCTACTGTTTCAGCCATTGTTCACCTGCCACGCTCCTCATGCCGTTCTCTTCGCCGTTATCGGCAAAGCGGAACTTTGTGGGCAAAATCACCGATTTGCAATGCTCCACAAAACGCATGTCCTTATCAAATTCGATCGAGCTCTCATAGAACACCGGCGTTCCCTCTTCTTGCTGGAGCAGCTCGGCCTCTTCGGCGTTCAAACGCGAGATGGAGATATGCTCACGTCCATGCTCAACACGCACGCCACCTTCTTTGAGCAAGACATCGTAAAGGCTCTCACACTCAAAATCGTGCTCGGGAAGCGATGGGCACAGGGACAGGTTAACGTGAGCGGTCTCGATTGACGCCGGCTCGCCCTCAATAAGTCGAACGCGCTGCATGCGGAGCAAGGGAGCGCCTACAGCCACCCCAAGCTTGTCGGCAAGCGCCTCATCCGCCTCGATGGTCCCGGTGGAAACCAGACGAGAAGAGGGGTGCAGGCCGGCAGTCCGCACAGCATCGGAAAAGTTATACGTTTCCTGGAAGATGTTCAGCGGCTTGGGAGGACACACATACGTGCCCGATCCGCGACGGCTCTCGAGCGTTCCACACGAGATAAGCCGCGTGATACCGGCACGCAACGCCGTACGCGAAACGCCAATCTCTTCGCACAGCACGCGCTCGGCCGGCAGGCGATCGCCGCCGGCAAGCTGATGGTGCTGGATATACCAAAGAATTCCCTCAACAGCATGATCTTTGGGGGGAATTGCATAAGATTCGCCTGCCATTGCACAGACTCCTCATTCAGAAACGTATGCCGCCAAAATTAGGCCAGCCCTCCCATGGCATCAAATTCGGCCTTGATCTTCTCGGCGACATTCCGATACGACTTATATAGACTTGAATCGCGTTTGACTTCGTCGGTCATAACGGGAATCTCTAATTTGGAAACCTCGTCTTTTCCCGTCTGAACCGCCACAACAACGCCCATACCAAGACACATATTACGCTTGGCAGCGTTTATTTTCGCCGCCTTGGCAGGATTTGCCAGGATACGCTGGGCAAATTCCTGTTTAGAGACCGCTTCTTCGGCCTCCGGATCGCCCGCCTCGGCCACTTCGCACTGCAACACGTCCGCATAGTCAAAAATCTTCGGCTCGCCGCCGCGCTGATGTACGGCCCACTTGCGATGCGTGGCATCCTGGTAGATAGCCGGCAAAAACGTAAACCGCGGCGGGTCCAAAATCGTATCCGTGATGGTAAACACATCGGGATCAAAGGCATCCTGCGGGTTTTTCTTCTTGAACAGCCCCATATCAGCCTCCCGTACTAGTATTAAACAACTCAAGCTGAATATAGCACCAATTTCAAGCCGCCGCCTTACCCTATCGGTGCGCGGCGTCTATGGCTCGCCCAGCGGAAGAGTTCACGGACGAGGGCCGGGGTGCCTGCCTTGTTTTGAGAAGCGGGCTCAGCGAACTTCTCAAAACAAGGCAGGCACCCCGGCCCCGCCGGCAAATAGCGGACACTCCGCATGCAATCTATGCAAACAAACAGGTACGCTTAGCTATATTCGGTAAGATCAAGCACGCTGTCCTTAACGACAAGCGCCGGCTCCAGAACGACCTCTTCGGCACGTCTACCGCCCCTACCGGCAAGACGCTTGGACATGCAGCCAAAAGCATGCTCCGCAAGGACACCAGGATCCTGCTCGATCGCGGTCAGCGCCGGCTCAAAGAGAACGTCGGCCGCCGAGTTGTCATAGCTTACGACCGAGATATCGCCTGGGATGCTCTTCCCCATCTCGTGCAAGCGCTTGAGCAGACCGAGGGCAATGTTATCCGAGCTTGCGAACACGGCGGTGGCGTCAGTTGCGAGCACCGCCTCCGAGGCCTCGTAGGCACTCGGAATGTAGTACTCGCTCTCAAACTCCAAACGCGCGTCGATCGGCAGGCCAACCTCGCGCAGCGCACGCTCGTAGCCGGCAAGTCGCTTACGACCTGTATTGGAACGGCGTGCATTAACCAAGCAGGCAATGCGACGGTGGCCCTGCTCGATTAGATAGCGGGTGGCCATGTAGCCACCCATCTCGTGGTCGAACATCACCTTGTCGCACTCGAGCCCCTCAATGGCACGGTCGACCATTACCGCCGGGATGGGTAGATGGCTGACTTCCTCGCGCAAAGCGCGGTCGTCCGAGAACTCGTCGCCCACGACCAAGAACACACCATCGACGCCGCGCGTCACCAGCTGGCGCAGGAGCTCCAGATCGTCCTCGGCACTTCCACCCGAGCTGGTAATAAAGAGCGCGTAACCGTCCTCGCGGCAGCGCTTTTCCAAGCTGCCGGCGAGCGAGGCAAAAAAGCGGCTTTCGATATTGGGAACGATAAGGCCCAGCGTGCGCGACTCGCGCATGACCAGGCTGCGCGCGATCTGGTTAGGAACATAGTGGTTGCGCGCCGCAACCTCCTTGATGAGCTTGCGGTTTTCTTCCGAGATGCGACAAGGCCGGTTGTTAAGGACAAGCGAGACCGACGAAGGGGAAAGCCCCACCTCCTGGGCAATCTGCTTGAGAGTAAGTTTGTTGCCCATCTCGCTCCTTCCGAGTATTCGCGCAATCTCTTGAAAGTATAGCGACCGTCCCTCTACCTCGATGATAAACACTTTACCAATCCGGTAGACGGCTGTTTTATCGCCGTGATTGGCGCAAAGTAACCCGGCCCCTTTGCACCATGTGATGCATTGGGGTCAGGTTACTTTGCACCAAATCCATCCGGGTGGGGTATATTGCATTCGATTGATGAAAACGACCACCATAAGGCGGATATTCGTATGCACGAGAATGACTTTTTTAACGAGGACCTGCTCTGCGCGCTCGCCGGAGTTGCCGGCGAGGACAACGTGCTCATGAGCGAGCCCATGCGCGAGCACACCACGTTTAAGATCGGCGGCCCGGCCGACGTCTTTGTCACGCCCGACACCGAGCAGGGCCTCGTCGCCACGCTCGATACCTGCTATCGCTGCGATCTGCCCCTCACCATCGTGGGTAACGGCTCTGACTTACTCGTCGGTGACAAAGGCATCCGCGGCGTCGTCGTGGCGCTGGGCGAGGGCCTCTCCGACATTACGGTCAACGGCACGCACGTCACGGCGGCAGCCGGCGCCTTACTTTCCGATGTCGCCGCGGCTGCCGCCGAAGCCTGCCTCACCGGCATGGAGCCCCTCTCGGGCATCCCCGGATCGGTCGGCGGCGCCTGCTACATGAACGCCGGCGCCTACGGTGCCTGCATGGCCGATGTTTTGGAGTCCGTGCGCGTCTATAAGCCCGCCCGCGCGCTCGACGACGGCACCCGCGGCAGCGGCAATATCATTGAGTTCGATGTCGACGAGCTTAACCTGGGCTATCGCAAGAGCCGCATCGCCGACGACGGCTTTATCGTGCTCTCTGCCACCTTTAACCTCGCCCCGGGCAACGCCGCGATGATCAAGGCCGACATGGACGACTACCGCCAACGCCGCGAGGACAAGCAGCCACTCGACATGCCGAGCGCCGGCTCCACTTTCAAGCGCCCCGAGGGCCACTTTGCCGGCAAGCTCATCATGGATGCCGGTCTGCGCGGCCATGCTGTCGGCGGCGCGCAGGTGAGCGAAAAACACTGCGGCTTCATCGTCAACGCCGACCACGCCACCGCCGCCGACGTCGACGAACTCATCCGCCACATCCAGGCAACCGTCAAAGACCAATTCAACGTAGACCTAGAACCCGAAGTCCACCGAGTCGGCGAATTCCTCTAAAAGAGAAGGCCCCGAAAGGGGCCTTCACCATATTTATTCAGATAACCCAGTCCGGTGTGTCGCGCCCCGAATCCGAGAGGGCCGGGACAGTCCGAGAGGCATAAGGTTGATCGCGAGTTCCGCACGAGCCGGAGAGCACTTAATGTGCTCTCCGTGCGAGCAGGACTGCCCGAGCAGGCAACCTTATGCCTCTCGGACTGTCCCGGACCAAGCCGCAGCTACGACAGCGCAATACCGCCGAGCCAGCCCCAACGCACGCCAGAGCCAGTGCCATAGAAGCTAATAAACGAATCAAGCGACTTAGACGTAATGGCGCCCTCGTTGCTCATAACGATGCCGCCGCCAACATAGATGCCCACGTGTCCGTACAGCAGACCCGGCGTACCGGTGCCGCTGTGCGACGAGTCGGCCACGATCATGCCCACCTGCAGCGCCGAACGATTGGAGCTGTAGCACCAGGCGTTAAACATGTCGCACGCATTGCCGCCAAAGTAGCCCACGCCGGCGTTACGGAACACGTTGGTAACCCACGCCGCGCACCAATTCTGACCCGGCGAAGGCGTGGAGTAGCACGCGTTGACGACGGCCTGTTGCTTGCCCGAGCCGGCATTCTGCTGCGGAGTTCCGGGCGCATACGATCCGCCACCCGAGCTTGAACCCCCCGAGTAGGAATTGTTCTTGTTTGCGGCAGCCGCGGCAGCGGCAGCCTTCTTGGCAGCCTCCTCGGCCTGAGCGGCAGCAAGAATCTCGGAATCGCGCTGGGCCATGAGCTCCTTGACATCGTCGGAGAGGCCGTTCAGAACCGTCTGGACCTCCTGCTGCTTGGCCTGCATGTCCTGCATCTGAGCCGTCTGCTGGTCCTTGAGCTTCTCCAAGTCGGCTTTTTGCGACTCGAGCTCGGACTTCTGTGTATCGAGCTCTTTCTGGATGGTCTGGATGTCCTCGATGGCGTCGCGGTCGCTCTTGTTGATCTTCTCGACGTAATGCGCGTTGGCGACGAGCTCCTCAAACGAGCCAGAGGCGAGCAGCAACGACAGAATATTGGTACCGCCCGACTTGTAGCTGGCGGCAACGCGATCGGAAAGGTCGTTACGCTTCTTCTTGAGCTCCGACTTCTTGGTGTCGATCTGCTCCTGGGTGTCGTCGATCTGACCCTGCACACCTTCGATATCGCTGAGGGTCTGGGCATTCTTGTTGGCGAGCGCCGCGTACTCATTGGCAATGCTGTCGAGCTGAGCCTGGACCTCGTCGAGCTGGGCCTGGGCGGCATTCAGTTTGTCGGTGGTTTCTTGGCTGGCCTCAGCCGCATGGGCGCGGGTGGGCAGGCCAAAAAGAACAGCCGCGGAAGCAGCGCCGAAAAGAGCCTTGAGGGCAGTGCGGCGCGAAAGCTCCTGCGTAAAAATGGAATCGTTGTTTGGTGACATATGTACTCCGTTACATGCTTATTTATATGTCGCTCAACTCAAACATATTAACGCACATCGCGCTTGTCCCAACTATTTCCACGAACGGCTGGAAAAGCATGGTCAGCGGCTCGCAAATACGTCCCACACCAAAGGTAAGAATTATGCAAATAACACCCTATGAGTACGTTAACATCATTCCTCTGGTTTTCCTGACCCGCGTGTTTTGGGCGCGCCCAGCTGCGCTATACTCCCCTCAAGAAGTGTTCCTGATTCGATAGGAGACTACATGTCCAAAGCACTCGACCCCAAAGACACCTGCGTCCTCGTTACCGGCGGCGCCGGCTTTATCGGCTCGCACACCGTCGTTCAGCTGCTCGAGGGCGGCTACCAGGTCGTCATCGTCGATGACCTTTCCAACTCCAGCGCCGTCGCCGTCGACCGCGTCAAGACCATCGTGGGCGAAGAGGCTGCCAAGAACCTCACCTTCTACGAGGCCAACGTGCTCGACCGCGAGGCCATGAACAAGATCTTCGACACCCATCAGATCGACCGCGTCATCCACTTCGCCGGCTTTAAGGCCGTCGGCGAGTCGGTGAGCAAGCCCGTCGAGTACTACCACAACAACATCGAAAACACCCTGGTGCTCATCGACGTCATGCGCAACCATGGCTGCAAGTCCATCATCTTCTCGAGCTCCTCGACCGTCTACGGCGACCCGGACAACCCGCCTGTCACCGAGGAAGACCCCAAGAAGCCCGCAACCAACCCCTATGGCTGGACCAAGTGGATGATCGAGCAGATCCTTATGGACGTTCACACCGCCGACCCCGAGTGGGACGTTGTGCTACTCCGCTACTTCAACCCCATCGGCGCCCATCCGTCGGGCCTGATCGGCGAGGACCCCAAGGGCATCCCCAACAACCTGGTGCCCTATGTTGCGCAGGTTGCCGTGGGCAAGCTCGAGGCCGTTCAGGTCTTTGGCAACGACTACCCCACACCCGACGGCACCGGTGTGCGCGACTACATCCACGTGTGCGATCTGGCCTCTGGTCACGTTGCCGCCCTTAACTGGATGAACGGCAAGACCGGCGTCGAGATCTTTAACCTGGGCACCGGCACCGGTACCTCGGTACTCGAGGTCGTCGCCGCCTTCTCCAAGGCTTGTGGCAAGGAGCTGCCCTACGTGATCCGCGAGCGCCGCGCCGGCGATATCGCCGCCAACTGGTGCGATGCCTCCAAGGCCGAGCGCATGATGGGCTGGAAGGCTCAGTACGACATCGCGGATATGTGCCGCGATAGCTGGAACTGGCAGAGCCACAACCCCAACGGCTTCGCCGACGCCGAGTAGCAAAAACCTACATACCGCTCTTGCCCCGATCTCACGTTGTGAGGTCGGGGCTTTTTCATGGCATGTAACCATTCGCCGAAAATCGACCAACTTTTTTATCTTGCCTGTACATGTTTAAACAACATGTTTTACAATAGGCATATCGAATCAGAACATCGGGGGCGGACTGCACATCCATCGGCAGGCCGGCCCCACAACAAGAAGGTTGGTGAGCGCATTCATGGAGCGTGCAAGCGGCGTCCTCATGCCCGTCTCATCTCTGCCCGGACCATACGGAATCGGCGGCTTTGGCTGGAATGCCTACGACTTCGTCGATTTTCTCGCCTCGTGCAAACAACATTACTGGCAGATTCTGCCCCTTACGACGACAAGCTATGGCGATTCGCCCTATCAGTCGTTCTCGGCCCGCGCGGGCAACCCCAACTTTATCGACTTTGCCGAGCTTATCGAGGCAGGGTATCTGGAGCAGCGCGATATCGATGACGTGTATCTGGGATCCGACCCCAGCAATGTCGACTACGGCGCTATCTTTGGCGGCCGCCGTCAGATTCTCGACCGCGCCGCTGAGCGCTTTGCTGCCGACAAGCCGGCCGATTTCGACGACTTTATCCAGGCAAACGAGGACTGGCTCATTCCCTATTGTGAGTTCATGACCGTGAAGGAGGAGTGCGGGCTCAAGGCCTTTTGGGAGTGGCCCGAGGAGCTCCGCCGCCGCGGCGAGGCATCCAGCAAGGTCTTCGCCGCCCATCCCGAGCGCATGCTCTACCACCAGATGACGCAGTACTTCTTCGATCGCCAGTGGAGCCGCCTCAAGGCCTATGCCAACGAGCGCGACATCCTGATCATCGGCGACCTGCCCATCTATGTCTCGCGTGACTCCGTCGAGATGTGGGCGACACCTGAGCTCTTTAAGATCGACGCCGCCGGCAATCCCGTCAGCGTCGCGGGAACGCCGCCCGACCAGTTCTCGGCCACCGGCCAGTACTGGGGCAACCCCATCTACGACTGGGACGCCATGGAGTCCGACGGCTTCTCCTGGTGGGAGGGCCGCATTCGCGCCGCCCTCGACATGTACGACGTCATCCGCCTGGATCACTTCCGCGGCTTCGAGGCCTATTGGGAGGTGCCGTTCTCCTCGCCCGATTCGTCCTACGGTTCGTGGACGCAGGGTCCCGGCCTCAAGTTCTTCAAAACGCTCGAGGAAAAGCTCGGCACGCTGCCCATCATCGCCGAGGACCTGGGCTTCCTCACCTCCGGCGTCATCGACATGCGCGACAACTCGGGCTTCCCCGGCATGAAGATCCTGCAGTTTGCCTTTGAGGGCACCAACTCGTACTACCTGCCGCATAACTACATCGCCAACACCGTCGCCTATGTGGGCACCCACGACAACGAGACGGCGCGCGGTTGGTTTGAGGGAACGGCCACCCCGCGTCAGCGCGAGCAGGCAGCCCTGTACACCCATCAGCAAGCCGGCGAACCCATGGCAGATGCACTCAACCGCACCATCGCCGCCAGCGTGAGCGACACGTGCATCTACACCATGCAGGACCTGCTCAACTTGGGCAACGAGGCGCGCATCAACACCCCTGCCACGCTGGGCGGCAACTGGACCTGGCGCATGCTCGACGGCGCCATCACCCGCGAGCTCGAGCACAAACTCACCGACTGGACCGAGACCTACTTCCGCATCCCGTCGGAAGCCGAAATCGAGCTTCCTCAATAGGAGCCACCGCGCCCGACCCCTCCCCACCGTGCGGACGCGCTTGCTTTTCCCGCGCGAGGCCACCCCAATCCCCTCGCGCGGGCTTCTTATGAATTGCAGACATGAAACAACCCATCACAGGAGAAAACATGCCCCGAATTAACCTCATGGAACTCGCCGAGCAGTCTTTTGGCACCTCGCTCGAGCAGCTCGGCGACCGTCGCATTTACAAGCTGCTGGTCAAACTCGTGCAGGAGCGCTCCGCCGCCCGCCCGCTCAACAACGGCAAGAAAAAGCTCTATTACATTTCCGCCGAATTTTTGATCGGCAAGCTGCTCATCAACAATATGATCGACCTCGGCATCTACGACGAGGTTAAGGACCAGCTCACCGCCGCAGGCCACGACCTCAACAAGATCGAGGAGTTCGAGGTCGAGCCGTCGCTCGGCAACGGCGGCCTGGGCCGCCTGGCCGCGTGCTTCCTGGATTCCATCGCCACGCTGGGCTTGACCGGCGATGGCGTGGGCCTCAACTATCACTACGGTCTGTTCCGTCAGCGCTTTGTCGACAACCAGCAGAAGGCCGTCCCCGACGAGTGGCTCGGTGAGCAGGACATCCTAGTCGACGATGACCGCTCCTACACCGTCGAGTTCGGCGATTTTGCCGTTACTTCCAGGCTCGTCAACATCGATGTGCCCGGTTACGGCCAGCCCACCAAGAACCGCCTGCGCCTGTTCGACCTGGCGAGCGTCGACGACGGCCTGGTCCCCGGCAGCTCCATCGACTTCGACAAGACCGAGATCGCCAAGAACCTCACCTTGTTCCTCTACCCCGACGATTCCGACGAGCAGGGCCGCCTACTTCGCATCTATCAGGAGTACTTCATGGTGAGCAACGCCGCCCAGCTCCTGATCGACGAGGCCGTCGAGCGCGGCAGCAACCTGCACGATCTGGCCGACTATGCCGTGGTCCAAATTAACGACACGCACCCCACCATGGTCATCCCCGAGCTCATTCGCTTGCTCACCACCGAGCATGGCATCGAGTTTGACGAGGCCGTGACCATCGTACGCTCCATGGTCGCCTACACTAACCACACGATTCTTGCCGAGGCGCTCGAGAAGTGGCCGCTCGCCAGCCTGCAGAAGGTCTCCCCTGCCATCGCCGACATTATCGTCAAGCTCGATGAGATCGCGAAGGCCGAGCACGATGACCCGCGCGTCGCCATCATCGACGAACACGATACCGTCCACATGGCCCACATGGACATCCACTTTGGCTTCTCCATCAACGGCGTAGCCGCCCTCCACACCAAGATCCTGGAGGACACCGAGCTTCATCCGTTCTACGAGATCTATCCCGAGAAGTTCTCCAACAAGACCAACGGCATCACCTTCCGCCGCTGGATCCATGGGGCCAACCCCGCGCTCGCCAGCCTGCTCGACGATGTGATCGGCACCGACTGGCGCAGCACCGGCGATCTGAGCAAACTCGCCAAGTTCACCGACGACAAGGATGTTCTTGAGCGCCTGGCCGCCACCAAGGTCGAGGCCAAGGCCATCATGCGCCAGTTCATGGCGCTCGAGCAGGGCGTGACCATTCCCTCCAACGCCATCATCGACGTCCAGGTCAAGCGCATCCACGAGTACAAGCGCCAGCAGATGCTCGCGCTCTACATCATCTGGAAGTACCTCGATATCAAGAACGGCAACAGACCTAAGCACCCCGTCACCATCATCTTTGGCGGCAAGGCGGCGCCTGCCTACACTATCGCGCAGGACATCATCCATCTGATCTTGACGCTGTCGCAGTGGATTGCAAACGACCCCGACGTAGCTCCCTACCTGCAGGTTGTCATGATCGAGAACTACAACGTCACCGCCGCCGAGCGCGTGATCCCCGCCGCTGATATCTCCGAGCAGATCAGCCTGGCCTCCAAGGAGGCGAGCGGCACATCCAACATGAAGTTCATGCTCAACGGCGCCCTAACCCTGTGCACGCTCGACGGCGCCAACGTGGAGATTGCCGAGCTCGTGGGCGACGAGAACATCTATACCTTTGGTGCCTCGTCCAAACAGGTCGAGCAGCTCTATGCCGACGGCACCTATGACGCCGGTGTGCTCTACCGCAAGCCCGGTATCAAGCTGCTGGTGGACTTTATCACCAACCCCGCCTTTATGGCGACCGGCAACGCCGAGCGCCTGCAGCGCCTGCACGACGACATTAAGGGCAAGGACTGGTTTATGGCCCTGCTCGACATTGAGGAGTACATCCAAACCAAGGAGCGCGTGCTGGCCGACTACGAGGACCAGGACGCCTGGATGCGCAAGGCGCTCATCAATATCGCCAACGCCGGCACCTTCTCGTCCGACCGCACCATCTCCCAGTACAACGACGAGATCTGGCACCTGAACTAATTTCGCTTCCCTTACCCATCCTCCTGAGAAACGGAGTCGTGGCAACACGGCTCCGTTTTTTGTGCCCGCACGTTACCCTGCGACCCAACTCGGCCAAACAATCTCGATCTGTAACAACTACTCAATCAAAACGGCCCTACCCGTTACAGATCGAGACAAACGACCGGCCAGACAACCCCAACACAAAGAAAGGCTCCCCTCTCGCCCAGTGGACGGGAGGGGAGCCTTATATGTGACCGCGGCAAAAGGATGGCAATACCGCAGTCGCCCAAAGGGAGGGCCTGGATGCACCGGGCCTAGATAAGGTTCTTGCCAGAGACCTTATCGAAGAGGTGGGTCGCGTTCTTCTCGAACTTGAACCAGATGGTGTCGCCAGCCTTGAGCGCGCCCTTGGCCTCGAGGTCGACGACGGGGATAATCAGAACAAACTGGCCGTCGGGAGCGGTCACGTGGACATGCTCGGTCGAGCCCATGAGCTCGGTCACCTCGACGGTACCCTGGAGCGCGCCCTCCTCGCCCTTGTCAGCAAGCAGGATCTGCTCGGGACGCACGCCGGCCGTAATCTCCTTCACGTCGCCGCCGTCCCAGTTGAGGGCAAGTTGAGCGCAAGTCTCGGGGGCGAGTGCCACGTTCATATCCTCGGTCTTGACGGTAAAGCCGTTGCCCGAGCGCACCAGCTGGGCATCGAAGAAGTTCATCTGCGGCACGCCGATGAAGCCGGCGACGAAGATGTTCGCGGGATGGTTGAAGACCTCCTGCGGCGTGGCGATCTGCTGGACGACGCCGTCCTTCATGACCACGATACGGTCGCCAAGGGTCATGGCCTCGGTCTGGTCGTGAGTAACATAAATGAACGTGCCCTTGATCTCGTGGCGCAGCTTAATGAGCTCGGCACGCATCTGGTTACGAAGCTTGGCGTCCAGGTTGGACAGCGGCTCGTCCATCAGGAAGACCTTGGGGTCACGCACGATGGCGCGGCCGATAGCGACACGCTGGCGCTGGCCGCCGGAGAGTGCCTTGGGCTTACGGTCGAGGTACTCGGTAATGCCCAGAATCTCGGCAGCAGAGCGAACCTTGCGGTCGATCTCGTCCTTGGGAACCTTCTTGAGCTCGAGCGTAAATGCCATGTTCTCGTACACCGTCATATTGGGGTACAGAGCGTAGCTCTGGAACACCATGGCGATGTCGCGGTCCTTGGGCGCCACGTCGTTGACACGCTTGCCGTCGATGAGCACATCGCCCGAGGTAATGTCCTCCAGGCCGGCGACCATGCGCATCGTCGTGGACTTACCGCAGCCAGAGGGGCCAACGAGGACGACGAACTCCTGGTCGTGAACGGTGAGGTTGAAGTCCTCTACAGCGAGCACACCGTCCTCGGTAACCTTGAGGTTGTGCTTCTTCTCCTCGGTCTTCTTCTTTTTGCCAAAGAAGCCCTTCTTTTTTGACTCGTTGTTGGGATACACCTTCTGAACATGTTTGAGAACGATCTCGGCCATGTCTCTACCTTTCGATATGCGGCGCCGCGCTGAGGGGCGCCGCAGAAACTTGCAAAACAGTTACGGCATCAGCCCTTGACGGCACCTGCCACCACGCCGTCGATGATGTACTTCTGACAGAGGATGTACATGATAACGATGGGGATAACGACCATCATGATGCAGGCCATCATGGGGCCGAGCTCGACGTGGCCGTAGCCGCCGCGGAAGTACTGGATCAAGATAGGAATGGTCTTGTACTTGGTGGAGTCGAGCGTAAGGTAGGGCAGCAGATAGTCGTTCCAGACCCACATGGTCTCGAGGATGCCGACCGAAAGATAGGTGGGCTTCATGATGGGAAGGACGATCTTAAAGAACACCTGGACCGGGTTGCAGCCATCAATCATGGCCGCCTCCTCGATCTCGAGCGGGATGTTCTTTACAAAACCGGCGAACATAAAGACCGCCAGGCCCGCGCCAAAGCCGAGGTAGATAAAGCAGATGTTGAACGGCGTGTTGAAGCCGATGCGGTCCGCCAAATTGGACAGCGTGAACATGAGCATCTGGAACGGCACGACCATCGAGAACACGAACAGGTAATAGAAGAAGTTCGAGATCTTGTTGTTGACACGAACCACGTACCAAGCGCACATGGAGCAGCACACCAAGATCAGCACGACCGACGTGACCGTGATGATGAGCGAGTACATAAATGCCGAGGCAAAGCCCTGCTCGTTAAGGGCGTGCATGTAGTTTGCGAGGCCGTTGAACGTCTCGGGCGTGAGCAGATCGAATGCCGTGGTGGTGCTGATTGCGGTCGCTTTCTTAAAAGAATTAAGCGCAATCATGAACACGGGGTAGATCCACGCGAGCGACAGGATCGTAAAGAAAATCGAGAGCGCGCGGTTGATAACCTTATCGCGTTTCATTACTGCTGCACCTCCTTGGACCTCGTGGCCTTAAGCTGGATCATGGAGATGGCCACGACCAGGATGCAGAAGATAACCGCCTTGGCCTGACCAATGCCCTGCCATGCGATACCGGCACGCGAATAGAACGTGTTGTAGATGTTCAGGGCGAGCATCTCGGTGGAGTGCGCGGGGGCGCCGCCGGTAAGGGCGAGGTTCTGGTCGAACAGCTTAAAGCCGTTGGTGATGGACAGGAACAGGCAGATGGTGATGGTCGGCATCAGGTTAGGGATCTTAACCTTCCAAAACGTCTGCCATGCCGTAGCGCCGTCGACCTTGGCGGCCTCGATGTAATCGGACGGAATGGACTGCAGACCAGCGATGTAGATGATCATCATGTAGCCGACCTGCTGCCACAGGGTCAGGATGATAAGGCCCCAGAAGCCAGCAGCAGAGTTAAGAGCGATGAGCTGGGCGCCCACGTTGGAGAGCAGGCAGTTGATCAGAATCTGCCAAATGTAGCCCAGCACGATGCCGCCGATCAGGTTAGGCATAAAGAAGATCGTACGGAAGATGTTGGTGCCTTTGAGCGCCTTGCGGGTGAGCGCCTGCGCAATGGCCAGGGCGATCACGTTGATGAGCACCGTCGACAGGAAGGCAAACGCCACGGTAAAGAAGAACGACGTGGCAAACTGCGGATCGGACAGTGCGCGCACGTAGTTCTCGATACCGACAAAGTGCGTATTGTTGATGGTAATAAACTGGCAGAACGAGAGATAGAAGCCCTGGATAAAGGGAATCACGAACCCGATCATAAACGCCAGGCACGTGGGCAGCATAAAGAGCGGCCACCAGCGCTTGAGTGCTTTGCCCATAGAAGGGTCCTTTCAATATGCAGGGGGCGGGCAAACCAACGTCTGCCCGCCCCCTGTCGCTAATCAGATAGCTTGGGCAGCAACTACTTACTCGGAAGCAGCCTTCTCGGTCTTCCAGCCATCGACGAAGGCGTTCTTGACGCCGTCCCACTTGCTGTTGTCGGCAGCATAGGCAATCAGAGCCTGCTTGAGGTTCTTCTTCCACTCCTCAGAGGGGATGTAGACGAAGTCCCAAGCGACGGTCTTCTTGCCGTCCTTGGCCATGGCAACGGCCTGCTGCGAGAAGACGTTGGTGGTTTCCTTGGCGCTCTTGAACGGGGCGGTCAGACCCATCTTGTCAGCGATGATGCTGGTGGCGGTGTCAGAAGTGACGCACCAATACATGAAGTCCTCGGTGGCCTTCTGGGCATCCTCGGAAGCCTGGGAGCTGACGCACCAGTAGTTCTCGCCGCCGGAGCACAGGCCCTGGTTCTCCTCGCCGTCGACACCGATGTAGATGGGCATCATGCCAATCTGATCGTCGGTCATGCCGGCCTTGGTGAGGTCAGCGTAAGCCCAGGAGCCGTTCTGATAGAAGACGGCCTTGCCGGTTGCGAACTCGTTGGTGGCGTCGTCGCCAGTCTTGGAAGCAAGCTGCGAAGGATCGCAGGTGGAGTCGGTGATATACAGGTCGAAAATCTGCTTGAAGTTGTCGAGATACTCGCCCTTGATCTCGTCGTCCTCCTGGTTGTGCTCCTTCTCGAACTCGTAGTAGAGCGGGAGGTTGGCGAGGTGGGTGGTGTAGCGCCAGCTGGAGGAGTCATCCATGCCAGCAGAAGTGAAGGCGCCCTCAATGCCGAGCTCGTCCTTGCGGGCCTGGATGTCGTCGGCACAAGCCTTCAGCTTGTCGAAGGAGTTGATGTCCTCGGCCTTGTAGCCAGCCTTCTCGAGCAGCTGCTTGTTGTAGATGATGCCGTAGCTCTCCTGGACCCAGTCGATACCCAGATCCTTGCCATCGGACTGCAGAGCCAGGGAGTCGTCAATGAGCTCACCGCGGAGCTTGGTATCGGACAGGTCGGCGCAGTAATCCTTCCAGTTCTTAAGACCGGTGGGGCCGTTGACCTGGAACAGGGTCGGAGCGGAGCTCTTGGACATCTCGGACTTGAGCTTCTCCTCGTAAGTGTTGGAGGCGGCGGTCACGATCTTGACCTCGACGCCCTTCTCCTTCTTATAGGCCTTGGCGATCTCCTTCCACTCCTTGTCGACCTCGGGCTTGAATTGGAGGAAGTAGACCTCGGCAGCGTCACCAGAAGCAGAGGAGCCGGAGCCGGCAGAACCACCGCAACCCACGAGGCCCAGACCAAGAACTGCAGCCGCGGAACCAGCAAAGCCCAGGAACTGCCTTCTGCTCATTTCGTTCTTCATTACAATCCACCCTTTCACACCGTGGCGGCACCCTTTGCCGCCGCCTTCGGAGATTGGCTCGGGGACTTTGCCCCTTTTGCTGATTTGAACGATACGCTATTTGGCTAGTTGTTTGAACAAGTATTACTAGAGCGGTAGAAAAACTTCGGTGAACGGTAATTTCAACTTGATACTTGACAAGTTTTGTATAAACAATTATTAGTTATCGAATGCAGAGAAAACGCCCGGTCAAGCCGATGTACCGTCGGTTTGACCGGGCGTTTTCTCTTTGAGGCCATGAGTCTCGTCAGGCTGCGAGCTAGCCGGCTATCGCTTGGAATTGACGCGGTAATGGAAGATCTCGGGGTGTGTGCGAGTGTGCGTCACCTCAAACAAGATGCCATCCGAGGTGTACGACTGACTCTCCATGACGGCAACGCAGTTGTATTTGCCGAGGTCAAGATAGCTGCAGTCCTCATCGTTGGCGAGCTCGACACTCACCGTACGACGGCTCGCCATCACTTTGACACCGCGCTTGTGCTCCAGATAGCCGTAAATAGAATCTGCCGCGATCTCGGGAGTCAGGCCCTTGGCGATCGACGCCAAAAAATAGCCATGGTCCACTTGGCGCGCGTTGCCGTTGAGGCTTCGGACACGCACTACGCGAATCAACTCCTCGCCCACCTTAAAGCCCAGGTGACGAGAGAGTTGCTCGGTGCAAACCAGATGTTCGAAAGACTTAACGTCCGTCGATGCAACGGCATTGTTGCGCTTTGCAAACTCGCCAAACGACTCAACCTCTTCGAGTGCGCCCAACATGTCGGTTTCGCCCTTAAGCCAAATAACGCGCACGCCCTTGCCGTGTATGGGCTGCACAAACATCCCGTCGGCCAGCATACCCAAGGCGCGACGGACGGTATTGCGAGTGCATCCGAACTCCGCGGTCAGCTCGGCTTCGGTTGGCAGCATCTCCTGAAACGCATAGGTCCCATTAATGATGCGCGAGCGTATTTCTCGGTAGATTCCTTCGTATATCGCTTTTGGCATTGTTTCACCTCTACATTATTCATTTCCGGCTAGGCACGATAGCATTTCTTAAAGTTGTTTAAACCGAATATCGGTAAAGCGACAGGATTTAACCGTTGACGGTTTCTGTCATGCCCAAATCGGTTTCGCTCAAAACTGCCGGTACGACAATCGTCTGGTCCTCTACAATGAATCCATTGTTTAAACGTTTCCCCACGCGCAACGCGCCTCGATATTCGGAAGGCAGAACATGCTGCAAAAAATCCAACGCTTTGGCGGGGCAATGTTCGCGCCCGCCATGCTGTTTTCTATATCAGGCCTCATGGTCGGCGTC
This sequence comes from Collinsella aerofaciens, assembly GCF_039752775.1. Taxonomy (GTDB): domain Bacteria; phylum Actinomycetota; class Coriobacteriia; order Coriobacteriales; family Coriobacteriaceae; genus Collinsella; species Collinsella aerofaciens_R. The sequence continues at coordinate 4,968 of NZ_JBDMGT010000016.1, read as the reverse complement.
TCCGCTCTCGCAACGACTGCGGACATCGTCGGCGATCTCGCCGTATACGGAACCCCTTGGTACGTTTTCTGGGCTATCATCCAGCGCGGCTCGTGGACGGTCTTTAAACGCCTCCCGCTCCTTTTTGCCGTAGCGCTGCCCATCGGTCTTGCCCAAAAACAACCGGCTCGTTGCTGCCTCGAGGCTCTCGTCGCCTATTTTGCCTACTGCTTCTTTTTGAGCGAGATCATTAAGCTGAGCGGAGACAACCTTGGATTTGAGTACCCGTCATCTTTGACCTCCGCCAGCGGTATCACCGTCATCGACGGCATCAAGACGCTCGACACCGGCATTATCGGCCCGCTGGCGGTATCGGCAACCGTCGTCGCCATCCATGACCGCTTCTACGATGCCAAAATTCCCGATTGGCTCGGCACCTTCTCGGGCTCCTCGCTGGTCTACCTCATCAGCTTTTTTGCCGTGTTTGCCCTTGCCGCTATCTCGGCCGCCATCGTGCCCTACGTATACGATGTAACTGATACGCTGCGTCACGCGCTTGCAGGCGTCGGTCCCTTTGGCGTGGGCATCTTTGTCTTTTTAGAACGAGCACTCGAGCCCTTTGGCCTGCACCACCTGCTCTACATGCCGATCTACTACGACAACCTGGTCATTAACGACGGCATCTACGCCACGTGGAGCAGTTTGCTCCCCATCCTCTCCCATAGCACGCGCCCCCTTAATGAACTTGCGCCGTGGGCCGGTTTTACCGCCACCGGCTGGGTCAAGCTCTTTGGCCTTCCCGCCATCGCAGCCGCGTTCTACTCCACCGCAAAACCCGAGCGCCGCGCCGGCCTCAGGGTCATCCTTGCTCCCGCCATCATCGCCTCGGTGGTTTGCGGCGTTACCGAGCCACTCGAGTTTCTCTTTATGTTCACCCACCCCGGGCTCTTTTTGCTCTACGCCGTCTTATCGTCTTGCCTTGCCACAACCATGAATCTCTTTGGCATCGTCGGCATCTTCTCGGGCGGCCTGATGGAGATGGCAGCCTTCAACTTTATTCCGCTCATGCGCACGCATGCCGGTGCCTATCTTTTGGCGCTCGGTATCGGCCTTGCCTTTAGCCTCATCTTTTTTGTTAGTTTTCGAGCACTCATCTTGGTCTATGACCTTAAGACACCGGGCCGCGAGGATCATGTTGCCAATCGCGCGGCAATCGATTGTTTAACGGGAAGCGACTTTGCCAAAGAGCAATCCCCCAATGACGAGGTCGACAGTCGATCCGATCAAGATCACGTCCTCGCTGAGCGGGTAATTCAGCTTTTAGGTGGCGTTGGCAATATCGTGGGCGCAACCAACTGCACCACGCGCCTGCGCGTCGAGGTCGCAGACCCTTCCATCGTTGCAGATAACGCGTCGTTTGTCGCGGTGGGCGCCAAGGGCCTCATCATTACGGGCAAGACCGCCCAGGTGATCATCGGCATCTCCGTTCTCCGCGTTAAAGAGCATTTTGACCAGATCATGGGCCTCGAGCCGGAATTTGTGCCCACCACCTCGGCCTCCCCTGCCGCCAGCGCAGCCCATAAGCGCGGCGATATTTGCTTCTTCGATATCGACGGAACGCTCGCCTGGCAAGACCCCAGGCTCGCCCAAGACCTTCCCGAAGACGAGCGGGACCTCTCCCCCTATCCCAACGAGGCGGTTTCGCAGGCAATCCGCGAGTTTGTCGCCAACGGCAACATGGCCTTTATCTGCACGGGACGCACCATGAGCTGCATCCACCCCAAACTTCTTGAGCTGCCCTGGACCGGCATCGTCTGTCTTGCGGGCGGTTACGCCGAGATCAACGGACACGCAATTCGCGATCTGTCGATGACGCCCAGTATGCTGCAGCGTCTTGCCCCCTACCTTGAGCAATCGGGCGAGGTCATCCGCTTTGAGGGCCTCAACGGCGTCGTGCGCATGAGTGCCGATGCGCCCGATGCTCCCGGATACGCGCGCACCCTGGGCGACGCAGTCACGCAGCTGCAACATTACAGTGTCTACAAGATCTTGATGTCTACATCACTCGCCAACCACATCGCTCAAGATAAGGCACTTGAGCCGCTGCTGTGCTTTAACGAGCTCGAACTCGAGGTAACCGAAATCTCGCCCCGCGAATGCACGAAGCGCGGGGGCATCCAGTCTGTACTCGACGCCCTCGATCCCCACCACGGAACCGTATACGGCATCGGCGACGCCAGCAATGACGTCTCGCTGATGAACGCCGTCGATGTCGGTATCGCCATGGGCAATGCGCCGGACTATCTCAAGGATAAGGCCGATTACGTGACCGACACCGTCAATCACGACGGTGTCGTTGCGGCGCTCGAGCATTTTGGGCTGATTTAGGCGCGCTCCATCAAACGCACGCCCGTTGTCCCAAATCGCCAAAACTGCCGCGCCAAACGCCCTAATGTGGCAATATGTTGTCTGCATATTGCATCAACGCAACCTCAGAAAGAATGCGAGAACCCGTGTCCAGTCCGTTTACCAGCTTTTTAGCCCAGCACTTTGACCAGATTAACGACTATCTGGCCACGTTCTTTGACGGACAGGCGACCTCTGCCGATATCGAGCGCTACCTGTATGCGCCGCTCTCGGCTTTTACGGCCAACGCCGGCAAGCGCCACCGCCCGCTTATCTGTATGCTCGCCGCAACCGCAGTGGGCGGTAGCTTTGAGAGCGCCCGCAGCGCCGCGGCAGCCATCGAGCATTTCCAGTCGGGCGCGCTGATCCACGACGACATCGCCGACAACGGACAGCTTCGTCGAGGCAAGCCCTGCATGCACCTTACCGAGGGCACGGGCCTTGCCATCAATTGCGGCGACTTGGCGCTCACCATGGTCACCAAGACGGTTCTCGACGACCCCACGCTGGAGTCCGACGTGAAGCTGCGCGTGCTCCACGAGCTTACCGAGATGATCGTTCGCACCATCGAGGGCCAGGCGCTCGACCTGGGTTGGGTCCGTGACGGGCGCTTTGATATCTCGGTTGATGACTACCTGGACATGGCGACGCACAAGACCGCGTTTTACAGCGGAGCCACGCCGCTTGCCGCCGGAGCCATTATCGGCGGCGGCAGCGATGAGCAAATCGAAGCGCTGCGCGCCTTTGGCCTACACACAGGCCTCGCCTTTCAGATTCAGGACGACCTGCTCAACCTTGTCGGCACTAAGGAAGCCGCCAACAAGGACTTCCGCACCGACATCACCGAGGGCAAGCGCACGCTTGTCGCCGTACACGCCCTCTCTGATGAGCGCCACCACGACGAGGTCGAGGCGATTCTTTCCTCGGGCACCGATGATCCCGCGCAGCTCGCACGCGCCGTGGAGATCTTCCAGGAGACCGGCTCCATCGATTACGCCCACACTTACGCGCTCGACCTGACCGCTAAGGCCAAAGCGGCCATCGAGAACGTTGAGCTTGATCCGCACGCACGCGAGCTGTTCCTCTCCATGGCAGATTTCTTTGTGGAGCGCCTTAACTAACGGGGGTTATAAAACCTGTCAGCAGCGTATTTAGGCACAACTTGCTACACTGTTGAGTGCATGTTTATGCATCCCTTTGCGTTGTCTATCCGACAGACGCTCAAATAGTACGAATGGTACGCCGAAAGGGGTTCGTTCATGGAACCTATTACAACGGGCATGCAAGGAGCAGCCGTCGAAGACGTGCAGTCTCGTCTCCTACAGCTCGGCTACACGATTGATGCCGCCGAAGTCACCGACAAGTACTTTGGAGCCACCACTGAGCAGGCCGTCAGCACCTTCAGGCTCGACAGCGGCCTTGCTGCCGGTCATGCCGTCGATATCCCCTGCTGGAGCGCCCTTGTAGACGCTTCGTATAAGCTGGGCGACCGCACTCTCTATCTGCGCATGCCCAATTTCCATGGCGCCGATGTGCAGGCCCTGCAGCGCGCTCTCAACGTTTTGGGCTTTGCCTGTGGCGAAGACGACGGCTACTTTGGTCCGCATACCGAGGCCGCCCTGCAGCAGTTCCAGGAAAATGTCGGCCTGTTTGCCGACGGCATGGCCTTCCAGGACACCTACGCCTACATCAACCGCCTGCACCATGTGTGGGAGGGCAAGCCCTCGGTCACCGAAGCCGAGTCCCGTATCGGTTTTGCTCGCGCCGCCAACGTGCTCGAGCGCTTCCAGATTGCCGTTATCGGCGAGGACCCCATCGCACGCAGCGTTGCGTCGCGCATGTGGAATATCGCCACGGCAACGACCGACAACAGCGGCATGATGCTCTGCGACTCCGAGGTCCCAACCGACGTTGACCTAGTGCTCGAGATCGCAAGCGATGAGCTGCCCGCAGATGCAGCGCCGCGCGCCACGATCGCCCTCGCCGAGTGCCACAACCTGGCCCAGCGCATCCGCACTGCCAATGTCGCCGCGCAGCAGAAGCCGGCACGCATTCGCATTGAGCTCACGGGCATGACGCGCTACAACGGCACCTTCACGGCCAGCGACGCGCAGACACTCGCCGTACGCCTGCTCGACGGCGTTTGCGATGCCCTCGCAGATTAGGTAAACTAAACGAGTTGTTTTTGGGCAACACCACACATTGGGACGTAGTTCAACGGTAGAACTCCGGTTTTTGGTGCCGGCTGTTGGGGGTTCGAATCCCTCCGTCCCAGCCATTAAAATTGAGCGCCCTGAGCCCATAACGGCCCAGGGCGCTTTCTTGTGGGCAAGCGGAGGGATTCGAACCCGCAAGGGTGCAGAGCTGAGGAAACGCGAAGGCGCCCCAAGCCCATTAGGACCAAGAGCGCCTAACATCAAGAAAATATCAGCCCAGTTCCGAAAAGCGAGCCGCATGCAACAACCAGGTAACCACAGGCCCCGGGAGAGCGGGGACACCGGCTTAGGTTTATCGCGAGTTCCGCACGAACAGGAGGCCACTTAATGTGGCCTCCGTCGTGAGCAGGACTGTAGAGCAGGAAAC
>NZ_JBDMGT010000015.1:0-49405 GCF_039752775.1 Collinsella aerofaciens | reverse complement strand
GTGTTGGCTAAAATGGGTCGGCCGGGATTGGTCAATCTCGGCCGACTATATTTGGCTAAATTATTCCGGCGCTAACATTCAGACGCCTCTTACTCGCGATATATTAAAACTCAACCCCTGGCAGCATCGTCAATCGAAAATTGCCCCGCCGAGCACTTTAGCTTGGCGGGGCATTTCAATATAAAAGCGGATTTAAATATCAACAAGGCCTGCACGCTCCAACGAGACAGCCGGCTTCGCTGCTCAAATTGCCCTTGGTGAACCACAAGTTGAGCAATCAGTGGCCAGAATCCCCTTTAGGCGGCGCTTGTTTCTTTGTATTCGAAGACTGGTTCTAGGAGGTCTTCGATGTTACAGTGGAGGGCTTTTGCTATAGCTCTTACGGTTGTTACCGAGGCTTCGTTGATGTTTCGTTGGCGCTGTTCGTACATTTGGATTGAGCGGAGCGATACGCCTGATTCGTATGCCAGGTCTTGTTGGGTTTTCTTAAGCTTCTTTCTTGCTAACGCAAGTTTTGTTCGCCTGGACGCTTTCTTCGCCATATCGCAGACGAGGCGAGCCACACGTTCCTCCGAGGCTTCGTGCCAGGGGTAGTACAGACTGCGTAGCACATCAAATGGAACGACATGCAGCAAATCTTCGAAAGACTCTCCTAGGCGCCACTGAAGGTATGCCAATATCCAGCCTGTCCAATATTCCGGTGTCTTTTCGAATCGGTAGGTTCGATTTGGCATCGGCCTTGATTGATAGCCCGACCTTTCGGCGATAAGCGCGAACAGCTCAACGCCCGATTTTCCCGACACTACCCATGCGTTGCCGCGTTCGAACTCGCGAGCTACGCCGCTCAGGCAAAAGAGTTCAGCAACTTCCGATCCTTCTGCTCCATAATCGTTAACGGCATAGTCAAAGCAGTCGCCGAGATTGTTCATTGCATCCTCGAGATAGTAGACGGGGTATGTTCTACTCGGCCCACAATCCGTTAACTCTTGGATCATTTAAATCAACCCTCCCTGCCATTAAATCCCTAATGTAGACACCCTCAGAGTCGAATCCATTCACAGTTTCCAAGTACTTGCGCCGCGCGTTCTGCTCTCGCTTAAAGCGCTTGGGATAATACTCAGATCCCAACGCCTGCTTCCATTCGCAGAATCTGATTGCTGAGAACGCACGCTCACTCATAAGCGCATATTGAATGCCCAAATCCCCCAAAAACATAATGCGCTGCAATTGCCTGAGCGAAATCATGCCGTTGACAAACTGTCTTGCAAACGAGAAATAGGAATCGTCGGCGCGATAGCCTCGAATAACGTCATAGGGAGAAATATCAATCAGGCAGTTATCCAGCAGATAACGAAGTCCTTCGCGCGCTAGCGGTGTCGAAACATTGAACTCCCTATTGTTAGCCAAAATCGCAAGCCAATTGAGGATTGAAAACTCCCCGGACTCCAAATCCAAGACCGCGAGACCATCAATATCGAGCTCATATCGATTCGCGATACCATCGGACTCGGTCCGACATGCCCACTCCATTGCCATTTCCTCATGTGGCGTGCAATAAAACCCACACCCATAGTCATTGAATTGTCTGCATTTATCCAACGACGGATGCTCGACAACAACCTCCGACCCGTGCCAAAGCTCCATATCGACCTCCAAACAAAAATATCACCCCAGTGATAGTGTAGCAATAACTATCACTGGGGTGATATAGATAGATGCAAACTATTGCCTGCCAAGAGCCCTTATTAGAGGCAAGCCTCGGCGATGCGGCGCTTGAGTTCATCGATGCCGGTACCGGTCTGGGAGCTTGTGATGATCACGTTCTCGGCCGGGACGTTGAGCTGCTTTTTGATGGCTGCTGCCTGGCGGGCCTGCTGGGTGCGGCTGAGTTTGTCTGCCTTGGTGAGGCAGACAATAAAGTTGAACTCGTTGCCCTGCAGGTAGTCGATCATGTCATGGTCGAGTTTGCTCGGGTCGTGACGAATATCCACCAGCGACACGACCAGGTTAAAGCTGCGCTCCGAGTCGAAGAAGTCGCCGATAAGTTCTGCCCAACGGTCACGCTCGGCCTTGGAACGACGGGCGAAACCATAGCCCGGCAGGTCAACGAAGTGCACGTCGTCGGCCTCGAAGAAGTTGATGTTGCTCGTCTTGCCCGGTGTGCTCGAAACCTTGACGAGGTTCTTGCGGCCAAAAAGCTTGTTCATGATCGACGACTTGCCCACGTTGGAGCGGCCGACGAAGCTCACCTCGGGGCAGGTGGACTCGGGAATCTGCGAAACCTTGCCATAGCTGGCAACGAACTTGGCAAGCTGGTAGTTAATGGAATCGGCCATGGACACTCCTTGGTCGTAGGTTCTTACAAAAGAGCGCGCTAATAGATAGCAGCGATACGGCGAACGATATCGAGCGTAATGCCACTCGCGGTGCGGGCATACTCGAACAGGTCGAACTCGCGGTCGCAAATCGCATCGTACGCCTCGTCACAATTATCGCTGATAGCGCGCAGCACCAGGCAATCGACACCATTTTTGGTTGCGACGTGGGCAATTGCCGCGCCCTCCATGCCGACACAATCGGCATGCGTCGCCTCGATAGCGTCATTGCGCATGGCGGCGCCCGTCACAAAGCGGTTACCCGTGGCAATCGTGCCGACCAGGAACTGCTTTGCGCCCTCGTTCGAGGCGGCTGCATTTATCGAAGCGTTAACAAAGCCACGCTCAGAAAGCACATCGGCAGCAATATCGACCAGCGCAGGCGTCGAGCCAAACTCCTCGAGCCCCGGTGCAGACTCGGCGATAAGCGCGGTATCGGTATCCAGATAGCGTAGGCATTTGCCGATAACCACGTCGTCGATATGGAGCTTGGGGTTCAAACCGCCCGCGATACCCGAGAGCACAACGGCCTGCGGGGCATATTTACTAATGAGATGCTGTGTTGCGGCGGCGGCATTCACCGTGCCCATACCCGCCGTTGTGGCGACAATCGACAGACCGTCGAGCCCGCCGGTCACAACGTTCAAGCCCGCCTCCTGTACCATGCAAGCGTTACTCAACTCTTCCTTAATCTGCATGATCTCTTTTTCGAGTGCGCCGATAATCGCGATTGTAGCCATGCCATTCCCCAAACCTATACGAAATTCTCAACCACGGTATGGTACCAGCATTTTGTTTGACCTCGTCAAACGAACACGCTAGGCCAGCGCAGCTCGCGTATCAAACAGAGCCTTTGCAATCGCAGCCGTAACCTCGCTCGAGCGGTCGCTCCACGGCATCGATGTCATGATGCTCATGACATAGGTACGGCCATCGATGTCGATAAGGCCCGCATCGCATGTCGAATAGCAACCATCCTCGCTAATCCAGCCTGCCTTGTTGCGCACCAAGGCTTGGTCGTCCGCAATGCCGTCACGAATAAACGATCGGGCCGTAGAGGCCAGAAGGCCCGACAGCCATTGTGACGTCTCGGTATCATGGCTCAGATACTCGCTCATCTCGCGCCACAACTTGGCCGAGGTTCGCGGGCAATAGGTGGGAAAATCACTCATCGGATCGAGTGCGGTATCGTAATCGACGCCAAGACTGACAATCCAATCCTCGTAACCGACACGGTCAAACGCCGCGCGTAACGCAATAAACGAATCGTTGTCCGAATTAACGACCGCGGCCTCGATCAGGTCGCGCACCGTCTGCCAGCCCATGTTGTAGCCACCATAGGTGCCAAGGGAATCATCGAGTGAGACCTGGCCCGTCTCGACCAGGGATTCGCAGATGTACAACGCATAGAGTGCCTTATAACTGCTCGCACCGTACACCTCGGCGTCCGCGTCATACGTCACACCCTTGCCGCTCGTCAGATCGTAAAACACCACGCCCACATCGCCCAGCTCCTGCGCCTGACTCAGGGCATCTTGGAGCGCGGCGAGGCTCTCATCCTCCAGGGCGGGGATCTGGTCATCAACCAGTGAGAAGGTCTGCACGGTATCGCCTGAGGGAATATCGTTAAAGTCCGCCTTCGAAAGCCTCGTCTTGAGGCTCGCTGTCGACAGGGTTTGGCTTGCGGTGGCTTTAGATTCAGAGACCTTTTTGTTTTGCATCTGTACCGTTGACGCATCTGAGTGTGCCATTCGCTCCGACGCGTAGGTTTTGGCGGTAATTCCGAGGATAATAACCGCCAACGTTAGCATCCCAATGGCGGCAATCTTCGTCACGCGGATGCGAGCGTCGACAAGGCCACGCGAAGACGTGCCCTTCGTCTCATATCTGCTGCTATGCTGCGGCACATACTCGTCCCGCGATGCGTTGTTTCGCACGTGGTCTCCTGACTGCTACCGTTTATATACGAGCAGCATAATACCGAGCAGGCATTTCTTTCCAAAGATATTCAGCGGCGTTTAAGGCGTCTTTAAAGAAACCACAAGCGTATTTATCCAAATGGCACGATTCTGTTGCGCATCTCCGCCCAAAACGCAGTTGCGGTGGAATAGTTCCTATTTGGGCGGCATAAGCCGAAAAACAAGAACTATTCCACCACAACTTGACGGGCCTCTTTGGCAATCAACTTGGTGCCCAGAGGCACTCATTTAAGTCTGTCCCCAATGAGTGCCTGAAAATGGCTCGCTAGCCGATGGCGTTTTTGAGTTCCGCGCGGCGCTTTTTCATGCCCGTCATGACGGCGTTGCGCAGCTCGGGCATGCGCGCGGTATCCATCTGTGGAACGCCCTCGAGCTTATAGGGAATCCCCAGCTGCTCGTACTTGACGACACCCATCGTGTGATACGGCAGCATTTCCAGACCGACCACGTTATGCCATGGAGCGATCAGACGACCGAGTGCCTCGCACTCCTCAACCGTATCGGTAATGCCGGGCACCACCACGTGGCGGATAACGACCTTAATCTTGCGACGGGCAAGCTCATCACCAAACGCCAGAATGCGTGCGGGATCGCAACCGGTCAGCTTTTTATGCTCGACGGGATCGGCGTGTTTAATGTCGAGCAGCACCATATCGGTCTCGTTGAGTACGGCATCGAACTTCTCGGGATGGTTGGGATCGAACGCATAGCCGCAGCTATCCAGGCAGGTATGCACGCGACCGTCGGGGTTATTGTGCATGGCGCGGAACAGGTCGGCCAAAAACTCAGGCTGCAGGAGCGGCTCGCCGCCGGACACCGTAATACCACCGCTGCGGTAAAACTCATGGTTGCTCTGAAACTCGTCCATCAGGTGCTCGACGGTCACCATGGTGCCGCCGTTAACCGACCAGGTATCGGGGTTGTGGCAATACGCACAGCGCATGGGGCAGCCCTGAACAAACACCACAAAGCGGATGCCGGGTCCATCGACCGTTCCCATCGTCTCAATCGAATGCACGCGGCCCAGGGCAAACGCAGAGTCCTCGGGACGAGCGTCCACACCCTCGAGTGTCATCTCAGCCATTCCCGCTACCTTGCCTCTCATTGGTTTTAGCTACATAAATGCCAGAGTCATTCTAGCCCATATGCATGATGGCGAAACGGTTTAGCGGTCAATTGGGTTGTTCTATTTGGCCCCACGCAAGAGCGGCGGGAAGGTTGTCGCAACCCGCCCGCCGCCGAGGCAATAGAAATCGATAGACGCCAGGTCTTACGCTTTAAGCGTCAGCACCGCACCGAAGGCGGTCGGGCCGCAATGGCTCGAGATGACACCGCCGACCTGAGTCCAGGTAACGTCCTTAAAGCCCAGGTCGTGCGCATAGACTTCCATGTCGTCGCGCAGCTCCTGGGAAAGACCTACCGAATACGCCAGGCCAATGTGCGAATAGTCGATCTCGCCCTTCGCAACCATGTGGTCAATAAAGGCGCGGGCGCATTTGAGCATAGAGCCGCGAAACTTCTTGGTCGCCACAAACTTACCGCCCGTTACCTCAATGCAGGGCTTAATCTTGAGCAGGTGGGCGCCCAGGAACGCGACGTTGGACAAGCGACCGCCCGCCTTAAGGAAGGCAAGGTCCGTAGGAACAAAACCCAGCAACACACGGTCCATGACGGAATTCGTAAATGCAAAGATCTCGTCGACGGTGGCATCGGGGTGAGCCTCGATGTATTTGGCGGTCTCGACGGCAACGAGCGACTGGCCCACCGAGACAAAACGCGTATCCATGGAGAAGACGTAGTCACGGCCCTTAGCCGCAATCTTGGAGGACTGATGCGAGCAAGTCGTGACTTCGGAGTACGCAAGATGCAGAATGGTCGCATCGGGCTGCTCGGCATGGATACGGTCATACACGTGAGCAAAATCCGCAGGCGCGCAGCCACTCGTCTTAGGCATAACACCGAGCTCGTTGCAGCGCGAGTAAATCTCGAGCGGATCGATGGAGCCGTCCTCAACGGTCTCGTCACCAATTGTGACATGCATGGGCACGCGCACGATGCCGTAGCGCTCGCAGAGCTCCGGCGTCACATCCGACCCAGACTCAACCACGATTACGTACTTGCCCATTCTTATCACGACCCATCTCGACATTGGCTTTTCAATACATGGCGCGCGCCGCCGCACTGTTGCACAACGGCCGCAAAGCGCCAAAGAGACGCCGCCCCTTGCGCACAACAAAGGACAGCGTCTCCCTGGAAAACTCCGTGCTTATCTGAGATTCTACACGGTTTATTAAAGAGTGTTACTTACTCCGCAAACGGTAGCTATACACGATAAACGGTAGTTCGCTGCGGCAACTGCGACACATTCCGCCCGGCAAGTCCAATCGTGCTCCACGCACGGTTAATGCGCGAGGCGGTAGAAATCCATCGACGCCGCACCCTCGGCATGCAACCCCATCGCCGAAACCGCCGGCGAATAGGTACGGCTCGTAAGTGCCGCCTCGCCGCTGTTGGCAAAAATCTCGACCATCGTAGTGTCCGAAAGCACGCGCAGGTCGCGAAGCTCGCTGAGCTCGATCGACCTTTGGTCGCGCCCATAGCCTTCGTCACCCATGTCGAGGGTAAGCATCCCATCTGCATAGCGCACAAAGACACCCTTGCGGATTTCGAGCTCGACCATCTTGGCGCCCTCACAGGAAACCACAAGATCAAACAGGCGGCCCGGCTCCTCAACGGTTTCACCGCCTGTCGCGCGAGCGCAGTCGCCGCGCATCCTCTCAATCTCGTGCGCCGGCTGCTGGCAGAGCTTACCATCGCGCATGCTCAGCTCTCGCGGCACCGTCAACGCGCACTGCCACCCGCGCGCCACCGTCGGGTTTTCTGCCGTCGCATCGGGGCAACCCGACCATCCGATCATCAAACGCCGGCCTGCAGCATCCTCAAAGGACTGCGGAGCATAGAAATCAAAACCGGCATCGACCATCGGGGGCATGCCCTGCCCGACGATTTTAAAGCTCGGCGCCTCCCAATCGGCCTCGATAGGGAACCACACGCACTGATGCGGATTGCGGTAACGCCAACCATCGGCAGGCACACCCTGCGGACAGCAAACGAGAATAAGCTCGCCATCGAGCTCAAACAGATCGGGGCACTCCCACATAAAGCCAAAGTTCTCGTCCAGCTCAATACGCGTCGCATAGTTCCAGTCCTCTAGTTCGCGCGAGGTATAGACAAGCACGCAGCCGCGGTCGTCTTTCGTACGAGCGCCCAGAACCATGTAGTAGATACCGCCATGTTCAAGGATCTTGGGGTCGCGCACGTGCGTACCGATATCGTCGGGGTAATCGACCGGTCCAACAGCTATGCGCTTCTCGCCCAATTCGTCGGGATTCTCGGCAACCATATGAATCTGGTTTTGCTCACGGCCCGTCAACACGTAGTCGTAATCATCGCGGTCAAAATGCTTGACGTTGCCGGTATAGAAGTAGTGAATCTTGCCATCGCGTACAAAGGCAGAACCAGAATACGCTCCGCTCGAATCCAAATCGGAATCGGGGAACAGCACGGGGCCGTGATTCTCGTACGTCACAAAATCCTTTGTCGTCAGATGGTTCCAAAGCACTGGACCGCCATGCGCAGCATCGAACGGATCGTATTGATGATAGATGTGATACGTATCACCAATCTGAACCAAACCGTTGGGGTCGTTGAGCCAACCAAGCTCAGGCTCCACATGGAACAGGAGCCTATCGGGGTCGGACGCGATGCGACCCGCCGTCTCATCCTGTCCAGCTCGCCACTGCTCATAGTCCGCACGCATCACCTTGTTTTTTTGATTTAACATCGCCATTGACTTTCTCGTCTATAGGGAAGGACGCCCGACTCACACGAGCCGAACGCCCTTCCTCAAATGGACTTATCCGCACATTGCACTGAATGGCTCAACTAGAAGCTGACATCGAAGCCTGCGCCAGCGCCCTCTTCATCGGTGGTCGGCACGCCCTTTGCCTTGTTGTAGGCAAAGATCAAGACGATCGGCACGATAAAGGCGATGAGATTGCCAGCCACATACCACACGAGGGTCTCGGGCGTGACGATGAGCAGGCCAAGCACGCCGGTCAGACCCTGACCGATAGCGCGCACCTCAAAGAGCTTGACGAAGGCACCGCCGCAGCCTGCACCGATGCATGCGCAGATGAACGGAATGATCGAATAGCGCATGTTTGCAGCAAAGATAGCGGGCTCGGAGATTCCGACCAGCGTCGGGATAAAGGACGACATGCAGATGTTGCGCTCTTTGGAGTGCTTCTTGTGAATGAGGTACATACCGATGGCGCCGCCGCCCTGGGCGATGATGGAAACCGACCAGATGGCCTGGATGTAGTTGAAGCCGGTCGTGGCAACGAGGTTGGCCTCGATACCCTGGATGAACTGATGCGTACCGGTAACGACGAGCGGCTGCAGGAACGCGGCGAAGACAAAGGCACCAAAGACACCCATCCTGTTGTACAGGATATCGATTACGCCGGCGAGGACGTCACCGATCAGGTTGCCGAGCGGGCCGAACACGGTGAACAGGGCAACGTTAGCAAGAATCAGGGTAACGGTCGGGACAAAGACGAACGAAACGACCTCGGGGATGTACTTCTGGGCAATCTTCTCGACCTTGGCCATAAACCAGGCAGTCAGGATTGCGGGGAACACACCGCCCTGGAAAGCAACCATGGGAATGGATAGCGGACCAAAGTTCCAGTACTCAGCACCCGTCGGGTCCATAACGAACGTGTTGCGGTTCATAAGGCTCGGGTGAACCATGACGATACCGACGAGGATGCCCAGGATCGGGTTACCGCCAAAACGCTTGACCGCGCTGTACATAACCAGGACAGGCAGGTAGTCGAACGTGGTGGCGATAATGGCAAAGAAGCTTGCGAGGTTCTTGAGGAACTCGCTGTGATCGGCGAGGCTGCCTTCCATGCCAAAGAGGCCGTTGGCAACGATCAGCGACTTAAGGCCGATGATGATTGCAGCGCCGACGAAGGCGGGAATGATGGGGATAAAGATGTCCGAGAATACCTTGAGGACCGAGAAGAACTTGCCCTTCTTGTCCGCCTCGGCGCCCTTGACCTCGGAAGCACTGATCTCCTTAACGCCCGTCAGAGCCATAAACTCATCGTAAACCTTGTTGACGGTACCGGTACCGAAGATGATCATGAGCTGGCCGCTGTTGTACAGCACGCCCTTGACGCCATCGATGTTCTCGAGCTCGGCCTTGTTGTATTTGCTCGTATCCTTGAGCACCAGACGCAGACGGGTCACGCAATGCGTGGCGCCCTCGATGTTCTCCAGTCCGCCGACGTTGTCGACGACTTGCTGGGACACTGCCTTGTAGTCCATGTTCCTCTCCATTCCTTTTCTAAATCATAAAACGGTTCGTTGCCGCTACAGAGACGCGATCGTTGCGTTTGCGCACTTGAGCGCACCGTCGGTGACGGTAAGCGCCACACCCTGGCCCTGCTTGTTGCAGAAGCGAGCGTTGAGCGCGACATCATCGACAAAGATGGTCGCGATGTCGTCGTCGACGACCAGACGCACATGGTGAGTGCCCTCGCCCTTAAAGAACAACGGACGCTCGAGGCCCATGTTGTTGACCTGGAACCACGGGTACTGGGGAGCCGGCGTGAACTCGAGCTTGCCCTCGCGCAGGTTGGCGCGGAACTCATAGGCAAGACCGGTCTCGGCGTCCTCAGCGAACTTGACCGAGAAGCCGGCAGCGTTACCGCCGAGCTCAATGTCGGCATCGAGCAAGTAGGTGGAGCCGGCATCCGCGGCGAGCACCTGCTCGACCTTGCCCGACTCGCAGGAAAGCTCAAAGGTCTCGACAGCCTTGCCCTCGCCAAAGGCGCCAAGCATGCTGTCGGGGAGCTTGGTGCCGAGCGTTCCGTCGGCACGCTGAACGATCTCGAGGGGCATAAAGGTGCCACCCCATAGGTAAGAGCTGGGGTCGCCGCCCTCGTCACGCGTAGGAACCCAACCAAAGAGAACGCGACGCTCGCCATCGAATGCGGTGCGAGCGGCGTAGTACGCGCGGCCGTCGAAGGAGTCGTCAGCGGGGGTAATCCAAGGACCGTTGATGGACTTGGACATGCGGTAACGGGTCTTGTTGCCGTCGCTGTACTCGGAAAAGACGAGGTACCACCAGTCGCCCATCTTAAAGAGATCAGGCATCTCAAACATGGTGTACAGGCCCGGGTTCCACCAGTCGCCCTGGAACTCCCAGTTGGTCAGATCCTTGGAGGTGAACTTGACCAGGCGGCCGGTCATCAGACGCTTGTCCTCGCCCACACGCGTGCCGAGGATGAGCATGTACTCTTCGTTCTCCTCATCCCAAAGCACAAAGGGATCGCGCCAGTTGCGGTCATCGTAACCCTCCTGGGGCGGAAGCAGCGTCTCGGCGATGTTCTTCTCCCACTTGACGGCGTCGTCGCTCGTTGCGTGAAGAAGAACCTGCTTCATCAAACGTGCGCGGACCTTATCGCGATTGCAACCAGTGTAGAGCGCATGGTACTTGTCGCCCACCTTAAACACCGTGCCGGCATAAATGTACTGGTCGACTTCCTCGTCGCCGCCGCGCTCAAGGCTCTCGCCAAAGTCCTTGTAGTTGACGAAATCCTTGGTCGTGGCGAGTGCCCAGCCAAACGGCTCTCCGAAAGGTTCGGGGTTACGCGTGTCACGCTGATGATAGAGATAGAACGTGCCGTCCTCGCCGTACGGCATGATGTCGCCTACCCAAATTCCCTCAGGCTGGTAATACACCTTGTGCATCCGAGACTTCCTTTCCACGACATACTAACTCGGTACAATGGCAAGATATGTCAATCGTTTTCATATGTCAAACGTTTTCATACCAATACGTCTTTTCGCAGTTCCAGTCGTCGGCAAACGGTTGACATATGCCGGTGAACGGTCATCAGAGGCGTTTGAGGAATTCTTTTGGCACGGGATGAACTACGCGGTTTTGCCCTCAATGAGTTCAACGGGGAGCTTGATATTCGATTCGGGATTATCGCCGTTAATAAGAGCGATGATGGATTGCGCCGCGAGCTCTCCGATGCGATCGATATCTTGACGTACGGTTGTTAAGTCAGGCATAAACGTCATAGTTCGGCGGGCACCATCCGCGCCCACGACCTTAATATCGTCCGGAGCGCTCAAGCCGCGCTGCTTCATCACGTTGAGACAGATGGCCGCCATCGTGTCGTCTCCCGCAAAGATGCCGTCAATATCGGGGTTCTCATCGAGGATCTTCGCAACGACCGCGCCCTTTTCGTCGTCGGGCTTAACGAACTCAACCTCACGGACAAGCGCGGACAAACCGGCCTGCTCAACAACATCGAGGTAGGCATCGGTACGCTTATTGGCAGGCATGCGCATGCGGCTATTGCTGCGCAGGCACAGGATACGCCTGCAGCCGTCATCAATCAGACGGCGCGTGGCGAGCTCGCCAATGCCATAGCTGTCACTTGCAATCTGGACAGAGCCCTCGCCAAGATCGCAGTCGATGCCAACCAGGCTCAAGCCCATCTCGGCATATGCCTCGGCACCGATATTGAGGGAGTTGACGATGACGCCGTCGACCATATTGCGGCGGAGCATGTCAATATAGGAACGCTCAAGATCGGGTCGATTGGCGCTGTTGCACAGCAACATCTTAAAGCCGTTTTCCGCTAACGTGCGCTCGACCGCCTGCACAACCTGAGCATGGAACGGGCTGCTCACAAAGGGAACGATCATACCGATAAGATTCAGGCGACCGTTGAGCATGGCACGGGCGATATCGTTGGGCGTATAGTTGATGCGCTCCATCGCGGCATGGACCTTATCGCGGGTCTCTTGGCTAATATAGCCGCGATTATTAAGCACGCGAGATACCGTAGTAGGCGAAACCCCCGCCACCGCTGCAACTTCCTTGATGCCAGGCTTAGCAGAATCCTTAGAACGAGCGCCCTCGCGAGCCATAGCACCCTCCCCCATCAACATGTCAAACGTTTACATACGAACAAAGCATACCCCAACAACAGCGGGAAGACGGTAACAGCACAAGTAAGTAAACGACTCATCCAAATAATTAGGAGAGTTCCGCCTAAAGGGTGACTCCGAAGAACCCCGCTTGGCCGGTTTTGGGTTATTTTCCAAAACATCCCGCAGGACGCAAAGAGGCCCCGCCGCGCAACGCGCGCAGCGGAGCCTCTTTGCATGTCCGAGGACGTTTTGGAAAATAACCCAAAACCGGCCCCAGTAATCCTACAGGAGTTGAACCCTTTAGAACTTATCGTGGAAGGTACGCGCAATGACCTCGTCCTGCTGCTCCTTGGTGAGCGTGTGGAAGTTCACGGCATAGCCGGAAACGCGGATGGTCAGCTGCGGGTACTTCTCGGGGTGAGCCTGAGCGTCGAGCAGCGTCTCACGGTTGAAGACGTTGATGTTCAGGTGGTGGCCACCCTTCTCGGCGTAAGCGTCGAGCATGTGGACCAGGTTATCGGCCTGAGTCTCGGAAACTTCAGAAACCTTCATAATGTGTCTCCTTCGATCGATAGGCGCCGGCCGAAACCGGCGCGCTAATCAGTAATCGTTATTGTTAGTATAGCACTAACAATAGTTACTCGCCCAGCTGATCAAGGTCGATATCGCCAAAGAACACCTGGTCCTCCTTACCGAGCGCACTCGGGATGATGGAGAAGGTGTTGGAGATGCCGTCCTGAGCATCGCGGAACGGGAGCTTGGAAACCGAAGACAGCGAAGCGATGGCGCCATGGCTATCGCGCTTGTGCATGGGGTTAGCACCCGGGGCGAACGGCTGGCCAGCCTTGCGGCCGTCGGGCGTGGAGCCGGTCTTCTTACCGTACACGACGTTGGAGGTAATGGTCAGAACCGAGGTCGTGGGCACGGAGTTGCGGTAGGTGTCGTTCATGCGGATGTACTCCATGAACTGGTGCACAACGTCGTGAGCGATCTGGTCGACGCGGTCGTCGTCGTTACCGTACTTGGGGAACTCGCCCTCGGTCTCGAAGTCGACGATGATGCCATTCTCGTCGCGGACGGGGTGAACCTTGGCGTACTTGATGGCGGACAGGGAGTCAGCCACGACGGAAAGGCCAGCGATGCCCGTAGCGAACCAGCGGTGCACGTGCTTGTCGTGCAGAGCCATCTGGATGCGCTCGTAGCAATACTTGTCGTGCATGTAGTGAATGATGTTCAGCGAGTTGACATACACGCCAGCGAGCCACTTCATCATGTCGTTGTACTTGGCCACAACGTCATCGTAATCGAGCGTATCGCCCTCGACGGCGCGATATTTGGGGCCGACCTGCTTCTTGGAGACCTCGTCAACACCGCCGTTGAGTGCGTAGAGCAGGCACTTGGCCAGGTTGGCGCGGGCGCCGAAGAACTGCATCTCCTTGCCAATGCGCATGGAGGACACGCAGCAGGCGATGCCGTAGTCGTCGCCGTGGTAAACGCGCATGAGGTCGTCGTTCTCGTACTGAATCGAGGAGCTGGCGACAGAAGTCTTGGCGCAGAACTTCTTGAAGTTCTCGGGCAGACGGGTCGACCACAGAACGGTCATGTTGGGCTCGGGGCTGGTGCCCATGTTCTCGAGCGTGTGCAAGTAGCGGTAGCTCATCTTGGTAACGAGCGTACGGCCGTCAACACCCATGCCGCCGATGGACTCGGTGACCCACTGCGGATCGCCAGTAAACAGGGCCTGGTACTCGGGGGTACGGGCAAACTTGACCATGCGGAGCTTCATGATGAAGTGATCCACGAACTCCTGGATCTGCTCCTCGGTGAAGGTACCGTTGGCAAGGTCGCGCTCAGCGTAGATGTCGATGAACGTGGAGGTACGGCCGATGGACATAGCGGCGCCGTTCTGCTCCTTGACGGCAGCGAGGTAGGCGAAGTACATCCACTGGATGGCCTCCTGCGTGTTGGTAGCAGGGTTGGAAATATCGAAACCATAGGTCTCGGCCATCATCTTGAGCTCGCCGAGGGCGCGGATCTGCTCCTGCAGCTCCTCGCGGTCGCGGATGTTGTCGGCGGTCATGACCGTCGGGGTGGAAGCCTTCTGGGCCTCCTTGTCCTTGATCAGGTAGTCGACACCGTACAGGGCGACACGACGGTAGTCGCCGATGATGCGGCCGCGGCCATAGCCATCGGGCAGACCGGTGATGATGTGAGCCGAGCGGCAAGCACGCATCTCGGGGGTGTAAACATCGAAGACGCCGGCGTTGTGGGTCTTGCGCTCGAAGGTGTAGCGCTCGACAACGTTCTCGTCGACCTTATAGCCGTGCTGGCTGGCAGCCTGGCAAGCGATGCGGATACCACCGTTGACGTGCAGCGCGCGCTTAAGCGGCTTGTCGGTCTGGAGACCGACGATGGTCTCCTTCTCGCGGTGGGCGTTATCGATGTAGCCAGCGGGGTGGCTCACGATACCCGTGACGGTCTTGGTGTCCATATCGAGGACACCGCCCTGCTCGCGCTCCTTAAGCAGCAGGTCGAGAACCTCGCCCCACAGCTCCTTGGTACGCTCGGTCGGGCCGGCGAGGAACGACTCGTCGCCCTCGTAGGGGGTGTAGTTCTTCTGGATGAAGTCTCGGACGTCAACCTCTCCCGTCCAAATGCCTTCCTTGAAGCCTTCCCATGCCTCCTGCATTGTGTAACCACGCTCCTAGTTACGTGTAATGCGGCGCTCTCTCACACCGCTGCTTATTGAATTCTTGAATGTTCGGCTTGCACTACCGGCTTCTTCCGTTCTTCACCACACATTGGTGCAGGGAAAACGTTTGTCCACCTTGGAACTACAACCCAAAACCCAAGATTTCACCCGTCTGAGAAGGATAACATAGCGACCCTCTCCATCTGGGCTGTTATATGTTTCTTTTTTTATATCATAAGGACGTTTTTTACAAACCCGCAGGAAATGCGAGTGCAAACAACTACCGTTCACCGATTTGTATGGTATTTTTCCTTGCCTTTGTACGACGTTCGCTCTAGCTGTTATGCCAGCTTTAGCAGGGTAAAGTGTCCCAGAGACCCTACAGAAACTGCAGGGCGGCCACGGAATCCCCCGTGGCCGCCCTGTGGCGTAGCTAGTTTTTAGCTTTGATTGCCGCTTGGCATTAGGCGGCTGCGGCGGCCTTGTCGGTCGTTGCCTTGCTATTGCCGTTGCCCTGGCCCTCAAAATGCTTGTAGCACCAGCTGGTGACCAGCGGGGTCAAAATAGCCGTCACGATTGCGCAGGCAGCAACCTGTGCCGTAGCCGTCGCGAGCACGGCGCCGCCGTACATGGCCCCGTTGACGCTTGCCATGGCAGCAGGCGTGGCCACATTGGCTCCGGCGCAGCTCGAAATGGCCGCACCTGCGACACCCGTACCACCCGTGAGCTTATCGACCGCGATGACGGGAATTGCAAAGACCACCGAGCAGATCACGCCGAGCAGAATACCGGGGAGACCGCCATTAATGAGCTGGCCAAAGGTCATGGTCGAGCCCATGGCAAAGAAGACGAGCACGATGATGGCGGAAAGTGCCGGTGCCATCATCTTCTTAAAGCTGGGGAACAGGTTACCTAGAATAATGCCGACGACGATCGGCAGGATGGCACCCACGAGCGACCAGCCGATCGGAGCCTGGCCGGCAGCGCCGAGCACAATCATCGTGACCGGAGGGCCGACAACGAGCGTGGTGATGGCGACAGCGCCACGCTCGGCCTCGTTGCCCATGGTGCCCATCAGACCAGCGTACATAGCGTTGTTGGCGCCGGTGCAAGCCGCCAGCATCACCATGGCAGAGATGCCAAACAGGTTGTCGTTGAACACATAAAGGATGAGCAGCGACACGGCAACGACCACGATCTGCTTGACAGCGATGATGATGGCGCCGCGTGCAGCGGCGGCGGGAGCACTCTTAAACGAAATCGTCGTACCGACGATGAGCAAAAAGGCGCCAACGAGCGGGCCTGCACCCTGCTGGGTCATGCCAAGCGTAAAGCTACCGAGCGTTTTAAACAGGTCGGGGAATAGCGTGTTGAGCAGGCAGCCCAACAGAAGCGGCACCAAGATATTGGCGCCCGGGATGGAGGACATCTTAAAGAACGGCTCCTTTGCCGCCGGCGCCTCCACCGCAGTCGATTCACTCATATATATCTCCTTTGGATGCATGCGAATCGTAGCCGCACGCGCCTATGTCAGAAAGAAGGCGACGGTCCCGAGTCGCAGGAGCCGTCGCCGAATAATCGTCGCGGGGTATTACCCGTCCAAGACGATGCCGCCGTCGCAGTCACCGATCTCGCCGTTCACGAAGCTGGCGAGGTCGGAAGCGAAGAACAGCACCATCTGCGCAGGCTCGCTGGCCTGGGCGGCGCGGCCCAGAGGAATACCGTTGATGATGCGCCGAGAGTTCTCGTCAGAGAGAATCGAGGTCATATCGGTCAACGTGAGCGACGGGCACACGGCGTTGCAGCGGACGCCAAACTTGCCGCCTTCCTTGGCGACTGCCTTGGTCAGGCCGTTGACACCGGCCTTGGAGCTCGCGTAGGCCGCGGTGCCGAGCAGGCCGCCACCGATCTTGCCCGCAACGGAACTCACGTTGACGATAGTGCCGGCATGGGCCGCCTTAAAGTGCGGGTACACGGCGTTCATCATGGTAAAGGTGCCGTTAAGGTTGATGTCGATGGTGCGACGCCACTCGGTGTCATCGATCTCGTCGAACTTCTTGGTGCTGATGACGCCAGCGCAGTTGATCAGGATGTTGGTTTGCGGCAGGTCCGTAAAAATCTGCTCGACGGTCTCGCGCGCCTTGGGCGCATCGGCGACATCGAGCTGATAGAACTTGTTGCCCTCGCCAAGCTCGGCCACAGCGGCCTCGCCCTTAGCAGCGTTCCTTGCGATGAGCGCGACATGTCCGCCGCCCGCGACGATGCCCTTGGCAATCTCGAGGCCAATGCCCTGAGTGCCGCCCGTGACAATCGCGGTCTTGCCCGTGAAGTCAAATGCCATGACTCCATCCCCCTTTATGTAAGGTGTCTCCTTGCGGGAAGTTGGAGCATCGCACGTGGCGATTATATGAGTCCCAGTCGTCATGGTGGTGACAACCCCTCGCCTAACCGCGTGCATAGTAGTTCTTTGAAACGCTTCAGCAATTGAATGATTTTAAGTCTTAATGCACTCTTAATATTGCCTAGCGGCCAAGTAGATTTTTGGGACATGCTTAGAAATCTACCGCATAGGGCGTGCGTGCAGGGGTATCATCTTTCACCGAAAATAGTTTCTAGTGTTAGGGGTTTTCGGTGGAAGATACCGATTTCCGTGAACTTGGGCGTCAGCTCCTTACCGAGTTCGGCAGCATGCATCAGCGCATTTCGCGTTTTGCGGACAAAGCCCTCGGCGGCGAGATGGCCGTCATGCGCGCCCTCATACTCGCCGGCGGTTCGCTCACGCCGAGCGAACTCGCTGATCGCGCCTGGGTCTCGAGCGCCCGCATCGCCAATATCTTACGCGCCCTCGAAGCCAAGGGCTGGGTCGAGCGCGAGCACTCAAAGACCGACCGTCGTCGCGTGCACGTCACGGTGACCGACAAGGGATTCCAGGATCTCGAAATCAAACGCCGGGAATTCGAGGACCGCACCGCGGCTTTCCTCGAGCAGCTCGGCGAAACAGATACCCAAGAGATGGTGCGCCTTCTTAGACGTGCCAACGAAATTATCGACCGCAATCAAGAAAGGAGAGATGCCGAGTGAGGATTCTCAAGCTCTTTAAAAAGCATGTCCTGGCACTGTTCGCAGCTATCGTACTTATCGTAATCAGCTGCAACGCCGATCTGGCACTGCCTACCTATATGAGCGACATCGTCGACGTGGGCGTGCAGCAAGGCGGCATCGCCTCGCCCGTGCCCGACACCATCCGCGCCGAATCGCTCGACGACCTCGAACTCTTTATGAGCGCCAAGGACGCCAAGACGGTAGAGGCTGCGTTTGGCAAGGCAGACAAAAACGGGATTCGCACGCACAAGGGCACCGAGGACGAGCGCGCCGACGGCAGCAAGCTCGCCGACATTATGAGCCTGCCCGAAACTGTCGTCCTTTCGCTCAACCAGGGCATTGACGCCAGCTCCATGGACGACATGATGGGCACGTCCGGTGAGAAAGACAACAGCGGCGCCCAGGCCATGCCCACCCCCGAGCAGATGGCGGCGATGACGCCCGAGCAGCTCGCCGAGATACAGCAGAAGGCCGCAGCGGCGCAGAACATGCAAAAGCAGATTGATGCCGACGGCGGTAAGATCACTATGAAGAGCCTGCGCCTGGGTGTCGAGGGCGGTCTGGTAGACCAAAGCAAGCTCGTCGAGGGCGCCAACCAAATGGCGGACAAAATGGGCTCCATGTCGGGCTCCATCGTCACCCAGCGCGCCGTGAGCTATGTACAGGACGAGTACAAGGCGCAGGGCATCGACCCCGCCGACGTGCAGAACGCCTACCTGAGCCGCATGGCGACCACGATGTTTGGACTGTGCCTCGTGTCGCTCGTCGCCACCATCCTGACCGGTGCCGTGGCTTCGCGCACCGCCTGCTCCATCGCCCGCGACCTGCGCCGCGAGACCTTCAACAAGGTTATGCACTTCTCGCCGGCCGAGGTGGGCAAGTTTAGCCAGGCCTCGCTCATCACCCGCTGCACCAACGACATTCAGCAGATCCAGATGGCCGCAACTCTGTTTATCCGCATGTGTCTGATGGCCCCCGTCATGGGCATCGTCGCCGTCATGCGCGTCCTGGCCAACCATACCGGCCTGGAGTGGACCATCGCCGTTGCCATCATCGCGGTCTCGGCCGTCGTCGGCGTGCTTATGGGCCTCACCATGCCCAAGTTCAAAAAGATGCAAAGCTTTGTTGACCGCGTGAACCTTACCGCCCGCGAGCTGCTCGACGGCCTTATGCCCATCCGCTCGTTCAACCGCGAGGAACATGAGCTCGAACGTTTTGACAAGGCGTCGCTCGACCTGATGACCACGCAGCTCTACACCAACCGAGCCATGAGCTTTATGATGCCGCTCATGATGCTCGTCATGAACTGCATCACCGTGCTTATCGTCTGGTTTGGCGCGCAGGGCGTGTCCGACGGCGTGATGCAGGTCGGCAACATGATGGCGTTTATCTCCTACACCATGCAGATCGTCATGGCGTTTATGATCCTCACCATGGTTTCGGTCATCCTGCCCCGTGCCGAGGTCGCAGCCGAGCGCGTAGATGAGGTCATCACCTGCCCCACGAGCATCAACGACCCTGCCTCGCCCAAACTGCCCACGGCCAGCTCGCCGCGCGGTGAGCTCACCTTCCGCGACGTGAGCTTCCAGTACCCCGATGCCCGCGCCGACGTCATTAGCGGTGTGAACTTCACCACGCATGCCGGTCAGATGCTCGGCATCATTGGCTCCACGGGCTCGGGCAAGTCCACGCTCGTACAGCTGATTCCGCGCCTGTACGACGTCACGGGCGGCAGCATTTCGCTCGACGGCATCGACGTGCGCGACATGACCCTTTCCGAGCTGCGCCGCCGCATTGGTTACATCCCGCAGCAGGGGCGTCTGTTCTCGGGTACCGTCGAGAGCAACCTCAAGTTTGCCGGCGACATGGTGAGTGACGAGGATATGCGCCAGGCAGCACGCGTCGCCCAGGCGGAAGACTTTATCGCCGAGCGCGAGGGCGGCTACGACTCCCCCATCAGCCAGGGCGGCTCCAATGTCTCGGGCGGTCAGCGCCAACGCCTGGCCATCGCCCGCGCATTGGCCAAAAAGCCCGAGGTCGTGGTGTTCGATGACTCGTTTAGCGCCCTCGACTACAAGACCGACGCGCGCCTGCGCGAGGAGCTGGCAAAAAACGTTACCGACGCCGCACTCGTGGTCGTAGCCCAGCGCATCGCGACCATCATGCACGCCGACCAGATCATCGTGCTCGACGACGGCCACGTAGTGGGCACCGGCACGCACGAGGAGCTGCTGCGCAGCTGCCCGGCGTACCTGGAGATCGCACAGTCGCAGCTTTCCGCCGAGGAGCTGGGGCTTACCCAAAAAGAAATTGCAGCCGTCATGGAAGGAGGCGAGCGCTAATGGCAGACGAGACCAAGACTCAGATTCCCAAGCCCACCCGCCAGCGTGGTCCCATGGGCCGCATGGGTGGCATGCGCCGCGGCGAAAAGGCCAAGGACTTTAAGGGCACCATGAGGCAGCTGCTCGGCTATATCGGCCAGCACAAGATTGCCGTGTTTGCCGCCGTCGCCTTTGCCGTGTGCTCGGTCATCTTTAACATTGTGGGACCCAAGGTGCTCGGCCAGGTTACGACCAAGCTGTTCGAAGGCCTGGTCGCCAAGGTCAACGGCACCGGCGACGTTGACTTTGACTGGATCGCCAAGACGCTCGGCTTTTTGCTCTGCCTGTATCTGGCGAGCTCTGTCTGCAGCCTGGTCCAGGGCTGGCTCATGACCGGCGTCACGCAAAAGATCTGCTACCGCATGCGCAAGGAAATCGCCGCCAAGATTGCCGTCGTGCCGATGAGTTACTTCAACGGCCACAGCAAGGGAGACGTACTCAGCCGCATCACCAACGACGTCGATACGCTGGGTCAGTCGCTCAACCAGAGCGTGACGCAGCTCATCACGTCGGTGACGCAGATTATCGGCGTGCTCGTCATGATGCTTTCGATCAGCCTACCGCTTACCGGCGTCACCGTGCTCACGCTGCCGGCCGCCGCGATTATCTTGACCGTGATGATTCACTTCTCGCAGCCGTACTTCCGCGAGCAACAGCAGGTTCTGGGCGCCGTCAACGGCATTATCGAGGAGGACTTTGCCGGCCAGAACGTCATTCAGGTGTTCGACCGCGCCGAGGCCTCGATCGAGGAGTTCGACCGCCAAAACGACCGTCTCTTTATTAGTGGCTGGCGCTCGCAGTTCCTGTCGGGCCTGATGATGCCGCTTATGAGCTTGGTGGGCAACATGGGCTACATGGGCGTCGTCGTGGTGGGTGCACAGCTCGCGCTGACCGGCAATGCCACGCCCGGCGACATTCAGAGCTTTATCCAGTACGTTCGCAACTTTACGCAACCCGTGCAGCAGCTGGGCAACGTGAGCAACACGATGCAGTCGATGGCAGCTGCCACCGAGCGTGTGTTTGAGTTCCTGGCCGCGCCCGAGGAGGAGCAGAAGGCCGACGCGCAGATTCCCGAAAAGCGCCCCGGCCACGTGGAGTTTGACCATGTCAAGTTTGGCTACACGCCCGACAAGACCATCATCCACGACTTTAGCTGCGAGGCGCAGCCCGGCCAGACCATCGCCATCGTCGGCCCCACCGGCGCCGGCAAGACCACGCTCATTAAGCTGCTGCAGCGCTTCTACGATGTGGACGGCGGTTCGCTGCGCGTCGAGGGTGTCGACGTGCGAGATTGGGATCGCGCGGCGCTGCGCGGCGAGTTTGCCATGGTGCTGCAGGATACGTGGCTGTTTAACGGCACCATCCGCGAGAACATCCGCTACGGACGCCCCGATGCGACTGACGCCGAGGTCGAGGCCGCTGCACGTGCCGCGCGCTGCGACCACTTTATCCATACGCTCGCCGGCGGCTACGACTTTATGATCAATGAGGAGGGCACTAACCTGTCGCAGGGTCAGCGCCAGCTCGTGACCATCGCCCGCGCCATTTTGGCCGACCGCCCGGCGCTGATTCTAGACGAGGCGACTTCCAACGTGGACACCCGCACCGAGGAGCTCATCCAGCGTGCCATGGATGCGCTGATGCAGGGCCGTACCAGCTTTGTCATCGCGCACCGCCTGTCCACGATCCGCAACGCCGACGTGATCTTGGTGATTCGCGACGGCGATATCGTCGAGAAGGGCACGCACGACGAGTTGCTCGCCCAGGGCGGCTTCTACGCCGACCTGTACAACTCGCAGTTCGACGAAGCGGCGTAAAAACCGGCGGCAAACAACCGCAATGCCAAGAAAACGGGGGCGCAGGACAACCTGCACCCCCGTTTTGTGTCCTTCGAGCCTCGAAACGCCTTCCCTGAGACCTCACTGACGGCGCTTTCCAGACCCCGTGGGCAAAAAAGGGCAAATATGAGTACTGTTACCTTTTTAGTAACATCCAAAACCGCCTCAAATGCCGCTCCCACGGCTTACGCGCGTCCCTAAATTGATCAAACAGCACCATAGCGGACTTATATGTGTTTGCGTTAATGAACATATTTTGCTGTTATGTCTATTATTTTGCGAAGGCAATATGATACTAAGATAGCAACCGTACTCATATTTGGCATTTTTTGCCCACAGGGTATTTCCTAGGGAACCGACAACAGCCTTAGGGTCCCGCGCGGCGCCGCTCCCTCCCGGCATCCGCCGACGTTTACCCAGATAAAACCGACCAAAATAAACCTGTCCCTTTTTGGTAGGTTTCGGGGTGACAAGGGGTTGCACTTTAGCGTGCGACAGCGGATAATGCCGAGCATTCGACAATACGCTTATTGCTCTTTCTATAGATTGAGGAGACCCCTATGGCCATGGAATTCAAACGCAGGCTGCCGATCCCCATGGAGATCCGCGAGGAAATGCCACTTTCTGCCGAGCTTACCGCCAAAAAGCAGGCATTTGACGCCGAGGTCGCCAAAGTCTTTACCGGCGAGGACGCACGCAAGGTGCTCATCATCGGCCCGTGCTCTGCCGACCGCGAGGATTCGGTGCTTGAGTACATGAACCGACTGGCCAAGACCGCCGAGGAGGTCAAGGACAAGCTCATCATCATTCCGCGCGTCTACACCAACAAGCCGCGCACCAAGGGCACCGGCTACAAGGGCCTGCTGCACAACCCCAACCCCGAGGCTCCCGACGATCTGCTCGAGGGCGTCAAGGCCATCCGCCATATGCACCTGCGCGTTATTGAGGAAACGGGCTTCTTCACCGCCGACGAGATGCTCTATCCGTCCAACTACCAATACCTCGTCGACCTGCTGAGCTATGTTGCCGTGGGCGCACGCTCGGTCGAAAACCAGGAGCATCGCCTGGTGTCGAGCGGCATTTCGGTACCCGTTGGCATGAAGAATCCCACTGCCGGCTCTACCACCGTTATGCTCAACTCCATTTACGCCGCGCAGGCGCACCAGAGCTTCATCTTCCGCAACTGGGAGGTCGAGTGCGACGGCAATCCGCTCGCGCACGCCGTTATGCGTGGCTACATCGGTCTCGATGGGCGCACCTACCCCAACTACCACTACGAGCACCTGGAGCGCCTGGCCGAGCGCTATACCGAGCATGCCGGCTATGCCAATCCGGCAGCGATCATCGACTGCAACCATGACAACTCGGGCAAGCGTCCGCTGGAGCAGTATCGCATTTGCAAGGAAGTGCTCGACAGCTGCCGCCGCAACGAGTCCATCTCCAAGCTGGTCAAGGGCTTTATGATCGAGTCTTACCTGGAGGACGGCAACCAGCCGGTCGACGGCGGCGTCTTTGGCAAGTCGATCACCGATCCGTGCCTGGGCTGGGAAAAGACCGACTACCTCATCCACGAGATCGCGGAACGTATTTAGTTACGCGGTTTTACCAAACCGCGTAACGGCTCGACGCTGCAAACCCGCCAGAACGGCAATCTGCCTTTCAGCTTCGACGGCATGACCAGAAGGTCAATGCCGCCTCGTTTCAAGGCACCTTGCTCGCTCTGGCGGGTTTTCGCTGACGTTTTTTCGACCTGCATTGTTGCCAAGGTTGGCACCAATGACTAATGCGGTAACTAGCTACGTCGGTCCGCTTGACCGGCTGGGTTTCCGAGGTGCCCCAGGTCGCCGCGAGAGAGGAGCGAAGCGTACTTTGGTACGCGAGCGACGGTTTGAGCGGCGAGATGGGGTGCCTCGGGAAGCCGGACGATTAAGCGGACGGTTCCTGCTGCGTAATGCAGTGGATATTTCCACCACCGAAGACGACCTGCTCGGACTGAACGCCGACGCACTTGTAGACGCCCTCGCCCCAGACCTCGTCGTAGATCTTCTGGAGCGTGTCAACGGCAAGCTGATCGTTCTCGTCGCCGTACTGCGGGACGATAACGCCGTGGTTAGTGACCAGGTAGTTCATGTAGGAGGCGATCAGCGGCTCGTCGGCAACGCGCGGCTCGGCGTTCTCGTCGGCGTCGATGGTGTCGCAGGAAGCCTGGTCCATGAACAGCGGGTTCACAGGCATGCAGAGCTTGTAGACCTTCATCTTGCGGCCCTTGGCGTCAACGGCGTTGGAAAGGGTCTCGTAGACAGCATGGCACTGCTCGTAGAACGGATACTCGGGATCGTCAGTCCAGATGCAGGCCATGACGCCCGGAGCGATGAACGTGGCGACGTCATCGATGTGACCGTTGGTCTCCTCGGGGTCGATGCCCTCCTTAACCCAGATGACCTTCTCGACACCCAGGTAATCCTTGAGGTGCTCGTCCATATAGGCGCGAAGTTCCTCACTCCAGGGCTCAAACTTCTTGTGGAACTTGGGCCAGATGGACTCGGGATCCTCTTCCTCCTCCAGAACCGCAGAGCAGGTGCGGCCCGGGGAAAGCAGGCACTGGTCGGTCACGACCACGGTACCTTCGCCGTCGACGGTGATGGAACCGCCCTCGAGGATCATGTCATCGGGACGATAACGACGACAGCCGGAAAGCTCAGCCATCTTAAGGGCGATCTGCTCGTCCTTGTCCCACGGGAAGTACAGGCCGTCGACAAGACCGCCATAAGCGTTGAAGTGCCAGTGGTTGGCGCGCTTATCGCCCTTACCGTTGATAACAAAAGTGGCAGCGGTGTCGCGGAACCAAGCGTCGTCGGTGGTCATCTCGATAACGGAAACGTTCTCGTCTTCCTCAAAGACGGCCTTGCAGTTAGCGTAGTCGGCCTGGTTGGCGCATATGGTAACCGGGGTGAACTCGGCAATGGCGCGGGCGATGGCGGCATACTGCTTCTGAGCCGGCTTGGCGCCATGGGCCCAGGTATCGGTGCGATGGGGCCAGCCCATCCACACGCGATCCTGCGGAGCGAACTCAGCAGGCATAAAGTAGCCGTCGGCCTTAGGGGTGGACTCGGACTCGGTGATCGTACGCATAAGATATCCTCCAAATCGAACGATCGCTTGCTGCAGGCGGGTTACCCGCAGCCTAAAACCAAGAGGTGGCGGACGCCCGTTCCCCGGCAAAGGTCGGGGCGCCCGGCGCCGGTTTTCACGGAGTCGCACCGGCAAGCGACGACGTAACCTGGCGCGCGGAGACAAAACGCACGAAGGATACGGAAGAGAGATTGGGGCGGGCGGTGGTTACCAGAGCTATCGCTCACACCCACCCCGGGGAATGGTCAAGTGGCGAGGAGGGTTGGAGCCCCGAATCCGGATGCTCTAGTTCTCCTCGGCCTCGGCGGTCTCCTCAACGAGACGCTGAGCAGCTAGTTCAGGGGTGAGACCCTTATACTCGGTCTCACGACCCTTAGCGCTGACGACGCGGACAACCTCGCCAATAAGCAAAAGCACGATGAAGATAACGATCATCGGGACCTTATCGCCAATCTCATCGACAGAGAACGGAATCAGCGTTGCAACGATAGCCAGAATCAGCTCGATGCAGGGAATAGCCAGCATGACCTTCATCATGGCGCCCTTAAACGGAAACGTAAAGATGCGCGCACGGTTAGGGTCGTTCTTACGAAGGTTGAGAAATGCCGGGAACATCGGGATATAAGTGAGCAGCAGAAAGACGACGGAGGTACCGAAGAGCATCCAGAAGACACCGTTGGAGATGGCGTCGATAGGAACGAGCTGCAGGCACAGCACCAGGGAGGCGACGATGGCGTTGACCAGGTTGGCGCCGTTGGGCATGTCGTCGTCCGAGATCATCGAGGCGAAGACCTTGGGCATGTTGCCATGCTCGGCAGCATAACGAGCAACGGAGTTGACGCCGAAGGACCAGGCAGCCATGTCGGCGAACAGGGTGATCAGGAAGGCAATGCAGATGACCTTGAAGATCATGGAGTCGCCCACCATGGTCTGGACAGCATAGATCATGCCGTAGTCGGGATCGATGGAATCGGCCGGCACAGCAGCGCCGATGCCAAAGCCGGCGAACAGGTAGATCACGGCGATAGACAGGCCGCCAACGATGATAGCCTTGGGGATATCGCGAGCGGGATCGGCCATATCGTCGGTCATGATGCAGATGACCTCGAAGCCCATGAAGTTAAAGATGATGATCGACAGGTAGCCGAGCGCGTTGGTGTTGGTGAGCTCGGGCAGGAAGGTGGCAGCGGACATGTCGTTCGCAAAACCGTTCTCCATGGCATACCAAATACCCAAAGCGCCGACGATAACGGCAACGGCAACCTTGATGATGGCGCCGCCGTTCAGGACCCACTCGGAGTCGGCCGCCTTGGAGCGGCCCATGAGGTAGACGATCCACACAAAGGCAAGATCGATACCCAACTTGGCGATCAGATTGAACTCGACGCCAAAGACCATGCCCAGAATGTCGGGGAACATGGTAGCCAGCGAGGCGATCCACAGCGGGTAGTTAACCCAGTAGTAGTACGAGATGCGGGCGCCCCACTTGTCGCCCAGGCCATCACGTACCCAGTCGTAAATGCCGCCCTCGCCGTCATAGGTAGTGCCGAGCTCGGCGACAACCATGCCATAAGGGAGCAAGAAGGTCAGAATCAGGAAGATCCACCAGAAGAACTGCTGGTTGCCAATGGCAGCAGCAGGTGCGGCGGCCTCGCAAACGAAGACGACGCAGATGATGGTCGAGATGACCGTCAAGAAGGAAAGCTTTTTCTTTCCGTCGCTCATGATGAGCTCCTTCGCTCAGTTTTGGACAAATCGAGACCCTTAAGATATTAAGGCAATTGCCGGGCCTCGGTGAGCGAGCGACAGGAGACGAGCATCCGACGCCCGCAGACGCGCTTTTAGAAGCCTTGAGGCTTAGAGCTGCTCGAGAGCCTCGAGAGCGGCGCTCTCGCTTGCCGCCTACGCCTCGTCTCGCCGACAGTTCTTTATCTATGGCAGCGGCGTTTTTATTTGCTATGCCTTCGAGATGACCGAGATTTTCTTTTTTGAATACACGCTGCAAAAACTAGAGCTTTCCAGCTAACGACTATTACTCAATCATCATGCCCGTGATGCGGACCCTTGTGGCGACCGCTTCGCAGGCTTTTATTTGGGCCATTGCCAGGGACTTGCTCGACAAACATTCTAAAAAGCAATTCGTTATCCCCGTCGTAACGTTTTTGCTGTGCGAGTCGCTGACTATCGTCGCTGTCCCCTACGGCCCCATGCATCAGTGGCTCTACTACGCAATGCGCCAGGTGTTCCTTATCTTTGTGGGGCTGTACATCTTTTGGACGGCTCATAAAAGTACAAAGGTCGAGTTGAAGGCACGCGTTAACAACCAACGAAAGCACCTGATTATCGGCGCCGTCCTGGTCGGGCGCATCGTTGCCGAGGACTTCTACAGCATCCTGGTCGTCCCCATGAGCCTGGCGCCCTCTTGGCTGCAGCTATACCTGTCCGAGCGCAACTTTAGCGAGAACGTCTTTGCGTGCTACTTTGCGATTCTGCTCATCGCCTACACCTATCACGTGCTTTCGATTCGCATGCAGGAGGCGTCCGAAGAAAAGAACGTCAGCGATCTTGATCGACACATCGAAGGGCAAATGCCCTCTTATCGCAACGCCTACAAGCTCTCCAACCGCGAAGCTGAGGTTTTGCGTCTGGTAGTGCGGGGCAAGTCGAACCAAGAGATTGCTGACGAGCTATTCCTTGCCGTGGGCACCGTCAAGACCCACATCCACAACATCCTGGTCAAAACCGAACAGCAAAATCGCACGACGTTAATCCTCTACTTTTGGAAGCGCTAACCTGCCAAAAAGGGACAGGTTTATTTTGGCAGGTTTTATCTGGGCAAACGTCCAAACCGACGTAAGGGAGTTGCCTTCCCTCGTGGCGGTCTTCTAGCAGAAAAACCAAGTGAGTAGGCTTTTTGCAGAAGGCCGAGCACGCCCTAAAACGCCACAGCTCTGACCTGCAGTTTTATAGATCATTTGTCGCGATGTGCTCGGCAGGTTCAAAAAAGTCTACTCACTTGTATCTGAGACGCACCAGATTGGCAAAAACCGCCGCGAAAGGGCCCCTGGTCCCTTCGCGGCGGTCATACGCCTCTATTTTTGCGACGGTTTTGCCCGCTTGTTATTCGCTGTAGCGGGTGGCGATAGCGGCTCGCACCATGCCGGTGCTCATGAGGTAGGTCACCAGGAAGTAGCCACCGTATGCTGCCAGGAAGATTGCACAGCTGAGGCCCACGGTGCCGCCGATGCTCATATTTCCGAATATGCTCACCAGCTCGATGATCACCTTAAGTGCCACAAAGGAGTGCGCCAAGCCCACTGCCAGCGGGAACAGGAAGAATACCGCTTGCTGCGCCATCACCGAATGGCGAATCTGGCGGTCGTCGCAGCCGATCTGTGCCAGCACACGATAGCTGCGGCTGCCGTCGGCCACGTTGGAGAGTTGCTGGATCGACAGAATCGCCGCGCATGCAACAACCAATACAAAGCCGATGTAGATGGCTAGGTAGCTAATAAGACCGTTCATTTGCGCTGCTTGCGTGTACATCTCGGAGCGTGTGATGAAGGTTCCCCACGACCCCGGCTCCTTGCCGTCAACGAGCAGATTGTCGAGCACAGTGTATTTAATACTCTCGTCTGCCTCGGTCGTATCCATCCCCTGTTTGTAGTTAACGAGCAGGCTACTGGAATACGGCTGCAGATTAAGTTGGGACAACAGCTCGTCGGCAACGACGACGGTACCCGGATTACTGCCCATCGCCGAGTTGGCGATGGCCGCCGTATCTTCGTCCGACTTATCGGTTGCGGGCTTGAGCGTATGCCCGCCCAAGGTAAGGGCATGGCCGCCAGCCATATACTTGGTGTACAGGTCGACCAGCTCGCCGCCCATATCACACGTGAGCAGATACTGGTCGTGACCGATGTGCACCGGCTCCTCGCCCATCATCTGACGCAGTTTGTTGTACTGGCTCGCCGGCGTCACAAACAGACCCATCGTATCGGCATTGCTACCCCCGAACGCCTTGGGAAGCTTTTCGCCCATGGTCTTGCACATCTCACTTGGAGTCACCGAAGGATCCGAGCCGCCAAGCGGGTAACTCAGATACGAATCGATCTGCACATGCTCACCGGCAACATCGGCGATACTGACCTTCTTGCCGGTCTCGTCGTTGTTGTCCGCCGACTTGCCCTTACGATCGCCGTGCCATGGATCGCCGTGCCATGCGGAGTACAAATCGACCGTACTATCGGCCAGCACCATGCGATCGGCCTCAGACGGATTGACATACTCCTTGTAGTAGTCGAGCGTTTCGGGCGTGTAATAGATATACGTCTGCGACATGTCGGCCGGATTATAGCGCTCCAGGTTTTCGTTCATCACGTTGGCAATCGACATACCGCACGTCACCGAGGTGATGGCCAAAAACAGGAGCATCGCGATGACGCCCATCGAAAAGCACACCGTATTAACCTTCGCCGCAAGCTGGCGCACGGTAAACATGTTGAGGCCGCGCCAATACACGCCGCGCAGGCTCTGCAGCAGCTTGATGAGCATGCCCGAGAGTCCCCAGAACAGGGCAAAGGTGCCCACGGTAACCATAGCGGTCGTAATACCAAACTGGTTCATGGCCTCTTGCAGCTTGCTGTCCGTCGCGGTTAGCGGGAACCCATCACGTAGCAGACGGTAATAGGCCACGCCCACCAGCACCGCGCCCACGACAAAGATGGCAATCGCTATCCAGGGGTTGCGTGTCTTGATGCTCTCGTTGCGACGCTCGGCACCCATAAGCTCGATGAGTTTGGTGCGACGCACGGCGCGAAGGTTCAGCAGTAGCGTGAGCACAAACATTACGAGCATGCAGACAAGGGTCAGATTGAACGCATGCATCGAGAAAAAGAAGTGGAAATTGGCGATCTGTGTCTTAAAGAGCGAGGCCGTAAAGAACGTCATGAGCTGGGAGAGTCCCATACCCAGCACAATGCCGGCGACAAAGGCCACCACCGAGACAATCACCGTCTCGAGCGCCATGATAGTGGCGACGCGCCCGCGCCCCATGCCGAGCACCTGGTACAGGCCAAACTCCTTCTTGCGGCGTTTCATGATGAAGTTATTGGCATACACCATTAAAAAGGCCATGACACCGGCCAAAAAGTACGTCAGGTCGCCGAGCATGCTGCCCATAACCTGCGCCAAGCCCTCTTCATCGATTCCGGCGATGTCGACCTGCATCGAGATGGTGTTAAAAGCATAGAAGACCGTGACGCCCAGGGTGAGCGTCAAAAGGTAGACGAGGTAGTCGCGGCCGGCGCGGCGGACGTTGCCCCAAGCGAGTTTACAGAGCATCGGAGCCCTCACCGCCCATCATGGCAACGACCTCCATAATGCGGTCGAAGAACTCTCGGCGGTCGGTGTCGCCGCGGCGCAGCTCGGTGAAGATCTTGCCGTCGCGAATGAACAGCACACGGCTCGTGTAGCTGGCGGCAAAGCTGTCGTGCGTGACCATGAGCACGGTGGCGCGTAGGCGGCGGTTAAGGGCCTCCAGGCTCTCGAGCAGCAGGCGAGCGCTCTTGGAATCGAGGGCGCCGGTGGGCTCGTCGGCCATGATCATGGTGGGGTCGGTAACGAGCGCGCGAGCCGCGGCAACGCGCTGCTGCTGACCGCCGGACATCTGGTAGGGATACTTGTCGAGCACCTGACTGATAGACAGGCGCGCTGCCACATCCTGCACGCGGGTCGAGATCTCTGCCGAGTTTGTGCGGGCGATGGTGAGCGGCAGAGCGATGTTCTCGCGTGCCGTGAGCGTATCGAGCAGGTTGGAGTCCTGGAAGATAAAGCCCAGCTCCTCGCGGCGGAACTGCGAGAGCTTGGCCTGCTTCATGCGCGTCACGTCCTGCCCGTTGATGCGGATCGTGCCACTTGTGGCGCTATCGATGGTCGACACGCAGTTGAGCAACGTCGACTTGCCCGAGCCCGAAGCGCCCATGATGCCAACGAACTCGCCGCGGTTGACGGTAAAGCTGACGTCGTTGAGCGCGCGGGTCACGTTGCCCAACGCGCCGTATACCTTTTCGAGATGCGCGACCTCCAGTACCGGGGTCGCCATGTGCGTGGTTTGCATACCGAGTCCTTTCTTGCGATTAGTCTACGGCATCTATAGTCGCAAGAAGACGAGTCGGCTACCATCGATATGGCTTACGCTTGCCTTACCGTTGTGTAAGGTACGGGTAGCCAGCCTG
Organism: Collinsella aerofaciens; assembly: GCF_039752775.1. Taxonomy (GTDB): domain Bacteria; phylum Actinomycetota; class Coriobacteriia; order Coriobacteriales; family Coriobacteriaceae; genus Collinsella; species Collinsella aerofaciens_R. The sequence goes on along the minus strand of NZ_JBDMGT010000015.1, from coordinate 17,648 downwards.
CCACGTGTTGATATTGAGAGAGGACTCCTGTTGAAGACTGTTCATGTTGCCGCTGGGATCATTCGCAAGGAAGGATCTGACGAGCTGCTTGCCGTGCAGCGCGGCTACGGCGACATGCAAGGACTTTGGGAATTCCCGGGCGGCAAGCTCATGCGCGGCGAGACACCCGAAGACGCCGTGCGCCGCGAGCTCATGGAAGAGCTGCAGGTAAAAGTTACCAACCTGCGCGATTTCTATACCGTTGAGTACGACTACCCCGATTTCCATCTCTCCATGGAGTGCTACTACTGCTCGCTGGCCGATGAATCCGATGAGCCCCAGAAGCATGACCGCCAACTCGATATCCGCTGGATTCCGCGCACCTCGCTTGCCACCGTTGAGTGGATGCCCGCCGACAAAGGGCTTATCGATGCGCTGATTGAGTTGAAGGAAGACCGGCTCGAGACAAGCTCCGCCGATGACGCTGTGCCCAAAACAGCCGACAAACCCGCCACCAAACCCAAGCGCGCACCTAAGCGCCGCAGCAAGAAGCGTCCCAAGCCCGGCCTGCTCGACGGCATCGATACCTCGGACCTCTCCGCTGACGAGCGCGAACTGGTCCGCCGTCGCGCCGCCATCAAAAAGTCCATGAAGGGCAACAAGCGCGCCAACACCAAGCCCGAGCTGCTCGTTCGCCAGCGCCTGCGCGCCGCAGGCCTTACGGGATACCGTCTGGAATGGAAGGTGCCCGGAAAGCCCGACATCGCCTTTCCCGGGCGCAAGATCGCCATCTTCGTCAACGGCTGCTTTTGGCATCGCTGCCCCAAGTGCAACCCTAGCCAGCCCAGGCGCAACGTTGAGTTTTGGGAGGCAAAGTTTCGCCGCAACGTCGAGCGCGACCGCGCTGCCATCGACGCGCTTACCCAAATGGGCTGGACGCCCATAACCATCTGGGAATGCGAACTCAAAAAGGACCGCATCGACGCCACCATGGAAAAGGTCATCGAGCAGGTGCGTACTGCAGAGCCGCAGCGCTAGGAACGAGCCGTCCACACGCCCCGCACGTCCGCGCCACATCCGCACCACAAACCTTAGAAAGCCCTTAAGCTCAAAACCTTTCAAGAGTGTTACCCGATAGCTTTGACCTGCGGTTTCATTGTTACATCAAATCTGATTAAGCCTTTCTTTAGCGCTTCTTTGCAGCAGCCGCGGCATAATACTGCCAACGCACGGGACCTAGCAGCACGCCCCGTGCGCAACCTTTTGGTGGACATCGAGGAGGCCGCATAAGCATGCATTCTTCCAACGGCGCAGCACAGCAGCCATCCCTAAATCATGCAAACCTTTTCTCCTTCCCCCCGACACAGAGAAACGGCCTCCTCGACTCCCCCACCACAAAAGCCAAACGCTCAACCGACCAGAGCCACAACTTGCGAGCATCGTTCGAAAGGCTCCAAGCATCCCTAGACAAGGCGTTCCCCGAACAGGCAAGAGCAATCTAAGCCCATCGCGCTTTATACTGATGCCATGCGAAACATGGATCACATAGAATTGCACCGCGGAGGACGCGAAGAAGCGTTTCCCGAGACCGCCGAAGACTGGCCCTATATTGCCGAACGCGCAGAATTCGCTCGCTATCCGGGCAATTCCGTCCCCTGGCACTGGCATTCCGAAGTTGAGCTTTTCTACATGGAGCAGGGAGCGATTGACTATCGAACGCGCGCGGCTCATGAGCACGTACGCTTTGAGGAAGGGTCCGCCGGCTTTATCAACGGCGGCGTTTTGCACAGCACGCTGCAATCACCCAATTCGGCGCCAGCCATTCAAATGCTGCATATCTTTCAGCCGTCGATGCTCGGCGATCCCGCGGGACGTCTCCAAAAGCGCTACATCAACCCATTGCTTCAATGTCGAGGCGTCGATGTGCTCAAATGGTCGCCCACCAACCCCGACGATATGCCCTTTATCGATTTGCTAAAGAGTTCCTTTAACCACGACCTTCAACAGCCGCAGAACGAGATGGCGCTTCGGAATAGCTTGTCAGAGCTCTGGATTCAGATTTACGCCAAGGCCGAACCGCTCTTTTCCTCCGACAACGCCTCTTGGATGACCAACCGCGACGTACAGTTCAAGGCAATCCTGGACTATATCCGCGCAAACTATGCAGCCACTATAGATGTGCCCCAGATGGCATCTGCAGCCGGCGTAAGCGAAAGAGAGTGTTACCGCATTATCGAAGCTTGCGCAGGAACGACCCCGGCGGCATATCTGCGCGCATACCGCGTAAACCGTGCTTGCGAACTTTTGGCACACACCACGCGAACGGTCCAGACAGTCGCGCGCCAATGCGGCTTTATAACAGCAAGCCATCTTGGCCAGGTATTTAAAGAACAAATGGGGTGCACTCCTTCGAGCTATCGAGCAGCGAGGCAGAATCTCGATAGCACCAGGCAGAAATCCCGCTAGCCCTTCTTCTGTCACTGCATCAAACTTGCAGGCAAACAACAGAGAGGAGCAATCATATGAAGCACTTTGACCATATCGCATTTGACGTTGATGGGACATTGGCAGATACAGAAGAAAGCGTTCTGTCATCGCTTGTCCAGATTGTCCAAGAAGAGACCGGCAAAACGCTCCCCCGACACGAGCTTGAATTTGCCCTCGGCATACCCGGCAAGGATGCCCTTGAGAAACTTGGAATCTACTCGCAGGCAACGTTGAATCGTTGGTGCCAAGTTGCTGCCAGCTTTAAAAGCACCATCAGCGTGTTTCCAGGCTTGCTTGAAGTCATCGCAACACTCGCCAACAACGGCTGCAAACTTGGCATCGTCTCCTCACGTGCGCGCGACGAATACGCAAAAGAAATTGCACCCCTTGGTTTCGATAAGTATTTTGAGCACATCATCCTTGTCGAAGACACAACCGAACATAAACCCGCACCCGCACCCATGCTCGAATATCTCCGGCGTACGGGCGCGAATCCTGGCAACGTCGTCTACGTTGGCGACACTGTCTACGACGAACAATGCGCAACTTCGGCAGGGGTCAGTTTTGCCAGAGCGGCATGGGGATCACACCAAGACATCCCAAACGCCACCTACAACCTCAAAACCCCCAACGACCTGCTAACCCTAACAACCAAGTAACCCCCGCGCCCCACCCTTTCAGCCCCAACGCCACAAGGGCGACGACCTCGAGTAGGTCAACCTGGGAGGGACGAGGGCTTAGTTCCCCAATCTTTCCGCAGGGGGCAAAAAGCCTCGCCGCACGAAGTGCGCAGCGAGGCTTTTTGCATGCCCGAGGACGATTGGGGAACTAAGCCCTCGTCCCTCCCCGGGATATGTAGCGAGTCGGAGTACCCTTGCTGTTACTCTGCTTTGCCCACAGAGTTGAGGTTGGTCATGCGGATCTTAACCAGCTCGGTGATCTCACGCATACCCTCCTTAGCCGGCTTCTTGGGGTCGAAGCAGGCAGGGTTCTCGGCCATGTAGGCCATGAAGCCCTTGGTGTAGGCCTGACGCAGCTCGGTGGCGTAGTTAACCTTGCAGATGCCGTTCTTCACAGCCTCGGCAACCTGCTCATCGGGCACACCGGAGGTGCCGTGCAGAACCAGCGGCACGTCGACGGCGTCGCGGATGGCCTTGACCACGGACTGCTCGATGTGCGGATCGCTCGTGTACACACCGTGGCTGGTGCCAACGCCAATTGCGAGGGAGGTGCAGCCGGTGCGCTCGACGAACTCCTTGGCCTCGGCCGGATCGGTGTAGGGGCTCTCGCCCTCAACCGCGGGACCGTCGTCCTCCTTGCCGCCAACCTTGCCGAGCTCAGCCTCGACGGGCACGCCCATGGCGCGGCCAGCGTCGGCGACGGACTTGGTCAGAGCGATGTTGTCCTCGAAGGACTCGTGCGAGCCGTCGATCATGACAGAGGTGTAGCCAGTGCGGAAAGCCTGCATGCAGCGGTCATAGCCATCGCCGTGATCGAGGTGCAGAGCGACGGGCACGGAAGCGCGCTCGGCGGCAGCCTTGACCATGCCGTAGAAGTAGTCCAGACCAGCGGTCTTGATGGTGCCCGGGGTGGTCTGCATGATGACGGGGGACTTGGTCTCCTCGGCAGCGGCCAGAACGGCCATAACAAACTCGAGGTTCTCGACGTTGAACGCGCCAACGGCGTAATGACCGGCCTGAGCGTCCTTGAGCATCTTTTCGGTGGTAACAAGTGCCATGAGCGTTTGCTCCTCTCCCTCGCCCGCATCTGGACATCGGGCGTAGTTGTTCACAAGGCGTTTTACCTTGCGTTTTGCTGCGCCCATTGTATGAAATTCAGCGGCTTTGCACGCGCGAGATATTGAGCCCATGCAGGTCAATACAGTCGTTTTTGAAAAGTAAACGGAAGGAATTTGAGCCGAGTGGACATGTTCGATATTGAATTTTGGGCGTTCAGCGTCTTTCTTTTATAGAAAAGATAAGTAATCGAAAGGTGTTTTCTTACTCAAAAAGAAAATGAACGAAAATAGAGTCAACACAATTCCTGCAAATTTAGCCGAGAATGGAGAAAAATGGCCCAAGCCACCAACCGTGCCTTTGCCGACGAACGCCGTACCGCCATTTTGGAAATGCTCGATCATAATGCCTCGGTGCAGGTAGCAGAAATCGCCCAGACCTTTGGCGTCTCCTCCGTCACCGCCCGCGCCGACCTTGACGCGCTCGCCGAAGCAGGCAAGTTGCGCCGCACACATGGTGGTGCCGTTTCGCTTCACAAGCGCCTGACCGTTTCCACGCAGGATCGCCGCATCAATGTCAACGTCGCCGCCAAGCAGGCCATCGCGCAAAGCGCCATCGAGCTCGTCAATGACGGCGACACGCTGCTCGTCGACTCGGGCACCACGGCGCTCGAGTTCGTCCGGCTCCTCGATCAGCGCGACGGTATCACCGTCATCACGGCCGACATTACCATTGCCGATTACATCGACGAGAGCATGCCCTCGGTCGATGTCGTCATGCTGGGCGGGGCGCTGCGCAAAGGTCATCGCTATCTGTACGGCCCACTTACCATGCAGGCGCTCCAAATGGTCCATGCCGATCTGGCCGTCATGTGCCCCGGCGCCTTTGTCCCCAGCTGCGGCTTTACGACCGACTTTCCCCAGATGGCCGAGACCAAAACGGCTATGGTCGGCGCCGCCCGTCAAAGCGTCGCCCTCATGGACGCCAGTAAGGTCAACGGACGCGGCATGTACCGCTTTGCCAGGCTGACCGATGTCAACACCATCGTGATGGACCGCGACCCCGACCATGCCGTCGCCACCTCGATCGCCGAGGCCACTGACAGCTCACGTCCAGCCCTCATCATCGCCACCAGCTAAAATAAAAACCACCACAAAGGTGCCTTTGTGGTGGTTTTGCTCGTTAAAGGCGAAATATCGCTACTTGGAAAGCTCCTCGGCGAGAACCTCGATCTGAGCGCGCGAGGCGTCGTTGAGCGAGCCCAGCACGGTCACCTTGTTCTGCGCCAGGGTGATGTCCTTCATGCCCCCGAGCTCCTTGGTCATAACCTTGGCAGCGGTGGGCGCCCAGGAGCCGGCCTCAACGAGCGCCACCGTACGGTTCTGATAGGCGTGCTCGGCAAGCGTGTGGATAAAGGTGCTCATGAACGGGAAGATCTCGCCCTGATAGGTGATGGAAGCGAGCACCAGACGGTCGTAGCGGAACGCATCCTCAACGGCCTCGGCCATATCGTCGCGAGCCAGGTCAAAGACGGAGACCTTCTGGCCGCGGGCCTCGAGAGCAGACGCGAGCTCCTCAACGGCAGCCTTCAGATGGCCGTACACGCTCGCGTAGGCAATGGTGATGCCCTCGTCTTCGGGCTGATAGCTCGACCAGGTGTTATAGGTGTCGAGGTAATAGCCCAGGTTCTCGGTCAGTACGGGGCCGTGGAGCGGACAGATGATCTGAATGTCCAGATTGGCGGCCTTCTTGAGCACGGCCTGCACAAACTTGCCGAACTTTCCCACGATGCCAAAGTAGTAACGGCGCGCCTCGCAGGCCCACCCTTCCGGATCCTCGATGTCGTTGACACCGAACTTGCCAAAGCCGTCGGCACTAAAGAGCACCTTGTCGGTGGACTCGTAGGAGAAGAGCACCTCGGGCCAGTGCACGTTGGGGGCGCCGACAAACGTTAGGCTGTGACCGCCCAAATCGAGCACGTCGCCATCTTTGACGACCATCTTGCGCTCGGGGAAGTCGGTGCCAAAGTAGTTGACCATCATGCGGAAAGCACCCATGCTGGCCACAATCTGCGCCTGGGGATAGCGCTCCATAAAGGCGGCGATACCGGCGGAGTGATCGGGCTCCATATGATGGACAACCAGGTAGTCGGGCGTGCGGCCATCGACCACGGTCTCGAGGTTACCGAGCCACTCGTCGACAAAGCCAGCGTCGACCGAATCGGCGACAGCGATTTTATCGCCCAAGATAACGTAGCTGTTATATGCCATACCGTTCTCGGACACGTCGTACTGGCCCTCGAACAGGTCAATGTCGTGATCGTTGACGCCAATGTAGCGGATATCCTTGGTGATCTCCATCAGGCAAAGCCTCCTAGATAGACAAAAGAGCTCGTCTATCATAGCACTCGTCTTTAGAGCCACAGCTATCTGCCGGCAACCTTACCGATTGTTATTTAGGCGGAATATACCGCCGTTGACCTGCAAAAACTATACGCGATGAACTGCCGTGGTATGTCGAACGATGAGCTGGCCGGGAATACGAATAGCAACGGTTTTGCCCGCCGTACCTGCCTCGGGAACCGCATGCTCGAATACCTCGCGTCCGCGCTGATGTAGATCGAATCGCACGGTCGTGAGCTCGTTGTGTGCTACAAAATCATCGAGCGAATCGTCGACGCCCACCACGCTCACGTCCTCGGGCACGCGCAGGCCGCTATCACGCAGTGCGGCAATTGCGCCGTTTGCCATCTGGTCGTTTGCCGCGTAAATCGCCGTCATGGTGTGATCGTGCTCGGCCAGGTGCCTGCCGGCCTCGTAGCCGCTGTTGGCAGACCAGTCGCCCTCGAGCGGCTCTGCCGGCTCGATGTGTTTACGCTCGAGTGCATCCTGCCAACCAGCGCGACGAAACTGTTCGTCGACCGAGAACGACGGGCCGCCAATATAGCGAATTTGCTCGTGCCCCAGCTCAAACAGGTGATCCATAAGCAATAGCGAGCAGCCGTAATGGTCGGAGTCGACCGTGGTCACCCGCGGGTGCGCGTACATGGTGACGATAACCGTGCCAATGCCCGGCAGCGGATCAAACGTCTCAAAATCGGGCGCCATGCGGCTCATGCCGATGATGATGCCGTCCACCGGCAATGCGGCCATACGACGCGTGGCCTCGGCAAGCGAGAATTCCTCGGTCTTGGACATCTCGACCAGCGTGATGGCGCAATTATGCTCGCGAGCAGCGCTGGCGATGCCGTCGATCATTGAGAGGTTGCCAAACTTGGTGACATCGTTGACGCACAGGCCGACCGAATGGTAGCGACCGTCGCGCAGCGAGCGACCGGCATAACTCGGACGAAAGCCGAGCTCTTGCATAGCGGCCTGCACGCGCTGGCGCGTCTGCTCGTTAACGTTGGGCAAACCGTTGGCGACGCGCGAAACCGTCTGCTGCGAAACGCCAGCAGCGCGGGCGACGTCGGCCATGGAGACCGGACGCGTACCTGTATCGTTGGACGGGCGCCTTGCCACAGGATCACCTTCACCCTTGCGAGATCTGAATAGCGTGAATGCCGGCCCGGGCAGGAGTTTAGCCCGCGCCGAGGCCCGCTATCGTCGGACGCATGTTAACGTACTCTACTTTTTCAATCCGCATCTCTTCTGCTTTATAAGTCCATACGGCAATACCGTTCACGGCTGAATTTCTACCGATTACCAGATTCTCAAAAAGTGACAAGAGTTGTGTTATGAGTACGTTAACATAGCCCGTAACGTGCGGCATCGTGAACACTTGGTTCATGCCGCTTCAAGTTGTTAACGTACTCATAACGGCGCAAAACTTACCCGTACGCGCCAAGGAAAGGACTCCGATGACCACCCCCGACGAAAAGACACTCGCCACGCTCACCAAGCTGTTTGAGGAGGAGTTTGGGCCCATCGGCGATCGCCAGGTGCTCTATGTGCACGCGCCCGGCCGCTCCGAGATCAGTGGCAACCACACCGACCACGAGGGCGGCCACGTCATCGCTGGCTCGCTCGATGTCGCTGTCGACGGCATCGCCGTGGCAACCGACTCCAACAAGGTCCGCGTCGCCGACGAGGGCTATCCCACCTTTGAGATCACGCTCGATACGCTAGATGTTCAGGAGTCCGAGAAGGGCACGTCCGCGAGCCTCGTCCGCGGCATGGCCCACGAAATCGCTGCTCTGGGCGTTGAGCCCCAGGGCTTCGACTTCGCCTTCACCTGCTCTGTCCCCTCGGGCGGCGGCCTTTCCAGCTCTGCTGCTGTCGAGGCGGCATACGGCCGCGCCATGGAAACCCTCTGGGGCTCATCCGCAATTGAGCCCGTCGCACTCGCCCAGATGAGCCAGCGCACCGAGAACAACTACTATGGCAAGCCCTGCGGTCTTATGGACCAGGCCGCCGTTTGCTTGGGCGGCCTTGCCTACATGGACTTCGAGGACCAGGCTCAGCCTAAGACCCAGAAGCTCGAGCTCAACTTTGAGGATCACGGCTATGCGCTCGTGCTCGTTAAGGTCGGCGCCGACCACGTGGCAGCCACCGACGACTACGCCGCCGTTCCGCGCGAGATGCAAGACGTCGCCGCCGAGTTTGGCAAGGCACGCCTGTGCGAGGTAAACGTTGCCGATTTTGACGCCAAGCTCCCCGAGCTGCGCGCCAAGCTGGGCGACCGTGCCTGCCTGCGCGCCGTTCACTACTGGTACGAGAACGGCCTGGTCGATAAGCGCTGGGCGGCCCTGAACGCCGGTGACATTGACCAGTTCCTGGTCCTGACGCGCGAGTCCGGCGCCAGCTCTGCCATGTACCTGCAGAACGTTGTTGCCAAGCTGGGCTCCGAGCAGCCCTCGATGTATGCCCTGGCACTGGCCGAGCACGTGCTCGACGGCCGTGGCGCCGTCCGTATCCACGGTGGCGGCTTTGGTGGCACCATCCAGGCCTTCGTGCCGCTCGACCTGGTCGACACCTTTATCACCAAGATGAACGGCTGGCTGGGCGAGGGCTCTGCCCGCCACTACGCAATTTCTGACAAGGGGGCTTACGCGGCATGGCTGTAATGACTGACGTGCGCGAGGCCGCGCAGAACCTGATCGAGTACGCTATCCACCGATCGATGATCGGCCAGGACGATCGCATCTGGGCGTATAACACCATTCTCGAGTGCATCGGTGCTACGGGCCCGGCGCTCGACATGGCCTGGGCGCTCCAGGTCGAGAAACTCTCGCTCTTGCACCCCGACACCCTGCCCAACTTTGACCTTGAAGGCACACTTGCCGCGCTTGCCGAGGCGGCTGTTGCCAACGGCGCCGCCGAGGACACGGCATCGGGCCGCGACCGCATCGCCATGCGCATCATGGGCGCGCTCATGCCAAGGCCTTCGGTTGTAAACGAGGAGTTCAACGGACGCATGGGCGTCAACGAGCCCCGCGCCGCGACCGACTGGTTCTACGGCCTGTGCTGCGACGCCGGCTACGTGCGCCGTGCCGCCATCGCGCGCAACATCAAATGGAGCACCCCCACCAACTGGGGCGACCTCGAGATTACCATCAACCTGTCAAAGCCCGAAAAGGACCCGCGCGATATTGCCGCGGCCGGCGCCGCCAAAAACACGGGCGAGAAGTATCCCGCCTGCCAGCTCTGCATCGAAAACGAGGGCTATCCCGGACGCTCCGCTGCAGCCGACGGCGGCGCCCATCCCGCCCGCCAGAATCTGCGCGTTATCCCCATCCAGCTCAACGGCGAGCGCTGGGGCTTCCAGTACAGCCCGTACGCATACTTTAACGAGCACTGCATTGCCATGAGCTCCGAGCATCGTCCGATGCACGTCGACCGCAAGGGGCTGACCTGCCTGCTCGACTTTGTCGACCTGTTCCCGCACTACTTTATTGGCTCCAACGCCGACCTGCCCATCGTGGGCGGCTCGATTCTGTCGCACGACCACTTCCAGGGCGGCGCGCACGAGTTCCCCATGATGCACGCAGCCGAGGTCTCGCAGTTTAGCGTGCCCGGCTTTGACCGGGTTACCGGCTCTGTGCTGCAGTGGCCGCTTTCGGTACTGCGCCTGCGCTCGCACGACCGCGGCGAGCTGCTCGATGCCGCCGAGAAGATTATCCTCGCCTGGCGCGAGTGGACCGATGAATCGGTTGGCGTCATCGCGCACACGGCCGACGGCGTGGCACACAACACCGTGACGCCCGTCATCCGCCGCGTCGACTCCCGCGGCAATGCCGGCGGCGAGATCTACGAGGCCTACCTGGCGCTTCGCTGCAACATCACGACCGACGAGCATCCGCTGGGCGTATTCCACCCGCATGCCGAGTACCACCACATTAAGAAGGAGAACATCGGCCTGATCGAGGTCATGGGCCTGGCCATTCTTCCGCCGCGCCTGGTTCCCGAGCTCGGCGCTGTCCGCGAGCACCTGCTGGCGGCCAAGGTCGATGCCAGCTACGACCTTGCTAGCGCGCTCGAGGGCGATGATCTATGCCGCAACCACGCCGCATGGGCCGAAGACGTTTTTGCCCGCCGCGCCGACGAGCTTACGGCAGACAGCGCCATCGATATCCTGCACGAGGAGGTCGGCGTGGTGTTTGGCCACGTGCTCGACAACGCCGGCGTCTTTAAGTGGGACGAAGCAGGACGTGCCGCCCAACAGCGCTTTATCGACTCGCTGTAGCATGCGAGCTCGAACGCACGCACTTAACAAATAGCGCCTACACGACCGCGGCGCCCGCCGGCAACATCGCCGGCGGGCGCCGTTTTCTGATGCAAGGGTAGCTAATTTGCATCAAAACAAGGAGTGTTCCAAACTGCCGGCAGAGAAGGAGCGCCCCAAGTGCCGACCTAAACCCCACATTATTCGATGGAAAAACGTGGTTACCTCCCACATTATTCGATGGAACAACGTGGTTTACTCCCACATTTTTCGATGGAAAGACCAAAACAGTCTTATACTAACCATGATCGTTAGGAGGCAGTATGCAGCGACAGCTAATGGACGAACTCATCGCTTGGAAATCTAGGGCAAACCGCAAGCCCCTCCTGCTTAAGGGGGCCCGCCAGACGGGAAAAACCTGGCTTCTTAACGAATTCGCAGGCCAGCAGTATCAAAACGTCATCCGCTTTGACTTTATGCTCGAACCGGGCGCACGTTCGCTGTTCGACGGAAGCCTTGACCCCAAACGCATCATCTCCCAGATAGAGCTCCTGCGCGGCCAGACCATAACGCCGACAGACACACTCATCATCTTCGACGAAATCCAAGAGGCACCGCGTGGCATCACCTCGCTCAAATACTTCAACGAGCTGGCGCCGGAATACCATATCGTGGCAGCCGGCTCCTATATGGGGCTCGCGCTCCGACGCGAAAACGAGTCGTTCCCCGTCGGCAAGATTGACCAGCTTACCATGCGCCCCATGGGGTTTGTCGAGTTCGTTCGTGCCGTCGATGGCGATCCGCTCGCAGATGCCATCCTTGCCGCAGACATGGACCTGCTGGCGAATGTTTCCGAAAAGCTCGAGCGCCTGCTCAAGGAATACCTCGTTGTCGGTGGCATGCCAGAAGTTGTCTCCGCTTTCGCCGCCTCCCACGATTTCATCGAGGCCCGCAGGCTTCAGCAGCAAATCATCGAAGCTTATGAATCCGATTTTGGCAAGCATGCGCCAGCCCGCATCGTCGAGCGCATGAGGCTGGTTTGGAAATCCCTTCCCGGCCAGCTCGCAAAGGAAAACAAGAAGTTCGTCTACGGCGCGCTTCGTCCCGGGGCGCGCGCACGCGATTTTGAGGAAAGCCTCCAGTGGCTCATGGACTATGGAATCATTCATAAGGTACCACGTGTTTCCGCCCTAAGAGCACCGCTCACAAGCTACGAGGATCTCTCGGGCTTCAAGCTGTTCTGCATCGACACCGGCATCCTCGGAGCACTCTCCGGCCTCACGCCAGCCATTGTTCTGAACGGGCCTGCTGTTTTTACGGAGTTCAAAGGCTCGCTGACCGAGCAATACGTCGCACAGGAGCTTTTGCTCCAAGGCAATACTCCCGCGTATTGGTCATCCTCCTCCGGCAATGCAGAGACTGACTTTGCCGTCGACCATGCGGGGACCGTGCTTCCGCTCGAGGTCAAGGCGGCAGAGAATCTCAAAGCAAAGAGCCTGAGGATTGCCTGCGAGAAGTTCAAGCTCGAGCGCTGCGTGAGAACATCGTTAGCGGCATATAGAGACGAAGGCACGCTCGTCAATATTCCGCTCTGGGAGATTGGGCAAATCGACAAGCTGGCATAGGCGCTGTGGAGGGGGTGCCCCGTAAGGAGTGTCCCAAACTGCCGGCAAAAAAGGAACGTCTCTATCTGCCGCATTCCCGAAGCAAGGCAACGCCGATGTTTTGGCAACGGCAGCGAGCGGGCCGCATTTGAGACAAGGTGACGTGAAACGAAAGGGCGCTGACCTTCTGGTCGCGCCCTTGAAGTTGAACGTCAGATTGTCCAAATGCGGCCCGCGCAGCGTCGAGCCGTTACGCGGTTTGGTAAAACCGCGTAACCCTAAAGCTCCGTTACTTCAACGTTGTTGTAGATCTCGTCCCAGCGGTCCATGACCAGGTGACCGGTCTTGGGATCCATAGCGTTGAGTTTGCCGCAGGTATTGGCGGTCTTGAGCACCGTGACGTCGTCGGCGCCAGCAGCAATGGCATGTGCAAAGCCGGCGATGGTCGAGTCGCCGGAACCCGTTGCGTTCACAGCCGCAATCGCGGGCGTCTTGGCGCGGAACGCGCGACCCTCATGGAAGCCAACCGAACCGGCAGCGCCCATCGAAACGACAACCCAGGGGATACCGGCAAAACGGTCATCGGCGGCGAGCGCCTCGCGCAGGGCATCGACATCATCGGTCGTAAAGGACGTACCCAGCAGGCCGTTAATCTCGGTCAGGTTGGGCTTTACGAGCTCAGGCTTAGCGTCGGACTCCAGCGCGGCCTCCAGCGATGCACCCGAGGTATCGAGCAGCACCTTGGCGCCCGCCTCCTCGGCGATCTTGACGAGCTCGGCATAGTAGCCGGCATCGACGCCACGCGGCAGCGAGCCCGAAAGCGTCACAACGTCCGCCTTCGCTGCAAGCTCGGCAAACTTGGCCGTAAAGGCCTCGAGCTCGGCCGGGGCGATCTGCGGGCCGCTCTCCAGCAGCTCGGTCTGATTACCCTCGTGCAGAATATTCAGGCAAATGCGCGTCTCACCGGCGATGGGCACAAAGTCGTTCTTGACGCCGTCGGCATCCATAAGCTCGGCCATATAGGCACCCATGTGGCCGCCGAGCAGACCGGTCGCGAGCACATCGTCGCCCAACTGCAGCAGTACACGGCTCACGTTGAGGCCCTTACCGCCAGCAGTCTTTTCGGGCGTCACGCGGTTCACGTCGTCGATGATCAACTTGTCGAGCTGATAGCGCGTATCAATCGACGGGTTCATGGTAACGGTCAGAATCATATTGAACTCCTGTTTCCGGGGCACGGCACGCGCAGCCCCAAACATACGATAGCTCGTTAAAGGATCTCGATCTCAAAGCCGCGGGTGACGGTCTCTCCCGGCTTGGCCACCAGGCAGCCGCGCTTGTGCTCCAGAATATCGTCCTCGTCGGAGCAGGTGGACAGGCCGCCCCACGGTTCCACGGCCACAAAGTCGCCCTCGGGCTTGCTCCACACAATCAGGTACGGCATATCGGGGAACGTCAGGCGCACGCCCTTGTCCTCGGTTTTCTTGGTCAGCGTAACCACGCGGCTCTCGAGCACGTCGAAGATGGTCTCCGCGAAGTCGAAGAGTTCGTGGGTAAGCGGCAGGTTCTGGCCGATCATGGGATTCTTGCTGCGATGCTCAACATCAATCAGGCCCGTCGAGGGAACGGCAGTACAGAGCTCGGCGGCCTCACGCTGCTCAAAACGGAGCTCGTAGTCGTCATAGGACTCGCCCTCGTCGAGCGGGCACTTAAAGCCGGGATGACCGCCCACAAAGAACGGCATGTCCTCGGTGCCCTCATTGGTCACCTCGTACGACACGACCACCTTTTCCGAATCAATCGTGTAGCGAGCAACGATCTTAAACGGATACGGGTACTGCTCGAGCAACTCGGCATGGTCGGCAGAGCTTAGGCTCAGCGCAACCATGTTGTCGCCCTGCTCCTCGAGCTTCCACTCCTGTTTGCGCGCAAAGCCGTGACGGGCGAGCTTTACCTCGCGGCCGCCCATGGCCATTGCGCGACCATCACGAAGGCCGCCGCAGATCGGGAAGCAAATGGGTGCCTGGCCCGACCAGACCGAAGGATCGCCCTGCCACAGATACTCGCGACCGTCGGCCACAATTGAGGTGAACGAGCCGCCCGCCGTGCTCAGTGCTACGCGGATAGAACCGTTATCAAGAACAAACTCCATAGGAGCCTTCCCTTTCTTATGACAGCCCGCCAAGTCAATAGGGCTGATAGAAAACCGGCCCGCGCCCCCTCACAGAAACGCGAGCCGTCAATTGAAAAGCTGCAGAATACTGGGTCCCGCCAAAACGAAGCCCACAAGCTCAGCAAGCAAACGTGTTATCGGAGCAGCTTACTGAACCAGAAAGCTTCGCAACAACAGCGGTAACCCCACAGGTACCCCCAACGTCAGCGAGAAGTCAGCTGGCGAGGCAAGGTGCCGTGAAGCGAGGCGGCATTGACCTTCTGGTCATGCCGCCGAAGCTGAACGGCAGATTGCCCGCCAGATGGCTTCGCAGCGTCGGCCGGTCCGGCGTTCGGCAGAACGCCGGAACCTAATTAGTCGTGGTACTCGCCGCGGTCCCACTTCTCGAGGAACTCGTCAAAGAAGTGCGGGTCAGCCTGAGCCTCGGCGTCGGCCTTATTGCAGGCATCGATCTTGGCGATCAGGGCATCGTGCTCGGGGGTCTTCTCGTAGGGCTCCTCCAGGAAGGCAAGCATGATATCGGCCATCAGGAACTCGCCGGTAATCTTGCCGCCAAAGCCCACGATGTTGGCGTTGAGCTCGCGACGGGCATACAGGGCAGAGGTCATGTCGCGGACCAGGGCGCAGCGGGCGCCGGGAACCTTGTTGACGGCGTTGGTGATGCCGATGCCGGTGCCGCACAGGGCCACGCCAAAGTCGGCCTTGCCGCTGGCAACAGCCTCGCCCACGGCCTTACCGTAGATGGGATAGTGCGTACGGGTGTGGCTGTAGGTGCCGCAGTCGAGCACCTTGTAACCAGCCTGCTCCAGGCGGTCGGCCAGATAGATCTTCTCGTCCGTAACGATATGGTCGCAACCGATTGCGATGGTCTTCTTCATCAGAACGTCCTTTCGTCTGAATTCACAAGTTGAGGTAGAAGTTCGAGTTCTCGGTGGCTCTCGTTAGGCCATCTTGTTGAGCATGTCGACACGGATCTGGTGACGGCCGCCGGCGTACTGTGCACGCAGGAACTCGCGGGCGATCTTCTTGGCGACCTCGGTGCCCACAACGCCCGGGCCCATGGTGACCATGCGCGAGCCGTTGTGCTCGCGGGTCATGTAAGCGGAACGCTCGTCGGAAATGTTGGCGACGACCATGCCCTTGATCTTGACGGCGGCCATATAGGAGCCGACGCCGTACTTATCGAATGCGAAGCCCTGGGAATCCTTGTGCTCCAGCAGGTCCTTGGCAACGGCGGTCGCGGAATCGACAAAGTCCGCGGCAGGGGTCTCGGAATAGTCGACGACCTCGTGACCGTCGGCGATGAGCATCTCCTTGATAGACTCCTTCATCGACATACCGTCGGCATCGGAAGCGATTACAACCCTCATGACATCCTCCTTGAGAGATACGCAGGTGCGTAGTTTCTGTTTGGAAGTGTTGAATCGCGTTCAGGTCCGGGCATCTGAATGTGCGGTTCTTCACTGTTCATGTTTATTTGAACACATTCGAACAGTAACTGCAACAACTATTTGTTTATCTTTGTTCTTTTTTGAACAAATATCGTTCACGGATGATTGCTGACCGTTTGAGCCGGGCGCGGACGTAGCGACCATGTGTTCAACAAACAAAAGGGCGGCCAAGAACGTGTCTCGGCCGCCCTTCGGCGGTATTCCCCGGTATATACAGCTGTTTTAGCTACTCGGACTGCCCACCCTTTTTGGCGTGCTTGGACGGAGCACTCAGAAAGCGGCCCGTCAAATAGTTCGCCGGGCCGGAAATATCGATCCCCAGCAGCACGTGTCCCAGCCACAGGAACGCCACGAGCACCAGCAGCGGGATAACGCACGAGGTCACGATCATCACGATGACGCCTTCAATCAGATCGGTCACCTGCCGCACAATCTCATCGGTCATCTGCTTGGCGCCGCTGGTCACCGACGTAACAAGGCTCGATGCCCCATCAGTCAACTGCTCGAGCACGTTTTTGGACTCCGTGGCCTCGGATTTTTTCTTGTTCGATTTTGAGCTGGTCTCGGCTGACTTGTCCGTGGTGTCGGCCGCGTCCGCAGCGTCCGCAGCCTTTTGCTCAGCTTGCTCAATACTTACGCGATACGTTTCATCGACCTTCTGCGACACCCATACGCTCGCGGGCACGAGCGCCATGCCGATCACGGCAACCACCAGCACGCGCGTCGCCACACGGCGCAGGACGGCGCTCGTGCTCCAGCGCCCGTGAATGCCGAGCGACACCGCAAAGAGCACCAACGCAAACGGGATTAAGATGCCCAGGCCAACCGACCACAAAATGGTTAGCAGGTATTTCTCGAGGTAGAGCACAGCAAGCACGATACCAAGGTTGCCTGAAAGCTGCGCGAGCTGCTCGGCAACTGGCGTTCCCGTATCGCCCGGCAGCGCAGTGATACCCGCAGATAGGGCGACGCACGAGGTCGTGAGCGCCAAAACATTGCCCTTCTTTTGATCGATGACCTCGATGGTAGAGTCCCAAGTTTTGGTATCGGCAAAATGCGGACGAGCTACAAAGCCCGACAGCAGCGCCAGTACCACGAGCGCAACGATAAAGCCAATCTGCAGCTTTTTGTTTGCGCACACGACATCGGACAGGCTGGGCTGCAGCTCGGTTACCGTCGTATGCTCGGTTATCTGGACAGGACGCCCATGAGCCATCTCGTGCGCATCTGTCTTTTGAATCAATCCGTTGTCCGGCATTTGGACACCTCCTCATTCCGGCCTGCATTGCGGATGGAAGTATACCCACCCATCGAAAAACCGAACGGGAGGGCGTGCAGAAGCTCCAAGACTGTCCCCAACGACTAGTCGTTTAAGAACGTCCCCAATGACTGTCTCGGGATGAGTTGCGGTGGAATAGGGTTTGTTTTGTGCCCGCCGGCCCCTATTCAGTCCCTATTTCACCGCAACTTGGAGGAGGATCAGAACCACCCTTAAAAAGGGTGGTTTGCTCTTAGGGTATAACCCACGGGCCCCGGGCTCGCGTCTAAAGGCGCG
>NZ_JBDMGT010000014.1:0-50464 GCF_039752775.1 Collinsella aerofaciens | reverse complement strand
TCCTCCCAGGGTCAGTCGGGGGCTAAGGCGAGGCCGGGAGGCGTAGCCGACGCGCAGCAGGCAGACATTCCTGCACCGCGCACGCGGCGCTACGACCGACGGGGCGACGGATGGGGGTGGCTCGGCGGGGTTCTGGACGTCCCCGTGATGGAGCGCGGCCCGCGGACCAGGGAAATCCGGTCCGCATTGAGGGCGAGGCTCCGGACGAAGCACTTAAGCGAAGCGAGTGAGCCCGAGGTCCCTAGAAAAACCCCTAGGCAGGCGCGTGCGCGCCCGTACCGCAAACCGACACAGGTGGGTGGGTAGAACATACCGAGGCGATCGGGTCAACCATGGTCAAGGAACTCGGCACAATGGCCCCGTAACTTCGGGAGAAGGGGTGCCCGCGCGTACGTGAACCGGCTTGCCCGGGGAGCGGAGGCGGGCCGCAGTGGAGAGGCCCAAGCGACTGTTTACCAAAAACACAGGACTCTGCAGAAGCCGCAAGGCGACGTATAGGGTCTGACGCCTGCCCGGTGCCGGAAGGTCACGCGGAGGAGTTAGCGCATCGCGCGAAGCCCCGAAGCCAAGCCCCGGTAAACGGCGGCCGTAACTATAACGGTCCTAAGGTAGCGAAATTCCTTGTCGGGTAAGTTCCGACCTGCACGAAAGGCGCAACGACTTGGGCGCTGTCTCGACCATGGACCCGGTGAAATTGCACTGGTCGTGAAGATGCGACTTACCCGCGGAAGGACGGAAAGACCCCGTGAACCTTCACTGCAGCTTGGCATTGGCCGCTGGTCCCGCGTGTAGAGGATAGGCAGGAGGCATCGATCCGGAGGCGCCAGCCCCCGGGGAGCCGCCCTTGGAATACTGCCCTCGCGCGACCGGCGTCCTAACCCGAGGCCGTCAACCGGCTCGGGGACCGTGCCAGGCGGGCAGTTTGACTGGGGCGGTCGCCTCCTAAAGGGTAACGGAGGCGCGCGAAGGTCCGCTCGGGACGGTCGGCAACCGTCCTTTTGAATGCAAGAGTACAAGCGGGCTTGACTGCGAGGCCCACAAGCCGAGCAGGTGCGAAAGCAGGCTCTAGTGATCCGGCGGCCCCGAGTGGGTGGGCCGTCGCTCAACGGATAAAAGGTACTCCGGGGATAACAGGCTGATCTTGCCCAAGAGTCCACATCGACGGCAAGGTTTGGCACCTCGATGTCGGCTCATCGCATCCTGGGGCTGGAGCAGGTCCCAAGGGTACGGCTGTTCGCCGTTTAAAGCGGTACGCGAGCTGGGTTCAGAACGTCGTGAGACAGTTCGGTCCCTATCCTCCGTGGGCGCAGGAGAATCGATGGAGGCTGCCCCCAGTACGAGAGGACCGGGGTGGACGCACCTCCGGTGAACCGGTTGTCGACCAACGGCACGGCCGGGTAGCCGCGTGCGGCGCGGATAACCGCTGAAGGCATCTAAGCGGGAAGCCGTTCCAGGGATTAGTTCTCCTTCCGGTAAGGGCCCAGGTAGACTACCTGGTCGATAGACGGCAGGTGCAAGGGCGGCGACGTCCTCAGCCGAGCCGCACTAATCGCCCGAGCTCTTCCGGAACCGCACCTCGCGGCCCGCGGGACTGAGCGCTCATGCGCGGTCCGGGCACGAGGATGCCCCCGAGTCAGACCTTTCCTATGCGCCATGCGGCCCCCAGGGCACGTGAGTGAGACACCGGACACCGAAGATACTGTGGGCGCCGCCCACCGGTCAGCGGCCAGAGCATGGGGGGCACGCCCGGTCCCGTTCCGAACCCGGAAGCTAAGCCCCATCGCGCCGAGAGTACTGCGGGGTCAGCCCGTGGGAGGCCAGGGCGCCGCTGACCGGTGGACGGCACCGAGCCGTCAATCGACTTGAAGAAGGGGGAGGCCTCGCGGCCTCCCCCTTTTTTTGCGTTTACACTTCACAATGTCGTTGCATTTCACCTGTAACCCGGTTGGGCTTATGGGTAATGAGCTTTTATTTAAAGACAATAAATCGAATCACAAGTGCAACTGCTATGACCACAATGATCAAAAGCAGGATTGTCAGTCGATGCTGCTTGCGTCGTTTATTTGACGAAACGAAGATTGATTTTCCCTGTTTTGGCGTTTCGAGATAACGAGCCGAATGCGTTAAGGTTTGCTTAGGTCGGGGACCTCTTTGCTGCCGAGTTATGGGCGTTTTTGTCGGGTCGTCATTGATTGCGCTGTTTTTTGATAACGGTGCATCTTTTAGATATACGGGATCGCCCGATGCGACGCCCATATGCTTACGTCCCGTTTGGGCATCCTCGAGCGTTTGATATCGATTTCTCGTCACATATTCGGGCTCTGCATCATTAATGGGCTCTTGCGAGATGTGGGGGCGATGGAACCGTGGCGGCTGCGTGGAAATATCTTCCCCCTGCGTCGGCATAAACATATTGTTCTGGTTTTGGTCGTCCATGATGCCCTTTAGCTCGTTACCAACACCGTGTACGCGCTCATTGTAAGCCCCTTGTTATTTGTAGCTGGGGACATACTCGGTATTTAAGCTCTGGTTCAAAGAACCTTAACCTTCCTAAAACCTGAGTCATACGCACTTAGATATGCTTATAGTACTGGACTCAAAAAACTTTATAGTCGATGTATATATGAGCACTGGGTGGGCATATATAAGAGCGTCAAAAGAAGTCCCAGTCACCTGGAAGATGACTCGGCAGTCCTATAAAGGAGTGGTAAACATGGCAAGCATGGTTCCTTATCGTTCGGTTTTTGGCGTTCGTCCCTCTGCAAGCTCGCTGTTCGATCTGTTTGATGATATGAGCGACCTAGCGAACAGCTCGATTGCCTCTAAGGCGTTCCCCGTTGACGTTGAGGATAAGGGCGATGGCTATGAGGTCAAGGCTTATCTGACCGGCGTCGCCAAGGACGATATCGATGTCGAGCTTAACGAGGGCCGTCTGTCCATTAGCGTGAATGTCGAGGAAGACGAGGAGAACGAGGGCAAGAACTTCCTGCAGAAGGAGTTCAGCTCGTACAGCGCGACGCGTGGCGTGTATCTTAAGGACGCTTCGAGCGAGGGCCTCTCGGCTAAGTACGCTGACGGCATCCTGACCGTTACGGTTCCCAAGATCGTCGAGAAGAAGAACGTTACGAAGATCTCCATCGAATAACTTCGTTGGTGTTCTTCGCTATTAAAAGACAACAAAAGGGGCTGGGAAGCGATTCCCGGCCCCTTTTGCTGTTTAGGACAGTCTATTGAATGGTTGCTGGCCGATACTGGCTTGCGGGGCGTATCGAGAGTTTTCGCGATCCTTGGAGAAGGGTGGCGGAGCTGCCGAGCTCGTCATCCAGGGTTGCGGCCAGAGCTTTGGCATAGCTTTTGACGGTAAGGCTCGGACGATTGTTATCTTGGCTGATATGCATGGCAATGAGCTGTTCGGTGCGATCGGTAACAAGTTCGCGCGCGGCTTCGGCGGCTTGGCCATTGGAGAGGTGTCCCCTTGCAGACAGGATGCGCTCCTGAAGAAAGCGGGGATATTCTCCCTCGCGCAGCATGGTCGCATCGTGGTTGCTTTCGAGCGCGAGGACTCGACAATCTTTGAGGGTGTTCATGGCTTGGCTCGATAGCTCTCCGGTGTCGGTGGCAAAGCCGATGGAATCATCGAGAGCATTGAATCGATAGCCGACTGGATTGATGACATCGTGTGATGTTGAGTAGGTTTGCACGTGGATGCCGGCAATGGAAAGGGTGTCACCGGGATCGAATTCCTCGACAGGCAGATGCGAAAGATTTTCTTTGTTCGAAAGAGTGCCCCTGCTGGCAAAGAGGGGGCCGTGCCAGTGCTTGCACCAGATATCGAGGCCCTTGATGTGATCGCTATGCTCATGAGTAATGAGAAGAGCCGAGACGTTGTCAGCCGAGAGCCCCAGTTCTGCCATGCGCTTTAATGTCTCGCGGCGAGACAGTCCGTCATCGACCATAATGAGCCCCTGCGGGCCCTCGATGAGCGCGCAGTTGCCTTTAGAGCCACTGCCGAGGATATGAAGGTGCAGACGAGACATAAGATTCCAAAGGATACAATGGGTGCGGACGAATAGAGGAGGAAGCAAATGCCTACGGTATCTCAGCATTATGGACACCATGCCGTGCCTGGGGCAGTCGATGAGACCCGGACGAGACAGCAGGCTGCTCCTGTCGTGCTCATGGTATCAGGCGGCGCGGACTCGACGGCACTGCTTCTTATGGCGTGCACATCAAAGCTGGATATCCAAGACGGACGCGGTGTTGCCCCCATCGCGCGCGAGCGACTGCACGTGCTGCATGTGAACCATCATCTGCGCGGCAAGGCGTCCGATGGCGACGAGGCCTTTGTGCGTGAGCTCTGCGCACAATATGGTCTACCGCTGTGTGTTGAGCATGCCTATTTTGATGATGAATCGGGCAATATCGAGGCGGCTGCCCGCGAGGTGCGCTATGCCGCGGCGCGAAGGTATGTTCGCGAGCTCTGCGCCCAGACGGGGGCACCGCGAACGGCGGCTCGTATCTGCACCGCGCACACGTCTTCGGATCGCGCGGAAACGTTTTTGATGAACGCGATTAAGGGTTCGGGGCCCGCTGGTCTATCGAGCATTCCTCGCCGGAGGAATATCGTGGTGCGTCCCTTGCTCGACCTAACTCATGGCGAGCTCGTGGGCTATCTACAGGTACATGGTCAGCCGTGGCGTGAAGACGAGAGCAATGAGGATATCTCGTATCTGCGAAACTACGTGCGCCATCGGGTAATGCCGGTGGTGGCACAGCGTAATGCGAGCGTGTGCAAGACGATTGGCGCCGCCTGTGAGATCTTGGGTGATGAAGATGCGTTTCTATCCCAGCTGTCGGCACGGGCGTTTCGAAGCTGTTTGCGCAAAGAGGCAGCGGGCGCGCTGGTGCTCGATGCCAGGCGCCTTGCTGCGGCCGAGGTGGTAATCGCGCGGCGCATCGTGCGACTGGCGATCAAACGCATCGATCCGGATGCTCGTCCCGAGATGCGACATGTGGAGCGAGTCCTTTCCTGCGTTGCCGAGGGTGCCGGCTCGGTCACGCTTCCGGCGGGGATTGACGCACGCATTGAGTTTGGCATGCTGGCGTTTAAGGCGCCGGTGGCTCGCGAGGGCCTGGTCGCGGACTGGGTTACCGTGCCCGGTCGTTTGCCGTTGGGCGGGGGACGTATGCTGGTCGCAGAGTCGATGGTCGTTGAGCCGGGATGCGACATCGTGCGCCGCGCCCGTGAGCTCGCGGCTGCCGGGGAAGCGACAGCTTTGGTAGACGCGGCTGCCCTGGGTTTTGCCGACAGCGATAGTGAGCGGATCCTGGCGGGCTCGCGTGGCGAGATCCCTGCCGAGGCGCGATTGGCGCGCCTGTGGGTGGACGGTCCCGCACCGGGAGACGTGATGTGCCCGTTAGGGATGAGTGGCCGAAGCAAGAAAGTATCCGACTTGCTAGGTGAGGCTCGCATTCCCGTTTCCGAGCGCGCCGGCGTGCCCATGGTGAGGACGGCCCCGGGGGGTGCCGTGGTGTGGGTCGCCGGAGTTCGCGCGGACGAGCGTTTTAAGTGCACGGCCGCAACGCGCGTGGCATATCTGCTTCGTGTGGTCGATGCGGAATAGCGTCCCACGCCAGCTATTCTGTGCGACGTTGACGGTATTCCCGCGCTGATGGCGTACGGGCTGGAAAATATTCCCCGTGCGCTGCTAGAATGTGAAGTTCGCGTCCATACGGCGGTGTGTGGGCGATAAGCACAAGAAAGGGTTGTCATGGCTTCTCAACATCCGGATATCGAGAAGGTTCTGTTTACGCAGGAGGATATCGACGGTATCGTCTCTCGCCTGGGCGAGGAGATTACGCGCGACTACGCGGGTAAGGATCTGGTGCTGATCGCGGTCCTACGCGGCGCCGTGGTCTTTATGGGCGACCTGATGCGCAAGATCGAGCTGCCGACCAACATCGATTTCATGGCTGTTTCGAGCTATGGCGACGGTGTGAAGTCCTCGGGTATCGTGCGTATCATTAAGGACCTGGATATCGACATCCGCGGTCGCGACGTGCTGATCGTCGAGGACATTCTGGACTCGGGCCTGACGCTCAAGTATCTGATGAAGAACCTCGAGAGCCGCAAGCCCGCTTCTCTGGAGGTCGCCGCCTTCCTGTGGAAGGACGTTGAGGACCGTACCTCGGCCATCACGCCCAAGTATGTTGGAACCCATTGCCCCGATGCCTTTGTGGTGGGCTACGGCCTCGACTATGCCGAGCGCTATCGTAACCTTCCGTATCTGGGCATTTTGAAACCGGAGGTTTATTCGTAAGATGCCCGACGACCGTAACGATAACAATTCCCAGACTCCCCGGGAGCCTAAGATCCCGGGGGTGCCCGGAGGCAAGAAGCCCACGCGTACGGGCTGGCTGTATTTTGTTTTGGCTTGCGCGCTCCTGGGCTACGCCTTCTTTAACATGGGCTCCGGCTTTGCCAATTCCAGCAATACCGTAAAGCTCGCGACGAGCGAGATGGTCAGCGCCATCAAGCAGGATCGCGTCGAAGATCTGACCTATACGGTTCAAGACGGAAGCGTGACGGGTCATTACTGGAAGACGAAGAAGGACAAGGGCGATACGAGCGAGCTCAAGAGCTTCTCCTCGACCTATGTCGGCTCCGATTCGCTTGCCGAGCTTATGGCGGAGCACCCCGATACCAAGTACATCGTCAACACCAACGATCCCGATTTTTGGGGCGACTTGGCGATGAGCGTGCTTCCGACGATCGCCCTGATCGCCATTATGTTCTACTTTATGCGCCAGATGATGGGCGCCAACAACAGGAACATGCAGTTTGGCAAGACCAACGCCAAGACCAACGAGGCCACGCGCCCCAAGGTCAAGTTTGAAGACGTTGCCGGCGTGGACGAGGCAGTCGAGGAGCTCGAGGAGATTCGTGACTTTTTGAGCGATCCGGACCGCTATCGCAAGCTGGGCGCCAAGATCCCGCGCGGCGTGTTGCTGGTGGGCCCTCCGGGCACCGGTAAAACGCTGCTGGCCAAGGCTGTAGCCGGCGAGGCGGGCGTGCCGTTCTTTAGCATCTCGGGTTCCGACTTTGTCGAGATGTTCGTGGGTGTCGGCGCCAGCCGTGTACGTGACCTCTTTAAGGAGGCCAAGTCCCAGGCTCCGTCGATCATCTTCATCGATGAGATCGATGCCGTGGGACGTCAGCGCGGAGCCGGCCTGGGCGGCGGCCACGACGAGCGCGAGCAGACGCTCAACCAGCTGCTGGTCGAGATGGACGGTTTTGAGGAGAGCGAGTCGGTCATCCTGATTGCTGCGACCAACCGTCCTGACATCCTGGATCCGGCATTGTTGCGTCCCGGTCGTTTTGACCGTCAGGTCACGGTCGACCGTCCGGATGTGAAGGGCCGCGAGCAGATCTTGCGCGTGCATGCCGAGAACAAGCCGATGGACGAGGACGTGAAGTTTGAGAAGCTCGCCCAGATGACCGTTGGCTTCACCGGTGCCGATTTGGCAAATCTGCTCAACGAGTCTGCGCTGCTGGCTGCCCGCCGCCATCGTTCCGTGATCTCGATGGACGAGGTCGAGGAATCGATGGAGCGCGTGATTGCCGGACCGCAACGCAAGGGTCGTGTGATGACCGAAGCCGAGCGCACCACGATTGCCTACCATGAGAGCGGCCATGCCCTGGTGGGTCATATCTTGGAGCACTCCGATCCGGTTCATAAGATTTCGATTGTCAGCCGCGGCCAGGCTCTGGGCTACACGTTGCAGCTTCCACAGGAGGATCACTTCCTCAAGACCAAGAACGAGATGCTCGACGAGCTCGCCGTGTTCTTGGGCGGCCGCGTTGCCGAGGAGCTCATGTGCGATGACATCACGTCGGGCGCGAGCAACGACCTGGAGCGCGCGACCAAGATGGCACGCGAGATGGTTACGCGTTTGGGCATGAGCGAGGAGCTGGGCACGCAGGTGTTTGGCGAGGCACAGCATCAGGTGTTCCTTGGTCGCGATTACGCCGATCACCAGGATTACTCCGAGGAGACGGCACGCCGCATCGATATCGAGGTTCAGCGCATCATGCGCGAAGCCCATCGCCGTGCGGTCGAGATTCTGGATGCCCGTCGCGATCAACTCGATCTGATGGCGAAGGTGCTGCTTGAGCGCGAGACCGTCGAGGGCGATGCCGTGAACGCCCTGCTCGACAACGAGTGGGATGCCTACCTTGAGCGCGAGGGCGATATCCTGGCGGCCAAGGAGGAGCGCAATGCCAAGGCGGCCGGCATGCCGACCAAAAAGCGCATGCCTCGTATGAGCGAGGAGGAGCTGGCGGCTGATGCCGCAGCTTTTGCGCAGGCGGCCATGCAGGAGGATGCCGAAGCCGCATCCGATGTTGATGGCGATAGCCATGTCGTCAACGCCGATGCCGACACCGACAAATAGTCCTTCTAACGAAAGCCTCCGCGGGGAAACCTGCGGAGGCCTTTTCTTTTGAGCGATATGGGGCCATCTGTTGATTGGGGACAGACTTAAATGAGCGTTTTCACGCATTTAAGTCTGTCCCCAATCAACACCCAATTAACATTGCTGCGGCACTTTGCTCGACTAAAGCGTACAATAGCGCCTATGCGAAAGGGGAACAGATGATCAACGAAACTATGTATGCTCGCGGTGCGGAAAGCTCCATCATCCGTGAGATCTTTAGCTATGGTCTTGAGCGCAAGGCACAGATCGGTGCGGAAAACGTATTCGATTTTTCGCTGGGCAATCCGAGCGTTCCGGCACCCGCTGCTGTGGCGGAGTCCATTAAGAAGGCCCTGGAGCTGCCGAGCGACCAGCTGCACGGCTACACGCCCGCACCGGGCCTGCCGCAATGTCGTGCCGCTGTGGCCGAATCGCTCAACCGCCGCTTTGGCACGAGCTATGAGGGCAAAGACGTCTTTATGACGGTGGGTGCCGCGGCTTCGCTCACCTGCGCGCTCAACGCCGTTACGAATCCGGGCGACGAGGTTATTGTTATCGCCCCGTACTTTCCGGAGTATCGCGTTTGGATTGAGAAGGCCGGCTGCACGTGTGTCGAGGCGCTTGCCAACGAGGACACATTCCAGCTGAGCGTGGATAACGTATTCAAGGCGATCACCGACAAGACGGCAGCCGTCATTATCGACTCGCCCAACAACCCGACCGGTGCCGTATATACGCGCGACACGCTGACGCGACTGGCCAATGTTCTGCGCGAGGCCAACGCTCAGCGCGATCCCGAGAATCCGATTATGCTCATCTCGGATGAGCCGTACCGCGAGATCGTGTACGGTGCCGAGGTGCCTTGGGTGCCCTCGATCTACGAGCACACCATCGTGTGCTACTCGTATTCCAAGTCGCTGTCGCTGCCGGGTGAGCGCGTGGGGTGGATCTTGGTTCCCAACACCAATCCGCAGGCTGCCCGTCTGATGCCGGCCGTTGCCGGTGCCGCCCGTACGCTGGGCTTCGTGTGCGCGCCGGCGCTCTTTCAGCGCGTAATTATCGACTGCATCGATGAGCCGAGTGACGTTGAGGCCTATGCACGCAACCGCACCGCGCTTACCGACGCACTAGCGGAGTATGGCTACACCTATGTTGAGCCGGATGGCGCGTTCTACCTATGGGTGAAAGCATTGGAGCCCGATGCGAATGCGTTTTGCGAGCGCGCAAAGAAGTATGAGTTGCTTGCGGTTCCCTCGGACAGCTTTGGTATGCCGGGTTGGTTCCGCCTGGGCTATTGCGTGAGCTACGAAACGATTGTCAATTCGCTACCCGCTTGGAAACAGTTGGCGGACGAGTATCGTTAAAAGTAAAGCGCTCTGCCTACAATGTTTTACGTGAAACGGGGTTTGGTGTTAAGCCGGACCCCGTTGTCATGGACGTTGTGTCTTTGGGATGGAGTGGTTTTACGACTATCGAAGGCTATGCGTACAATGAATATAAGCGACGGCCGTGCCAGATAAGGAGACCTGATGCCCTACCTGCTTTCTTGTGACATTCATACCCATACGATGTTCTCTGCGCATGCATATTCGACCATTGAGGAGAATGTGTACTGGGCGGCAGAGCGTGGTCTGCAGGTGCTCGGATCTGCCGACCATTTGAGCTCTATGGTTACGGCTTGCCCCAATGACCTGCGCAGTTACCAGTTCTTTATCAACCAGGATATCTGGCCGCGCATTTGGAGCGGCGTGCTGGTGCTGCGTGGTGCCGAGGCCGATATCGTTTCGCTGGACGGAAGCCTGTTTGGCGAGGACACTCCTGTCACGCTCGATATTGCCGGCGATTCGTACAGCCGTCAGCATTCGCTGTTCGATTTGGTTACGCGTAATTTGGATTATTTGGTTGCGAGCGTGCATAATCCGCAGATTGCTGAGGGCGCGACGCTGGCCCAGACGACCGAGATGTATATCAATGCCCTGGAGCACCCCAAGGTGTTCATGCTGGGTCACACGGGGCGTTCGGGCGTGCCGTTCGATATCGACGAGGTGCTGTTGGCAGCTAAGGCCAAGCACAAGATTATCGAGATCAACAACCATAGTCTTGAACACGGTGTCGACACTGAGCATTGGGCCGTATGCCGCAAGATTGCCGAGCGCTGCGCCGAGCTGGGCGTGGGCATTGGCGTGTCGACCGATGCCCACATTGGCATGGCCATTGGCAAGCTCGATCACGCGCGCAAGATGCTCGACGAGATTCACTTCCCACTGGATTTGATCGTGACGCGCGACCGCGAGACGCTGCTGTGCGAGATGGCGGCAGCCGGCGTGTGCGATCTGCGCAATGGGATGTAGCGGAGTTTATAAACCAAGCGAAGGGGGCGGCCCAGGCGGGTCGCCCCCTTTCTTGTCCCAAAAATCTACTGAGGTTGGTTAGCGGCGTTCGAGGACCGCTACGGTTTCGGTGTGGTCGGTGTGAGGGAACATGTCGACTGGCGTGATCTTGAGCAGGCGATAGCCTCCGTCGAGGAGCTGGTGCAGGTCGCGCTCTTGGGTCACGGGGTTGCAGCTGATATAGGTGATGCGGCGCGGCTTAAGTGCGCAGGCAGCTTCGAGGAACTCGGGCGTGGAGCCGGCGCGCGGCGGGTCGATGGAAAGAACGTCGACGCGTTCGTTGTTGTCGGCGGCATCCAGGATGTAGTCGGTGGCGTCGTCGGCCATAAACCAAGCGCTGCGGGTGAGGCCGTTGAGCTCGGCATTGCGACGTGCGTCGGCAATGCCCGCCGGGTTGCGCTCAACGCCGAGCAGCATAATGCCGATACCCTTGTTCTGGGCATCTTTAGCTGCGCAAAGACCGATGGTACCGCTGCCACAGTAGGCATCCATGAGCACATCGCCCTGGTGCAAATCCATGCCGTCGATAGCGAGCTGATAGAGCAGCTCGGTCTGTTGCGGGTTGGTCTGATAAAACGCGGTGGGGGAGATGTCGAATTCGCAGCCGAGCAGCTGGTCGCGCATGCATTCTGCGCCATACACGATGCGGGTTTCCTCGCCGAGGATGGCGTTGCCGGGGCGTCCGTTGATGTTTTGGGCGACGGTGACGATGCGCGGATCGAGTGCGGCGACAGCCTCAAAGAACTCCTGCGCATGCGGCAAGTCGCGCTGAGCGGTCACGAGCGTGACCATGATCTGGTCGGTACGCCAACCGCAGCGGACGACGGCATAGCGAAGCAAACCAAGATGCTTGTCCTCGTTAAAGGCGGGAATATGCAACCGCTCAGCTTCGCGTGCGATGCCGTTGAGAATCTGACGAGCGCCCGACGCCTCGACGGGGCATTCGGGTACGGCAACGATCTTGTGCGTGCCGCGCTCAAAGAAACCGCAACGGACAGCGCCCTCCTTACCGGGAGCAAAGGGAGTGGCAGCCTTATGACGAAAGCCACGCGGCGCAGGATATTTACCCGGGTCGCCAAGGGTGACGCCCATACCGCGAATAGGATCGACAGCAATGCTCTCGCGCTTACAAAGCTCGGCAAACAGCTCCTCCATAGCAGCCTGCTTAGCCGCCAACTGCTTTTTATAAGGACGATTGAGCGCCGTGCACCCACCGCAAGATTTCATGATCGAACAGGGAGACTTGGGGTCCACGGCCTTACGCGCAGACGAAACCCGATCTTTATGCGAGCGCTTGGAACGAGTCTGAGGCGCTTTATCCCCGCCTCGACGAGAGTCAGAACGCTTGGTCTTAGCTCTGCTCTTGGTCGGTTTGCTTTTTGCAGCTTTAGAAGACTTGGATTTCGTAGAAGATTTCTCCTCCTTCGACCCCTCAGCCGCCTCGATCAAAGCACGACGAGCCTTACGCTCCGCACGAGATTCTGCCATGAATTAACCCCACTAATTTACAAATTGAAATCTGAAAGCATTGTACCGTGCCAAGCTAGCGGACGATATGCAAGCGTCCATTTCGTGTCAGTGATAAGTCCAACGATGTTTGCTCCCCGCCCATGCCGGGCAAACCCTCCCTTGTACTTTATCAAGGTAGAGTGTATGATTCTGGACGTTACACGACTCACTTTACTTAACTAAAGTGCCATCAAGGGGGAATACCATGAATACCGATATGTCTCGTCGTCAGTTTGTTGGTCTAGCCGGCTCGCTCGCCACGGTGCTTGGCCTTGGTCTTGTCGGTTGCGGCGGTGGCGCCGGCAAGGGCTCCGCTGCTGGCTCTGCCGCGGCCAAGGATGTGAAGGGTGCTGCGGAGTCCAAGAAGCTCGTGGTGGGCTTTGATAAGTCCTATCCTCCGTACGGCTTTGTGGGCGACGATGGTGAGTACACCGGCTTTGATCTCGATCTGGCCAAGGCTGTTGCCGATAAGCAGGACTGGGAGGTCAAATACGAGGCCATCGACTGGGACGCCAAGGATACGCTGCTTAACTCGGGCGCCATCAACTGCATCTGGAACGGCTTTACCATGGAGGGGCGCGAGGATGACTACACGTTCTCTGAGCCGTACATGCTCAACGAGCAAGTGCTCGTGGTCAAGAAGGACGCGGGCATCAAGAGCTGGGACGATCTTGCCGGCAAGACCGTGATTACCCAGACCGATTCCGCTGCGCAGGATGTGCTCGAGGGTGACCAGAAGGATCTGGCGGCGACGTTTGCCACGCTCGACACGATCGGCGAGTACAACACGGCCTTTATGCAGCTCGAGAGCGGCGCGGTCGATGCCGTGGCTTGCGACCTTTCGATTGCCCAGTATCAGCTTGCCGCCAAGCCCGATGCTTATACGCAGCTTGATGAGCCGCTGTCCAGCGAGCACTACGCCGTTGGCTTTAAGAAGGGCGACACCAAGTCGGCCGATGCTGTAGCCGAGTCGCTCAAGGCGCTCTACGAGGACGGCACGGTCAAGGACCTCTGCGATAAATATTCAAGCTATGGTTTGTCTTTCGATAATTGGGTGCTCAAGTAATGTCTATTCAGGTCATGATGCAGATGCTTGGCCAGGGTTTCTTGGTCAGTTTGCAGTTGTTTGTGCTGACGCTGTTGGGGTCGATTCCGCTGGGAATTCCCGTGGCGTTTATGCGCATGAGCAAAATCGCGCCGCTTCGCTGGATTGCGCGCATCTACATTTCGGTCATGCGCGGTACGCCGCTCATGCTGCAGATGTTTGCCATCTACTTTGCCCCGTACTACGTGTTTGGCATTTCGCTCACGCCCGATTCCAAGTGGACGGCGTGCGTCGTGGCGTTCATCATCAACTACGCCGGTTACTTTGCCGAGATCTATCGCTCGGGCTTGCAGTCCATTCCGCGCGGTCAATACGAGGCCGCCGAGGTGCTGGGCTATTCGCGCGTGCAGACGTTTCTGTATATCGTGATGCCGCAGGTCGCCAAGCGTATTCTGCCGGCGATGGGCAACGAGATTATCACGCTGGTCAAGGACACGTCGCTGGCGTTTGCCATTGGCGTGGGTGAGATGTTCTCGACGGCCAAGGCGCTGGTCGCCTCGCAGGTGAGTATGGTGCCGTTTGCGATCGCGGCGCTGATTTACTGGGTCTTTAACTTTGTGGTCGAGATGCTGCTGGGCGCCGCCGAAAAGAAGCTGGACTATTATCATGACTAACTCAGTGATGAAAATCGAAAACGCACGTAAGGCGTTTGGCGGCAATGAGGTGCTCAAGGATATCTCGCTTGAGGTGAAGCGTGGCGAGGTCGTGGCGATTATCGGGCCTTCGGGTGGCGGCAAGTCCACGCTGCTGCGGTGTGCCACGCTGCTCGAGACACTCGACGGAGGCTCGCTCTCGTTTGGTGACCTTGCCGTTGCGACGGATGCGGGTTCGGGCGCGGTCTATGCGAAGGGCGATGTGCCCAAGCAGGCGCGCTCGCGATTCGGTCTGGTGTTCCAAAATTACAACCTGTTCCCGCACTATACCGTGATGAAAAACATCATCGACGCGCCGATCCGCGTGCTTAAGCGCCCGCGCGAGCAGGCGGAAGCTCGTGCGGGCGAGTTGATCGCGCAGATGGGGCTTACGGGCAACGAGAACAAGGTGCCATGTGAGCTTTCGGGTGGCCAGCAACAGCGTGTGAGTATCGCCCGCGCCTTGGCGCTCGATCCGGAGATCCTGTTCTTTGACGAGCCGACCTCGGCACTCGATCCCGAGCTGACGGCCGAGGTGCTGCGTGTCATTAAAGACCTTGCCGCGCAGAATATGACGATGGTAATCGTGACCCACGCGATGCAGTTTGCGCGCGATGTTGCCGACCGCGTGGTCTTTATGGATGGCGGCCGCATTGTCGAGGAGGGCCCTGCCGAGCAGGTCATCGACCATCCGCGTGAGCAGCGCACCCGTGAGTTCTTGAGCCGTATCGAGGGATAGGCTCAGGTATTTACTCAACTATTAATTGAGGCGAAGCCGTCGCAGGTCTTACGGTCTGTGGCGGCTTTTTGTTTGCATCGACGGGGTTCAATAATCGCCTCACAAGCTTGTCTCTTCCTCTCGCCGCCTGTATTCATACGTGCGCCGAAAGGTATGCATGGACGGCCGCCCGTGAGGGTAGGGTGGTGGCATAGGACATTTGGAGGGTGAGTCGGCTCGGTTGCCGACCATGCTGCTCCCGGGATGGCACCGACCGCGAACTCTCCCCGTTGGCGTCGCGCATTGCGCGCGGCCCTGCAAGGAGGTCATCATGGGTGCTCCCAAGACCGGCAATGTAAGGAACGTGGTGCTCGTAGGCCAAGGCGGGGTGGGCAAGACTTCACTCGCCGAGGCCATGCTCCACCTTTCCGGCAAGACCGCCCGCCTGGGCGGCCACGACGGTACCAAGCCCACGCTCGACTATGACCCTGAAGAGGTCAAGCGTTCATTCTCCATCTCGACGACCATCGCGCCGATCGACTGGAAGGGCGCGCGCATCAATGTGCTCGATGCCCCGTGCTACCCCGATTTTATCGGCGACGCCTTTGCCGCGATGAGTGTTTGCGAGACGGCTCTGTTTGTGGTCGACGCCGAGGCCGGCCCGCAGCCTACGACGGTTAAGCTCTGGTATGCCGCCGAGGACCTGCGCCTGGCGCGTGCGGTGTTCGTAAACCGCCTGTCGCGCTCCGAGGCCAGCTTTGCGACCACGATGGACCTGCTGCAGGAGCGCTTTGGCACGCGACTGGGCGCCGTGACCCTTCCCTGGGGCGAGGGCGAGGACTTTGATGGCATCATCGACCTGGTGCGCATGAAGGCGCGCCATTGCAACGGCGCCGAAGCCGTTGAGTCGGAGATTCCCGAGGAGTATCGTGCCCAGGCCGAGGAGGCCCATGACCATCTGTGCGAGCTGGTGGCCGAGGCTGACGACGAACTGATGATGAAGTACTTGGAAGGCGAGGAGACGCTGACGCAGGAGGAGCTTGAGGGCTTGCTGTCGAAGGCGATTGCCGAGCGCATCTTTGTGCCGGTCTTTGCGGGCGATTGCATTAAGGAGCAGGGCGTCAACTCGCTGATGGACGACATCGCCACGTACTTCCCGGCGCCGACGGACTACGGCGAGATGCCGCTCATCGACGGTGATTCGCTCAAGATTTCGAGCGACGATGACCGTCCGGTGGCGTTTGTGTTTAAGACGCTGGCCGATCCGCAGCAGGGTCGCATCAGCTTTATCAAGGTGCTGACGGGTACGCTTGAGCCGGGTCTTGAGCTGATCAACGCGCGTACCCGCAAGAGCGATCGTCTGGCTCACCTGTATGTGATGTGCGGCCGCGACATGACCGAGGTCGGTCACGCCTATGCCGGCGACATCATCGTGGCGCCCAAGCTGGCGGCCGAGACGGGCGATACGCTCTCCATTACCGGTAAGGTCGAGGCTGCGGCGTTTAAGTTCCCCAACTCGCAGTACCGCATTGCCATCGAGGCCGAGAACCGTGGCGACGAAGAGAAGCTCTATACGTTTATCGAGAAGGCGTGCAAGGCTGATCCGACCATGAGCATCGATCGTGACGAGGAGACGGGCCAGACTATCATCTCCGCCGTTGGTGAGGCGCAGGTTTCGGTGCTGCTCAACCGTTTGGAGGATCGCACCAAGGTCGTGGCCAAGAGCGTGCCGATCCGCATTCCGTATCGCGAGACCATCCGCCGCACGGCGAGCGCCCAGGGTCGCCACAAGAAGCAGACCGGTGGCGCCGGTCAGTACGGCGACTGCTGGCTGCGCGTGGAGCCGCTTATTGGGCCCGACGGCACGAGCGACGGCTACGAGTTTGTGGATGAGGTCGTGGGCGGCCGCATTCCGCGCTCGCTGATCCCCGCCGTGGACAAGGGCGTCCAGGAGACCATGAAGGACGGTATTATTGCCGGCTACCCGCTCACGGGCATTCGCGTGGCTGTGTACGACGGCTCGTATCACAGCGTCGACTCCAACGAGATGGCGTTCCGCGCGGCGGCTCGCATCGGCCTGCGCAAGGCATGCGCCGATGCCGACCCGGTGGTGCTGGAGCCCATCGAGGAAATCACGGTGACTATTCCCGAGAGCTACGCCGGCGCCGTGATGGGTGACATCTCGGCATCGCGCGGTCGCGTGACGGGCATGGAGACCGATGAACGCGGCGACACCGTGGTCATCGCCCAGGCACCTCTCGCCGAGCTGACGGATTACTCGACGCGCCTGCGCTCTATCACGCGCGGCACGGGTGACTTTACCATGAAGCCCGCTGGCTATGAGCAGGTTCCCTATGACGTTCAGGCCAAGCTGGTCGAGCGCTATGAGGAGGGTCGCGCCAAGTAGCGTGTGGCGTTGCCTGCAACATATATGCCGATGCAAGGACCGCTCTGGGTAACCCAGGGCGGCCCTTTTTGATCCCTGGGGGACGGAGGAAAACAGATCATCTTTGGGTTACGGGTGGCGCGGTCGGCACTAGTCTCCGGATGCCTGGTTGCGGCCGGTGGCGTAGTCAATCTGCACGTGCGGCTGCAGGTTGTAGCAGTACACGTGGAAGCACAGGGTCTTGCCGTGGTCCTCGATCGATTGTGCTTCCAGACGAACGCCACGACAGACGAGTTCCTCTTCGTTGTACATGGGCGTGACGCGGTAGAGCACGTGGTTGCCCGTGTCGTGGATGTAGTCGAGGATCTGCTCTTCAAACGGCAGCATGCCCGTCTCGTTGAGGTAGCGCGTGCCGGTGAGGAGATTTTTGCGATTGGCGTTCTCGCCGCAGAGCGACCAGGCGATGAGGTGGCAGCGGTTGTAGAGGCTCTGGCCTGGAATAAAGTCGTAGCGCTGCTGGTGCCAACCGGCAGGATGGATGCGCGAGATATCGCCGCGCTTTCCCTGTCCGAGCGACTCGGGGCCTACGCAGGCGAGCGCCTTGCGAGTGCGGCCCAGGCTGTCGAGCTTGGAGAATTTCTTAAAGCAGCCCTCTTCGGTGGCGCGCTCGTACTCGTCGAGCGTGAACGACGGCATACCCAGCGGGTGCGTGCTGTCGGCGCGAAGGGCAACGTAGGGGTTGCCGGCGTAGTCGGGAATGCTGCTGAGATAAACACCGCGGGCGCGGTTGAGGTCGGGGTTTTCCACCTCGTCGATGGGGGTGGCGTTCGAAGAGACATCGTCAGCGGTGCCGGTCGTGGCGGATTCGGAGCCATCGCCGGAGTCCTGGCTGTGTTGGGAGTCCGAGGAACTCGCTGTTCCCGATTCGAGCCGGGCAACCAGGCCTGCCTCGTCGTCGGTACGGCTGGGATTCTCGTTTTGCTTCTCCGCCAGAGCCGTCGCCTGCTCATCGCTTTGCGGCGACAACAACTTGGGTGCTCCGTCGATCGATCCTGTGAACAGCGCAAATCCCAGCACCACGGCGGTGCCAATGGAAAGTACTTGCTTGTAGGCGGACTTGCGCGACATTGCGGCTCCTGGATGGACGGTTGGGAATCTACCAGTCTAGCAGGAGCCGGCAGAGGCCGTTCTGTCGAACAAATACTTAAGATTTGGGACAAACGCTACTGGTTCATTTGCTTCATATTTGACGTATGGCCTAGATCGAGGTGGAACCGAGCCAATTGAGTTTGCATTCGAGAATGCGCTGCTCACCGGGTTCGCTGCTGCCATCAAGTAGGGCGAGCAGCATCTCGGCTGCTTCGCGACCTTCCTGGTCGACGGGCTCGATGATCGTGGAGACGGTCGGCGTGGTGAGGTTGGTCCAGTCTTCGCAGTTGAGTCCCAAAAGGCCGATTTGCTTCGGAAGTAGATGGGCCATGGGCTGGAGGGCCTTGTAGACACGGGGGAGTGCCCACTGATTTTGCACGAAGATAAGGGTTCGCTTGGCGGGGTTGAGCTTGTATTTAAAGTATTCGGTGAGCTCGCTGATTGACGGCTTGTTGTGATCGATGGGAATGGCTTTGTAGAGCTGCCCATTCGCGGCCAATGCCTCGGCATATCCCTGAAAACGTTCCATGCGGGTGCGCATTTCGGTCATATTGGCGGCAATGGAGAAAAAGTCCTCGTAGCCGGCATCGAGAAGCGCCTGCGTGGCATTGTATACGCCGTCGTAGAGGTTGGTTTTGATCCAGCTGGTGCCTGGGCTGTAGATGGCCGCGTCAAAAAAGACGACGGGCTTGCCGGCGCGCTTGATGCGGTCGTGGACGGCCTTGAAATTTGCCGTGGGCTGGATGACAAAACCATCGACGCCCAGCGAGAGCATTTTGTCGACATATATGAGCTCGGTCTCGGGGTCGAAATTGCTGGTGCAAACGACCGTCTGGTAGCCCGCGGGGAGCATGACTTGTTCCATGCCGTTGAGGACGAGGCCCGCCCACTTGTTGGTGTTATCCAAAATGATGATGGCGATGACGTGGGTCTGCTTGCCGGTGAGCGTTTGCGCTTGGGCGTTGGGAACGTATCCGAGTTCCTTGATGACGCGCGCAATCTTTGCCTGCGTCTTCTCGCTAAGCTTTTCTCGTTTGTCGTTGAGGTAATACGAGACGCTTGCCGTCGAGGTTCCCGCCTCTCGAGCGACGTCTGCGATCGTAACGCGCTGTTTTGCCACAGCGACTCCTTCCGACAGATGAGCATTTTCCAACATGATGACTTTGAGTCTTGGTGAGGGATGCGCTTCGGTGAGCGACTTTTTCCTTTCATATGAGTATGCAACAAATGCGGTATACGGGTGGGGTCGAAATTTGTGACCGGCATGCGCATCTGCCGTCTACCGAGAAAATCAAATACTTCTTGACTTTTGAAATCGAGGGTAAAAACGCAGGATTCATTTTTGGTTAAACGCATAACTAAATCGCATAACTAATGCCCTGACCTGCGCGTTTACCGAATTGAGCTGGTTTTATCAATGCCAGCACCATATATTGGTCTTGTCGAAAAGACAGCAAGTCCAAACGGCAGGGGATGCTCCGGAGGCCTCCGCAAACGGTGTCTTGCGCACGCAACTCTATGAAAAGAGGGAAGCAATGAAGATCGTAGGCGTTGCCGCCTGTACCGTGGGTATCGCCCACACGTATATGGCCCAGAAGGCGATTCAGGATGAATGCGCCGCCCGTGGCATCGAGTGCAAAGTCGAGGCTCAGGGTGGTCTGGGTATCGAGAACGAGCTGACGCAGGAAGACGTGGATTCCGCCGACCTGGTGCTCGAGTCCGTCGACGTGGGTGTCGAGAACGAGGATCGTTTTGAGCAGAAGATGGCCGAGGGCAAGTTCCTCAAGGTCGGTACTTCCGATGTGATCGCCGATCCGGTCAAGATTATCGACCAGGCCGTTGAGACCATTAAGGCGACGGGTGGCGCAGTTTACGCGCCCAAGGCCGAGGCCAAGGCAGAGAAGAAGGCCGTCTCCGCTGCCCCGCAGGCCCCGACACCGGCGTCCAAGCAGTCCATCTTTGCCGATCCTGGCAAGACGCTGCTCAATGCGTTCAATACCGGCGTTTCCTATTTTATCCCCATCGTCGTTATCGGTGGCGTGTTCCTTGCCTTTTCGTTGGCGTCCGGTACTGCCGGTGCTAGCGGCATGGAGGTCACCAACCCGTTGATGGTGAGCCTTAACACCATCGGCATGGCCGGCATCTCTATGATGATTCCGGTGCTTGCGGCATACATCTCCTACTCGATGGCCGGCAAGCCCGCGCTTGCCCCTGGCTTCGTCCTGGGCTACTTGGTTAACAACGCCGTCGTCACCCCGAGCGGCAACAGCGTTTCGACCGGCTTCTTGGGTGCCATGATCATGGCGGTTATCTGCGGCTACTTTGTCCGCTGGATGAAGACCTGGAAGGTCAACAACACCATTCAGACCATCATGCCGATCTTGATCATCCCGATTCTGACCTCTCTCGTCCTGGGTATGGCCTACATCTACATCCTGGCCACGCCGCTTGGCTTTGTGATGGATTGGCTCACCAGCGTGCTCGGTAGCTTGCAGGGCGGCTCCGCCGTTGTCCTGGGCCTGGTCATTGGTGTTATGACCGCCTTCGATATGGGTGGCCCTATCAACAAGACCGCTTCGACCTTTACCATGGCCATCATGGCCTCCGGTATCTACGGCCCCAACGGTATGTTCCGCGTCGCCGTCGCCATTCCCCCGATCGCCTGTGGTCTCGCCGCGCTCATCGCCAAGAACAAGTTCGATGACGCTGACCGTCAGATGGGCATCTCCGCGCTGTTCATGGGCTGCATCGGCATTACCGAGGGCGCTATCCCCTTCGCGGTCAAGGATCTTGGCCACACCCTGCCCGGCATCTGCATCGGCTCTGCCGTGGGCGCGGCGCTTGCCGCCTTCCAGGGCATCGATTGCTACGTTCCGCATGGTGGCTTTATCGTCGCCCTGGCCACCAACAACGTCGCGCTGTTCTGCCTGGACATCGTGATTGGCTCCTTGGTCGCCGCTGCAATCCTGATTGCCATGAAGCCCACGCTCGATAAGCAGGCCAAGTAAACCTTTAAGGACTCCGGTTGTGCGGAGGGATGGATTTGACTCCGCACAACCGCCCCTACACAACAAAATCCATCCGTACTGATAGGGCCCACATCTGGGTCCCAGGGAACTTTTGTCAAAAATCCTCTGGAGAAGGAGAACAAAATGTCCAACCTCACCATCCGCCAGGCCGTTCAGGGCATGCTCAAGCTACAGGATAGCGGCGATCACGCAACCATGGTCGGCATTGGCCCCATGAGCCCCAACCTGATTCAGGCCGTGTTCGAGCTTGCCAAGGACGAGGATTTCCCACCCATGTTTATCGCCAGCCGCAACCAGGTCGATATGGACGAGATGGGCGCCGGCTACGTCAACGGTTGGGACCAGACGCGCTTTGCCGCCGACATCAAGAAGGTTGCCGACGAGGTGGGTTACACCGGTCCGTACTACCTGTGCCGCGATCACGGCGGTCCGTGGCAGCGCGACGAGGAGCGTAACGCCCACCTGCCCGAGGACGAGGCCATGGAGCTCGCTCGCAAGTCATTCGTCGCCGACATGGAGGCGGGCTTTGACCTGCTGATGGTCGACCCCACCAAGGACCCCTATCAGATCGGCAAGGTTATTCCGCTCGACGTGGTGCTTCGCCGCACGATCGATCTTATCGACTACCTTGAGCAGTACCGTCGCGAGCATAACCTGCCCGAGGTTGCCTATGAGGTCGGTACCGAGGAGACCAATGGCGGCCTGACCTCTACCGACAAGTACGAGGAGTTCATTTCTCAGCTGCAGCCCGAGCTCGAGAAGCGCGGCTGCCCCATGCCCACCTTTATCGTCGGTCAGACCGGTACGCTCACCCGTTGGACCGAGCAGGTCGGTCATTACAACTTTAAGAATGCCCGCGAGCTCGCCGACATGGCCAAGCGCTACGGCGTGGGCCTGAAGGAGCACAACGCCGACTACCTGGACGACGCGACGCTGCTCGAGCACACCCCGGCTCACGTGACGGCCTCCAATGTCGCCCCTCAGTACGGCACCGAGGAGACCCGCGCTTACCTCAAGCTCTGCGCTACCGAGCAGATCCTGGTCGACAACGGCCTGTGCGACGATCCTTCCGACCTGTACCACACGTTGTTGGTCAAGGCTATCAAGACCGAGCGCTGGCGCAAGTGGATGACCGGCGATGACGTTAACCTGCAGGTTGATGACATCCTGGCAGACGACGAGCTCAGCCTGAAGATTCTGGATGTCTCCGGTCACTACGCCTTCAACGACCCCGAGGTCAAGGAGCAGGTCGAGAAGCTCTACCGCAACCTCGCTGCCCAGGACATCGACGGCAAGCGCTTTGTGATCGAGCACATCAAGCGCCCGATCAAGCAGTACGTCGTCGGTCTTAACCTCAAGGGCGTCACGAGCCGCATCGAGAAGGCTCTCGAGGACTAGGTAGTTTTTCCTACACGACGCCGGGCCCGGGGCATGTCCCAGCTGCGGGCCCGGCACATAGGACAAAGGGACATCCCCTTTGTCCTATTTTTGAGTTTTGGATTCCTTAGAAGGAGTTTGCACCATGAAGTTCTTTATCGATACCGCCAACCTTGACGAGATTGCCGAGGCCAAGAGCTGGGGCTGCCTGGCCGGTGTTACCACCAATCCGTCCCTGTACGCCAAGACTGGCGGTAAGCTCGCCGACTTTGAGCCCCATATGCTCAAGATTGCCGAGCTCTGCGAGGGACTGCCCGTGTCCGCCGAGTCTACCGCCACCACGGCTGAGGGCATGATCGAGGAGGGCAATCGTCTTGCCGCTCTGGCTCCCAACATCGTGGTTAAGCTTCCCGTGTGCGAGGCCGGCCTCGCCGCCTGTCGCGCCCTGGCCGATGCGGGCGTGCGTGTCAACATGACGCTTGTTTTCTCGCCGACCCAGGCCCTTATGGCCGCCAACGCCGGCGCCCGCTACATCAGCCCGTTTGTGGGACGCTTCGACGACATCGCCGAGGATGGTATTTCGCAGCTCGACAACGTTGTGACCTGCATCAAGAACTATGACTGGACCGGCAAGAACGTCGACGACACCGTTGAGATCATCACTGCTTCGGTCCGCACGCCCAACCACGTGACCCAGGCGGCTCTTCTTGGCGCCGACATCGCGACCGTGCCCATGGCCGCTCTCAAGAAGTGCCTGCATCACCCGCTGACCGACCAGGGCCTTGCCTCGTTCGAGGCTGACTGGCAGAAGGTCGTCGCTCAGGCTTAACGAGTGGATTGCCCCGGCATCGCGTCATCCGGTGCCGGGGTTGTTCTCAAGAGAGGAATTCGTATGACCAACCAGGAGCTGGCGAAGGTCGCCAATGAGGTCAGGAAGGGTGTCGTGACTGCGGTTCACGCGGCCAAGTCGGGACATCCGGGTGGATCGCTCGGTGCTGCCGACATCATGACGTATCTGTACTTTGAGGAAATGAATATCGATCCTGCCGACCCTCACAAGGCCGATCGCGATCGCTTTGTGCTCTCCAAGGGTCACGCGGCGCCGGGCCTGTATTCGGTGTTGGCACATCGCGGCTATTTTCCCGTCGAAGAGCTCGAGACGCTCCGCCATATTGGCAGCCGACTGCAGGGCCATCCCAACATGAACGACACCCCGGGCATCGATATGTCCACCGGCTCGCTCGGTCAGGGCATCTCTGCTGCAGTTGGAATGGCGCTTGCCGCTAAGCACTGGGGCGACAGCTACCGCGTCTACACGTTGCTGGGCGACGGTGAGTGCGAGGAAGGCCAGGTGTGGGAGGCGGCCATGTTTGCCGGCAACCATGCGCTCGACAATCTTGTTGCCGTCGTCGACCACAACGGCTTGCAGATTGACGGCAGTATCGACGAAGTTAACTCGGCTATGCCGCTTGCCGACAAGTTCCGCGCCTTTAAGTGGCATGTGATCGAGCTCGCCGACGGTAACGACATGGCGCAGATTGCCGCCGCCTTTGCCGAGGCCCGCAAAGTGAGCGACTCGCCCGTGGCCATTATCGCCGAGACGGTGAAGGGCAAGGGCGTCTCCTTTATGGAAAACCAGGTGGGCTGGCACGGCAAGGCGCCCAACGATGAACAGTTTGAGCAGGCCATGGCCGAGCTCGCAGCAGCAGGGGAGGAGCTCTAATGGCAGACGTCAAGAAAGTCGCCACGCGCGTTAGCTATGGCGAGGCACTTGTCGAGCTGGGCAATGAGCGCGATGACTTTGTGGTTCTCGATGCCGACCTGGCCGCCGCAACGCAGACCGGTAAGTTTAAGGCTGCGCACCCTGAGCGCTTCTACGACGCCGGCATTGCCGAGAGCAACTTGATGGGGCTCGCCGCCGGCATTGCGACCACGGGCCACGTCGCCTTTGCGAGCACCTTTGCCATGTTCGCCGCCGGCCGCGCGTACGAACAAGTGCGTAATTCCATCGGCTATCCGCACCTCAACGTCAAAATCGGTGCCACGCATGCGGGTATCTCGGTCGGTGAAGACGGTGCCACGCATCAGTGCTGCGAGGACATCGCGCTCATGCGCACGATCCCGGGTATGACGGTGATCGTTCCCGCCGATGACATCGAGGCTCGCGCTTGCGTTCGCGCCGCCTATGAGTTTGAGGGACCGGTCTACATGCGCTTCGGCCGCCTGGCAACACCGGTCATCAACGATCGCG
Organism: Collinsella aerofaciens; assembly: GCF_039752775.1. Lineage (GTDB taxonomy): Bacteria > Actinomycetota > Coriobacteriia > Coriobacteriales > Coriobacteriaceae > Collinsella > Collinsella aerofaciens_R. The sequence continues at coordinate 25,443 of NZ_JBDMGT010000014.1, read as the reverse complement.
AGGACTATGAGTTCAAGATTGGTCGCGGCGTGGTCGTGCGCGAGGGGTCCGATGTGACCATCATCGCTTGTGGCCTTATGGTCGCCGAGGCGCTTGAGGCTGCCGAGGCGCTCGCTGCCGATGGTATCGATGCCGAGGTCATCAACATGCACACGATCAAGCCGCTTGATGAGCGCCTGGTGGTTGCCAGCGCCAAGAAGACTGGTCGTGTGGTCACCGCCGAGGAGCATTCGATTATCGGCGGTCTTGGCGAGGCCGTGGCCTCGGTGCTCGCGGAACAGCATCCGGTGCCGATGCGACGCGTCGGCGTGCGCGATGTGTATGGCGAGTCCGGCCCTGCGGTCGATTTGCTGCACAAGTACGGTTTGGACGCCGACGGCATCGAAGCTGCGGTTAGGTCCGTGTTGTAAGGAAGGTTTCCATGGGATTTGTATCTGCCAACCAAGTGACGATCGGGTATACCGCCGCCTCGCGCGAGGACGCTCTGCATTATTTGTCCGAGCAGGCCATCGAGCTCGGCTTTGCCGATGACGCATCTGCCGTAGAGGCTGCCTTCATTGCTCGCGAGAACGAGGCCGAGACCGGCCTTGTCGCCGGTTTTGCCGTTCCGCATGCCAAAAGCGACGCAATCCATACGCCGGGCGTTGCCGTGCTTAAACTGGTCGAGCCCGTTGAATGGCCGAGCTTCGATGGGGTACCTGTCGATGTTGCGCTCGCGCTGTACGTGCCTGCCGGCGAGGCTGGAACCACGCATCTGCGCCTGCTCTCCAAGGCTGCCGTAATGCTGATGGACGCCGGCTTCCGCGACAAGGTGCGCGCGAGCACCGATCCCGTTGAGATTGCGGAGCTCATCAATAGCGGACTCGAAGACTAGGACGGTCATCCCGTTCAATCAATCGATCCTTCTCCAAGGAAAAGGGCCGCGACGCCATATAGGTGTCGCGGCCCTGTTTGCGTTTCCCCAGATAAAACCCGCCAAAATAAACCTGTCCCTTTTTGGCAGGCTAATCGTGAGTTATTTCACCGCAACTTAGGGCGCGGTTAGGAAGTGTGCACCTTAAAGAGTGGAGCCCTTGATTAGAGAGATTGCGCTCGTCTCTCTAAATGTCTCTCTAAAGAGAAGGTTGGTTAGAGAGATAGCATTAGGCAATCTAGCAGCGAATTCGATACATCTCTCTAAATGCCTCTCTAAAACAAGGCGCTTATCTCTCTAAAGTTAGAGAGATAAATCTATTGTTTTAGAGAGACGGAATGCCAAAATTCGTCCGTCAGCTACCATCTGCCAAAAATGGCAGATAAAGGACTCATTGAGGTAATGGGTTCATCGACGAGCCGCAATCGCCGATATCGGAGGAAGTAGATGCAGCCGGGTCGCCCCTCTAGTGTCTCTCGAAGTCGGATGGGTGCTAGAGGGGCGATTGTCTTGCGATGTTTCCCCAGATAAAACCTGCCAAAATAAACCTGTCCTTTTTGGCGGGTCTGCGGGTCCATGCTCGCCAAACGGAGTTGCGGTGGAATAGTTCCTGTTTTGGCCCGATAGGCCGCAAAACGGGAACTATTCCACCGCAACTTATCGGGATACGCTACTGGTTCATGTTGCCGTGGATGTAGGGGGTGACCTCGGGGGAGATGTGGGCGCAGGCCAGCTCGCGCAGCGCGGACTCGATGGCGGCGGGCAACGGGGTCTTGCCCTCGCCGTCGACGGCGGCACCGCCGAGAGCGGCAATCTTGGCGACATCTGCGGGCGCGGCTTCGATATGCATGCAGCCGCCGACCAAGCGCGCGCGTACCTGCGCCAGGTCGAGATCGTGCAGGTAATCCTCGCAGGCGCGAATCAGGGAGACCTTCTCGCGCGTAAGCTCCTCGCCCGTGGGGACGCGCGTGGCAAGACAGGCTCCCGCCGGCAGGTTCCAAACGGGATAGCCCCATGCGCGCAACAGCTCGCGCTCTTCGTCCTTGGTAAAGCCGACCTCCATAAGAGGGGAGCGTACGCCGAGCTCTTCTGCGGCGCGCATGCCAGGGCGGTAGTCACCGCGATCGCTTGCATTGCTGCCATCGATGACGGTGGAAAAGCCGAGCGACTTGGCGTGGTTGACGATGGCGGTAAAGCCGGCCTGTTTACAGTGGTAGCAGCGATTGGCATCGTTGCAGGCTACTTGGGGGAGCTGCAACTGATCAACCGAAAGATTGAGCACAGGGAGCTTAAAATGCGGCTCCTCATTGGCTTGCCCGTCAACGGACCGCTCAAACGAAGCCTGTTCAGGCGTGCCGATGAGCGGCGTGGTGAGGTGAACGAGAAGCGTGCTGGCCGGCATGATGCGGGCGCAGACCGCGGCTAAAAAGCTGCTGTCGACGCCACCGGAAAAGCCGATGGCGACGCGTCCGTATGCCAAAAGCAGCTGTTCGAGCGCTGCGAGTTTGTCCTGAAGCTCCTCTGCAGGTGCGGTGGTGTCTGAAAGCATGAAACATTCCTTACCAATATGTACTCGGTCGAAAACTATAATCCTACCGAGCTGCTTGTCATAAGATTTCTACCTATGTAATGAAAGCGCAATATGGTATATACGTTATATACAAGTTGTCAAATGCGGTAGAGTTGCGGCAATGCGACAGCGAGAGTCGATGGGGGACCGATATGATCAAGGCTGTTATTTTTGACATGGACGGAACGCTGGTCGATACCGAGCGTCTGGGCATCAAGGCATGGAAAGCGCCCGCTGCTGAGCTGGGGCTCGCGATTGATGATGCGCTGATTCATCAGTTTATCGGTCGCACGCTGCCCGATGTCATGGACATCCTTGAGGCGCATTACGGCAGCAGAGAAACCGCTGAGGCGATCTATCATCGCCACAAGGAGATTCGCGACGAGATGGTCAAGACCGAACTGGAACTTAAGGCCGGTGCCGCCGAGTGCCTGGACGAGCTGCTGGCCGCGGGCTATCACGTGGGCCTTGCGACGTCATCGCGTTATGCCACGGCCGAGCACAACCTTAAGATGGTCGGTCTCTTTGACAGGTTTGAAACGGTAACGTGTGGCGAGGACGTCGTGCACGGAAAGCCCGACCCCGAGATGTATCTGCTCGCCTGCGAGCGCGCGGGCTTTGTCCCCGGGGAATGCGCCGTGGTCGAGGATTCGCGCAACGGCTGCGTCTCGGGCATCACGGCCGGCTGCCACGTCTTTGCCGTCCCCGATATCGTGCCGCTGCCGCAGGACGTGGCGGACGGCTGCGAGGCCGTACTCGATACGCTGTTCGATCTGACGGCGGCGGTCAAGGCCGTGCGCTAGACTCTGCACCTGAGCCATTTCAATAGCACTTTAAAGATGCGGCCAACCGCTTAGCTGGGTGTCCGCATCTATATCCAAGATCCCGATTGCGCCCGTGGGCGTTGTCTGCCGCTAGCGGTGACGACAGCGGCGCCCGCGCGGAAGCGCTGATACGGCCAGCCCCTCTTATCGGCCAAGACTGCAGTTTTGGCCGATAAGAGGGGCTTTGTGCTTTAAATAATCGAGGCAGCCGCCTTGGCAAGAGGTTGGCGGGGCTTTGGACGTTACGAGTTACTCCAAGAGCCAGTCGATTACGTTGCGCTTGCGAACTCCTTCGTAGTTTGCGTCAGCAAATAGCGTGTCGAGCGTAAGAAGCGTCTTGGGATAGTTGTCTCGGACTTTCTTAAAGGGGGCCAACTCGCGGTTGAGGGTGGTTTCGTCGAGCGTGGTGGCTGAAACCTGAAAATAGGCCGTATCGTCTGAGCCTAGGGCAACAAAATCGATTTCCCCATCATCGATATCGCCCACGTAGACGTCGTATCCGCGGCGTAGAAGCTCGAGATAGACGACATTTTCGAGAATATGACCGATGTCGCTGCTCTGAGTTTTGACGAGGGCGCCTCTAAGTCCAAGGTCAACGGCGTAGTATTTTCCGTTTGTTGTTAGAAGCTGTCGACCGCGTACGTTGTAGCGCGGCGCTGAATACAGTACGAGACTGTCTGTTAGCCCTTTGAGGTACTTGGCGACGGTCTTCTGATCGGTTTTGTTGCCGTTGGACGAGAGCGTGTCGGAGATTTTCTTAACCGAGGTTCGGCTTCCAATGTTATGGAGTAGGAACTTGGTGATATCGCGCAGGGTCGAGACGTCCGAGACCTTCAAGCGTTCGATAACGTCGCGTATGACTATGGTGTCGTAGAGACTCATAAGGTAATCACGCGCCTGGGGGCCCTGGATACCCGTTTCGGCGATAAAGGGAAAGGAGCCCCGGGTGATGTACTCGTCAAACAGCTGGGTAGGAGCCTTTCCGCCATTGGTTTTTGCCGAGCAAAACTCTTTAAAGGAGAGGGGCAGCATTTTGAGCTCTACGTAGCGACCGGATAGTAAGGTTGCCAGCTCGCTCGAGAGCAGATAGGCGTTGGAACCGGTTATGTAGAGATCGACATTATCCCTGATAAATAGGCTGTCGACGGCTTTTTCGAAGTGCTCGACATGCTGTATCTCGTCCAGAAAAACATAGTTCATCTTATCGGGGACGAGTCTGGCGGAAACGTAGTCGTAGAGTGCTCTATACGACGTAAGAGACTCGAACTCCAGATCTTCAAAGTTGAGGGATATAACTTGGGCATCTGTGGTTCCATGGTCGCGCAAATGACCACGGTAAATCTCGAATAGCTTCGATTTGCCTGACCTACGCACGCCCGAAAGGACCTTGATAACATGCGAGTCTTTCCACGAAATGAGCCAGTCGAGGTACTGCTTGCGGTCAATCAAATCCATAAAGCCTCTCCCTGGGTCTGAAAACATTGGAACAAAATCAATATTTATATGAAATTACAAAAAATATGGAACCGAATCCATTTCATCAAAATTACTCATAAAAATATGGATTGAATTCCATAAATATCCGTAGCTGCAGCCTTGGCTAATGGGCGTGGGGCCAGTAAAAAGCGCCGCAGCGGGGCTGTTTCCGCTGTGGCGCTTTTTTGCTACAGGTAGGCACCGAGGTTGATGGCGGTGGCTTCGGCGTGGCTGCTTGCCTGGGTGCTGGCGCGCTCGAGGAGGAACGGCCGCACGAGTTCTTGGCGGTTGATGTCCTCGGTGGCCGTGACCGCGGTGACGGGGCGCGCTGCAGAGCCGATGTGGATATGTTTGGTCTTTATCGGGACCTTGTTCTCGATTTGCTCCATCAGCAGTTGGACACCCTTGCGGCCAATTTCGTAGCCCGGGGGTGCCACCGTGGTGAGGGGGACCGACCCACTCCATGCAAGCGGGTTGCCGTCGCATCCGGCCACGCGAATCTGCTCGGGGACGGAGATGCCTTTGTCGACCAATGCCGAGATAACACCCGAGGCCAACACGTCGGTCAGGCCGACGACAAAATCGGGACGTTCGTCGGCAGGGCGCCCGGCAATCTGAGCGCCAATGCTGTAGCCGTCGGCAGCGGTATTCCATTCGCCGGCGTCGATGACTTCGATTTTGATATCGGGGTGCAGGGCGAGGGCCTTATGAATGCCAAGGACGCGCAGGGTGAGTTGCATAAATGCTGCTCGGCCGACGACGACAATATGGTGCGCGCCGCGGGCGATGGCAAGTTCGGCAATGATGCGACCCTGGGCCTCATTGTCGGCCGCTACGTAGTAGCCGGGCTCGGAGCAATGGATGTCCAGATGGACGATCGGCACGGGCGTCTTGGTCATGGCGGGGTGCCAGTCGGGGGATGCCATGGGCTGAACCATGACGCCGGACATCTGGGTGCCCATAAAGTAGCGCAGGTAATGGTCCTCGAGAATATCGTCGTTATCGGCGTTGGCGATGAGCAAGTCGTAGCCGTGCTTGCGGGCCTCGTTGTGGGCGCCGCTGGCGATTTGGAGCGAAAAGCCGTGATCGAGACGGGGGAGCACCAGGCCAAAGGACTTGGTGGCGCCGCCCGCGAGCTGACGGGCGCTTTGGTTGGGCAGGTAGCCAAGGCGACTGATGGTCTCGTTGATGAGCTTGAGGGTCTCGGGGCGCAACTTTTCGGGATGGTTGAGCGCGTTGGAAACCGTGCCCAGCGAAACCCCGGCCTCGCGCGCGACGTCGCTGATTTTTACCTTTGCCATAGCGGCCCCTTTGATGCGTTTCAAGTACAAGCCAGATTGTAGCATCCCAAACCTACCAAAGAGGGATAGGTTTATTTTGGCAGGTTTTATCTGGGGAAACGCTGTTGCCAGCTCAAACCACCACGAAGGGGACAGGTGCTTTTGTGGTGGTTTGGACCGGCTGGACGTGTGTGCATCGGGTGGTATCTAAGTTGAGATACCACTTCTGGTATATCAGCTTGCGTTTGCGTGAGTACAATACTCGAACGTTATACGTCTCAGCGCCCCCTGTGCGTGGACGTCTTGCAGTCACGCGAACGAAGGGATTTATCCTATGTGCGGAATCGTCGGCTACACCGGCTCTGATATTGCAAAGAACATCCTGGTCACGGGCCTCAAGCGTATGGAGTATCGCGGCTATGACTCCTCGGGCGTCGCGCTCGAGGTGGGCGAGGGCGCCGCGGCGCACCTCGACGTCATCCGCCGCGTGGGCAAGGTCGCGGGCCTGGAGAGCGAGCTTTCCAACATCGACAGCGACGCTACCTGCGGTATCGGCCACACCCGTTGGGCCACCCACGGCAAGCCCTCCGTCGTTAACGCTCACCCCCACACCAGCTGCGACGGTCGTATCGCCATCGTCCACAACGGCATCATCGAGAACTTCGCCGAGCTGCGCGAAGAGCTGGAGGGTCGCGGCCACCACTTTAAGAGCGAGACCGATACCGAGGTCTTCGCGCATCTGATCGAAGAGGCTTATGCCGAGACGCACGACCTGATGGCCTCCGTGCGCGAGGCGTGCACCCACGTGGTCGGTGCCTATGGTCTGGCCGCCGTGTGCGCTGACGAGCCCGGCGTGATCGCCGTGGCCCGCAAGGATTCCCCGATCGTGGTCGGTGTGGGCGAAACCGGCTCCTATGTTGCTTCCGATGTCATCGCGCTCATCGACGCCACCCGCGATGTCGTGGTGCTCGAGGACGGTCAGTTTGCCAAGCTCACGCCCGCAGGCGTCGAGTACACCGACGAGGCCGGCAATGTTATCGAGCCCAAGGTCACCCACATCGACTGGGACCTGGACATGGCAGAAAAGGGCGGTTATCCCGACTTTATGCTCAAGGAAATCCACGAGCAGCCGCGCGTCGTGCGAGACACGCTGGTTGGTCGTATGACGCCGGCCGGCGAGCTCGACATTGACGAGCTGGGCCTTTCGCTCGAGGAACTCAACGATATCGACCGCGTCTACGTGATCGCTTGCGGCACCAGCTATCACGCTGGCCTCATTGCCAAGAATCTCATTGAGGGCTGGGCTCGCATCCCCACCGAGGTGGAGGCGGCCAGCGAGTTCCGCTATCGCAACCCCATCATCACGCCGACGACGCTCGTCGTGGCCGTGTCCCAGTCGGGCGAGACGGCCGACACTCTCGCCGCCATCCGCGATGCGCGCATCAAGGGTGCCAAGGTCTTCGGCATCACCAACGTGGTGGGCAGCCCCGTGGCGCGTGAGAGCGACGGCGTCATCTACACCAAGGCCAACAAGGAGATCGCGGTCGCCTCGACCAAGAGCTTCATCGGCCAGGTTGTGAGCCTGACGCTGCTGGCCCTGCTGCTGGCGCAGGTCAAGTACCGCTTGACCACCAAGCAGGCGCGCATGCTGTTCCGCGAGCTTTCCGATACGGCCGAGCAGATCCAGTGGATTTTGGATACCCAAACCGAGGCCGTTCATGAGGCCGCCCTGCTGTGCAAGGACGCGCAGTCCGCACTGTTTGTGGGTCGCGGCATGGGTGCCGCTATTTCCTACGAGGGCGCGCTCAAGCTCAAAGAGGTCAGCTACCTGCACGCCGAGGCATATGCCGCCGGTGAGATGAAGCACGGCCCCATTGCCCTGATCGACCTGGGCTTCCCTGTCATCGCTGTGGCCACCAAGAGTGCCACCTACGACAAGACCGTGTCGAACCTTATGGAGTGCAAGGCGCGCGGTGCCAAGGTCATCGTCGTTGCCACCGAGGGCGACGAGGAGATCAACAAGATTGCCGACTGCATCATCCGCGTGCCGGCAGTCCGCGACGTGTTCAGCCCCATCACGGCGAGTGTCCCGCTGCAGCTGCTCGCCCGCGAGGTCGCCATCCTGCGCGGCTGCGACGTCGACCAGCCCCGCAACCTGGCGAAAAGCGTCACGGTCGAGTAGTTGGTTCCGCCGTTCTAGCGACTAAGGCCCGGCTCCGCATCAAGACGGAGCCGGGCCTTGTTGCATTTGCCCAGATAAAACCTGCCAAAATGAACCTGTCCCTTTTTGGCAGGTTAGCGGAGCTTGCTGGTCTCGAAGTACTCGGGGAACTGGTCCAGAACCTCGGTCTGGTTGCGGAACATCATGTGCAGGTGCTTGCTGACCAAAAAGCTCGCTTCGATGGGGTCGCGACCGGCGATAGCGCGGCGAATCTGCTTGTGCTCGTTCACGATGTCCTGATTGTCGAGAACCTGCGTGGCGGCGCGCAGCCAGCGGAAGCGCTCCAGGTCGGCATTGGTCTCTTCGAGCCACGACCACACGGTGCTGCGACATGCGATGCTAAAAATCATGTGATGCATGAGGTTGTCGCTCAAAAAGAAGCCGATGCGATCCTCTTCGGCCATGGCCTTTTCCTGCAGCGCGATGGCGCGGTCGAGCTGCTCGATGCCGGCCGACGTGGCGCGCGCACAGCACTCCACAATCACCTGCTTTTCCAGATGCTCGCGGATGTAACAGGCACTCTCGGCAAGGGTGAGGTTGATGGGTGAGACGTAGGTGCCGCTCTGGGGCACGGTGCGCACCAGGCCTTCCTGCGCCAAGCGAACCAAAGCCTCGCGCACGGGCGTGCGACCCATATCTAGGTCGTCGCAAAGCTGCTTGACGCCCAGCTTTTCGCCCGGCTTGTAGTCCAGGTAGACGATTTTGCGTCGAATGGTGTGGTAGGACTGGTCCTGTAGGCTCGTTTCCTGCTCGCCGACGTGCATCGATTCTTCCATAGCGCCTCGCAACTGTTCTATCAAACTCATATGTCAGTTGTTAATTATGCCGCGAATCAGCTCTCCGCGGTGGGTAATTCGGCTGTTGCCTGAGAACTATTGCGGCATCTTAGTCTGTGTTTGCGCAAGGCTGCGCTCAATGTTGCCGTATCATAAGCCGTCGCAAACGTGAAATAGAAAGAAGGAATCCCATATGCAACTGGCAAACATCGTACGCGAGCGCTGGAAAGGCGTCTTGTTCTGCCTGATCATCGCCATTCCCGCGACGTTGCTCGGCAAACAGATTGAGGTGGTCGGCGGTCCGGTATTTGCCATCCTCTTTGGCATGGTCCTGGCGCTCGTCTTTCCCAAGAATCGTCGCGAACAGCTCGCCGCCGGCGTTACCTATACGTCCAAAAAAGTCTTGCAGTACGCGGTTATCCTGCTTGGCTTTGGCATGAACCTCTCCCAGATTCTGTCCAAGGGCGCCCAGTCGTTGCCGATTATCGTGGCGACAATCTCGACATCGCTTGTCATTGCCTTTGTGCTCTGCCGCGTCATGAACGTGCCGGGCAAGATCGCGACGCTTGTGGGTGTGGGTTCGTCGATTTGCGGCGGTTCTGCCATCGCCGCGACCGCACCCGTCATCGATGCCGACGATCGCGAGATTGCCCAGGCTATTTCGGTCATCTTCCTGTTTAACGTTATCGCGGCGCTCGTGTTTCCGACGCTCGGCGGCATGCTCGGGCTGACCAACGAGGGCTTTGGCCTGTTTGCCGGTACCGCCATCAACGACACCTCGTCCGTGACGGCTGCGGCGAGCGCCTGGGACAGTATGCATCCAGGCGCCAATGTGCTCGAGAGCGCCACGGTGGTCAAGCTCACCAGGACGCTGGCTATCATTCCCATCACGTTGGTCCTCGCATACTGGCAGATGCATCTGGCGCGCAAGGCCGGCGGCGACGCCAAAAGCACGTTCTCGCTTAAACGCGCGTTTCCCATGTTTGTGCTGTTCTTTGTGCTGGCGAGCGTGATCACCACGGTGCTTCAGCTTCCCGCGTCCTTTACGGCGCCCATCAAGGAGCTGTCGAAGTTCTTTATCGTGATGGCCATGGCGGCTATTGGTTTTAATACCGATATCGTCGAGCTGGTCAAAAAGGGCGGCAAGCCCATCGCGCTGGGCTTTTGCTGCTGGATTGGCATTGCGTGCATGAGTTTGGGAATGCAACACGTACTGGGAATCTGGTAGAGAAGTAGCTTGTTTGCGTGCTGCGTGCTGCGTGCTGGTGAGCGCATTCTCACGGTGGAGCGATAGGAGCTCTTGCGGGTATGGCTTGTCCGCAGGTTTATAAGTCCCGAAGAGCTCTTATCGCCCCGCCAGGATGGCGATGCGGGGCAACACCTATACTCGCAGGACGGCGCTTTCTGCCCTATAGTGTTTGGTGAGCAATATCGTTCAATTTTGAAACACTCGGTCGTGCGACCGTCGGCGGTTGCACGTCGCTGCGGACAGGGGCAAATAATGGATAGCGATGCCAAGCTGAACATCTTGACCGAGGCCCTGGCTGCTGCCGGGGCCTCGGCATTGGCAATCGATGCGTGTGGGGACGTCGCGATCTCGACCATGAATGACGCGGCGCTCGAGCGGGATGTGGCGGCTTTTGTCGCTGAGCGCCTCGACCGTATAGGAGACGGCGCGCGTCTGGTTATGGGGCGTGCGGGTACGCGCCTGAGCCTGACCGTTCGCCCCACCGACAAAGAGGGCGGGGGCCTTTGGGTCGTCGTGGTCCGCGAGGTGCGCGGTGCCGCGGCGCATGCGGGTATCGAGTGGCTCAACGCCGACGAAGTTGAGGCCCGCTACGAATCGAGCGCGTACGGCATCGTTGAGGGGGCGGCCTCGGTGGCTGCGCCGGTTGCAGAGAGTTACGCGCGCGGTGTGCCCCTTATGCTCGAGGGCGAGCTGGGAGCGGGTCAGGTCGAGATCGTCAAGCGCCTCTATCTGGACGGTCCTTTTGCCGGTCAGCCCTTTGTTTCCGTTGCGCTCGATGAGCTCACCGAGCGCGGTTGGCGCCATGTGCTCAAAAGCGCCGAATCGCCGTTGTTCCAAACGGGGCTGACCCTTTGCATTGAGGGCTGGAACGCGGTTGGCCCCCAGCGCCTCCGCGAGCTGGTCTCCACGATGACCGACACCGCGTTGGCGACGCGCTGCCATGTGGTGCTGACAGCGAATGACATGCCGGGCGGCGGCGAAAGTGATCAAGCCGCGTTTGTGACCGAGCGCTTCGCCTGCGCGGTGAGCGTGGCGCCGGCAATCGCCGAGCAGGGAGCCGCGTCGACGAAGGTTGCGCGCTATTTGGAATATCTCGCTGATGCATTTGAGACGGCAGCACCCACGCTGTCTGCCGCGGCGACGAAGACGCTCGATGCTTACCGCTGGCCGCGCAATTATCTGCAGCTCCGCGAGGTCTCGGAACGACTGTATATATTGGCGGGGACGGGCACGGTGGACCGCGCTGTGGCGGAGGAAGTGCTCGCCCAAGAGGACGTGATTAAGACCGCAACCTTTGGCGCCCCGACGCTCGAAAGTGACCTGTATATCCTGCGACCGCTGGCCGATACCGAGCGAGATATCGCGCATCTGGTTGTAGACCATCTCCACGGCAACCGAACCCGTGCGGCGGAGGTGCTGGGCATAAGCCGTACAACGCTGTGGCGCTTGCTGAAGGACGATGACCGTTGAGCGAGGCGCCCGTGACCGCGCGCGACGCGTGTGCTACAGTCCAAAGCGTTATTGTTTCGATTTGGTTACGGCGTGCGAGGGCATATGGCTGAGACTTCAAAACCGAGCCGCAGAAGGCGGAGCGCCGCGCCGGTCAACCGACGCACGACATCGGTGACGTGGGGCAAACACGCCTCGGGGTTTGATGGCTCGTTCAAGCGCACTAAATACGGCTATCCTTCGGCAAGCGCCCGCTTGGCAATGCAGGCAGAGTCCTCGCTGCGGGGCCGCAAACGCGTGGTGGGCTCAAAGCTCAAGCACGACGGCACGCTTGGTTACATCAGCCGCGGGGCGGCTCGCCGCAGTGGGCTCAATCCCGCCGGCTGGCATCGCTACGTGCCGATCGTGGCCGCCGTTGCAGTGATCGTCATCGCGCTCGCTGCGCTCGGATATGCCGGCGGTGGCGCCAACTTGGACGCAATGTTTAAATCGCCCGAGCTCGCGCATGTAGGTACAGAAGTTGTCGAGGGCGCTCAGGCCCAGACGGGCGTCGCGCCCCAGCGCGGCATCGTCGCGGCGGCCTCCACCATCGCAGATGCTCAAAAGGACGAAGACAAGCAAGGCGACGACGCCGAAACGACTCACACGAACGAAACGACGACAACGGCGACGTCAATATAAGTTGCGAGCGGGGTAGCTAAAATAGCCCTGTCCCAAATTAGCCACCCCCGCTGACGCTCCCGGGTTACCTTACGTAGATGATGTTGTCGCGGCGGGGTTTGGGCTCGGGAAGCGTATCCTCGGCATAGCCCAGAATGCAGTTACCGACACCGCGCAGGCTGCCGTCGGCGGGCAGGCCCCAGCTGGCCAGCAGCTCCAGACCCTCGGGCGAGTCAAAGACCTCATGCGCGCGGTGAATCCAGCACGAATCGACACCCAGCGCATAGGCAGCATTGAGCAGGTTGCCCATGGCGAGCGAGCCGTCTTCCAGGTGTGTGGGCACGCTGCGGTCAACCAGCACCACCACAACGGTCTTGGCGCCATAGAAGGGGTCGCTGTTGCTGCCCATGACCTGGGCGTTGAGCTGTGAGAGACGCTCGACGGTCGCGGGGTCGGTGACGGCGACAAACGTCACCGGCTGGCGGCCCATGCCGCTCGGTGCATATTGGCCGGCTTCGATAATACGTGCAAGCTTTTCGGCCTCGACGGGACGATCGCTGTATTTGCGGCAGCTGCGGCGGTGAATGAGTGCTTCGATAGTCTCCATGGTGTCTCCTTGCGGTGGCGTTGCAGATGCCCCGTTCATACCCGTCGGGCTTAAACGATAGACGGTCAATTGCCCGGCCAAAAGGATAGATTCCAATTGGGAAAGTAGGTTTGCATAAAAGTACCTTCAGAATGTGACAAACAAATGGGATGGTTAAACGTTTTATCCCGTCTACCCTGCGGTTTTTTACCACTTGCCTAAATGACGAACGCATAACCTCTGATAAAGGTTTTACTAAAGGAGTACCAACGTTTATCAATGCGCCGTGGTGGCGCCGGGCCAGGAGGTAACATCATGTTCCAGGCTGGAGATGTCGTCGAGACCGATTTCGAAGGATTTCTGAAGCTGCTGCGTTCCAAGACGCGCGCTTTCGTGTCGATCAACGATCACGAGTACTACATCACGCACACCGATGGCTATTGGCGTGTTCAGGATTGCGAGGCCCTCAACGACAAGGGCCACTTTACTGACTGCTCCGAGCTGGTCAACACGGTCTGCGAGGTCGTCGAGCTGCCGTGGATTGCCGGCAAGAGCCTGCATGACAGCTTCTCGGGCGCTACGGTCTACGAGGCTGTCGCCGCTTAACAGGCAATAAAACCCGATTTTCACGTGACCGCTGGCGCCGCCCCCGCGCCGGCGGTCTTTTTCTGCCGATGGGCCATAAAAGTGCACGTATTTGCGGAGAGCCTGTTGACGATAGTCAAAACTCGGACTAATCTAGAGACACATAATTGGTCAAAAATCGGACAATTGAATGGTGGGATAGATGAATAGTGCGGTTACGCTGGTCGACTTTGATCGGTTGCTCAATGGACTCGACCATATCTATTCGGAGTTCTCGCGCGCCTGCGGCCTTTCGGACTGCGCCTATTGGATGCTCGTCGACACCAGCACGGCGGGCGGCAGTATTGCCGTAAGCCGTCTGACAAGCGAATGGTTCTACAGCAAGCAGACCATCAACTCGGCAATTAAAGCCTTGACGGCGCGGGGCTTCGCAACGTTGGAGTTTGCCGAAGGCAGTCGTAAGAACAAGGTTGTGAGCCTGACCGAAGAGGGCAGGCGATTTGCCGAGCGTTATGCGCTGCCGGCACTCAAGGCCGAGCAGCGAGCCTTTGGCGCGCTTGAGCCATGTGAGCAGCGCGAGATTATGCGCTTGATTGGCAAATTCTCTCAGGTGCTCGGCGATGAGTGCGATGCCTTTAAGCAGCATATCGCTGCCGAGAACCAAGCCGAGAATCAAGGTGAGGGGGAGTCGTGCGACTGTTAATGAGGTTTCTAAAGCCATATCGAGGGCTTGTCGCAGTGACGCTGCTGGTGCTGCTGGTGGATAACGTCGGTACGCTGTTGGTTCCCACGATGCTGGCGAACATGGTCAACACCGGTATTACCACGGGCGATGTCGACTACATTTTACGCAACGGCCTATACATGTTTATCGCGACCAGCATGGCTAGCGGCGGCACGGTGCTGGGCTGCTATCTTTCGGCGCGCCTGGCCGCCAACGTGGCTTGCGATATCCGCAATGCCGTGTACGACAAATCGCTCGAGCTCGCGGCCAGCGATTTTGAGCGCTTTGGCACCGGATCGATGATCACGCGCTCGCTCAACGACATCAACGTGATTCAGCAGGCGATTCTGCAGACGATTCAGCTGGTGCTGCCCGTGCCGTTTTTGGCTGTGGCGGGCATCATCTTCGCCTGGTTTATCGATCCCGCCATGGGCACGCTTCTGGGCGTAGTCGTTGCGATTGTGCTGGTGGCGGCGGTCTTTACGGTTGCCAACGCGGCGCCGATTTTTATGCGCCTACAGGGCTTTATCGACCGCATGAACGTGGTGCTGCGCGAGAATATTGTGGGCGTGCGCGTCATCCGTGCGTTTAACAAGGAGCGCCACGAGGAACGGCGTCTGGACGAGGTGTTTAGCGAATACGCCGCCAACGCCATCAAAGTCAACCACCTGTTTGTGGGCCTCGACAGCTCAAGCTTCTTTTTGATGAACATCGCCGAGGTGGCGGTGCTGTGGGTGGGCGGCAACCGCGTAGGCGCCCACGCCATGCAGATTGCGAGTATCTCGGCGGTGCTGGAGTATGCAATTCTGATCCTGTTCTTTGTGATGATGGCCCAGATGGTGGTGCTGACGCTTCCGCGTGCTGCCGCGTGCCTGAACCGTGCGCAGCAGGTGTTGGAGATTGAGCCGAGCATCGTCGATGGCGAGCACACGCTGGATGGCGGGGCGCGCGAGCCCCAAGACGAAGCCGATGCGGTGGCCGTGTTCGACCACATGTCGTTTCGCTTTGACGATGCCGACGAGGACACCCTGTGCGACCTGAGCTTTGCCTGCCGTCGCGGTCAGACGACTGCGATCGTTGGCTCGACAGGCTCGGGCAAATCGACGGTGGCAAAGCTTCTGCTGCGCTTCCACGATGCCACCAAGGGCTCCATTCGCCTGAATGGTGTGGACCTGCGCGAGCTTACGCAAGACGAAATCCGCGGGCGCATTGCCTATGTGCCGCAGAAGGCATGGCTGTTCTCGGGCACGGTGGCGAGCAACCTTCGCTTTGGTAACGAAGGCGCGACCGAGGGCGACATGCTTCACGCGCTTGAGGTTGCCCAGAGCACCTTTGTACTCGACCAACCGCAGGGGCTCGATACCCCGGTTGCCCAGGGCGGTACGAACTTCTCGGGTGGTCAGCGCCAGCGTCTGGCAATCGCCCGTGCGCTCATGAAGCATGCCGATCTGTATATCTTCGACGATAGCTTTTCGGCCCTGGACTTCAAGACCGATGCGGCCCTGCGCCATGCGCTGCAGGACGAAACGCGCGATGCCGCGGTGCTCATCATTGCGCAGCGTATCTCGACCATTCTGCATGCCGACCAGATCGTGGTGCTCAAGGATGGCGAGGTTGTGGGTCTGGGCACGCATGGCGAGCTTATGGAAACCTGCGAGGTGTACCGCGCCATCGCGGAATCGCAGATGAAGGGAGGTGAGTAGCGTGACCGAGGAGCTCAAGAAGCAGGGCGGCGTTGATGACGCCGCTGCCGCGGGACTGGTCGAGGAAACGGCTGCCGCGTCGACCGAGCTGGATGACGCCGCCAAGGCTGCAGCCGAGCGCGAGGCTCGCCGCCAAGCGCTCTACGAGGAAAACGAACGTGCCGAGGACGAGCGCGCCCGCGCCGAGGCAGAGCGTATGCGCGACGTGGACGACGAAGACGAGGACGAGACGCCTCGGGATACCTGGGCGACGGTGCGCCGCCTGTGGAGTGAGGCTGCCGGCGACCATTGGCGCTTCTATATCGTGTTCGCGAGCATTGTGTTCTATGTCATCTTTAACACTGCCGCGCCGGCATATAGCGCCCGCGTGATCGATGAGCTGTGGGGCCACATTCAGGTAGCGTTTGTCAACAACGCCACCTTCAGCATCACCTGGGAGAACTGTGGCAGGACTATCTTCATCTACTTTTTGATTTGGACGGCCGCCGCTTCGTTCTACGCGCTCCAGAGCTTTTTGATGTCGAGCGTGGCCGAACGCCTCAATCTACGCCTGCGCAACCGCATCGCGCAAAAGCTCAACCGTCTGCCGCTCGCCTATTTTGACGCGCATCGTCCCGGCGAGGTCGTCAGCCGCGCGACCAACGACCTGGACAAGATGTCCGAGAGCATGCAGCGCGGATTGCTGCAGCTGCTCGTGTCGATCGGCACGGTTGTTGGTGCTGTGAGCGTGATGTTCGTGTTCAGCGTGCAGCTTACGCTCGTCTTTCTGTTCTTTACGGCACTGTCGCTGCTGGTGACGAAGGTCGTCTCGCGCCGCACACACGATGTGACGGGCGAGCGCCAGGAGTGGGTGTCCAAGATTACGAGTGCGGTCGAGGAAGGCTATTCGGGCCGTCTGGTGATCCGCGCGTTTAACCGCGAACGTCAGAGCTCCGCTGAGGTGCACGAGGCTTCGAAGGAACTGGCTCGTGTGAGCACCAAGGCCGACTTTATGATCAATGCTGTCGGCCCCGCGGTGCGCTTTATCGGCCGTTTGGCGCAGATCGTTATTGCGCTGGTGGGCTGCAGCATGCTGGTTGCCGGTCACATGACCGTCGGCGTGTTCCAGGCGTTCTTCCAGTTTATCTACGAGGCGTCCGAACCCATGACGCAGCTGTCGTTTACCTTCAACTCGCTGCAGAGCGCGTTGGCGAGTGCGGAGCGCGTGTTCGACCTGCTCGATGAGCCCGAGATGGAGGCCGATCCGCTGCCGGACAAGGCCGCCAAGCTGCCGGGTCGCGTGGAGGGCCGCGTCTCCTTTGAGCACGTGCGCTTTGGTTATTCGCCCGACAAGCCGCTTATGCGCGACGTGTCGTTTACCGCCGAGCCGGGCCAGAAGATTGCCGTGGTGGGAACCACGGGCGCAGGCAAGACGACGCTCATCAACCTGCTCATGCGCTTCTACGAGATTGACGGCGGGCGTATTACGCTCGACGGCGTGGATACGAGCCGCATGGATCGCGGCGAGCTACGTCAGCAGTTTGGCATGGTGCTGCAAGACGCCTGGCTGTTCGATGGCACGATTGCCGAAAACATCGCCTACGGCTGTCCCGAGGCGACGCGCGACGAGATCGTGGCCGCCGCTCGTGCCGCGCAGGTCGACTTCTTTGTGCGCACCATGCCGCAGGGCTACGACACGCGCGTGGCCAACGATGCCGAAAGCATCAGCCAGGGCCAGCGTCAGCTGCTGACCATCGCACGCGTGCTGCTCAACAACCCGGCGATTCTCATCCTGGACGAGGCGACCTCAAGCGTGGACACGCGTACCGAGCTTGCCATCGGCCGTGCCATGGACGCGCTTATGCGCGGGCGCACGAGCTTTGTGATCGCGCATCGCCTGTCGACGATCGTGGACGCCGACCTGATCTTGGTCATGGACCACGGCAACATTATCGAGCAGGGCACGCATAAGGAGCTGCTCGCAGCCGAGGGCGCTTATGCCGACCTCTATCTGAGTCAGTTCGCATAATGTGACAAAGGGACAGTCCCTTTGTCACATCAAAAGGAATGGCGCGCCGGGGATTGATTCCCTGGCGCGCCTTTTGCGTCGGTGCCGATGTCGTTTTGTGCCGCTTGCGTTCCTAACGTTCGTCCATGAGCTTGGCGACGAGGGTTTTGAGCTCGGCCACCTCTCGCTCGAGTTCTTTGACGCGGCGGGCATTCTCGGTGATGCCCTGGCGGTTGAGGGCACTCTGCTCGGCGGCGTCATCGGGCATGTACTCGCGATGCTGCTTGGCGTCGAAACTCTCCTCGAACACGCGGCAGCCGTTGCGCTTGATGATGCGTCCCGGCACGCCCACGACGGTGCAGTTGTCGGGCACGTCCTTAACGACGACCGAGTTGCCGCCGATCTTGACGTTGTTGCCGATGCGGATGTTGCCGAGCACCTTGGCGCCCGTGCCCACCGTGACATTGTTGCCCAGGGTGGGGTGACGCTTGCCGGTCTCGTTGCCGGTGCCGCCGAGCGTGACGCCCTGGTAGAGCACACAGTTGTCGCCCACAATGGTGGTCTCGCCGATGACGACGCCCATGGCGTGGTCGATAAAGAAGTGCTTGCCAATCTGCGCGGCAGGGTGAATCTCGACGCCGGTGATGTGGCGGGTGATTTGCGAGAGCACGCGGGCGAGCGAGCGATGACCGTGCTCCCACAGCCAGTGCTCGGGCACGTGGTTCCACTTGGCGTGCAGGCCAGGATAGGAAAGGAAGATGACCAGACCGTTTTGCGCGGCGGGGTCCTGCGCCTGGACGGTCTTGATGTCCTCGCGAATGGTATTGATAAAGCTCACCGGCCGCCCTCCCTTAGCGCCATGGCAATGCGATTCAATAAAGTATAGCGATTCGCTAGGGATTAAAAAGGACAATCTTGGCGGCTTTGCGCTACAAGTGTCAGTTATGCAAACTTGCTGGTAATGGAGTCATGCTTTTGTGGGGTTGCGCACGAGGGGGCACCGCAACCGTATACTGGTCAACTTGGACGTATCCGCGCCCACAACTGAGAGGTTTTACTTCATGGGTTTCATCAATTTTATTGCCGAGCTGCTTAAGGACCCGCGCACCGCGATCGCCAGCTGGATCGCCGCCGGCCCGCTTATGGCCTACGGCTGCGTATTCCTGATCATCTTTATCGAGACGGGCGTGGTGTTCTTCCCGTTCCTTCCCGGTGATTCGCTGCTGTTCGCCTCGGGTTTCTTTGCCCACAACGGCGGCTTTAACATCGTGGCGCTTCTGGCCACCGCATGGGCCGCTGCCATTTTGGGCGATCAGTGCAACTTTATGATCGGTCACTTCTTTGGCCGCAAGATCATCGCTTCGGGCAAGGTCAAGGCCATGACGCCCGAGCGCATCAAAAAGTCCGAGGACTTCTTGGACAAGTGGGGTCACCTGGCCATCTTCCTGGGTCGCTTCTTCCCGTTTATCCGCACCTTTGTGCCCTTTATCGCTGGCATGGGCGGCATGCACTGGCGCAACTTTGTCGTCTTTAACGTGCTGGGCGGCATTACCTGGTCGACGGTCTTTACGCTGCTGGGCTACTTCTTTGGCGGCATTCCCTTTGTGCAGGAGCACTTTGAGCTGCTGATTATCGGCATCGTTGCCGTGTCGATCATCCCGACCGTGGTCGGTCTGGTTAAGGCCAAGCTGGGTAAATAGAACGCCTAGCTCGAGCCAGCGCGCAGACCGTACAGTTGAGGCCCGTCACCGCTTACGGTGGCGGGCCTTTTTGCTTCGGTCAAATGAAAATACTTTACTTAGTTAAAGAAAAGCGTTTTATCAGACGCGTGCGGGGAGTACAATCTCGTGCATGCGAATCGACGTGCCATCGGCTTTGATGCTGCTCGCGTGTCCCGTCCGGCTCTACGCTCCGGGCGTGCGACGTTGCGACGCGGTCGGCCTCGGTCCTTGCGTGCGGGTTCGCGAGTATGCAACTGTGTATGTAAGGAGCGACATATGACTGTCGAGAAGAAGGATATCGATTGGGGTAGCCTCGGCTTTGGCTACATGAAGACCGATTACAGCTACGAGGCTCATTGGAAGGATGGCGAGTGGGACGAGGGCGGCCTGACCACCGACCACACCCTGCATGTCTCCGAGTGCGGTGGCATCTTCCATTACTGTCAGGAGGTCTTTGAGGGCCTGAAGGCCTACACCGCCGAGGACGGCAGCATCGTCTGCTTCCGCCCCGACATGAACGCCGAGCGCATGTACAACTCTGCCCAGCGCCTCGAGATGCCCCCGTTCCCCAAGGACAAGTTCGTTGAGGCCGTCAAGCAGGTCGTTTCTGCCAACGCCGCGTGGGTTCCGCCCTTCGGCTCCGGTGCGACCCTGTACGTGCGTCCGTTTATGATCGGCTCCGGTGACGTGATCGGCGTGGCTCCCGCTCCTGAGTACACGTTCCGCATTCTCGTGACCCCGGTCGGTCCGTACTTTAAGGGTGGCCTCAAGCCCGTCAAGCTGCGCGTTTCCGAGTATGACCGTGCCGCACCGCACGGCACCGGCAACATCAAGGCCGGCCTGAACTACGCCATGTCCCTTAAGCCCACGATGGAGGCCCATCGCGAGGGCTATGCCGAGAACCTGTATCTTGACTCCGAGTCCCGTACCTATGTCGAGGAGACCGGTGGCGCCAACGTCCTGTTCGTGAAGGAGGACGGCACCCTCGTCGTTCCTCAGTCGCACACCGACTCCATCCTGCCCTCTATCACCCGTCGTTCGCTCGTTCAGGTTGCTCAGGACCTGGGCATGACCGTTGACCAACGTCCCGTCGAGTGGGCCGAGGTCAAGGCCGGTACCTTTGTCGAGTGCGGCCTGTGCGGCACCGCTGCCGTCATCTCCCCGGTTGGCGAGATCGACAACAAGGTTTACGGCGCCGACGAGACCGTGACCTTCCCGGCTGGCTACACCGAGATCGGTCCTGTGATGAAGAAGCTCCGCGAGACCCTGACTGGTATCCAGTCTGGTGCTGTTGAGGATAAGCACAACTGGGTTTACACCGTCGCGTAAGCTGTCTTAGCTGTCCGGCCCGAGGGCGACCTTCCTTTCCGGCGCGTCCTCGGACATGAAAGAACCTCCGCTGCGCACTTCGTGCGGCGGAGGTTTTTTCGTCCCGCGGAGTGCGCCGGAAAGGAAGGCCGCGCTTTTGTTTTGGTTCGCGCCATGTGGGGGTGGTGGCGACGTGCATTTTTGCGAGTATTCTGCAATCGAAGGCCCCTGCATACCGACCTCGGGCAAAAAATCGGGATTTCTCGATGTTTTCTACGAATGATGGGCGGGGTTATGGGCTGGCAGCGTTTGATTTGCAGGGATATTCGCGGTCTTTGGCATTTATCGTGGCGCCCGAAGCTCTTGGTTATGTTGAATACTCCTGAAAATGCACGGCGCTTAGAGGGGGACCTTCGCGAAAAAGGAAACCGCCCCGTCGAAGTATGCATTCGACGGGGCGGTTTATGCATTTGGCCGATTAAGGATGCGCTGTCAAACTACTAGAACTTGACGGTCGGGGCCTGGCGGGCTGCTTCGGCGGCCTCGAAGCCTTGGCGCTCCTTAAACTGGAAGATGCCGGCAAAGATGACAGCCGGGAACGTCTGAATGGCGTTGTTGTAGCTGAGCACGCAATCGTTGTAGCTCTGGCGTGCGTAGCTAATCTTGTTCTCGGTATCCTCGAGCGATGCCTGCAGCTGCGTAAAGTTGGTGTTTGCCTTAAGATCGGGATAGGCCTCGGCTACGGCGAAGAGCTGACGCAGTGCACCGGTCAGCACGTTGTCGGCTTCCATCTTGGCCTCGGGCGTGGTGGCCTTGACGGCGGTGTTACGCGCGCTGATCACGGCGGAGAGCGTCTCCTGCTCGTGCTTGGCGTAGCCCTTGACGGTCTCGACCAGGTTGGGAATCAGGTCGTTGCGACGCTGCAGCTGCGTGTCGATGTTCTGCCAGGCGTTATCGATGCGGTTACGCTTGGTGACCATGTTGTTGTAGATGCCGGCGATGGCGCAGACAATCACAATGACAACAACGATGCCGATGATGACGGTAATCATGATGTCTCCGTTTCGAATGGCCGCGGCGGCATGCGCCAGCTGCCGTTGGTATAACGCTACTAGTATACCCGCAACGTTTTGCCGTGCCGAACTTTCCGGTAAGCGTTGTGTTTTCGGCGGGGTCGGCACCGGGGCAAAGCGCGCGAGGTACAGGTGTAAGATATGCGACAGATTGACGAGTGTTGTCTTTGCCCTGAGGATGGCGATACCAGTGGACCTTCGCATTAAGAAAACCTACCGCGCCCTGTTCGATGCCTTCACCGAGCTTCTCGAGGAGCATCGTTTTGAGGACCTGACGGTTGCCATGCTGTGCGACCGCGCCATGATTCGCCGCACGACGTTCTACAAGCACTTTCGCGACAAGAACGATTACTTTGCCTTTTATATCGATGAGCTTATGTCGGGCTTGCCGCAAAAACAGCCCGATGAGGCCGGCGCGGTGTCTGCCGAGGACGTGCGCGCGCTTCGGCACGCGATTTTGGACGATGCCATGGATTTGATTCTGGCGCACGAGCAGCTCATGGATAACATTTTGGCAAGCAGCATGTCGGGCATGTTGACCAACGTCATTTGCGACCGCATTGCCCGCTCCATCCGCGAGCGTGTGATGAACGTGCTCGCCGAGGATGCCCTGGCCCCCGTGTCACTCGAGACGACGTCTGAGTTTGTCGCCGGCGGTATTATTCGACTTTTCACGATATGGTGGGAATCGGGCCACGATCTGGAGCGTCGACCTGAGATAGCCGACGTGGTCGATGCGCTGTTTGAGCGAACCATGACGCCGGTGAATCACTAAAAGTGGCGGAGAGAGGGGGATTCGAACCCCCGGAACGCTCTCGCGCTCAACGGTTTTCAAGACCGCCGCATTCAACCGCTCTGCCATCTCTCCGTGAGTCGTAATGATAGCATCGTTTTGAATCTGCAACAGGGAAGGCGAACGATGACGATCACCGAAATCGACGAGAAGTTCATGCGCGAGGCGCTGGCGGAGGCTCGCGCCGCCGCTGCGGTGGGCGAGGTACCGATTGGTGCCGTGGTAGTGCGCGCGGGTGAGATTGTCGCGCGGGCGCATAATCGCCGCGAGCTCGACCAGGATCCTTCGGCTCATGCCGAGTTCGCGGCCTTGTACGCTGCCGCTCGGTCGCTCGGTCGCTGGCGCCTTTCCGATTGCACGGTCTATGTAACGCTCGAGCCTTGCTGCATGTGTGCGGGGCTTATGGTCAACGCGCGCGTGGGGCGCTGCGTGTATGGCGCGGCTGATGCCAAGGCGGGCGCGCTGGGTTCGCTGTATGACCTGAATGCCGATTCGCGCCTGAACCATCGGTTTAACGTACATGCCGGCGTGCTGGCGGATGAGTGTCGTGGGGTGTTGAGCAGCTATTTTAGTGGGCTGCGTGGCATCGATGGTGCTGGCTGCGGTTGTGGGGCCGATCTTGAGGCGCATGTCGCTCATGCCGAGGCGCTCGCGTGTGCCGAAGATACTGCCGTTGAGGCGGTCGATTTTGGACCCGCGTGCCGCCGGCCCCGCCGTGTGCTGTTGGCGATTGATTCCTTTAAGGGCAGCGTTTCGAGTGCGCAGGCGGAGGCGGCGGTTGCCGAAGGCGTTCGCCGTGTGTGGTCCGATGCCCAGGTGGCCGCGTTGCCGCTGGCGGATGGCGGTGAGGGGACGCTCGATGCCGTTGCCGCGTGCGGCGGTGAGATTGTGACCTGCGAGGTGGCAGGCCCCTTGGACGACCGCGTGGCTGCCCGGATGCTGGTTGATGTCGAGCGCGAGTCCGCGGTCATCGAGATGGCCGAGGCGGCCGGCATTGGGTACTCGCCTTGCGCGGAGTCGTCGGCGCTGGCTGCTACAACCTATGGCGTGGGCGAGCTCATGCTTCGCGCGGTTCGCATGGGCGCAAAGACACTCTACATTGGTCTGGGCGGCAGTGCCACCAACGACGGTGGCGCCGGCATGCTGCAGGCGCTGGGCGCGCGTGTGGTCGATGATCAGGGATGCGATGTCGCCCCCGGTCTTGCCGGCCTTGAGCAGGTGGCGAGCGTTGATTTGGCGCCAGCTCTGCAGGCTTTGGATGATGCTCGTGTCGTGGTGCTTTCCGATGTCGAGAATCCGCTTGTGGGACGCCGAGGCGCCCTAGCGGTGTTCGGTGGGCAGAAGGGCCTGCCGACGGATGATGCCGAGGCGCTGAGCAGGTGCGACAGCTGGATGGTCGACTACGGTCGCCTGCTCGATGCGGCGATTGCCGAGGCACGGGCTCAGGGGTTACTGCGCGTGCCCGAGGGTGCGCGGACGTTTGGCTCGGTGCTCGGCGTGCCCGGTGCCGGTGCCGCCGGCGGCCTGGGTGCCGCGCTGTTGGCGCTTGGCGCGGAGCTGTGTTCGGGCGTGGAGACGGTGCTCGATCTCGTGGGATTTGACGAGCGCGTGCGCGATGTCGACCTGGTCATAACGGGCGAGGGCAATATGGATGAGCAGTCCGCCGCCGGTAAGGCACCGGTGGGCGTGGCCCGCCGCGCGAAGCGATATGGCAAGCCGGTGGTCGCCGTCGTGGGCGGTCGTGCCGTCAGCCTGGATGCGGTGTATGAGCAGGGTATTGACTTGGCGCTTCCGATCTGCCGCAAGCCCATGGACCTGGAGCGGGCAATCGATCCACAGGAAGCCACAACCAACCTCATCTGCGCCGGCGAGGCAGCTGCCCAAGCCTACGACCTCGCCCGCCTCTAAAACCCATCCCCTCGATAAGTTGCGGTGAAATACGGAGTGTTTTTGCCTTTAAGGCGCCAATTCAGTCCGTATTCCACCGCAACTTCGTGAATGGTCATCCGAGGCTGGTCGCCTTGGGCCTTGGGTCGGACCGTTTGCCACGAAATGCGGCCATCTACTACGTTTGACCGAGCTACCTCGACCATCCCGGATTTTGTGAAATTAAAACCGCAGGTAGAGAGCTTGCCGATTTCCGAAAAAGTCGGCTATGGTCGACCCATGCGGTCTAAACGTAGCAGATAGACCCTTTTCGTGGCGCAGCGTCAGACCAGTCTACTTGGGACGGCTATTTTGACTACATGCCGATCTGAATGCCCAAGTAGTCAAAAAGCCCCGTTCCAAATTAGCTGCCTTGTGGGGCTGTGGGGATAAAGATTGCCGACGGTTTTATCCTGCCGAGCCCCTTTGATGGCGCGAGTGGTTCGATTTGACGACCGAGTGGCAACCTGACGCGGAATGGCGGGTCGTTTAAATTGCTACACTTTTAAGCATATAGCGATGTCCTGCCTTGCGTTTCTGCGCGGGGGGTGTTCCTATAGTTTTGTCAACTGGGCAATGCTGTTTTCGAGATTGAATCGCGACATGCTAACGCCAGGCC